>JAPLSY010000067.1 GCA_026398415.1 Kiritimatiellota bacterium | reverse complement strand
GTAATGGAAGCCTGCCCTGTGGATTCCCGCACAGCCTATATTGCGCTCAATATGATGGAGGATATCGGACCGGTCAGCGTCCGGTCCCTGGTAACCGCGCTCGGTTCGCCCCAAGCCATCTTCCAGGCCGGCAAGGACGACCTGTTCAAGGCCGAAGGCATTGGTCCGGCCCTGGTCGAAAAGATCGTGAGCCAGCGCGGACGCCTCCGACCGGATGAGGAATTGGCGCGTGCCCGCAAGCAAGGATATGAAATCATCACGCCGGCGGACGCAACCTATCCCAAGCCGTTGTTGACGATTCATGATCCGCCGCTGGCGCTTTATGTCTGGGGAACGCTGGCGCCGGGCGACAAACGCGCCATCGCCGTGGTGGGATCCCGGCATACCACTCTGTACGGACGCGAGACGGCTGAAAAATTTGGCTTCCATCTGGCCAAGACCGGCTTTGTCGTGGTGAGCGGGCTGGCGCGCGGCATTGATACCGCCGCGCACCGCGGCGCCCTGCAAGGCGGCGGCCGGACGTTAGCCGTGCTCGGCGGCGCACTGGATTGCCTGTATCCCGAGGAAAACGCCGAACTGGCCTTGGGCATTGCCCGCCAGGGCGCGGTGCTGAGCGAATTTCCGCTGGGCCGTCAACCCGATAAAACCACGTTCCCCATGCGCAACCGCATCGTCAGCGGCCTTTGCCTGGGCGTCCTTGTGGTGGAAGCGGGGCCAACCAGCGGCGCGCTCATTACCGCCAGCCAGGCGCTTGATCAAGGCCGGTGCGTGTTTGCCGTTCCCGGCCGGATTGACTCGCCCGCCTCCAAGGGCAGTCACCAGTTGCTCAAACAAGGCGCGCGCCTGGTTGAGAGCGTGGACGATATCCTCGAGGAATTTGAATTCCTGATTCCGCCGGCGGGCCACGGCGCCTTGCCGGGGCGAAACGCTCTTATCCAAGCGAAGCCTGACGCCGAGAACCTTCCGCCGCTTAACCCGGACGAGGAAAAGATCGTGCGTGCCCTGGCCGAGGAGGAACTGGATATGGATACCCTGACCCGGACAACGGGTGTGCCGGCCTCCGCCCTCAGCGTGCTGATCCTGGGACTCGAAATGAAACGCGTGGTACGCATGTTGCCGGGAAGGCGCGTGGCGCTGATCAGAAGATAATAGATTGTACTTTGTTGAATTTATTCGTTTTATGCTGAACATTTATCCGCTACTTCTTGAACGGGTGACAAAACAATAACTTGGTTCTTTATCCGCCTTTGGCGGATGTGACCGCGTTGCGCCTTGGGCTGGGCGAGTCCGCGAAGCTCTGCGGAACAGAATGCGTTAGATTGGCTCGACGGCAAGGCGTCGCCGGCGGCGCTATACTCGTGTATGCGCCGTCCGGCGAGAACACCGCCGCCGAGCCAAGATCACGTGTTCGGTCTCCGCACCCAAGGCGGAACGATCGTTGCCGAAATATTTCGACTTATCAGGAGCAGGATATGAGCGCAAAGACTATCATGGATGACCCTTGTATCGGACATTTCGTGCGTTACCGCCGGACGTGGATAAATTTTCCGCCCGCAAGTTCATCGTGCACTGCCAGAAACAGGCGGCCGTGGCCACGACGGTCAACCGGAAACTCTCCAGCCTGCGGTCGTTCTTCAAGTTCCTGAACCGGGAAGAACACGTTACGCAAAACCCGTTTGCCGGCATCATTTCGCCCAAACGCGGAAAACCCCTGCCCAAGGTGCTGACGCTCCAGGAAGTAACCCGCCTGCTGGAGGCGCCGCGCCAAGTGGCCGCGGAAGTTTACCCGCCATGCCATAGGCAGGCAAGCCTCCGTCGGCGCCAGAGCTTGCACGCCTCAGGCGTGGCGACCAGGGCGCTGGCTAAGGAGCCGGATGCTGCCAAGCACCTGTGGCTGGACTATGCCGCCAGTCGCGACACAGCGATCCTGGAAGTCCTTTACAGCACTGGTATGCGGGTCAGCGAGCTGGCCGGCATGAATGAAAGCGACATTGATATGCTCGCGAGCGTGGTTAAAGTCCGGGGCAAAGGCAAGAAGGAGCGGCTGTGCTTATTGGGTAAACCGGCCGTGCGCGCCATGCAAACCGCACTGGAAAAGCGTTCCACGCTGATTGGGATATCCAAATGCACCGGCACCGCGCCCGTTTTCGTCGGCCATACGGGCGGCCGACTGACCACGCGTTCGATCGAACGACTAATGAAACGTTATCTGATCAGGGCCAACCTGGATCCCCATATGTCGCCACATGCCTTGCGGCACTCGTTCGCCACGCACCTGCTGGATGCCGGCGCCGATTTGCGTAGTGTCCAGGAATTACTCGGTCACGCCAGCCTTTCCACGACCCAGATTTACACCCACGTCACCGTGGAACGGCTCAAGCAGGTTTATAACGAAGCCCACCCGCGGGCCTGAAGACAAATTAAGAATGTAGAATGAAGAATGCAGAATTCGGAAAGCAGAAGGCAAAGAAAAAGATTGATT
>JAPLSY010000038.1 GCA_026398415.1 Kiritimatiellota bacterium | reverse complement strand
TGACACATCAACTGGTGCGCTCAAGGCAACGGTGTGATAGCCGGAATATGTGAAACCTCCGGTTTGCGACAGCAACAAGGTTCCGTTCGTGGGACTGCCGGCCTTAACATTCCCATAAATATAAATATTATAATTAACATCTATATCCGTCGCGTAAAATCCAACCGCGCGCAAGGGGTCGCTGTTCGTGGCCGTAAAAATATTGGCGCCCCAGGCATTCGTGGAACCACAGCCGGTGTCACCCACCCTGCCCAGCGGGTCATACTGATAAATCGAACTGTATCTGGTGACGGCTTCCGCGTTGTTAAACGCTGCGTTCTCGTCATAGCCCATGACCGAATCATAATAGGAACAGTAGAAATAGCCCTGATCGCCCCAATTTGGGCCCCAACTGTTCCGGACAATGAAAGCACCGTTCCCGGGCGGGATTTGTTTGAAGTTTGCGGCAGGATAATTGTCATCCCAGCCGACAATCGCCACGGCGTGATTGGCATTTGTCGTGCCGCTATAATAATAGGAGGCATTGATGGAATCATAATAAGCATTGGCAATGTAAAAGCTTACATACATGGCGCCATAGTTCACGACCGCCTGTTTGATGGTGGTGTTGTCCAGGGCAGAGGCTCTCAGGGGAAGAAACAGAATTTCCTGCACGTGTTTCTGCACGGTCAGGTTGGCAGGACTGTGGCCCGGACCATTGGCGTAGGGATCATCTGCCTCGTTAATAGGACCCGACCAGCGCGTCAGATAGGCCGTGGACATCACCGCATCGCCGCCATCGTCATACCCATAATCAAAACCGTGGTTGTTTGCCATATTGTTGACTGAAAAATAGCGTTCTTCAGCCGGCATCAGGGTGGATTCCAGCGACGAATAAGTGGCAAAAGCCCAGCAGGTGCCATAGGGATCCTGATCTTTAATGGGCGTCAACTTCCCTTGCGTCCGCAAGTCGTAGGATGACGGCAAGGCCTTAAGCGCACGAATCCGGACCGGGGTTCGGCCTTTAAGGTAGGAAAAATCCACCGGTGACGGAACATAACCAAGACCATGCCCGGAAACGGTTTTCACGGTTGCCGCCTTCTGGATACGCTCCTGCTGATACTTAAGAAATGCGGGATTATCCGGCGCCCGTTGAAATTCCTGCGCACTGATCGTCAACGCCATCAGTAAACCGGTCAGAACTACCGTTATTTTCATCTTGCTCCTCCGGAAAGGGGTCACAGAAGTCCGTGCATATATTTCTGCATTTATTTTGGCCTGCCTGAAAATATGCCGCCCGTTCCGTATCGACTACGCATCGTTATGGAATCAACGGGATCGTATGGACGGGCGTATAATCCGCGCTCGACCACAAGATCGTCCAGACGCCGTCGGGACCCACCACCGTCGGATCCGCCTTGCCATCCTTATCGAAGTCGCCGGCCACCGGTACGCCGCCCGCCACATAGAGCGGCGCTGCACTGCTGAAGGGCGCATAATCCGCGGTTGACCACCAGATCGTCCAGTAACCGTCGGGCGCCACCATGGCCATATCCGCCTTGCCATCCTTATCGAAATCGCCGGCCACCGGCACGCCGCCCGCCACATAGAGCGGTACCGCGCTGCTGTAGGGCGCATAATCCGCCGTCGACCACCAGATCGTCCAAGTGCCATCGGGCGCCACCATGGCCATATCCGCCTTGTGGTCATTGTCAAAGTCGGCCGCTACCGGCACGCCGCCCGCCACATAGAGCGGCGCCGCACTGCGGTAGGGCGTATAGTCCGCCGTCGACCACCAGATCGTCCAGTAACCGTCGGGCGCCACCATGGCCATATCCGCCTTGTGGTCATTGTCAAAGTCGGCCGCCACCGGCACCCCGCCCGCCACATAGAGCGGCGCCGCGCTGCGGTAGGGCGTATAGTCCGCCGTTGACCACCAGATCGTCCAGTA
>JAPLSY010000069.1 GCA_026398415.1 Kiritimatiellota bacterium | reverse complement strand
CCCTGGGCGAGCATGGCGTTGGCGATCTTGCGGAAGCCGGCGATGTTGGCGCCTTTGACGTAGTTGACAAAATCATTTTCCCGCCCGTATTGCACGCACGACTCGTGAATAGCACGCATGATTTCACACAGGCGCTTGTCCACTTCCTCTTTGGGCCAGCTCAGGTGCATGGCATTCTGCGACATTTCCAATCCGGAGGTGGCCACACCGCCGGCATTGGCCGCCTTGCCGGGACCATACAGGATTTTAGCCTTTAAAAACACTTCCACCCCTTCGGGCTCGGTCGGCATGTTGGCGCCCTCGCAGACGCAGATACATCCGTTTTTAACCAGCATGCGGGCATCCGCCGCCGTGATTTCGTTCTGCGTGGCGGAGGGAAACGCCAAGTCGCATTTTACTGACCAGGGCCGCTGATCGGGCAAAAACTTGGCGCCCGGGAATTTTAAGGCATATTCCTGAATCCGGCCGCGGCGCGCATTTTTTAATTCCATCACCCAGGCCAGCTTTTCCGCGCCAATCCCGGCCTCATCCACAATCGTGCCGGCGGAATCGGAGAGCGTTACCACCTTGGCGCCCAGGTGGATAAGTTTTTCAACCGTGTACTGCGCCACGTTGCCCGAGCCGGAAACCGCCGCCGTTTTACCCTCAAAGGTTTGTTTGCGCGTCGCCAGCATATCCTGGGCAAAATATACGGCGCCATAACCCGTGGCTTCCGGCCGCATCAGCGAGCCGCCCCAACTGACCCCCTTGCCGGTAAGCACACCCGTAAATTCGTTGCGCAGCTTCTTATACTGGCCAAAGAGGTAGCCGATCTCGCGCCCCCCCACCCCGATGTCGCCGGCCGGCACGTCGGTGTCCGGACCGATATGGCGGAAGAGTTCGCTCATGAACGCCTGGCAGAACCGCATGACTTCCATGTCGCTCTTGCCCTTGGGATCGAAATCGGACCCGCCCTTGCCTCCGCCCATGGGCAGCGTGGTCAGCGCATTCTTAAAACACTGCTCGAACGCCAGAAATTTGAGGATACTGAGCGTCACCGAGGCATGGAACCGCAGTCCGCCCTTGTAGGGACCCAGGGCCGAATTCATCTCGATCCGGAAACCGCGGTTGACCTGAATTTCACCGCGATCATCCACCCAGGGCACCCGGAAGATGATGATCCGCTCCGGCTCCACCAGCCGCTCGAGGATTTTTTCATGGGCATAGGCCGGTGTGCTCTCCACCAGCGGCATCAGGCTTTCGGCAACTTCCCGCACCGCCTGGTGAAATTCCGGTTCACCGGGATTGCGCGCCACGACCTGGTCCATAAATGCTTTCACGGATTTGCTCATTGGACTTGTGCTCCTGATTAGTATTTTTTTACTGCGGATTAAACACGGAAAGGCAGGCTTTGCTAACTGTCTTTTGTTAAATTAGGCCGCCAAGGGCGGCGACTGTTATTTCCTCTCCTTGGGGAGAGGGAATAAACTTTAAAATTCCCAAGCATTAAATTAAGCCCCGACCGGCGCTGTCGGCGCTGCCGTCGGCGGGATTTCCCCGGTGCAGGGCGGCAGGCCGGCCAGTTTCTGGTAGAGATCCGCCCGGGCGGCCACAAGTTTGTCGGCCATTTCCATCAGCCGCTTGGCGTTCTCCGGATAACTCTGCTTCAACACGCGGAACCGGTTTTCCTTCATCACGGATTCGCTGTATTTCTCAACCGGCATTTTGCTATCCAAAGTCAGGGGGTTTTTACCCTGCTTGGTCAGTTCGGGGTTGTAGCGATAGAGCGGGAAACGCCCCGATTGCACGGCTTCCTTCTGGGCCGTCAGGCCGTTGGTCATGTTGATGCCATGCGCGATACAGTGCGAATAGGCAATGATGATCGAGGGCCCCTCATAGGCATCAGCCTCGGCAAAGGCCCGCACTGTCTGGTTCGGATTGGCGCCCAGCGCTACGGTCGCTACGTAGATATTGCCGTAGGTCATGCAGATCATGCCGAGGTCCTTCTTCATCAGCGGCTTGCCCGCCATGGCAAACTTGGCCACCGCGCCCATCGGCGTGGCCTTGGAGGCCTGGCCGCCGGTATTGGAATAGACTTCGGTATCCAGCACGAGAACATTTACCTTGCGGCCGCAAGCCAGCACATGGTCAAGCCCGCCGTAGCCGATGTCATACGCCCAGCCGTCGCCGCCAAGGATCCAGACCGATTTCTTTACCAGGTAATCGGCCACGGAAAGCAATTGTTTGGCACATTCACCATCCGCGCATTTGGCCAGCATGCCTTTCAGCTTCGCCACCCGCGCGCGCTGGTCCTCAATGCCGGCAGGTGTGGACTGGTCGGCGTTGCGCAGTTCGTCAAAGAGCGGCTTCAAGTCGCCGCTGCCGGCGCAATTCCCCGCTTTATCCATCAATTCCAAGGCAATCTGGCGGAATTTATCCACCCCCAGCCGCATGCCGTAACCGAATTCGGCGTTGTCCTCGAACAGCGAGTTGGACCAGGCCGGCCCGCGCCCGTCCTCGCGCTTCGTGTAAGGCGTCGTCGGCAGGTTGCCGCCGTAGATGGACGAGCACCCCGTGGCGTTGGCAATCAGCGCCCGATCGCCGAAGAGCTGGGTGAGCAGTTTGATATAGGGCGTCTCGCCACAACCCGCGCAGGCGCCGGAGAACTCGAACATGGCGCGCACGAATTGGCTCCCCTTGACCGTGGCACGGTTGTAAAGCTTCGGATCCATGTCCGGAATGTCCATGAAGAACTTGAAGTTCTCCGCTTCCGGCTGACGCAATGGCATCTGGGGCGCCATATTGATCGCGCGGCGGCCGGTTTCCTGCTTCGTGGCCGCGTCCCGTTCCCGTCCGGGGCAATTCTGCACACACACGCCGCATCCGGTACAGTCTTCCGGCGCGACCTGGACGGTATATTTCATGCCGGCATATTCCTTGCCCTTGGCTTCCGCCGACTTGAACGTGGCCGGCGCCTTGGCCAGGCGATCTGGCCCATACACCTTGACGCGGATGGCGGCATGCGGACAGACCAGCGAACATTGGCCGCACTGAATGCAGAGCGCCGTATCCCATTGCGGAATGTCCGTGGCAATGTTGCGCTTCTCGAATTTGGTCGTACCCGTCGGCCAGGTGCCGTCGGCGGGCATGGCGCTGACCGGGAGGGTGTTGCCCTTCTGGCTCATGATCGCAGCGGTCACGTTGCGCACAAACTCGGGCGCTTCCGCCGAAACCACCGGTGGCATCTTGATCTTGCCGGCCGCTCTCGCGGGAACCTTGACTTCCTGCAGGGCAGCCACGGCGGAATCCACGGCCTTGAAGTTCATCGCCACCACCTCGGCGCCCTTGCGACCATAGCTCTTTTCGATCGCCTTTTTGAGCGCGGCAATGGCCTTGTCGCTGGGCAGAACGCCGGAGATGCTGAAGAAGCAGGTCTGCATAATCGTGTTGATGCGCGCGCCCAATTTGAGCTCCTTGGCCAGCTTGATGGCGTCAATCACGTAAAACCGGATTTTCTTCTTGATGATCTGGCGCTCGATCTCGTCGGGCATGTGGGCCCAGACTTCCTCGGCGCTGTAAGGACTATTCAGCAGGAACACGGCGCCATCCTTGGCGTCCGCGAGCAGGTCGTATTTTTCGAGGAACGAAAAATTATGGCAGGCCACGAAATCGGCCCGCGTGCAGAGATACGGGCTCTGGATGGGCGTCGGCCCGAAACGCAGGTGCGAAATGGT
>JAPLSY010000080.1:4464-165392 GCA_026398415.1 Kiritimatiellota bacterium | reverse complement strand
CGAAGGCATCGAGCAGATCCATTCCGGTAACCAACTGCTCCTTGCCGACCGCGGTACCGGTGCGGAGGATATGGCCAACCTTGCGTATCCCTGGAATATATCACCGGAGGCGCTGACGGTGGTGGAGGCGCGGGTACGGGTGGTGGACAGTAATGATCCCCTGGGCGTCTGCATCCGGGTTAACAACTCGGCTGCGGTTGAATACCTGACTTTGAGTAAAGACCGTATCGGGCTGTATTTTGCGAAGTTATCCTGCCCGCTGGACACCGCCAGTGACATGCACACCTACCGGATCATTCTAAAGGGCAATGATATCCGGGTGTATGTGGATGGGACGCTGAAACTTGACGGGGCCGGAAAATTCACGACTGCCGCGTCTAACCGCAAGGAGGGCGTTGAAGCGATTCTTGATTCTGATTGGAAGAAAAACAGTTTACTTTTCGGTTCGGCGACGGGTCCGGGGACCGGCGAGGCGTGCTGGGAATACATAAAATATATAAAATATTCTACCGAAGGCAAATCGGTTGATCTGCAGGATTTTATCGTTGCGGTTAATTATCTTACCGCGCAGGAAAAGGCGAAGAATATCGCGGAGTAGTATGTAACTTACCGGGGTACGGAACTGCCGTTATCGTCGTGGTGATTTGTCTGTCCCGGCAAATTTTCAACCAAACAGATGATGAGTAAGCGTAATGCAAATGGACACGCCGAATCGTGCGGTTGCAAGCGGAACGGGCCGAAAAATTGAGCGACAAGCATTGCGAAGGATAGGCACGATCAGCCTGGGGGCTTTAGGTTGTCTGACGCTGCTGATGAGCGGATGCCTGAAAATAGAACCTTCCGACGAGACCCCCGCCAGGCAGAAGGCGTTGGTGACGCTGCGGGCGGAGCGCCGGGAGATGGCCCACAAACCGCGCCGCATCATCTTTAACAACGACGGCAACGACGCTTTCGTCCCGGCCGGCGAGCCGCACACCCGGGAAAACTTCCTTAGCAAGCGGACCGCGCCGCTGGTCGGTTCGCAGGTCGATGCAATCTTTTTCTGCACGGGCGTATTCAATCTGTACAACCACCACAGTTCGGAAACGGAACCTTTCATCATCAAACCCCGCATGCAGGGTAATACCCGGCTGGAAGATTGGGGCTGGGAATTGGGCCGGCATGGTCCCGACACGCTGGCCACGATGGTTGATTTCGGCCACAAGCACAAGATCGAGGTCTTCTGGTCAATGCGCATGAACGACACGCACGACTCCTCCGACCCGGGCGTGCTCTGCCAATGGAAGCGCGAACATCCGGACTGTTTGATGGGCACGTACAAGGAGAAATTCGTTGCCGGTGGTAATCGGTGGTCGGCGCTGAACTACGCGATGCCGGAAGTGCGTGAAAAAGTTGTCCGCATTCTTCGCGACGTGGCCACACGCTATGACGTGGATGGTTTGGAACTGGACTTTATGCGCAGCCCGGTCTATTTCAAACCGCAAATGTTGGGCAAGCCCGTTACCCAGCAACAGTGCGACCTGATGACCGATATGTTGCGGCGCGTGAGGGCGATGGCCGACGAAACGGCCGCCAAGCGCGGTCGGCCGATGTTGATCGCCATACGGGTGCCGGATTCGGTCGGGTTCGCATCGGCGCTGGGGTTGGACGTGGTCCGCTGGTTGAAAGAAGACCTGGTCGATATGATGGCTGTGAGTTGTTTCTTCCAGCTTAATCCTTGGGAAACGAGTGTGCAGCTCGGGCATCAGTATGGTGTGCCGGTGTATCCCTCGCTCAGCGAGCCGCGTTTCACGAACGGTCAATCGCAGCGGGTGCGAAAGTCGCCGGAATGCTACCGCGGCCGGGCCTTGGACGCCTGGCAGGCCGGTGCCGATGGAATTTATATGTTCAACTACTTCGACCCCCGCAGCCGGTTATGGCGCGAACTCGGCGACCGCGATACACTTCAGGATATGGATCAACTGTATCCGGCCGGAACAATGGCTACCTCAATGATCGGATGGCTGGCCGGCGGCATGCAATGGATGAATCGACCGATGCCGTTGCCCGAAAAGCCCCTGACGATTACTCCCGGCGGAAAGGCGAGCATTGAGATCTCTGTGGCCGCTACGGTTAACAACCAGTCGAAACTGACTCCCTGCGTACAAGCTCGGTTGTTGGTGGATGACGTGGCGAGCGCAAAGGACCTGACGGTAAAGCTCAACGATCAAGCGCTTCCGGACAGTGTGCCGGCGGGCGCATGGCTGGAGTATGCGGTTGATCCTTCGGCAGTAAAGCAGGGCGTCAACCGTCTGGAGCTAACTATGCCGGCTGCGGGAAACGGCACGAAACTACTGGATGCGGTCTTGCAAATTTGGTATAAGTCGGCCGCTATTTCGGTGGCAGACGAATTTTCCGTGGAATATGTTGAGAAGACTGTAAAATAGCGCCGGTTAACAGTTTGCCTGTATCGGCCATTTTCTGCCGGAGGGCTACGTCCAGACGAGAGTTATTGTTCATAGAACAAAGCGATCAGAACGTGACAAAGTGAGGCGCATGCCGAAAACTCAATACTTACAACGGATGTTGATCGGGCTGGGGCTGGCGCTGGCCCTGGCAGTGCCCTGGGCATCGGCGACGAATTATTATGTGGTGGCGTCGAGCCAGCAGCCGTCACCGACCCCGCCTTGGACCAACTGGGGCTGGGCCCACACCAATCTAAGCGAAGTCGTTGCCGCCGCCCGCGACACCGACGTAGTGTATGTGACCAACAACGTCACCTATTGGCTCGCGAATCAAATAACCGTCAGCTACGCCATGACGGTGCGGAGTTGGGGTCCGGGTGGGATCTATGACCCGACTAACACGATCCTGAGCGGCAGATATCCCGCCGCGACCAACCGGCATTTTACGCTTAACAATTTTGGGGCCACGCTGGCGGGCTTTACGCTCACAAAGGGGTGCGAGAATAGCGGCGGGTCAATCTATTTGCAGAATGGACTGGTGACGAACTGCATAATCGTGAGCAATGTTACGTATACCAACGGCGGCGGCGGCGTGTATATGACAACCGGCAGTGGAGGCGTGTGGAATTGCAAAATTAACTGCAACACGACATCAAACGTGCTGGGAGCAACTACAAACAAGACAGGGAACGGAGGAGGGATTTATAGCGCGAATTCAGGGGGGCCTTGGTGGATTGCAAATTGTACAATCGCCGGCAATTCTACGGGATACGGCGCCGAGGGCGGGGGTATCGACTCCCGTGGGACGGCGATTATCAGCAATTGCTGGATTGTATCCAATTTAGCGTCATACAGCGCCGGCGCAATACGTATGGCTGCCGGCTCGACATGTTATAATTCCTTGCTCATGGGCAATACCGCGGAAGGTTATCCCGGCGCAGGTCTTGGGGGTGCCTTGCGTATGGTCGGCAACAATTCCTTGATCAGAAATTGCTTGGTGGTTCATAATCGTGCGGCAATTAATGGTGGTGGAATCAAAGGTGATTGGAGTCTTAAAATTCAAAACTGTACGATTGCCAGTAACGTAGCTGCAACTGGCAATGGAGGCGGACTCGATTATTCTCAAAACGGTGGTTCCCCGGCAATTGAAAATACCATAATATGGGGCAATCGCGGAAGCGGAACTTACTCTAATTATTACATAGCTATAGGTACGAATACATTTACCAACTGCTGCACCTCACCGAACATTGTTGTCAATTCTTATGTCAGCGATGTGGTCAATACCATCACTAACGATCCGCTGTTTATGAATACCGCAACTAATGATTTCCGGTTGCAAGCGGATTCGCCTTGTATCAATGCCGGCGTGAATCGGGAGTGGATGGAGGGTGCGCAGGATTATTACGGCAATCGGCGTATTGATACGTTCCGCAAAACCGTTGATATCGGTGCCTACGAGTATCTCTGTCCAGGCACATTGTTCATCGGCCATTAAGAAATAGACGCTATGCGCATTATTGGCGGGCGGAAAGTACCAGATGAAAATTCAATACTTGCAACGGATATTGATCGGGCTGGGGCTGGCGCTGGCCCTGGCGGTGCCCTGGGCATCGGCGACGAATTATTACGTGGTGACATCGAGCCAGCAGCCGTCGCCGACCCCGCCCTGGACCAATTGGGGATGGGCCCACACCAACCTGATCGAAGTCGTTGCCGCCGCCCGCGATAACGACACGGTCTATGTAACCAATAACGCCACCTATTGGCTCGCGAATCAAATAACCGTCAGCTACGCCATCACGGTGCGGAGTTGGGGGCCGGGCGGAATCCTGGACCCGACCACCACGATCCTGGACGGCAACTATCCCAACACGACCAACCGGCATTTTACGCTTAACAATTACTGGGCCACTATAGCGGGCTTTACGCTCACCAACGGGTGGGCCTCACCCGAGACCAACTTGTCCGCCAACGGCGGGTCCATTTATATATATTATGGAATGGTGACAAACTGCATTATCATGCACAACTATGCGTTAAGCACGAATGTCGCTTCCTATAATTCTTTAGGTGGGGGCGGAATATATATGGGGCCGAATGCTGGCAACAGCGGGAGCGTGTGGAATTGCACAATTAGCGGCAATTCGGCAAAAATGAGCGGCGGTGGAACGATAAATCTTAATGGAACGTGGCGGATTGCCAATTGCACAATCTCCGGCAATTCTGCGAGTATATCATCGGCTGGAATGCATATTTACGCCGCGTCAACGATTGTCAGCAATTGCTGGATTGTATCCAATTTCGCTACTTATCAAGTATGCCCCGGCGGAATATTGTTGGCTAATGGCGCACAATGCCATAATTCCTTTATCCTGGGAAACACATGTGATCAGACAGCAGGATGGAACGAAGGGGGTGGCGTTCGTATATTTGGTGGCAGCCTGATCAGAAACTGTTTGATTGCTAATAATATGGCGAGGTACGCAGGCGGCATCGCTGCTTATGATAATAGCACGACAATTCAAAACTGCACGGTCGTTAGTAATTATGCAAGTGTAGGTTGGGGTGGACTCTATATCGGCCGGACTAATGTTGCCTTAAAGGTCGAAAACACCATAATATGGGGCAATAGCAGCGCAGACACTTACTCGAACTGGATCATGAGTGCTAATGTTGGCGCCGTGAGTACATTTAGCAACTGCTGCACCTCGCCGAAATTTTATAATGCTTATGGTAATCTCACCGATGTCAATACCATCACCAACGATCCGCGGTTAATTTCCACCACTGATTTCCGCTTGCAATCGTCTTCGCCCTGCATTAATGCCGGGGTAAATCGGGACTGGATGGAAAACGCGCTGGATGTTTACGGCAATCGGCGCATTGATAATTTCCGCAGAACCGTTGATATCGGCGCCTACGAGTATCTCAGTAAAGGCACATTGTTCGGCTTCCAATAACGTTAATAGACGCTATGCGCATGTCCCCGGATAACCCGGAATCCGCGTTGGATAAAATCAACGCTTGCCCCGCTTCTCGCGTAAATCTCGGCCACAACCTTGTACAGATGGGTGGATAAGCACCAAGTCGGTAAAGGTGCTTGCATTGAAACGATCGTCGGGTACAATCGCGGCCACTATTTCACGAAGAGCAGTTTGTTTTCACAAGCGAGGTTTTATGCATATCGTTGTTTGTATCAAGCAGGTGCCGGATACGGCGGACGTCAAGATTGACCCCAAGACCAATACGCTGATCCGGGAAGGTGTTGTTTCGATCATCAATCCCTTCGATATGTACGCCATCGAGGAAAGTCTGCGCCTTAAGGCCAAACTGGGCGGCAAGGTCACGGCCATTAGCATGGGCCCGCCCCAGGCCGAAAACGCCTTGCGCGAGGCCATTGCCATGGGTGTGGATGCCGGCATCCTGGTTTCCGATCGGGCGTTCGCCGGCAGTGATACCTGGGCCACCAGCTACACGCTGGCCCTGGCCTTGAAAAAAATCGGCGATTATGGCGTGATCCTGTGCGGCAAACAGGCCTCGGACGGCGATACCGCCCAAGTGGGCCCCGGTATTGCCGCCCACCTGGACCTGCCGCAAATCACTTATGTGCGCAAGATCGAGGAAATCAGCGCCGAGCACGTGATCGGCGAACGGCTTTTGGAAGAGGGTACCGAAGTGATCCGTTCTCCGGTGCCCTGTGTGCTGACGGTTGTCAAGGAAATCAACGAACCGCGTTTGCCCTCGCTCAAGGGCAAGTTGGCCGCCAAGAAGGCGCAAATTACACATTGGAAAGCGGACGATCTCCAGGGCGAAAAAAAGAGCATGGGCCTGGATGGATCGCCGACCAAGGTCGTAAAAATCTTTACGCCGCCGGCCCGGCAGGGCGGGCAGATTTTCAAGGGCGAGCCCGAGGAAATTGTGCCGCAGGTGGTCGAAAAACTGAAGGATGCCGTGATTGCCGCGGCCTCGTGATGTGGTGTAGTGTTCTATAAACGAATTTGCATTTAATTGTCATTCCGGGCTTGACCCTGAATCCAGTTTTTCTAATCTGGATTCCCGCTTTCCGCCGTCGCCAAGGAGCTATGGCGGACAAGTCGCGGGAATGACAGATTCAGAATTAATGTAGAGAAATATCAGGGACATTACAGTCGTTGGGAGTATTAATGGAAAACGAACCTATTGTGGTTATCAAAGATAAGTGTGTCGGTTGCCGTCTCTGCATCAAGGCCTGTCCGTTCGGCGCCATCACGGTTACCGACAAGCTGGCGGTCATCGAGCTTGCCAAGTGCACGCTCTGCGGGGCTTGTGTCGAGGTCTGCAAGTTCAAGGCCATCGAGATGCGCAAGCCGGCGGCGGTGGCTGTGGACCTGAGTGCTTACCGCGATGTCTGGATTTTTGCCGAGCAAAAAGACGGTCATATTCAGAGCATTACCTATGAACTCCTGGGCGAAGGGCGCAAGCTGGCCGATCAACTTGGCATGAAATTATGCGCTGTCCTGCTGGGCCACCAGATGACGGATCGAACGGCGGAGCTCATTCAGCGCGGGGCCGACCGGGTATATCTGGTGGATGCGCCGGAATTGGCCTATTTTCAGGATGAGCCCTATGCCGCCGTGCTTATCGATCTTGTCCGGAGGCACAAGCCGGCCATCATGCTCTGTGGCGCCACCACGATTGGGCGCAGCCTGGTATCCCGCGTGGCCGTGACCGTGAAGGCAGGGCTTACGGCAGACTGCACCGGCCTGGCCATTGATCCGGAAACGAAGAATCTGTTGCAGACCCGTCCGGCCTTTGGCGGCAACATCATGGCCACTATTATCACGCCCAGGCATCGGCCCCAGATGGCCACCGTGCGCCATAAGGTCATGAAAGAGGCCGTGGTTGATGCCAAGCGCCAGGGCGAGACACTCATCGAAAAAGTGGCCGCAGCCGTCTTGAAATCCCGTGCCCAGCGCGTGCGCTTTGTGCCGGAAACGGAAACTACAACCAACATTGCGGAGGCCAACATTATCGTATCCGGCGGGCGCGGCCTGCAGGCGCCGGAGAATTTTGCGATCGTCCGCGAGCTGGCCGAAGTGCTGGGCGCCGGGGTGGGGTCTTCGCGCGCCGCCGTGGACGCAGGCTGGATTCCATATTCGCACCAGGTCGGCCAGACCGGCAAGACCGTTTGTCCCAAAATATATATTGCCTGCGGCATCAGCGGGCAAATTCAGCACCTGGCCGGCATGTCGTCCTCCGACATCATCGTGGCCATCAACAAGGACCCCGATGCGCCCATCTTCCGGATGGCGACTTACGGCCTGGTCGGCGACCTCTTCAAAATCGTCCCGCTGCTCACCCGCGAATTCAAGAAGGTGCTGAAGAAATAGTCGCGCTCCGCTTACTTGTTCAGGCCCAGCAGGCGGACGGCGTTTTCGCGGGCCACTTTCTGGAAGACGGCCTCGCTGATTTTTTTCCGTTTGCGCAGGTCGAGCAGGAAATCGACCAACGGGTAGGGGGCCGTGGCCGGCGGCGGCGTGCAGATATCCATACCGAACAGCAAACGATCCTGGAATTCCGTCAGGAACTGCGCGGCATAGTCGGGGTCGCGGGTCAGGGCGTTGCAGCCGCTGCCGGCGGATAGGTCGCCGTGCAGGTTGCCGTATTTGCGCATCAGTTTGGGCAGGGTGCCTTCTTCCTTGACCGGTGTCTTGGGATAGCCGGAGCGGCTGGCCACGGTGTCCAAAGGCGCCATCTCGGCCCAGAACGGCTGGGAATGCCCGAGAAATTTCAACTTCGGAAATTGCCGCAAGGACATCTCCAATTGCGGCAGGCCCGGATCGTCATAGATGCCGTAATCGTGGTCGAAGCGCGTGGCGATGTGAAAAGTCAGCGGCAGTTCGGTGGCCTCCGCATGGTGGAACAGGTTTTGCATCAGCGGATGCAGGAAAGGCAGGTTGGCGCAGATTTCCCCGATGCCCCGGCAGCCTTTGGCCTTGTAATGCCGCATCAGGTCACCCAGGGGCGCATCCACGCTGTTGCTGATGGCCCGCGGATCAATGTAGCAGAAAGGGGTGAACCGATCCGGGTACTGCTCGCAGATTTCCAGCGCTTCTTCGTTGGACTGGAACTGGGTATGGCATTCGATCTGGGCCGTTGGCAAGATGATGCCGCGCTCGACACCGAGGTGGTCATAGATGGCCAATAACTGGTCCGGCGTGGCAAACGCCTGTTGCGTGCCCCGTGGCGGTCCCAATTTGCGACACACATGGCAATGAATATCAATGAACATG
Organism: Kiritimatiellota bacterium; assembly: GCA_026398415.1. GTDB lineage: Bacteria > Verrucomicrobiota > Kiritimatiellia > JAAZAB01 > JAAZAB01 > VSJD01. The sequence continues at coordinate 156,673 of JAPLSY010000080.1, read as the reverse complement.
GCTTGTTTCTCCAACTGTGTTTTACGTGACGCGTGATAAAACGAAAAAACGGTATAACAATGGCTTTGCCGTTACAAGATCAATAGTGTTTGGTTTTGAAATATCACTCGACAAGTGCCGAGGGCATCCTTATGCTTCATTGGGAGCGTTCGAAAAACGAAACAACTATTCAGGTGACTGGTCTGCCTGAATAGTTGTAAAACTGAAAGGTTTTCAGGTCATGCGTGTCGTGGGTGTCATTCCATCACGCTGGGGATCCACCCGGTTTCCGGGTAAGAGCCTGGCCCTGATCTGTGGGAAGCCTTTGATCCAGTGGGTCGTGGAACGCTGTCGGCAAGCCCGTCGTTTGGATGACCTGGTGGTGGCGACGGATGATGACCGCATCCGCAAGGCCGTGGAATCCTTCGGGGGTCGGGTCGTCATGACGCGCGGCGATCATCCCTCCGGCACCGACCGCGTGGCCGAGGCGGTGCAGCACGCCCCGGCGGACGTGATTGTCAACATTCAGGGTGACGAGCCGCTCATCGATCCGGACTTGATTGACCGCCTGGTTGCGGTTATGCTGGGCGCTGCTGAATGGGATATGGCCACGGCGGCCGCGCCATTGGCGGCCGAGGAGGCGGGACGCGCCACGATCTGTAAAGTCGTGGTGGATGCGGAAGGGCGTGCGCTCTATTTTTCACGTGCGCTTATTCCCCACATCCGGGAGCGCGATTTTCATGCCGCTGCGGGGACCGTCTATTGGCGGCATATCGGTATTTATTTATATCGCGCCGCCTTTTTAAAAAGAATCGTGGCCGAGCCGCCGTGTCTGTTGGAGCGCGCGGAATGCCTGGAACAGTTGCGGGCATTGTATCTGGGGGGGCGCATCAAGGTCGAGCAAACCCAGCATCTGGGCGTTGGCGTGGATACACCCGCCGATGTGCCCATGGTGGAAAAAGCACTGCGCAATATGGGATTAGCCTAAGCAATGACGCATCGTACCGTCAAGGTTGGTAATGTCAACATCGGGGGCAACCATCCCCTGGCGCTGATTGCAGGCCCTTGTGTCATTGAAAGTCGCAAGCAGTGCCTGGAGCTGGCCGGCCGGCTGGCGCGTCTGGCGGAAGCCGAACGCATCCCCTTGATCTTCAAAGCCTCCTTCGACAAGGCCAACCGTTCCTCGCATACCTCGTTTCGCGGGCCGGGCCTGGTGCGCGGCCTGGACATTCTGGCAGAGGTGAAGGAGCGCTACGGCTTGCCGGTATTGACCGATGTCCATCACGAGACCGAGGTGCCGCTGGCGGGGCGCGTGGCCGATATGCTGCAGTGCCCGGCCTTCCTGTGCCGGCAGACCGATTTGATCCTGGCGCTCGGCCACAGCGGCAAGCCGGTCAACATCAAGAAGGGGCAGTTTCTGGCGCCGAGGGATGTTCGCAACATCCTGGCCAAGCTGGAAAGCACGGGCAATCGCCAGATCGTGGTAACGGAACGGGGCGTAAGCTTCGGCTACAATAATCTCGTTGCCGATATGCGCAGTCTGCCGCTCCTGCGGGAATTCGGCTACCCCGTCGTGTTCGACGCCACCCACAGCGTGCAGTTGCCGGGTGGGGCGGGCGACCGGAGCGGCGGGGATGCCCGGCTGGCGGCCACCCTGGCGCGGGCCGCAGTTGCGGCCGGTTGTGACGCCATCTTTATCGAAACGCATCTCAATCCGGCCGAGGCGTTGTCCGACAAGGATACCCAGTTGCCGTTGGCGCAGGTTAAGAAATTATGGCGTCTGCTCAGCCGGATTGACCGGCTGGTAAGAGAAAAATGAAACCAACCGCGGATGGACACGGATGAACACGGATAAGAAAATAATTTTTTGTCTTGGATTGGTCTCCAGTATCCGTGTCGATCCGCGTTCATCTATGGTTCAAATTCTTTCTGGTGCAGTATGAATGTGCGACGCAAACGGAACCTGTTCGGCATGGCGGTGGTTCTCTTGCTGGCGGTTGCGGCGTTTGGGCAGGTGCTGAAAGGTTTTCGCTATCCGGATTACGATGAAAAGGGGCAGTTAAAATTCGAGATTACCGGTGACGAGGCGCAGATCCAATCCAGCGGGCTGATTCAAATCAAGAATTTGAAAATGACGTTTTACGAACAGGGCAAGGTCATGATGCAGGTATCCACGCCGCAGTGCCTGTTCGATCGTGTGAAACGGTCGGCCGTATCCTCGTCTGACGTTTGCGTAGAGCGCAAGGAAATCGAGCTGACCGGCCGCGGCTTCGCGTGGAATGCACAAGATGGGCGCATGAAAATTTTTTCGAACACGCGGGTGGTTCTGCGGAACCTGAGCGCGAAATCCGCCGTGGAAGGGGCGCCGTAACCATGGGGTGGATGGTCGTCCTGGCGATGCTTGGCCTGGCGTGGAGTGCGGTCGCGGTCGAGCCTGCCCGCAATGCTACGCTTAGCGTTGCAGGCGAACCGGCCAGGCCGGCGAAGGCCGTAGAGGATACCAACAGCACGGTGATCACCTCGACGCAACTCGATTTCGATCAGCAGAAGCGCACGGTGGTATTTGAAAAAAATGTGGTGGTAACGGATCGTGAAATCAAAATCGTGTCCGATCGCCTGGAAGTGTTCTTTACGGCAGATAACAAGGTGGACCGGATCGAAGCCGAAGGCCGCGTGACGATTATTCGCAACGATTTAAAGGCCACCGGTGAAAAAGCCACCTACGACATAAAAGAGGGCAAGATGCAGTTAATGGGCAATCCCCGCATTCAGCGGGACAAGGACACGTTGACCGGGGAAACGGTGACGCTGTGGCGGAATTCCAAGCGGATTCTATGTGAGCCGAATGCCCGGCTGGTGATTGCCTCGGATCAGGAAATGAACCGATCATTTAAAGAGTAAGGCCGAACCATGGAATCCTTGATTACAACGCATAATTTGGTTAAAACCTACCATGGCCGGAATGTCGTGGATGGGGTCAGTATCCAGGTTGGGCGGGGCGAGGTGGTCGGTCTGCTGGGACCCAATGGTGCCGGCAAAACCACCACTTTTTACATGATTGTGGGACTCATTGCGCCGAATGGGGGGCAGGTGGTATTCGATCGGCATGACGTGACGCATCTGCCGATGCATCGGCGCGCGCGGCGCGGGTTGGGTTATCTTTCCCAGGAGCCGTCCATTTTTCGCAAACTGACCGTGGAGGAAAACGTAATGGCGATCCTGGAAATGTTGCCGCTTTCGGCGGACGAGCGCCGCGAGCGGATGGACAACTTGTTGGAACAGCTTGACATCAAGCGCCTGGCCAAGCAGATGGCCTATACGCTCAGCGGCGGTGAACGGCGGCGCCTGGAGATCACGCGGGCCCTGGTAACGAATCCCTCGGCCATCCTGCTGGACGAGCCGTTCAGCGGCGTGGACCCGCTGGCGGTGTATGACGTGCAGGAAATCATCCGTGACTTAAAAAAGCGCGGCCTGGGGATTTTGATAACGGACCACAATGTGCGGGAAACCCTGACCATTGTAGATCGCGCCTATCTGATTTGCGACGGCAAGGTGCTCCGCGAGGGAACCAGCCAGTTCCTCATTGAGGATCCGTTAAGCCGGGAGCTGTATCTGGGATCCCGGTTCAGTATGTAACGAGTGAAACATTTGTGCTAATTTAATGCATAGAAGTTCATAGCGGTTCTACCGAACCGCCACTACACCAGCATACGGTGTAGATGCCGTTCGATAGAACGGCAAAGTTGCCGAAAGCCTTAAAAATTGTATTATTCAAGCACACCAAACCCAAGGGAGATCATGCGTCATGACGATTAACATTACCAGCCGCCACGCGGATATTTCGGACACCCAGAAAGCCCATGTGCATGCCAAGTTAGCGGCCGTGCTGGATGCCTATCCGGATGTGGAATATGCCCACGTGATCATGGATACTCAGAAATTCAGGCATATTATCGAGGTCGTTGTGCAGGGCAAACATCATTTGCGCATTGAGGCCAAGGAAGAATCGGACGATATGTATGCATCGGTGGATAAAGTGGCGGACAAGGTGGATCGTCAGTTGCGGCGCTCGCGGGACAAAGTGGTGGACCATAAGAGCGTCAAGCATCGCACCAAACTCGCGGATTTTGAGCAGGAACTGAACCATCAGGTTTAACCCAAAGCAATGGAAAGCAAACCTATGGCCATTAGCGTAAAAGATTTTTTCAAGGCCGTTAGCGATAAAACATCGCTGGAAATGATTGACGGTAGCCGGGGTTTGGCGCGGATTATCCATGAGCCGGCCATTCACCGGCCGGGCTTGGCGCTGGCCGGTTTTTTCCGGCATTTTGCGCACCGCCGGGTCCAGGTGATCGGCATGGCCGAGCATGATTACCTTGCTTCATTGTCGCGCCCGCGCCGTTACGCCGCCCTGCGCGGCCTTTTTAATCATCATATCCCCTGCCTGGTGATAAGCCGTAATCGGAAACCCTGCGCGGAAATCGTGGAAATCTCCCGAATTTTCCGTGTGCCGGTGTTCCGCACGCCGATGATCACGGGCGCTTTTATCAACACGGCCACGGTCATTATGGAGAACCTGTTTTCCCCGACGCTCACCGTCCATGGCACCATGGTGGACATTATGGGCATCGGCGTGTTGATTGAGGGACGTCCGGGCATTGGCAAAAGCGAGTCGGCCCTGGCCCTCATTGTCCGGGGCTACAGTCTCGTGGCCGATGATTTTACCATCCTGCGGCGGCATGACGACCGGACGATTGTCGGTGGCTCGTCGCCGGTGACGCGCTACCACATGGAACTTCGCGGGCTGGGTATCATTCACGTGCCCAGTCTGTTTGGGGTGGCTTCGGTGCGCGAGGAAAAAAGCCTGGATCTTATCGTAACCCTGCGCAAGGTGAACAAACTGGAGGACCAGGGGTTGGGCATGGTGCCGGAGCGCCGCAACGTGCTGGGCGTGAATATCCCGCATGTCACGATTCCAGTGGCGCCGGGGCGGGAATTGGCCCATATCATTGAGGTGGCCAGTATGAATGAAAAATTAAAGCGTTTGGGTCATGACGCGGCCAAGGAACTGGACGAAAAGTTAATGGCGATCATGACGAAAAGGAACCGCTTACCATGAGTCATTCTGCCGGTGAGAATAATTTGAAAATTGTACGGGAATATGTGATCCAGAACCGATATGGCATCCACGCCCGACCGGCGGCCATGTTGGTCAAAACGGCCTCCAAATTCCAGGCGGATGTTACTCTGGAAAAGGGGGCGGTACGGGTGTCCGGGAAAAGCATAATGGGGTTAATGACCATGGAAGCCAGTTGCGGTGCGAAAATCAGGATCATGGCCGAGGGTGTGGACGCTGAACAGGCCCTTGATGAAATCGAGCGACTGTTCGATAACAAGTTTTACGAGGAGTAGGAGTACCGATTGCCATGGATGCCGTTCCCCCAGACACAATTTCCACCGGCGAACTGGTTTTTCGCGGCATTGGCGTGTCGGCGGGCATCGCCATAGGTCGCGCGTTCCTGCGGACGCCGCCGGATGATCATGTCATTGAGCGGGATATTTCACGCGCGGATGTGCCCCGCGAGATCGCGCGTTATGAAGCCGCCCTCATCGCGACCCGCCAACAGATTCGTGCAATCCAGAAGGATTGCGATCCCGACGTGGCCGGCATATTCGATGCCCACCTGCTGTTCCTGGACGATGGTCCCTTCATTAAGAATGTGTTTACGGGGATCGAGGGGCGCCGTAAAAATGTGGAGGTTGTGCTCCGGGATGTGGCCCAGGGCTTTATGCAGTCGCTTTCCCGGGTCAAGGATGAATACTTGCGCGAACGGGCCAACGATGTGCAGGACGTTGCCCGCCGCATTTTGCACAATTTGGCCGGCAAACAGGTGACCCTGGCGGACATTACCGAGCCGGGCACGATTGTCGTGGCCAACGATCTGTCGCCTTCGGAAACGGTGTCTATCAATAAGGATCGGGTGGGGGGTATCGTGCTGGACCTGGGCAGTCCGACGGCTCATACCGCCATCGTTGCCGCCAAGCTGGGCATCCCGGCGGTGGTCGGTCTGCATAATATCAGCCAGGAAGTGCACACCGGCGACGAGTTGCTCGTGGATGGCGGCAAGGGCCTGGTGGTCCTGCGCCCCACACTGGAACGCCGTACGCAGGCCTTGCGCCAGGCGGAGTCCAAGCGCGGCATTGAGATCGAGCTCGGACGGCTCAAGGATTTGCCGGCGGAAACGGTGGATGGATACCGGATCACGCTTTCTGCCAATATCGAATTGCCGAAGGACGTGGACGCGGTGCTGGCCGGCGGTGCCGAAGGCGTCGGCCTGTTCCGGACGGAGTATTTTTACATGTCGAGCAAGGATCTGCCCACGGAAGAGGAGCAATACGATGCTTACCGGACCGTGGCCCAGCGCCTGGCGCCCGCGCCGGTCATTATTCGCACGCTGGATCTCGGCGGCGACAAGTTCCTTTCCAATCTGGACGTGAACTGGCAGGAGTCTAATCCGTTCATGGGCTGGCGGGCAATCCGCTTCTGCCTGGCCCAGCCGGACCTATTTCGAACGCAACTACGCGCCATCCTGCGCGCCAGTATTGTGGGTAATGTCAGCATCATGTATCCCATGATCAGCAACCTCGATGAAATTGTCCGCGCCAACGTGATCCTGGACCAGGCCAAAAAGGAACTGTTGCAAAAAGGTCATCCGTTTAATCCGCATGTCGAGGTTGGCGCCATGATTGAAGTGCCCGCGGCCGCGCTCGTGGTCGATATGCTGGCGCCCTACGTCAGTTTTTTCAGTCTCGGCACCAACGACCTCATCCAATACACGCTGGCCATTGACCGCGGCAACGAACGGGTGGCCTATCTCTACGAGCCCACCCATCTGGCCATCCTGCGGCTGATTAAGAACACCATTGATATCGGTCATCGCCACGGCGTCTGGACCGGCATCTGCGGCGGCATGGCCAGCGACCCGCTGATGACGCCGCTCTTGCTGGGGTTGGGCGTTGACGAGTTGAGCGTCAGTTGCTCCGCGCTTCCCATGGTCAAGGACGCCATCCGCCGGGTCAGTCTGTCGGAAGCCCGCGAAATTGCCGAACTGGCGTTGACTTTGCAATCATCCGTGGATGTGCATGACATGTTCCGGGAATTGACCAAAAAAATTGCTCCGGAAATTCTTGAACTGATGGAATGATTCCGGCATAATGCCACCTGTTTTCGTGAAAACCATGATCCGGTGAGAGTGTATTTTTTACAAAGGAAATTATATGATGGCTACCAGAAGACACATGTTCACTTCGGAATCGGTGACGGAAGGACATCCGGACAAGATCGCCGACGCGATTTCGGATGCCGTCCTGGACGCCAACCTGGCACAGGACAAGCATGCCCGCGTTGCGTGCGAAACCCTGGTTGCCACGGGCATGGCGATCATCGCCGGTCAAATTACCAGCAAGGCGTCCATCAATTATGCCGATGTGGTGCGGGACACGATCCGGGAAATCGGGTACGTGGATGCCGCCATGGGGTTCGACGCCAATTCCTGCGCCGTACTGGTGGCGTTGGACCGGCAGTCGCCGGACATCTCCCAGGGTGTGACTGCGGGGCAGGGGCTGTTCAAGGAGCAGGGCGCCGGCGATCAGGGCATGATGTTCGGGTATGCCTGCGATGAAACGCCGGAACTTATGCCTATGCCAATCATGTTCGCCCACCGCCTGACGCGCGAGCTGGCGGCCGCGCGGCGCAGCGGAAAACTCCCCTTTCTGCGACCGGACGGCAAGTCCCAGGTCACGGTGATCTATGAGGATGATAAACCGGTGCGCGTGGACACGGTGGTCATCTCCTCCCAGCATACGCCGGATGTGGCTTACGGCAAATTGCGCAAGGCCATTATCGATGAAATCATTCGCAAGGTAATCCCGGCAAAGTATTTGAATGCGAAAACCCGCTATTTGATCAATCCGACCGGCCGTTTTGTCGTCGGCGGTCCGCAGGGAGACACGGGGTTAACCGGTCGCAAGATCATTGCCGATACCTACGGCGGCATGGGGCGGCACGGCGGCGGGGCCTTCTCCGGCAAGGATCCGTCCAAGGTGGACCGTAGCGCCGCCTACATGGCGCGTTACATCGCTAAAAATATCGTGGCGGCCAAGCTGGCCCGCCGGTGCGAAGTCCAGCTTGCCTATGCCATTGGGTTCGCGGAACCGGTCTCAGTGCTGGTCCATACTTTTGGAACGGGTCTCATTGCCGATGAAAAAATCGAGAAGGCCGTAACCCATGTTTTTGGACTCAAGCCGGCCCAGATCATCGCGCACTTGAACCTGTTGCGGCCGATTTATCGCGCCACCTGCGCCTATGGACACTTCGGGCGCACGAAGGATCTTAATGCGTTTACGTGGGAAAAGACCGATAAGATCGCAGCGCTTCGCAAAGCCCTTTAAATCCTAAGACATTTTACCACGGATATCACGGATTACACTGATAATGCTCGGACTGTATGACCATCTGTTATCCGTGCCATCCGTGTAATCAGTGGTGAGTAGTTACTAATCAAGAAAGTGATTCCATGACCAAACGAACGAAGCAATTCAGCGTGGCCGATATGAAGCTGGCCGATTGGGGCCGCAAGGAAATTGACTATGCCGAGGTGGAAATGCCGGGCCTGATGGCCCTGCGCCGGGAATATGGCCGCCAGCGTCCGTTGCGGGGCGCGCGGATTACCGGTTCATTGCATATGACCATCCAGACGGCCGTGCTGATCGAGACGCTGCAGGCTTTGGGCGCCCGGGTCCGCTGGTCGAGTTGCAATATCTTTTCGACCCAGGACCATGCGGCCGCTGCCGTTGCCGCGCGCGGTACGCCGGTGTTCGCCTATAAAGGCGAATCCCTGTCGGAATATTGGGAATACCTGGACCAATCCCTGGACTGGGGTCGCGGCCAGGGACCTACTACCATCCTGGATGATGGCGGCGACGCCACGCTCTTTGTGCATCTTGGCCACCAGGCTGAAGGGAACCCGAAGATTCTGGATGCCAAACCCGGAAGTCCCGACGAACGTGCCCTGCTGGAGCAGTTAAAAAAATCCCGGCGGCGTGATCCTAAACGGTTTCACCGGATCGTGCCGTCCATCGTGGGCGTTTCCGAGGAAACCACCACGGGCGTTCATCGGCTGTACCAGATGATGGAAAAAAAGCGCTTGCTGTTTCCCGCGTTTAACGTCAACGATTCGGTCACGAAATCCAAGTTCGATAATCTCTATGGCTGTCGCCATTCGCTCGTGGATGGGATCATGCGGGCCACGGACGTCATGCTGGCCGGCAAAGTGGCCGTGGTGGCCGGATATGGCGACGTCGGCAAGGGCTGTTGCCAATCCCTGCGCGGCCAGGGAGCGCGCGTGATGGTGACCGAGATCGATCCCATTTGCGCCCTGCAGGCGGCCATGGAAGGCTATGAAGTCGTGACCATGGACCAGGCTTGCGCCAGCGCCGATCTGTTTATCACGGCCACCGGCTGTTGCGCCGTTATTACCGAGCGCCACATGCGCCGGATGAAGCACATGGCCGTAGTCTGCAATATTGGCCATTTCGATTCGGAAATCGAAGTCGAAAAAATCAAGCGCTACACTTGGACAAACATCAAGCCGCAAGTGGACAAAGTCACTTTCCCGAGTGGCCGGAGCATCGTTTTGCTGGCGGAGGGGCGACTGGTCAACCTTGGCTGTGCCACGGGGCATCCCAGTTTCGTGATGTCGAACAGTTTTACCAACCAGGTGCTGGCCCAGATCGAACTCTTTACCCATCCGGAACAATACCCCATCGGCGTATTCGTCCTGCCCAAGATCCTGGATGAAAAAGTCGCCCGTTTGCACTTGGGCAAGTTGGGGGTCCAGTTGGAGAAGCTGTCCCGCAAGCAGGCAACCTATCTCGGCCTTAAAAGCCAAGGCCCGTACAAAACAGAGCATTACCGGTATTAGGCGAATGCAGAATGCAGAATGCAGAATGCAGAATGTAGCCGGCAGCAGGAACCGGTTGCCTGTTCTTGTCTCTGATTTCTGTGGCGCTGATTCTGAACCCTGCCCTATAACGGCGCCATCCATTTCCGCGGAGGGCATTCCTCCATTCCAGAATGTTGGCTTGTTTATTTTTAATTCTGCATTCTGCATTCTGCATTCTGCATTTGGACTTTCACCATGCGCATCCTAACGACTTATATCACCCGCCAGTTCCTGCTGACGTTTGCAATTACGCTGGTGGTATTCCTGTTCGTCATGGCGGTGGGGAATATCTTCAAGGTCATTGACCTGTTCTCGCGGGGGGTGCCGGGGCTTCTGATCCTGCAGGTGTTTTCCTATGGGATTCCCTTTTCACTGATTTTTGCCATTCCCATGAGCGTGATGGCCGCGGCGTTTTTGATCTTCAGCCGCATGGCCAGCGATCGCGAGCTTATCGCCATGAAGGCCTGCGGGATCAGCCTCTGGCAGGTCGTTCAAGCGCCGGTCTTGATCGCCGCCCTGCTCAGCCTGGTCTGCATTTATATCAACTGCAATCTGGCGCCCGATAGTCACTATGCCCGCCGCACGGTGCTGGGCAAGCTGGGCGTGGAAACGCCGTTGTCGCTCCTCGACGAGGGCCGGTTCATTCGTGATTTTCCGGGATACACGATTTACATCGCTCGCAAGGACGGCCAGCGTGTGTCCGACATCGTCATCTATGAGTTCAACACTAACGGCGTCAAACGGACGGTGCGGGCCAAATCGGGCACGATTGCGGCTGACAAAGAGAATCCGGGCAAAATCATGATTCGCCTGTTCCAGGTGCGCATCGACGAGGCCGACGATCAGTTTCCCAACGATCTGAGTCGCACGAAGCGCCTGAGCGCCGATGAATATCCGGTGCCCATCGACGTGGCGGAACTGATGCATCGGGGCGTCGTCTGGAAAAAGCGGGCCGATTTGACCATGTTGGAAATTTTCAGGACCATTCGCGGTTCCCTGCTGTTCACTACCGATGATTTTACCGACCTGAACGGCCTGGCGCGGGTGCTGGCCGATCCGCCGAACCGGTTGGCTGATTTTATCCAGGCCCACCTGTCGGATAGTACCATGGCCCGGCTTAATAAGTTTGATGGCTCGCCGACGACCCGCGCGGGTTTGCCGGCAACGTTGGTCACGGATTTGAACCGGCTGATGGGCGGGCCGTGTCTTTATACGGCCCAGCGTTTCGAGGGTGTTAATCTGAACAATAACACCCGCACCCTGTTGGAGCATAAGCCGACCGGGGATGCTCTTCTGCGCCTCAATCGCATGCTGTTGGAGGATGCCTATCCGGCATTTCTGGCGCGTAATTTCCTCTCCAATCTCAAAGCGGAGGATGCCGTCGTGCACCGGATGTCGCTCATGGTGGAGGCCAGCACCCGCCTGGCATTGTCGCTTTCGTGTTATGCCTTTGTCCTGCTGGGCGCGGCACTGGGCATGAAGATTCACCGCAAGGAATCTTCCATCGGCATTGCGGTGTCGCTCCTGCTGGTATTTATTTTTTATTTCTTCATCATCATTGCGGATGCCATGGTAAATCATCCCGAATTCCAGCCGCACCTGATCGTCTGGATCCCGTTTGTGGCATCGGAAATCATCGGCTACGTGCTTATTAAACGGGCGAATTAATCTGGGCTAGACGCATAACATGACGCACCTGCAGGAACGCTGGCAGATGGAAGGCGCATGGGTGCGGGCCGATGATCGGTTCACGATCGAAAGCGATGGAAAGCTCACGCGGTGTTCCCCCGGTCTTCTGGACGGGGCGGTGCTGCGCTTGGATTGGACTCCCGCCACCGCGCGCTCGGGCCTGGAAATCCGCGTTGGCCATTACATGATCCTGCTGGGCGGCCACGGAGGACATGCGGCCTCCCTGATCAAGGCGCAGGCCCTGGTGGATTACGGGGATATGCCGCCATTGCGCCCGGGACTTCCGATGGCGGTGCGCTTCCGCGCCGACAACAGGAAGCCGTCGGCGGAGGTGAGCCTCGACGGTCGGATACTGCTGCACGGGGAGCCGGACCTGCACGGCGGGGGGTTCTGGCCGGGATTTCCGGACGAAGTCGTCATCACGGTGCTTGGCGGCGCCACCCTGCAAGGCATTCGCCTGGACTCCGTGCCGGTGCAGCGGCCCCGATCGTTTCCGGTGCCATCCGCCCGCGGTCAGCGCACGCTGGCCATCGCCGTGGATTTCGGCGATGACATCGGCGCCGGCGTGCCCTGGACGCGCGCACATTTCGATGCTTTCGGGGAAAATCTCAGGCGGATCGGCTTCCGGCGTGTGTACTGGATGTACGATGGTGAGCCTGACGGCGGCGTCTACGACGATGGTTCGGTCGGCCCGAAGACGCAGCATGTCATCCAGACGACCTACCAGCATGTCGGTGTTCCGCTGGACGCCGCAGTCCGGGCGTGCCACGCCCACGGCCTGGAGGTTTATGCCCTGTTCAAACCCTTCGAGATGGGGCTTAACCTCAACACGGAGGAGCGCCGGGGCGTGGCGGAGGGTGGATACGGCAAGCGTCAACGCATCGGAGGCTGGTTGACGATGACCGCGCGCATATTCCGGGATCATCCGGAACTGCTGATGATGCGCCGGGATGCGGAGTCCACGCGCCCGGAGAAACAGCCTCCCGTATGCAAAATCCGCTGTGTGCATCGCGGCGTCGAGCCGACGCGTGTCCACCCGGATGACGTGGAGTTGTGGGTGAGCGACGACAACACCAGCTACCGGCGCTACCAGGGGCCGATGGAGCGGAGCGAGCAGGTCGAGGAGGTGCAGGATCTGGATATCCGCGACGGCCTGGTGGTGCCGGTGGGTACCCGCACGCGGCGGCGCACCATCACCTTTTGCGGTTTTACGCTTCGTCATCCGTACTATGCCTTGAAAGTTCCCTGTGGCGACGATCATGGGGAATTCGTGAACCGGCTCTACGCGTTGGTCGAGCTGTTCGGTCCTGGCGATGAGCGCATTCCGTTCACGTATGGTTTTTTTACGGGAGCGGAGGAATCGCCGCCCGGCCGCGATTTCAGCGGCCGTGGATTTTTGTTCGACGACGCGCACCAGGGGCCGTGGATCTACTCGGGGCGCTCCATCCTGCGCCGGTATGAGGCGTTGGACCATGTCCGCGGCGCCACGGGCATTGCCGTCGGGAAGAACGCCTACACTACCGGAACGCCCGAGCCCGGATGCGCGCTGGCGCGCGCCGAATGGCTGCGATGGGTCGAGCGTTGCCTCGCCATGGGCGTGGATGGCGTGGATCTGCGGGTGCCCATGCACACGCGTTCGTTTGAATGGGAGGCCTACGGCTTCAATCCTCCGGTGGCGGAAGCGTACCGGGCGGCTTTCGGTTCCGATCCCCGGCAGGGTCCCTTCGACGCGGCGCAGTTGCACCGTTTGCGGGGCGACCAGTACACGCAATTTGTGCGCGAGGCCGCCGCGCGCTGCCGGGCTTATGGACGGCCGCTGCAGGTGCATATCGACCGGCCCATGGATCATGGTCCCCGCGGATACCCCTTTATGGGCGTTGACTGGCAATGGCGCCGATGGGTGGAGTCGTGCGGGGTGGGGGCGCTGACCTTCAAGGAGATCGGGGGCTCGCACCGCAGCGGACTGGACCACCAGTTGTTCTACGAGGCCGCCGTCCTGGCGCGCCAGCGCGGCATCCCCATCTTTGATTGCCCGTTTCTGCACGAATTTCAGGAGACCGGGCGCAGTCTTGGCGAGGTGCTGGCCGAACGGATGGCGTATGCGCGTCGTCTCGAACTCGATGGATTCATCGTCTATGAGCATGCGGTTTTTTTCAAAGCGCGCGCGGACGGCGGGTTCGAAGTGCTGCGGGACGACATAGACCTGGCCGCGTTGGCGCGTTCGACGGGCTGGGTTGGCTGAAGGCATGATTGCGCCATAGCCATTTCGCGCATCTATTGCTGCGGCACAAGGAGCGCGGCTTTCGACGCTGCCACCACCGGCGGAACGCCATATAGTGACAAGTAATAATCCTCGATGATGGATCCGTCGGACGGCTTCTCGAATTTGATCGCCCATACCTCATCCTTCCATGCATTCTTCCTGCTGGCGGCGAGTTTGAACGCATATTCGGCGATGTTGTCCTGCTTATTCACCATTGCGCCCTGCGGATCGATGAGGGCCGCATTCACTTTTTCCCCGACGGATCCCCATACCTTTGCATAAAAATCCTTCACCCCCGCGGGCACCAGGAAATACAGCGATACCGTGCTTGTGAATATATTAAGCGGCGTGTCCACCGCGATGGACAGGCAATGCGTTTGGGAGGAGAGCTGTGCCGTGCACAGGCCGGCAAGCCCCGTGATCGTATAGACGCCCGTCTCCGTTGCGGCAAATTGATACTCTTTTTTCTGGCCGAGGGGCGCGGGTTCGACGGCTATTTTATTTCCCGACGGCGAGGTGATGTCGAGCGCCAGCGTCATATCCGCCTCGCCGATCTTGTTGAAGGTGACGTTGAACGTTGCCGTTTCCCCCTGCCGCGCATAGAGGAGACAGCGTAATTTTTCGCGCAGTTGCGGCGTCGGTGCTTTCGCTGGCGGTGCTTTCACCGGCGAGGTTAACGACTTGAAGGGAACGTATGTTTTACCGTCACCGGAAAACGGCTTCGTCCGTGAAATGATATCGCTCTTTTGCCGCTGCTTGAATTTCAGAACGCCGGCCGTGATGCCCGCCACATAATCGTCCGTGTTGTAGGTCTCGTTCGAGCCGCGTACTTCAGCGCGGCAATTTAGCATGCGTATTTTCGTTCGCCCCGGAAAATCCTCGAAGCCTTGCCAAAAATTGTACATGAAGCCGCCGAACGCGTTGTTCTTTGCGCTGCAGTTATCATACGTTATCGAAACATTTGTCGTTGTTTCGTTAAAATTGTCGAAATACACGATGTATCCGCCGCCTTTATTGTTCTCCGCAACGCAGTTGCGCACGACGATGTTCGCCAGGCGCTCATGGGGGAAGTTCGGCTCGAAGTCGATGCCCGCCTCCGGCGGCGTGCCGAGCGTGTTGATAAGCGTGCAGTTTTCGATGAGCAGGTTCTCCGCGCTGATGACGGATATTCCCTGGCGCGCATTGCCGTCGCAGACGACGTTGCGGATGACGATGTCCTTGCAGTACGGCTGTGCTCCGCCCGCGTTGCCGAGATAGATGCCGTCGCCGCCGCTGTCCTTTATGGTGATCCCGTCCACCGTGATGTTTGAACCGCTTGCGATGGTGATGCCCGTGCGCCATTCGCCTTTCTTATACTCAGGACTGAAGTAGTCGCTTTTCCACATGCGCAGGAGCGCGCCGTTGCCGTCGATTACGACATTGCTGATGCCGATGAGATTGAACAGGCTGTCGCTTGTGCCCTTGAACGCTCCGCGCTTGGCGGTGATGACGACGCCCTGCTCGATTTCGATCGCTTGGTCGCTGGCCAGCATTATCGGTTCGACGATCCATTCGCCGGCATTATCGATGACGACCTTTTTTGCGCCGGAGTTGATCGCGGCCTGTAATGCCTCCGTCGCCTCAGCGGCCTTATAGCCGAACCAGCTTGCCTTGACGACCTTGTCGGGTTTTGCGAGCGCCGTGGCGATCGCAACGGCGTTGCGTGCCTCCCCTGCGGATGAGTATGCCGCCAGCATTACGAGCAGAACATACATTGGGGCATATCTAAAAGCTTTGTTTTGTATTTTCTGATTCCTTCATTTTTGTCACCTTCTGATAACGTAACGTTGCTCGCTTTCTCTATGGCGAAAACTCATTTTTTTGTGGCGGGGCGATAGGGGTAGGGATAATTCAGCGGGATTCGTATGGGGCATCCGCATGGCGTTCTTTTCGCTTGTTGCGCCCACTTTGAATTATGGGCGCTTGGGCGGGCAAAAGTTCCAGGATGATGGTGTCGGGGTCGCACGGGATGGTGGTGGGCGCCGTGGATAGGCCTAACGGCTTGAATTTCTTTTCCATGTCCTGGGGCTCGATGACCGCGAAGACGCGGCCGGGCGCTTTCCGCAAGAAAACTTCCAGTTGGGCTTTATCCTTCAATGCCCAGTCGCGTTCCGGTTCCGCCTGCATGCCGTAAAGCAATTCGTTCGTGTCCTGGAATGGAACGTAGATCTTCTGGGTATAAAAAGGCAGGGCGGGCCGATAGGACCAGAACACCACGATCTGATCTTCCGGCTTGAGCTGCGCCGCTAATTGTTTATACACGTAGGATGAGTTAATGTGCAAAAGCACGTTGAAATCCTTACCGGCAAGGGGTGACAGCAACAACGCCGCGCTCAGCACGATCCCGGCATTCAAGCCCAGCAGGCCGGCAAACGCGCGATAGCCGCGCGTAGCGCTCAGCACGATCAGCATGACCGCGATCGGAAGCAAGGCCACCACGCTCCGGCCGCTGATCGGATAAATATCTTTCGGAATTATTTTAAAATAGCTGATCGACCACACAACCAAAATCGCCAACGCCGCGATGAACAAGCCGGCGGCGCCTATGTTCCACAGGATTCGATCGCGCCGATTATCCTCCCGGTCGGTCAGGCCCCAGCGGCCCAGCAGGAGTCCAAGCGCCGGGATGGCCGGCAGGATGTAGGACATGAGTTTGCCGGTGCTGGCCGAGAAGAACCCGATCACGACCACGATCCAGACCAGCAGGAACCGGGACAAGCTATCCGTGCGCCAGCCCCGGTTCGCGATCAAGCGCCATGCGGCGCGCACAATAAAAAGTGTCCAGGGTAACAGCAACAGGGGGATGACCATGAAGAAAAACCAGAAGGGTTCCGGATGCAGTTGGATCTCGCGCGTGCCCGTGAAACGTGAAAAATGCTCGTCAATGACGAAATAATGGAAAAAGCCCGGGTTATGCTTTTCCAACAGGAGCATGACCGGGGTCAGCAGTCCGACACACAAGAGAATGGCCCAGGGCACGGACCATGTCCGCAGGGCCGCCGGGCGCCGTTCCCAGAGGAGCCAGATAAAAATAATGGCGGGTGGCAAAACGATGGCGACCGCGCCTTTGGTCAGGAACGCAAGGGCGGCGGCAATGGATGCGACCGAGAACAGCAGGAAACGCGCTCCGGCAGATATGCCCGGCTGACAGCCAAAGAAAAGCGCGCTACAAGTCAGGGCAAACCACATAACCAGGAATGAGTCGGTTAACAGCAATCCCGTGCCGGCCAGGAAGCCAATCATGGACAGCATCGTCAGGGTGGCGATATCGGCCGTGGTGCGTTCCCATTTGCGACGCGCCAGGAGCCAGAAAATGCCGGCCAACATGAGTCCGTTTATCAGGAGCGGCACGCGCACGGCCCAGTCCCTGGCGCCGAACAATTGAATTGCGGGAGCAACCAGCCAGTAAGTCAGCGGTGGTTTTTCATAATAGTGGTAACCCAGCATGCGCATTTCCAGCCAGTTGCCGCTGACGACCATTTCCCGGGGGACTTCGGAATAGCGGCCCTCGTCGGGGTCGTTAAAGCCGCGGTAGAATAGAACAATCAAGAATGCACCGGCGATGACCAGCAGGGACAGGCTAAGCAGTTTTTTTTGCAGATTGCTCATGATAATGACAACAAGCGTTGAATTGCATTTGAAACTAAGAATGCATTTTTACACTAAAATCCATTCCGGGCGCAAGTTATTTGCGCGGCGAATTCTTCGCCCATGACAAGCCTTGCCGGATATGGTAGTTTTTAATAAACAGGGAATAATTCTTGAAGGAGGCAATCGCTATCAAGAAGCATGTCATAAAGTCAACAGTTCCCGCCACCGATGCCGAAAAGCGGCAACTCCTCTACAGCCTGATGGGCGACCTGCCCGCGCGTGACCGGCAAGTTGCGGGGCAACTGGTTAAGCGCGAGGAAGTCAACGGGTATATGCTGGAAACGCTTGTCCTGGACCTTAATGGCATCGAGTTGGTTCCGGCGTATTTCGTTAAGCCCGTCAAGGGCGCAGGCCCCTTCCCGACGATCCTTTTCAACCACTCGCATGGCGGCATGTACGAACAGGGCAAGCTCGAGCTTCTGCGCTCGCACAGCTATCTGCCCAACAAGCCCTTTGCCGAGGCCCTGACCGGCCAGGGCTATGCGGCGCTGTGCATTGACCACTGGGCGTTCGGCGAGCGGCACGTCATGAAGGAAAGCGAAATCTTCAAGGATATGCTGTGGCATGGGCAGGTGATGTGGGGCATGATGGTCTACGACAGCATCAAGGCCATCGATTATCTGGCCACCCGCCCCGATGTCGCCATGCAGCGCATTGGGACGCTGGGTATCTCGATGGGCAGTACCATGGCCTGGTGGGTGGCGGCCTTGGACGAGCGCGTCAAGGTCTGCGTGGACATCTGTTGCCTGACCGATTACGAGGCTCTGCGGGAAGTTCGCGGACTCGACTATCACGGCGTTTATTATTACGTGCCATCGTTGCTAAAACATTTTTCAACGGCCGCGATCAACGCCCTGATCGCCCCGCGAGCTCATCTGGCCCTGTCCGGGGATTACGATGTGCTGACCCCGCCCAAGGGCCTCGACCGTATCGAGGCGGCCCTCAAGACCGTCTACACTGCCCAGGGTGTACCGGACGCCTGGAAACTCTCGCGCTATCAGGTGGGACATATTGAGACGGCGGCCATGCGTGAGGAAATCATGACTTGGTTGAAGAAGTGGCTGTAAGACGGGAAATCTTCCTTATGCGGCCACGCCGGTCAGCAGTTTAAGAACGGTGCTTTGGCTGGCCTTTCAGTCCCATGATCCCGAGCCAACGTTTGTAGTCTTCCAGCATAAATGGTCGTGGGCCGGCAAGGTAGTGGCTTTGGAAGCTCCGTCCGTCTGCCGTCCACTCAAGCAACCACATCGTCGCGTTAGGGGCGGCGGGAACACTCCCGGCCGTAAGCCGTCCGTTGGCCTCGATTCGGTATTCCGTGCCGAACAACACCTGCCCGCTGTCGGCATCACGCACCGTCAGGTGCCCGCTGGCCTCGCAAAGTGTATCGTTGACGATGACCAGCGGGTGCATGCCCTCCTCGGCCTCGCCGCACATCGCACAAACATCCGCCTGCACCTGCTTGATATAGTCGTAGGCGAGTTTTTTGCCGCCATAGTAGTCCACAATCGCGTCTGAAATCTCCGGCCAACCATCGCGCAGGTTCCACCACAGGATGCCGGTGCGCTGCCACTTGCCGGATCGAAAGCGCTCGATGAAGAATTTCTTGGCCTCGGCCTGGCTGATCTGCGAGGCGAGGATGAAGTCGTCGAGGTTCTCCGGCGCCTGCTTGAAGAGTACCGCCGCCTGCTTCGCCATCAGTGCGATGCGGGCGTTGTAGTTGGTCATGTTACGGTGCGGGCGGACGGCGTGCGTCAGCCACTGCTCGTTATCCTGCCACGGCCAGAGGGCCTCCGGCGCCATCATTTTTTCGAGGCTCTCACGGTTGGGACAGCCATGATAGCCGATCTCGCTGACAAAATGACAATGCGATTTGGTGTAATAGGCGCCCTTAAAGTCGTCGCGCGGTCCCCACAGATGGTCCTCCGGCATGACCGCATACGGGTTGCCGGTCGCGTAGGCCGCCGGGCTGACATATGGTGAACTCGGCAGGTAATCGCGGAAAGGGTCAAGCTGGCGCATGACATCGGGCAAAACCTGGCGGCTGAGGCGGTCCTTGTTGGGGTCCGAGGCTGCTGACGCAAGCCACCCGCCGTGATAGAAGACATCGATTTCGTTATTGCCCGCCCAGAGCGCGAGACTTGGATGTTGGCGCAGCTTGCGGACGATCACCTCAGCTTCCCGGCGGATCATATCGGCAAACTCGTCGGTCTGCGGGTACAGCGCACAGGCCAGGGCAAAGTCCTGCCAGACCATGACGCCATGCGCATCGCACAGGTCGAAGAAATCGTGATCCTCGTACACGTTGCCGCCCCAGCAGCGGATCATGTTGCAATTCAGATCGACGATCATGTCGAAAGCCGTCGCCAGGTGCTCGTGGTCGCGGCTGTGCAGCGCGTCCAGCGGCACCCAGTTGGTGCCCTTGGCGAAGACCTTCTCGCCGTTGACGACAAAGACGAACTGCCCCGGGTTCTCCGGGGTCGTGATATCGGTGCGCAGGAGCTTAATGGTGCGCAGGCCAATGCGCTGGGTGTGCGTCGCAAGGACGTTGCCGTCGGCGTCGAGCAGATCCAACTTCAGGTCATAAAGCGGTTGCGCACCGTAGCCACGCGGCCACCACAGCCTGGCATCGGCGACCGTGAAGCGCGTCCGCAGGTGCGTCCCAATGACGGCATGCGTCGCGTTGTGCGCTGCCTGTCCGTCCAGGCTCAGCGATATGCGCACTTGCCAGGCATCGATATCGAAGCAGTCGGTCACAATGTGGCTGTCTACAATCACAGCGGCGCTTGCCTTCTCCCGGTCGGTCGAAGCGGTGGCGACATAAATATCGCCCCAGCGGGTCGGCGGGACAAGCTCCAGTCTAACGCCGCGCCATAGCCCGGCGGAGACCACGCGCGGCATGATGTCCCAGCCGTACATATGCGGCGCTTTGCGGATCCAAAGCGACTCCCAGTTCATTCCGATCGCGCCTTCGACCGGAGCGGGCTGATGCTCCCGGCCGGCGAGTACCGCCGAATCGATGCGCACCACAAACTCATTCTCTTTGCCGTCGGTACGCAGGGCGTCGGTCACGTCGAAGCGTTGCGGAATCAGCATATTGCGCGGTTCACCGATGAGTTGACCGTTCACGAACACGCCCGCAACGCAGTCAAGGCCATCGAAAACCAGCGCGACTCGGTCACCGTCAGCGCTCTGCGGCGTCGCGAAGGTCCGCCGATACCACCATTGATAGCCTTCATACTTGCGCAGCAGGTAGATATTGTTCGCGTACGATAGCTCCGGCAGCACCCCGGCGCGCATCAAGTCGAGCTCGACGTTGCCGGGTACGACAGCCGGGATTGTGGACCAGTCGGCACCTTCGAGTTGGGCCGGTGTCTGCGGTCCGCCGGGACGCTGAAGACCGTAGGCAAGCTGCCAGGTTCCGTTTAGTGAGATCACCTTCATGGGTTCGGGTTCGCTCTCTCCTGAATCTTGGCCTTCTTAGCCGCTTCGGCGCAGTAGGCTAACGGGATTGTATGATGCCCCCACCATTTAGCATGTCAACGCCTTTTTTCACACAATCCGCGCCTTTTTGCTTGTGAAAGGAAAAGGCCTTAGACTACAGTAGTTCAAAAGGATGGGCATGAACGAGAATTGTACACCGACCACAACTTCCATACCGCTCTGGATCGTCATCCTGTGCCTGTTGATATCGCTGGTGGGGATTGCCGATCACGACCTGTGGACGCCGGATGAGCCGCGCGAGGCGGCGATCATGCTGAGCATGAGCCGCACCGGCGATCTGATTATCCCTGATCTGGCGGGTGTGCCCTTTGTCGAAAAGCCGCCCTTGTATTACATCGTCGGCGCCGGCGCACTGCGTCTGTTTGGTCCCGTACTGGGTGCGACCCCGGCCTTGCGTTTGACATCCGCCCTGTGGGGGCTGGGCGCCCTGGCCATGACCTGGTTGCTGGCCCGGCGCTTGCTGGGACGCGAGCAGGGGGTGTTGGCCATGGTGCTCCTGGCCACCATGCCGGGATTTGTTCACGTCACGCATTGGATGCTGGTGGATAACGCACTCTTGTTTTTCGTCACGGCGGCATTATGGTGTTTTACGGAGGCCTATATCGGATCGCGCCTTGGATTTCTCCCGTGGGCGGCGGTCTTTACCGGCGGCGCGTTTCTTTCAAAAGGATTCATTGGCCCGCTGATCATTCTGCTGGGCTGGCTGGGCCTGGTATTTTCCTGGGGGCGGCAGGTGGGCTGGCGCGGGATGCGCCGGCCGCGCAGTCTCGGTTTGCACGGCTTGGCCTTAATTTTGTGCCTGGCCCTGATGCTGAGTTGGATGCTGGCCTTGCGCGTGGTCGGCGGGCCGGACCTATGGAACGAATGGTTTTGGGCAAATCATTTTGGTCGTTTCTCCGGAGGCGCGACCCAGTTGGGCCATATGCAGCCTCCCTGGTATTACCTGCCGGTAATTACCGTCTATCTTTTGCCCTGGCTGGTGATTGTGCTGGTAGGTATTAAGAACCTGCTGGCGGTGCTGCTCCGCCGCCAAATGACGCCGGCGGATCGGGTATTGGCCGCCTGGGCGCTGGGCGGTCTGCTGGTGCTTTCGATTACCGCCACCAAACGCGACATTTACCTGTCGGTTTTGCTGCCGGCCTTTGCCATGATCGGCGCCCAGGTATTACATGCGCCGATGACCAAGCAACTTCAAGATACGCTATGGTTATGGGTCGGGTGCATGCTGGGCGGTTTGCTGGTTTTTACTGGCGCACCGCTGCTGGGGGCCCAGGCCCGCCTGCTGACAGGTGGGTTGGGGTGGTACCAGGGAATCGCGGGGTTGACGTTGTTAGTGTGTTGCCTCTTGCTCGGTATATTCCGTCGTCCGTCGTCTGGCGTTCCGCCTTTCTTCCACCGGTTGTTGGCCGCCACGGCCTTGTTTTATATTAGCGGCCTGACCATCCTGTTCCCCATGGTTGACCGGATAAAAAGTTATGGACCCGTGTTTCGCGATATGGCCGATCGTGTTGCCGCCGATCCATCCACCCGTGTGGCCGGTGCCACCCACGTGGCTGGTGCCACCCACGTGGCTGGCTGGCGGTTCGACGAAACCACGCGCGCCGGTTTTTATTACTATTGCGACTTGGTATTTCCAGCGCTTTCCGATATAAACGACCTCAATCAGGTTTTGGAAAGACGGCATTCCCGGTTTGACGGCATCCTGGCGCTCTCCCGGAATTTTCCGCCGAAATCGGAAACCCTGCCGCCCTGGCGTGTGCGCGAAGAAGTCCGGATGGGGCCGCGCCGGGCACTGCAATGGATCGAAGGGGCGCGACAGACGACAGA
The DNA here is from genome assembly GCA_026398415.1 of Kiritimatiellota bacterium. GTDB lineage: Bacteria > Verrucomicrobiota > Kiritimatiellia > JAAZAB01 > JAAZAB01 > VSJD01. The sequence continues at coordinate 133,720 of JAPLSY010000080.1, read as the reverse complement.
CAACGGACGACGGACGACGGAAAATAAGCAAACGCCTGATCATGAACGAAGCACAAAGAACAGATTGCTGATGCCGAACAGATAGTATTATGCGCAAAGAATTTCTACCTTTTTCGAGGCCCAGTATCGCTGAAGCCGATATTCAAGCCGTGGGCGATGTACTCCGTTCCGGCTGGATCACTACCGGAGTGCACGCCGCCAAATTCGAGCAGGAATTTGCCGCATACGTGGGAACACGCGGCGCCGTGGCGCTGGCCTCCGCCACCGGCGGCATGCATGTGACTCTCAAAGCCCTGGGCATTGGTCCCGGCGATGAGGTTGTGACGCCTTCCATGACCTGGGCCTCCACCGTCAATCTCATTGTGCTGGCGGGCGCCCGGCCGGTGTTTGCCGATATTGACCGCGATACGCTCATGGCCGGGCCCGACCAGATTGCCGCCGTGCTGACGTCAAGAAGTAAGTTGATCATTCCCGTCCATTTTGCGGGCGCGCCGGCGGATATGGACCCTATCCGCCAGATAGCGGCCGAACGTGGCATTCCGATCGTGGAGGATGCCGCCCATGCCGCCGGCACGGAATACCGGGGACGTCGTATCGGCGCATCGGGCACCGCTATTTTTTCCTTTCATCCCATCAAGAATATGACCAGCGGCGAGGGTGGCATGGTCTGCGCCGAGGACGCCACCTTGCTGGATGCCGTTCGGCGGCTGAAATTCCACGGCTTGGGAGTGGATGCATTCGACCGCTCTATGCAAGGGCGTTCCCCGCAGGCGGAAGTGGTCGAGCCGGGCTATAAATACAACCTGACCGATATCGCTGCCGTGCTTGGCCGGCGGCAGTTGGCGCGGCTGGATGAATTCAACCGCCGGCGCACGGAACTGGCGTTGTATTATCGCCGTCGGCTGGCCGAGGTGGATGAAATCCTGCCGCTCAAGGATCCACCGTATCCCATGCGGCACGCCTGGCACCTGTTAATCGTTCGCTTGGATAGTGACCGCGCCGGCCTGAGCCGCGATGCGTTCATGGAGGGGCTGAAAAAGAAAAACATCGGCACGGGGCTGCATTTCCGCGCCGTGCATTTACATAAATATTATCGCGAGAAGCTGGGCTGTGCACGCGGCATGTTGCCGGCCACGGAATGGAATTCCGATCGGATCTGCTCCCTGCCGCTGTTTCCGGATATGCACCTGGAAGACGTGGATGACGTGGTCGTAGCGATCAAAGCGGTGCTGAATAAAAAGTGATAATCCCATCAACACAGGAACCACCATGCCCATAAATACATCCAACACATCCGCGCCCGTTTCAATTGTCATTCCCGTATTCAATGAAGCGGATAATCTGCCGGAGCTCATGCGTCGTACGCTGGCCGTCTGCCATTCATTGAGGCGACCGTTCGAGATCATCCTGGTGGACGACGGCAGTCGGGACGCGTCCCGTGATCTTATTGCGCAGGCCGTGACGGCCAATCCGGGCGAATTGATCGGGGTGTTTTTGAACCGGAATTACGGCCAGCATGCGGCTGTTATGGCCGGGTTCGCGCAGACCCGGGGCGAAATTGTCGTAACGCTCGATGCCGATCTTCAAAACCCGCCGGAGGAAATCACGGCGCTGATGAAAAAAATGGATGAAGGCATGGACGTTGTCGGTTCCATTCGTGTGCCGCGCCGCGACAGCATCTTCCGCCGCTTTTCCTCGTTCCTGGTGAACAAAATGACGGCGCACGTGACGGGCGTGGTCATGCACGATTATGGTTGTATGCTGCGGGCCTACCGCCGGCAAGTGGTCCAGGCCATGCTGCAGTGTCATGAGCGCAGCACCTTTATTCCGGTGCTGGCCAACAGCTTCGCGCGCCACACGGCGGAAATCGAAGTCCGGCATGCCGAACGCCATGCGGGCCAATCCAAGTATGGCTTGTGGAAACTGATCAACCTGCAATTTGATCTCCTGACCAGCATCACGATCTTGCCCCTGCGTCTTCTGACCATTGCCGGGGTGACGATCAGCATGATGGGGGTTGGTCTGGGCGTGCTGATCCTGATCCTGCGGTTTATGTGGGGACCGGAATGGGCGGCCAAGGGCGTATTCACCCTGTTTGCCATCCTGTTCATTTTCGTTGGCGGCCAGTTTGTTGCCATGGGATTTCTGGGCGAATATATTGGCCGTATGTATCAGGATGTGCGTGGTCGGCCCCGTTATTTCATCGAGACCGTCGCCGGCAAAAGCGCTCTGAAACCGATCTGATTCGTCACGCTGTCGTAAGAAAACATGATTGAAGGGGAGTCGTGGACAGCCAAGCAAAGCAATTAAATGATGCCATTGCCGCCGCCTGCCCGGCCGTGATGGATCTGCTGTCCCGGAAGGGACGGGAAATCTATTTCCCAAAGCTCGGCATCCTGGCGCAATCGGCCGAAGCCCAGGGCAAAACTATTAATGCTACTATCGGGATTGCGCTGGAGGAAGACGGGACGCCCATGCACCTGGCTTGTGTCATGCGCCGGGTGCATCTGTCTCCGGGCCAGGCGGTGTCCTATGCGCCCAGCCCGGGTCGGCCGGATATCCGCAAGCAATGGCAAGCGATGCTGGGCCAAAAGAATCCCGGCTTGACCGGCAAGGCGTTCAGCCTGCCGGTGGTGACCAGCGCGCTCACCCACGGGCTGAGTACCTGCGGCTATCTGTTCTGCGATCCGGGCGATGCGATTATCCTGGCGGATTTGTTCTGGGAAAATTACGAGCTTGTTTTTTCCCATGCTTGCGGCGCCCGGCTGGATGCGTTTGCGATGTTTACCGAGCAAGGCGGCTTTAATGTCGCGGGCTTGCGTACCCGGCTGATGGCGGGGAAAGTTGGTAAAAAAATCGTGTGCCTCAATTTTCCCAACAATCCCACCGGCTATACACCGCTGATCGAGGAAGCGCGCGCCATCGCGGCGGTCCTGCGCGAAGCCGCGGAGCGCGGTAACAAGCTGGTGGTGCTTGTGGATGACGCCTATTTTGGGCTTGTGTATGAACCAAGTGTGTTTCCGGAATCCATCTTCAGCTTGCTCTGCGACCTGCATCCCAACCTGCTGGCGGTCAAACTGGATGGTCCGACCAAGGAAGATTATGTCTGGGGATTCCGGGTGGGTTTTATCACCTACGGGATCCGCGGGGGTACGCCCGCCGTGTACGCAGCCCTCGAAGCCAAAACGGGCGGGGCCATCCGGGGCAATATTTCCAATGCCGCCAATGTGAGCCAGTCCCTGCTCCTGGGCGCCTACAGCGATGGCGATTATGCAACGGAGAAACAGGCCAAATACGAAATTCTGCGCTCGCGTTATGAGCGGGTCAAACAGATATTGGCGGCGCATCCCGAATATACGCAAGAATTTACGGCCCTGCCGTTCAATTCGGGATACTTCATGTGCGTGCGTCTCCGGCGCGCGGACCCGGAACAGGTGCGGCAAAAACTGTTGAAGGATTATGCCACCGGCGTGATCGCCATGAGCGGTATTGTGCGGCTGGCCTTTTCCGCCGTGCCCCTGGAGCAGTTGCCGGTATTATTCGCAAATCTGTTCCGGGCGGCCCGGGACGTGAAAAACAAGGATGAATAGCCATGGCCTATGAAGTACTTGCGCGCAAATGGCGGCCCAAACAGTTCCAGGATGTCGTCGGCCAGGACCATGTCATTCAAACGCTGACCAACGCCATCCGGATGAATCGGGTGGCGCATGCCTATCTTTTTGTGGGTCCGCGCGGTATCGGCAAGACCTCCATCGCGCGCATTTTTGCCAAGGCCCTGAACTGCAAGGAGGGAATGACGCCCACGCCCTGCGACCATTGTGACGCGTGCAATGAAATCACCGCGGGATCCAGTCTCGATGTGCATGAACTTGACGCCGCCTCGAATCGCGGCATCGATGAAATTCGCGCCCTGCGTGATACCATCAAGTACATGCCGACCCAGCGCTTCAAGATTTACATTATTGACGAAGTCCACATGCTCACGACGGAAGCCTTCAATGCCCTGCTGAAAACCCTGGAGGAGCCGCCGGCGCACATCAAGTTTTTCATGGCCACCACCGAGCCGCAGAAAATACCGGCCACGATTTTGTCGCGCTGCCAGCGGTTTGATTTGCGGCGCATCCCGGCCGGCCTGTTGATCGAGCGCCTGCGCCTGATTGCCAAGTCGGAGGGCGTTACGATTGATGATGACGCCGTGCTGGCCGTGGCGCGGGCGGCGGAAGGCGGCCTGCGTGATGCCGAGTCGGCCCTGGACCAACTGATCTCTTTCCAGGGCAAGGACATCCATGAGCAGGATGTCCTCTCGGTGTTCGGACTGGTTTCGCGTCAGACACTGGAAGCCCTGTCAACCGCCCTGCTCCAGGGCGACATTACCGGCGTTATTCAGCAGGTGGAAGCGCTGGACAAAAACGGGAAGGACATGCAGAGACTCCTGCAGGAACTTCTGGAACATATCCGTAATCTGCTCGTGTATCTGCAGGCGGGAGTTGGTCTGGCTGCCCTGGATTTGACGCCCGTCCAGGTGGCCGTGTTGAAAGCGCAGGCGGCGCTGACGCACGTGGACCGGCTGTTGCGGATCACGGATATCCTGATGGAAACCATGGACCGTTTGCCTTATGCGCTCTCCAAAAAAACACTGCTGGAAACCGCATTAATCCGTTGTTCGCGCGCCGCAGTCGTCGTGTCGCTGGATGAAATCTTGCGGCGTATCGAGGCGTTGAAGCACAGCCTGGATGATGGCAGCCTCGCGCCGCGCGAGCCGGCAGCGTCCGTGCCGGAGGCCGCTCAACGCTCAACGCTAAACGCTCTACATGGCGGCGCGGGGCCCAGCGGTGGTGACCGCCCCATTGGGGACGAGTTGGCGCATCTGATCAAGGTGTGGCCGGAGCTTATCGAAAAGGTTGGGAAAGCGGTTGCGCTGGCCAAGGGTTGTCTTCTTGATGCGCGGCCGGTGGCCGTCGTGGGCGACCGTGTGACGATCGGCTTTGACCCGGAATTTGCCGGGCGCATGGAGCAAGCCGGTCTGCCGCGAACCCGCGCCGCCCTGCAGAAAAATCTGGATGATGTGTTGCGCCGACCCATTACCGTGGAATTCAAGCTGCTGACGGAGCGTACGGTGCCCGCGGAGAACGAATCCGAGGAAACGCTCCAACGCCCGACCGGCGCGGCGCGACCCAATGCTACGCACCCGCCCGCAACGCTGACGCGTAGTGACTGCGGGCCGGGTAACGTTGCTGGCGGGCGCGCGGGTAAACCCTGGTCGCCTACGGCGCCGCCGAAGGCGGGTAAACCCTGGTCGCCTACGGCGCCGCCGAAGGCGGGTAAACCCTGGTCGCCTACGGCGCCGCCGAAGGCGGGTAAACCCTCCCTTCAGCAAAAACAGAAATGGTTCAAGGATCCGGCGGTGCAAAAGACGATGGATATGTTCAACGGCGATATCCAGGAAGTCAGGGAATAGATGACCATTGCCGCTTGTATCGGCCCCGGGATCCGGGCAGCGATGACAATCGGGGAGTTGCGTTGCGAATATGCGCTCAATCCGATCGGCATCGACACGCTCCAGCCACGCCTGAGTTGGACGCTGAATGACGACCGACGCGGCCAGCGCCAGTCCGCCTACCATATCCAAGTCGCGGCGTTGCCGGAGGATTTGTCGCAGGACAAAGCGCTCCTGTGGGACACGGGCAAGATCGCCTCGGATCAGAACACGCACATCGTCTACACGGGGGCGGCATTGCACGCCGGGGCGCGTTGTCATTGGAGAGTCCGCGCATGGGATAAGCAAGGCCAGCCGTCGCCGTGGAGCGCTCCCGCCTTTTGGCAAGTCGCATTGCTACAGGCTTCGGATTGGAAGGCCAAATGGATCGGATTGCCTGGCGCGGGTGCGCCCGAGTGGCGCGACATAACCCTTGCCGCGGATGTTACCATCCAAAAGGGCGCTGTCGGCATCCTCTTCCGGGTGCGGGATAATTCTAATTATTACATGTGGCAGATAAACGCCGCGCTCGGTCCGGAATTGTTACTGCGCCCGCACATCCTCAAGAACGGGACGTGGTCAATGTTGCCGCCAGTCTCGCTGCGTCAGGTGATTCCCGCCACCGACGACCTCAAAACACATCGCGTGGAGATCGAGACGCACGGCACAACGATCCGCACGCGCATCGATGGCAAGCTGATTGACGAGCGAGACGACACCACCTTCGCCTTCGGCGCGATCGGATTCCGTGCCGATAGCAAGGAATCTTCGCTCGTGGACAACCTTTTGGTCACGGACGTCAGCGGAAATGTGCTGCTCAAAAAGGGGCAACTTGCGCTGGCGAATGCTACGTTGCTGTGTCGTTCGCCCTTGCCCAAGGATTGCCCGCGCTTACGTAAGACCTTTGTTCTGACCAAGTCCGTGCGCCGTGCCACGGCGTCGGTCTGCGGCCTTGGTTTTTACGAGATTTATCTTAACGGAGCGAAAGCCGCTGACCGCGTACTCGCCCCGGCTAACACCTTCTACCCGCAACGCCTGCTCTTCGACACACTCGATGTGACCGCCGCCGTGAAACAAGGCGATAACGCGGTTGGCCTGTGGCTGGCCCCCGGCTACTCCGATGACTACTCCCAATGGGGCTGGAAATGGGAAGACGCCAAACGCGCCATCCTCCAACTCGATGTGGTGTACGATGACGGCACGACGACCACGATCATTACGGATGAGAGCTGGCAAGCCGGAACGAGCCCGCTCGCCTTTGCGAGCCTCTACGACGGCGAAGTCTATGATGCGGGACTGGAGATGCCCGGCTGGTCAACATCCGCCTTCACGGCGGAAGGTTGGCAGCCTGTGCGTGTGCTGGAGGCCACTTTGGCGAAACTTGCGCCCAACGTCATGCCGCCCGTCCGGGTGATCCAGAGAATCCGTCCGATCAGCGTGGCGGAACCCAAACCAGGCGTATTCGTTTTCGACATGGGTCAGAATTTTGCGGGATGGGTGCGTCTGCGTGCGACCGGAGCACGCGGTACCCGCATCGTTTTGCGCCACAGCGAACTGATCGGCAAGGACGGCATGCTTGATCCATGGACCAACCGCCTTGCCAAAGCGACCGACACTTTCGTGTTGCGCGGTGAAGGTTCGGAAGTGTACGAGCCGCGCTTTACCTATCACGGTTTCCGCTACGTCGAGGTCACCAGCTTTCCGGGTCGCCCCACACTCGACGACATCACCGGATGCGTGGTGCATGCCGATGTGCAACCCGCCGGAACCTTCACGACCTCGGACGCGATGATCAACCGGATTCACCGCCATTGCGTCTGGTCGATGCGCAGCAACTTCATGAGCATCCCGACCGACTGCCCGGTGCGCGACGAACGGACCCCCTGCCAAATGGACTCGCTCGCCTACGAGGATGCCGCCCTTTGCAACTTCTGGATGAACCGCTACTACACGAAGTGGCTGGGCGACATCCGGGGCGAAGGCAGACGTGACAACCCGGACTGGAGCGGCGACATGATCTTTCTGCCTTGGCGCCTCTATTGGTATTACGGGGATATCCGCATCCTTGAGGTTCACTACGCAAACATGAGAGTCTTTATCGAGGAACTCCGCGCCAAAACGCCCGGCCACATCTATACCGCAGGGTTCGGCGACTGGTGCCGGCCGAACGACGGAACTTGGGCAGGCTACTTTGGCAACGTGACCGAGGTGAATACGAGTCTCTACGCCGTAATCGCCCGGATCGTCGGCGAAACCGCCGCACTTCTCGGCAAGTCCGAGGACGCGGCGCGTTACGCGGGTTGGGCTGACGAAATTACCAAGGCCTTCCATGCGAAAAATTTCGATGCGCAGACTGCGACCTATGGCAACGGTTCACAAACAACGGCGATCCTGCCTTTGGCTTTAAACCTCGTTCCGCAAGACAAGCGTGGCGCCGTTTTTGACCGCTTGGTCACGACGATCCAAGGCAAGGACGAAGGCCATCTCGATACCGGCATCTTCGGTACGCGCTACCTGGTTGATGTGCTGTGCGACTTCGGCCAACAGGATCTTGCCGTCAGCATGTTAAAGCAGCCGGATTATCCCGGATTTGGATTCCAGATCGCGCAGGGCGCCACCACGCTCTGGGAACAATGGACGTTTAAAGGCAGCATGAACTCTCACGGCCATGTCGCGTTTGCCGGCGTGGACTCCTCGTTCTTCACGCGGCTGGCGGGCATCACGGCCCGGAAGCCTGCCTTCGCGCAGATCGGTATCCGCCCCTATCTGCCGAAGGCATTAACTTTTGCCGAGGCCACACAAGAGACGGTCAAGGGACGCGTGACTGTGCGGTGGCAGAAGAACAACGGCAACATCGAGATGAGGGTTAACGTGCCCGTGAACACCTCCGCCTTGGTCTCCGTTCCGGCTTCAAACAAGAACACCGTAACCGAAAGCGGCCGACCTGCGGAGACATCCGAGGGGGTCGAGTTCATCGGCATGGAAGGCGATTATGCCATCTTTGCTGTCGGCTCCGGCGACTATCACTTTGTATGGGTGTCAGGGTCACCTTAAATATTAAATAACTGGGGTATCTCCTTGAATTGCGCAACCACAATAGTGGTTATTCGCGGCTAAAAATCGCAAGATATGGTATATGCGCCAGCGAAGGGGATACCCCACAGGAAGCACAGGGTCAGCCCTTAGAATAGAGAATAAAGGATTGCGGCGGCACTGCTGTCCAAAATCAGATTGTTTTGGACAGCAGTGTCACAATGCTTCCCGACGATCAGCCTGGCAAATTACAGGTTATTAAACAGGCTGCTCAAGGAAAACGGCATTTATTGAATTGCTCCTAGACGGATGTCATTGTTCGAAAACGAAAGCTGAGCAAAGGAGATATCTGTGCAAAGACATGTAAAACTTACTGACCTGACGCTTGCTGAAAAGGCCGCCCAGATGATTGTCCTGAGCTATCGCGGCCAGGCAGAAACGCTCGCGTATGTGCGGCAGGGCATCGGCGGCATCTGGCCCTGCGGCCTGCCCGGTGACAATGCCGATACTTTCCGCGAGGCGATCCGGACTTTGCAGGAAGCAGCGAAGATACCATTATTTATCAGCGCTGATTTTGAGAACGGTGCGGGCCAAGTCATGATGGACGGCAGCTGCACCGAGTTTCCCGGGCTCATGGCCTTCGGAGCCCTGAATAAATCCAAGGCTGTGAAATACGCCTATGCTGCGGGCAAGGTCATTGCCGAGGAAGCCATGTTTCTCGGGATAAACATTACTCCCGCGCCAGTGGCGGATGTAAATACCGAAGCGCAGAACCCGATCACCAACACCAGATCAGTAGGCGATAATCCCATGATAGTTGCGGCGGTCAGTACTGCCTATGCCCGTGGCATGATGAAAAAAGGACGGCTCCTACCACAGGTGAAGCATTTCCCTGGCGCCGGCATGCATAAACAAGACTCGCACTACGGGCTGGAGCAGATGCAGGTCACCCGTGAGCAAATGGAAAACATCCATTTGCTCCCGTTCCGCAAAGCTTTCCGGGCAGGCATCCCCATGCTGATGACCAATCACGCCATTTATCCGCCATATGACAACGAATATCCTGCGACGCTTTCATATAAGATCATGACTGAACTCCTGCGCAACCGGATGGGTTTCAAGGGCCTGGCCATCACGGATGCCATGGCAATGCATGGGATCACGAGCCGTTATGACGGCCGCGAAGCGCTGATTCTGGCAATCAATGCCGGCAATGACCTGATCCTCGGGCCGGTGGAAATGAAAAAAGCAATTGAGCGGATTGTGGCCGCCGTGCAAGAAGGGGCGATTAAAGAAGCGACAATCAACCGTGCCGTGGAGCGCATTCTGCATTACAAAAAGAAACTGCTTCTATTCAGGCATAAACTCGATTTGCCCGGCATCCGAACACCCCGGCACAAGCGCGAGGCCCTGTCGGTCAGAATCGCCTGCGAGTCCATAACCCTGGCGCGCGACCGTAAAAACAGCCTGCCGCTCAGACCGCCCCTGGCCGGCAAGGTGCTGGTCCTGGAACCGGAACATCCCAATCATCCCTTTGAATGGGGGCTGCATTTCAACTTGTACGGCATTATGGAGGCAATCAAAGATTGCGCGCCCCTGGTCGAGACGCAGCTTTTCGGAGCGCATCCTGATGCGGCCAAAATAAAAACATTGTTAGCTCATGCACAGACAGCGGAAGTGATCTTTATCGGCACGGCCTTCCGAAGTAAGTCCGGGCAGACGGGGCTTTTGACCGCGGGCCAAGTCAGCCTGATGAAGGAAATAAACGCGCTCGGCAAGACCGTGGTCTATATCGTCAGCAATCCTTATGTCCTTGCAGAGCTTCCGTTTGCGGATACGGTGCTGGTCGCCTACGGGAACAATTACACCAGCATCAAAGCTGCGGCGGATGTGGTGTTTGGCAGGATCAAGCCGCAGGGCCGGCTGCCGGTGCAGATCCCGGACTTCATCGATCCGGCCATAGTGAAGATTCTGGCCCATGATTAGAACTGTTTTCTAAACTAAACCGCGTTAAGGGCGGATTGGGTGACCCTGATGCTTTGACATAATTTCCTAATGTTTGTTTTTTACCGATCAGCGTCCGACCGGACAGGCCTGTAAGCATCTTTCAACGACGGCATCCACCATGCAGTGCGATTTATAGCCCTTGATTTGAAGCGGATCCTTGCGGTTAATTGCATCCCAGACCTGGGTTGCATTCAATTCGTCCGGTACGGGTAAATCCGGTTTTTGCCATCCGATCGTTTCCGGCCCTTCGGCGCCTACCATGCCCAGGGACCTGGCCCAACGGCATCGCTGCTCCTGCCGCGGAAACACCGGATATTCCCCGCCCCGGCCGTCAGGCAAGGATACGATCTTGCGGGAAAGCGCCTGCACCGGACAGGCGACCGCGCAAAGGTCGCAATCCGGGCGGCACAACTTCGGCCCTTTATAAACATGGGTTTCTGGAAGTGTGGCAGTGGTTGCCACAAAAACGAATCGATGCCGCGGACCGTATTCCGGCGTAAGCAGCAATCCATGCTTGCCGATCTCGCCCAATCCGCCCAAGGCCGCCAGCATCGCGTTGGCCCTTAAATCCGGATGGCCGAGATTGGGAAAGGCCACATAAGGCTCCAGATTTCGAAAGGACTTCAATGAAACGTCCGCCAGGGGGAGAGCCGTCCGGCCTTTTGCTCCAAACCAGTCGGCCAAATCCTGGGCCGCCCACAGCAGCTCGCTCAGAAGCTGATACTGCAGATAGCTGTAGGAAGACGTGCAGTCCGCTTCCTGCTTCCCGGCCAGCGTCACGATCTGTTCCGGAACAGCCGTCAATAAAACGATGAGCGAGCGTGCGCCCGGCAACGCCTTGCGAATGTCAATAATTCCCGGCAAAGCCGGAATTTTATCCACGGATACAACGCCGATTTTATCCACCTGGGATAAAAAGGACGCTTTACCGAACTCATTCAATGCTAATTGTACGTCCCGGCTTTCCAAGCGTTCACAGAGCGCTTGCAGCGGCGCCTCGCAAATAACGGACCAGGAGGCAAAGGTATCCCTGTTGGCCGGCTCATTTTTTTTATTTGCCATAATCTGAGATTCCGCGTTGCCGGCCGTGGGTTTGCAACGCAACGTGGGGCAGCGGACTGATCGCGGTAGCGCCTGTTCTTCGCCCGGATCGAATCGATAAGCCGGAACATCCGGAATGGTTTCATCCCATTTTTCCTGCCTTAAGACTTCGGCGCCCAGTCCCATCCAATCCTGCATTGCCTCAAAACCGCAATTGTCCAGATATGCGGCAATATCATAAGCAGCGCCAGAGAGGCGGATGTGGGATGCGGTTTTGATATAAGCTGCGCAATCATCCAGCAAAGCATGGCCGCCGGGGAATGGCATAATCCGCCGGCCGCAGGTAATGACCCATGAAAAATTGCGCCGCATCGCCGCCACCGGATAATCGGGAATTGCGGTCATCTCGGCAGCTGAAAATGCGCTGAGGGGGCGGATGACCAGACGGTCTGCGCCGCCCGAACGCGCCAGTTCGCGAATTCTTTTCAGTAATTCCTGCGTTGATGTTTTTTTCTTTTCCTTCTTCCGGCGCGGAGCGGATGTATATTTCCGGTCCCAGTAACGGGCCGGCTGCGCCATGCAAAATCTGAGGCAATTGCCGAATTCCCACCCCTTAAACCGGGCGCCCGTGGCCTGCGCGCGATAGATGGACTCCTCATCGGTAATCTTAAAAGCCGCCAACTGTTCCATATCAAAAGCAAACTGCTCACCCCAGATACAACGCCAGCGGTTTAATTTTGCATATTCATACGTTTTGTCCTCGATGACCACCTTGTCGGTTGCCGGCTCAAGCAAATTTTCGGGTTGATAGTTCTGCCCCGGACAATGTTTGGCGCACATCCGGCACCGGTCGCAGAGCGCTGGACCGGAATAAAGCGGGTCGGCGCTCAGATCGGCCGTGGTAATCACTGAAATCAGACGCTCGCGCGGGCCATAGGCCGCGGACATAAACATATTGTTCAACCCGAACTCGCCCAGACCGGCGGCTACGGCCGCATGCCGGTGGGAAAAAGAAGCTGTATGATTGGTTTCGATCTCCTTGTACGGCCGGTGCCGCCAATAGCCGGTGCAGGGATAGGGCATGGACCGTGCGCCCTGCTTTTCAAGAAATCGCGCCATGCGCCAGGCCATGGTATCCAGTTTGGCGATCATGCCGATCTGGAACGGTCCAGTATGATTACTACTCGGCAAACCACCCCATTCCACCGAGGCATCGGGATGATGAATGCCCATGACCACCACTGACCGCGCATCCGGCAGATGCGCCTGGGGACGGAGCATGCGTGGCGCATGTTGCCAGCGCGATATCGGCGCAATGCCCACCAGATCCGCCCCCATGCAACGGGCTTCCGCTTTGACTTGGGAGGCAGTGATTTGCGCGCCCCGACCGTTTAACCGTGATTCAGGCCTTGAGCTTTTTGCTTCAGGCATTAGCTGTTCCTCCTTGATTTAAGTTCCTGGCTGATATCCGTCGCCGACCGATTCAGCAAGCGAAATAGACGCGGCACAGAACGGGCTGAAAAATTACCGCAAAATGCGAGGCCGGCAACCGGCGGGGAGCCGATCGGAACGCCTAAAGTCGTTCCGGAGATTGCTTTTTTGGGGATAAATGCATAACCCTGCCGCCGAATAGCATTCAGGTTGCGCTTGAATTCCAGGCAAGTCTTACAAGGTTTCGCCTGTTCCTGAAGATACAGCCGGCGGGCATCGGATAGGGGCAATGCGGCCAGCAAAACACGCCCGATACTCGAATCCCATGCCGGCCAGGGATTGGAAGCGCCAATGCCTTGTCCCGGATCCTGGTCGGGAAGAATATACCACAGATAACAGACGTGCATCCGCCATAATACCCCCAGGGCAACTGCCAACCCCTGGTTTAATAAAGGTTTTAAATGGGGCAACGCCACGTTTAACAGGCGCGAGCCCCGCAGGCTTTGCGCCGCAAGCACGTGCAGACCGGGGCCCGCCTGGTATTTCTGATCCGCGGTTTTTTCCGCAATTCCCAGGCTGGCCAAGGTACCCAGGAGACGATTGGCGCGCGTGGGCTCGAAACCCAGTGCGCGGGCCGCTTCGCGACTGCCAATCGGCCGGTCGGCCATGGCCAGGAACTGCAGGCAGGCAATGCCATGGCAAAGGCTCATATTCGGCTGGGCGGGCCTGGTATTCTCAGTCATGTTGCTAATATAGCACCATACAATATAGAGTCAAGTGAAAAATAAATGTTTTTTATTAACCGGTGTAATGGCATATGCAAGGTTTCGTGCTTGTTATTCTTATTGTATCCGGCCGGAAAATCGTTATTGTTTTGAATTTTAGATTCAGGGCATTCGATATAGGAGATAATGGCATGACAAATATTCTGAAGATGATCAAGGATGCGGCGGGCATGCAGAAAAACATGAAGAAAATGCAGGGCCAGTTGCGTGCCAAGACGGTTGAGTTTTCAAGCGGCAATGGGCTCGTGACCGTCACGGCCCGCGGGGACATCTCGATTGCCGCCATCCGCATTGATCCCCGTGCCCTGCAAGCGGCCCAGCCGGCGGCGCTGGAAAAGTTAGTGCTGGCGGCCGTCGAGGGCGCGCTGGAAGCGGCAAAAAAGATGAGCGCCGACGACATGCAGGCAATGATGGCCGACATGGGCCTGCCGAATATTCCCGGATTATGAAAACATTTCCGCCCCTCGATAGAGCGATCGCCTGTTTCGGCAAACTGCCGGGCATCGGCCGCCGCTCGGCGGAACGACTGGCCATGAAGCTGGTGGGCGATCAGACCGGACTCCTCAAGGACTTGATCGCCGCCCTGCAGGGGGTGGCCGAGCAGATTGGGTGCTGTTCGCGGTGCGGCGCGTTGACCTCGCGCGACCAGGATCCCTGCCGGTTTTGCACCGATGCCACCCGGGATGGCGCTCTTCTGTGCGTGGTGGAAGACCCCTCCGATGTCTTGCAGATTGAAAATGCGGGCGGCTATCGCGGGCGCTATCACGTGCTCATGGGCAAGCTGTCGCCCATGCAGGGTATTGGGACCGACCAGCTCCGCCTGGATGCCCTGGCGTTACGCCTGAAATCGGAACCGATTCAAGAAGTGATTTTGGCGCTTAATGCGGACGTGGAAAGCGAAGCCACGGCCAGCATGATCCGCGATCTGCTGGCCGGGTGCGCGGTCAAACTGACCCGGCCGGCCATGGGCATTCCCGCCGGCAGCGGCATCGCCTATTCGGATGCCGTGACCCTGGCGCGCGCCATAGGCAGTCGTCAGCCTTTCTGATGCGTGGAAATTTTTATGAACCCATCATTCGAAGACAATTTAGCCGGGGTGCGTCGCCGCATTCAAGCCGCCTGTGAAAGGGTGGGGCGCCGTCCGGAAGAGGTGCGCGTGTTGGCGGTTTCCAAAACCCGCGGCCCGGATTACATTCGGGAGGCCGCCGCCGCCGGCCTGATGGATTTCGGTGAAAACCGCGTGCAGGAAGCCAAGCAGAAAATTCCATTGTGTCCGACCACCTTGAACTGGCATCTGATCGGTCATTTGCAGACGAATAAAGTCAAGGATGCGGTGAACCTGTTTCACTCGATCCAGTCCGTGGATTCGTTGAAACTGCTCATGGCGATCGAGGCCGCCGCCGAGGCGGCGGGACGTGTCATGCCGGTTTTCCTGGAAGTCAATGTTTCGGGCGAAAGCAGTAAATTCGGGCTTGTCCCGGAGGCCGTTCCAGGCATATTACAGGCGGCTAATGGTCTGCGGCGGGTGGAAATTCAGGGATTATTGACCATTCCGCCGCTGGCGGAAGATCCGGAGCACGCGCGTCAATTTTTTCACAGCCTGCGGGAACACCGCGACCGCTGGCGGCAGGAAACTGGTTTTGAACTGCGCGAGTTGTCCATGGGCATGAGCCATGATTTCGAGATTGCCGTGGAGGAAGGCGCCACCTGGATTCGGCTTGGTTCCATTTTATTCGGCAAAAGGACTGCATTATGAGCGCTTCGCTTTCAGCAGAATCGATTCTGACTTTTGTCGGGGCCGGTAATATGGCCGAAGCCCTGGTGCACGGAATTATCCAGGCCAAGCTTTTGCAGCCCCGATGCCTGCGGGTGACGGACACGGACCGCCGCCGCCTGGATCATTTCCAGGCAACTTTTGGCGTCACGGGGTTTGAGCGCAATGTGGACGGTGTTCGGGGGGCGCAGGTCGTGGTGCTGGCGGTTAAACCGCAGGTCATCGCGGATGTCCTGAAGGATATCGGGACAAAGCTTGCCCCCTCTACGCTGGTCGTCAGCATTGCGGCCGGTATTACCACGCATCGCCTGCAGCAGCAGTTGCCCGCGGGCATGCGGGTCGTGCGCGTGATGCCCAATATGCCGGCCCTGGCGGGGGCCGGTGTTTCGGTATATTGTCCGGGGAAGCAGGCAACCGAAGCGGATGCGCAATTGGTGGAATCCCTGTTTCAATCGGTTGGCGTGGTGGTACGGCTGGATGAAAAGCACCTGGATGCGGTAACCGCCTTGAGCGGGAGCGGGCCGGCCTATGTCTTTTTCCTGGCCGAATTCATGATGCAGGCGGGATATGAAATGGGGCTTGACCACGCAACGGCCAAAACGTTGACGTTGGGCACGATCCGCGGCGCGGCGCGTTTGCTGGAGGAGATGGGGCAGGAGCCCGAGGAATTACGGCGACGGGTCACGTCCAAGGGCGGCACCACAGCGGCGGCCCTGGAAGTGCTCGAAGCTGGCCGCGTGAAGGAAATGTTTATCAAAGCCATCCGGGCAGCGCAAAAACGATCGCGGGAATTGTCGGAGGGAATGGTTGATGGTTAATGGAAAATGGCGGATGGTTTTAGGATGTGTTGTTTTTGGGCTCAGCCTGTCTCTGGCGATGGCGGAGTCAGCGCCGGATTCGGCTTTGGCACCGGCCCAGGTTGTGACCAATCAACCGCCCAAGGCTGCGACCAACCGGCCGGCCCTGTGGTTTCCGGTCGGAGAGGCGATATATTATAAAGTCCAGTGGGGCGTCTTGATCGTGGCCGACACCAAAGTCTCCAGCGAATATATCGAGGAAGACGGGCGCGAACTGCTGGCCATCCGCGTGACGACCCGCTCGCGAAATGTCATGTCCGCGTTTTATCCCGTGGACGATTTCATCGAAAGCGTGGTGGACCCGGTTACTTTCCTGCCAATTCGCTTCACCAAGCGGCTCAGCGAGGGACGTTACCGCCTGCACGAAATCACGACCTTTGATCACAAGGCCCGCATGGCGCACTGGCGGCATCTGCTGAAAAACGACCATCAGGATTTTGCCATTGATGCGGATACACGCGACCTGATCAGCTACATGTTTTACATGCGTTCGCAAAATTTTGAGCCGGGCAAGCATTATGATTTTCGCGTCATGGCGGATGAAAAACTCTACGATCTCCTGGTGGAAGCCCTCGATCTCGAAACGTTGGAGATCGGCAATTACGCCAAAATCCGTACTTTGAAGCTCGATCCCGAGGCCAAGTTCCACGGCTTGTTCGTCCGTGTCGGTAAACTGGAGGTCTGGATTTCGGATGACGAGCGCTGTCTATGTGTCCGTGCCACAGCCAAAGCGCCGGTGATCGGAACCGTCCGGTTGCTCATTGACCGGGTCGAAGGCCCCGGCGACGATTACTGGACGCATCCGGGCAATACCAATTACCCGCAAATAGCGCGCAATCACTCGGAGGGCTCAAGCAAGTGAAAAACGATCTTAAATGGGCGCGTGCGCTGGTGGCGCGATTTGCCCGTCAAAAAATTATGGTGATCGGCGACATGATGCTGGATCGCTATATTTACGGTGCGGTGAACCGCATTTCACCCGAGGCGCCTGTGCCGGTAGTACGGGTTGGCGACGAGAAAAATATACCCGGCGGCGCCGCCAACGTGGCGCGTAATGTGTGCGCCTTGGGTGGGCGTGCATATATGCGCGGCGTGGTGGGGCGTGATGCGAACGGCAATGATTTATTGCAGGTCCTGAAAAAGGATCGTGTTTGCACGCGTGGGGTACTGCGCTATGCCGGCATTCACACAACCGTGAAAACGCGCATCCTGGCCGAACGGCAACAGGTTGTACGCGTGGATTGGGAGGAGCGGCTCCTGTTGCCGGCCAGAGTCCGGAGCGCTTTCTGCGCTGAGCTGTCCACTGCCGTGCGAAGCATGTCGGGCGTGATCATAGCGGATTATGCCAAGGGCACCATCGGGCAAGATGTCGTGAATGCTGTCATGCGCACGGCGCGACGGAACGCCATTCCCGTGGCGCTGGATCCCAAGGAAAATGATACCCTAAAATTGCCGGGTCTGACCGTGGCAACCCCAAATCGCAAGGAAGCGTTCGCGCTGGCCCGTCTGCCGGAACAGCCGCCTTGCGCCAATCCCTTGAAGGATAAACCCCTATTGCGGGTGGCCGCTATTCTGTTGAATAAATGGAAGCCGGCGTTCCTGCTGATTACGCTGGGTGTGCAGGGGATGTTGCTGGTTTCCCGAAATCGTCCCCCACGCCACGTGGCCGCCGTGGCGCGCGAAGTGTTTGACGTGAGCGGCGCCGGCGATACCGTAATCGCCACCCTGCTGTTAGCGCTCTCCGCCGGCGCGGATTACGAAGCGGCCGCCGAATTGGCCAATTGCGCCGCCGGCGTTGTCGTCGGTAAGCTGGGCACCGCTACCTGCACCGACCTGGAACTGCTGGATTACCTGGACATGCTGAACCACACCGAAGTGAAAACGAGCCGCCGATCCTGACGCAACCGGGCTGATGGATGTCTGCCCCTGACCAGCGCAACTTCGAAGGAGTTTGGGATGCGAATATCTGCCGATGCGCGCACCTTTACGTTGCTTTGCATCTTCCTGCTGGCGGCCACGTTGGCGGCTTACTGGCCGGTGCTGGGTAATAGTTTTGTGGATTTTGACGATCCGCTCTACGTCACTGAAAACGCCATGCTTCAGCAGGGGCTGAATCTCGATACCGCCCGTTGGACCTTCGTCAGCAAATATGCCTTTACCTGGCATCCGGTCACCTGGCTTTCGTTGATGACGGATTTCGAGTTGTACCGGCTCAAGCCCATGGGGTATCACCTCACGAACCTGCTCCTGCACATTGTCAACACGATCCTGCTGTTTATCGTCCTGACCGGTATGACGCGGAAGATGTGGAGCAGCGCCATTGTGGCGGTCCTCTTTGCCGTGCATCCGCTGCATGTGGAATCGGTGGCTTGGATCAGCGAGCGCAAGGATGTGCTCAGCACGTTCTTTTTCATGCTGACGCTTTGGGCCTATGCGCGTTACACCATCCGCCCGCGGGTTGGTTGGTATCTGGTCGTGTTGGCGCTCTATGCCACGGGTCTCATGGCCAAGCCAATGCTGGTCAGTCTGCCGCTCGTGCTCCTCCTGCTGGATTACTGGCCGCTTCAGCGGCTGTTGCCGTCGCAGCAGCCGTTGCCACCGCAGTGGCCGTTGCCACCGGCGGACTTGACCGGGCCAATGCGGACATCCTGGTGGTTCCTGGTTATGGAAAAAGCGCCCCTGGCCTTGCTTTCGGTGGCGGCCTGCGTGATCACCTTTGTGGTTCAACACTCGACCGGGGCGGTTGGCTCGTTCATCCAATATCCCCTGGGAATTCGCATCGCCAACGCCGCGCTGGCTTATCAGAATTATCTTGTTCATATGGTCTGGCCGAAACATCTGGCCTGCCTGTATCCCTACAATTTGAACCTGCTGTTCTGGAAGGTCGGGGTTGCCATGATATTCCTGGCCCTGGTCTCGGTATTCTGTCTCTGGCTCTGGCGGCGCGCCCGCTATCTGATTGCCGGTTGGCTTTGGTATCTCATCACCCTCGTGCCGGTGGTCGGGCTGGTGCAGGTGGGCAACCAGGCCATGGCTGATCGCTATACCTACATTCCGTTGATCGGTATTTTCATCATGATTGCCTGGGGTGTTCCCGATCTGGTTAGGCGCGTCCTGCCGGAACCGCGTCGCCGGCAGATGACACTGGATGCGCTTGCCGTCCTTGCCTGTGGCTCCGTGGTGCTCCTCGGGATCGGCACGTGGTTGCAGGCCGGAACCTGGAAAAACACAATCACGGTTTTTGAGCACGCCATTGCCGTAACGGAAAATAATTATCTGGCACACAACAACCTGGCCAACGCCCTGACGGGCCGCGGACGGCTGGACGATGCCGTATATCATTATGGCGAAGCCCTGCGAATCAAGCCGGACTACGTCGAGGTGCACAACAACATTGCCGTTACCCTGGCCCGGCAGGGCAAGGTGGATGAAGCCATCTATCATTATCGCGAGGCCCTGCGCATGCGACCGGATTGCGCCGAAGTGTATGTAAACCTCGGCACAATTTTATATAACCGGCAAAATCTCGACGAGGCCGCCGGCCTGTTTGCCCAGGCGATCCGGATCAATCCCGGCTTGGCTAACGCCCATTACAACCTGGGCGTCGTATTGATGCAAAAGGGCCAATTGCCGGATGCCGTGAATCACTACGTGGTGGCCCTGGAAATCAGGCCGGACATGCTCGAGGCCTACAATCAACTGATCCTGGCGCTGGTGGCCTGCGGCGAATATGGCAAAGCCATGATAGCATTCCGGGTCGCCGTACGCTTCTACCGGGAATGGTTGCCCACCTTGACCGGTGACCTGTGGCTTCTGGCTTCGCGTCAGGGGTTGAGCATTGCGGATCGCGCGGACCTGATTAGCATGGCCGAACAGACCGGCCGGCCAATGCACAGTCGTGACCCCGCGTTTCTGGACGCGCTGGGAGTTGCGTATGCCGGCGCGGGCCGGTTTCCGGAGGCGATTGCCGTGACCCGGCAGGCGCTGGCGCTCATGGGCGTGGAGAATCAAGCGGACCGGAAAAACCCGGTCGCTCAGCGGCTGGCGCGCTACGAAAGCCAGGAACCGTATTTTGAAGAAGCCGTTCCAACGAATCGCGAAAACGTGCCATCCCCATGATCAACGGCAAAAATGTGCTGGTCGTAATGTCCGCCTGAAATAGTGCTCCGACATGGCATTTGACCAGGATTAAACTGGTGCACTCATTTCCATCCGCATTGCATAATCATGCATTGCCTGAGCATTGACAACGCGGGAACTGGGTATAATATATTGCGTGTGGCGTAGCTATGGTGTGCAAGGGCCTGTAAAACAGGCACGAGATATAAGAGAGGAGTCGATATGCAACGTTTTATCTGCGATGTCTGCGGCTATGTGTACGATCCCAAGCTGGGCGATCCGGAGCACGGTGTAAAGCCCGGGACACCATTTGACCAGGTGCCAGCTGACTGGGTCTGTCCGGAATGTGGCGTTGGCAAGGATCAGTTTTCGCCGGAATAAGTAATGGCAGGGAGCAGAACCACGGATTTCACGGATGGCACGGATAGGGGCGCGATGGATGTTCTCCTTGATCTCATCCGTGATGTCAGTGTAACCCGCCTGCAACGCTGTAGCACTGCGGGCAGGAACCTGCCGGGCTTCAGTGAATCCAGATTTGCTGTGTAGTTACATCAGCGGTTAATTTTGTGTCATAGTGTCAACAGATCCGAACAGGAGGATGTCATGGAATTCAAAGACAGTAAGACGGAACGGAATGTATTGACGGCATTCGCGGGCGAATCACAGGCGCGCAATTGTTACACTTATTTTGCCGGCCAGGCGCGCAAGGATGGCTTCATCCAGATTGCCGATGTGTTCGAGGAAACCGCCAACCAGGAACGCGAACACGCCCACCGGCTGTTCAAGCTCCTGCAGGGCGGGGTGGTGAAAATCGAAGGTTCGTTCCCGGCGGGCGTGGTGGGCACGACGTTGCAGAACTTGAAGGCCGCCGCCGCCGGCGAACATGACGAATGGTCGGAAATGTATCCGGGCTTTGCCAAGATCGCCCGTGCGGAAGGTCTTGAGCCGATTGCAAAAATATTTGATGCCCTGGTGGTGGCGGAGCGCCAGCACGAGAAGCGCTACCTTGGCTTCGCAGCCAATGTGGAAGCCGGCACGGTATTTAAAAAAGACAAGGATGTCGTGTGGCGTTGCCGCAACTGCGGTTATTTGCACAAAGGTAAAGAGGCGCCCCAGGCCTGCCCGGCCTGCGCCCATCCCCAGGCCCATTTCGAACTGCTGGCGGAGAATTGGTAAAACACAAGGAGGATACCCATGCTGAATCAAAAAATGGTGGATGCCCTGAATGGCCAGATGAGCAACGAGTTTTATTCCGCCTATCTATACCTTTCGATGTCGGCGGCCTCCGCCGCCATGGGACTGAAGGGCGCGGCCAACTGGTTCATGGTCCAGTACCAGGAAGAAATGGTCCATTTCATGAAGTTTTATAACTATGTGATCAGCCAGGGTGGCACGGTCACATTGGCGGCGGTCAAGGCGCCGCCCTCGGCCTTCAAGTCGCTGCTGGACATGTTCGAACAAACCCTCAAGCACGAGCAATTCATTACGAAATGCATCAACGAGTTGTCGGACCTGGCCCTCAAGGAAAAAGACCACGCCACCGCCGTCCTTTTGCAGTGGTATGTGACCGAGCAGGTCGAGGAGGAAGCCAACGACAATGATGTGCTGGCGCGCCTGCGCCTGGTGGGCAAGGATGGCAACGGCTTGTTTATGCTCGACAAGGATTTGGCGACGCGCATCTTTACGCCACCGCCTACGACGGCCGCCGGCGGCGCTCCCGCCGCATAATCCTGTGAATCTGTCTTTGCCAAGGCTACGCCAGACAAGAGCTGCGGTCCTTCGCAGTGTTTACCCGCCAGAGGCGGGCAAACCTCGTGCCAGCCACGCGAAACGCGTGGTCGCGCCATTCGCAGGCTTAGTCGTTGCGTTTTTGGGTTTGACCTGCCTGGTGATGGCGGCTGATCCTTTTCAGGTGTCCGTCGGGACGGACGCCGGACGCCAGACGCCAGACGCCAGACCAGAGCGGAAGGACGACAGACTGCGGATGCTGTTCGTTCAGGTGGAGATTCCGCCACAGCATCGGCTGTATGCCGATCAATTCCGTGTCGAAGTCCCGGTGCCGGCCAGACTGATTCCACGCTTCCTGCCGGCGCCGGAGAAGCAGTCCGATCCCTTAAGCGGAAAAGAAGCACTCGTTTTCACGCGCTCTTTCAAGGCGCTTTACGCCATTGAAAACCTGAACACTAATCGTTTGCCGGTCACGGTGTGGTGGCAGGGTTGTAACGAAACTGTTTGCTTTTTGCCGGCATCGGAAACATTTGTAGTTTCATGGGCAAACTTGGCGTCATCTTCAGTCGCTGTTTCTGCCGCAACCGCTGTGGTTTCTGCATCCACGGCAACAACTGATTGGCGCACTTTGACCAATCGGTTTGCGATAGTTGCTCAGCGGGCTGGGTATCTCTCATCGTCGGAACTTCTTTCGTTTCTGGAATCGGCGCAAGGGCGGGGGAGTGCTACGCCGGAGGCACCCCTTGACCGCTGGTTAAAACGGTCGCTGTGGCTCTCGATCCTGATCCTGCTTGTGGGTGGACTGGCCTTAAACCTGACGCCCTGCGTATTACCGATGATTCCCGTCAACCTGGCGATCATCGGCGCCGGGACCGGGGCCCAGTCGCGTCGGCGCGGGGCTGCATTGGGTGCGTTGTATGGACTGGGTATGGCCGTCGCTTACGGCATCCTGGGGCTGCTGGTTGTACTGACCGGCGCGAAGTTCGGTGCGCTAAATGCGTCCCCCTGGTTTAATGTGAGTGTCGCGCTTCTGTTTGCGGTTCTGGCACTGGCCATGTTTGATGTCTATGCAATTGATTTTTCCAGGTTCCAGGGGCGTTTTAACACGATTGGCATGGGCAGCGGCGTACTGATGATTGTCGCCTTGGGTGGACTGGCCGCGATACTCTCGGGTGCTTGCGTGGCGCCGGTGGTGCTCTCGGTGCTCCTTTTATCGGCCAGTCTGTATGCCCAAGGTCACGGCGCCGCGTTGCTGTTGCCCTTTATCCTCGGCCTGGGCATGGCCTTGCCGTGGCCGCTGGCCGGCGCTGGTCTGGCTTGTTTGCCCAAGCCAGGCCGCTGGATGGAACGCATCAAACACGGATTCGGTATTCTGATCCTGCTGGCAGCCGTCTATTATGCCTATACCGGCTTCATGATCTGGCGGTCACCACCGCTGGGGCGGTCACCACCGCTGGGGCGGTCACCACCGCTGGGGCGGCAACAACCGCTATGGGGACAATCGTCACCGAGTGGCGCGCGCGAAGGATGGTTGACCAGCCTGCCTGAAGCGCTGGCCCGGGCGGATCAGGAACATAAACCGGTCTTCATTGATTTCTGGGCCTCGTGGTGCAAAAATTGTCATGCCATGGACGCGACGACTTTTCGGAACGCACAGGTCCGTCAGCAGTTGGAATTCTTTGTCAGGGTCAAGGTCCAGGCCGAGCATCCCAATCAACCGCCGGATCGTGATGTCCTGGACGCGTTTGCCGTGATGGGCTTGCCCACCTATGTTATTCTCAAACCCAATCGATGAGTGCCACAACAGGTAAAATCTTTCCATGCAAATCAAAATATTCCAACACGCGGACGATTTGACGGCGGCGCTTGTTGATCTGTTGGCGTGTCATTTCAAATTGGCGTTACCGGTGCCGCATGCGGTGATGTTGCCCGGCGGCCGTACTCCCCGGGGGGCCTATCAACAGATAGCCCAAAACCCCTGTTTTGTGGATGGTAACACGCGCATCCTGCTGAGCGATGAGCGCCTGGCGCCGATCCGCTCGCCGGAAAGCAATTACGGGCAGTTGCGGCCGATGCTCAAGGCCTTACACATTCCCGCCGTGCATATCCTGCGGGTGGATACCAGCCAAACGCTGGCGTTGGCCGCCCGGCATTATGACCGTGACCTGCGCGCGTTTTTAAAACGGAAAGGACGAATTACGTTAGGTGTGCTGGGGCTGGGTGCGGATGGCCACACGGCATCGTTGTTCTCAACACAGGATGTCGAACGCGGCCGCGGCGCACTTGCCCTGGCGGTGCCCCGCAAGCCAGGGCCGGACCGCGTCAGCGTGACGGCTGACCTTCTGGCAAAAGCGGAGCGCCTTGTGTTTGTCGCCGCCGGAGCGGAGAAACGGCTGGTCGTGGAACGCATGCGCCCTGCCCGCAATGCTACGCATAGCGTTGCAGGCGGGGTGGCGAGTGCCACACACGTGGCGAGTGCTACCCTGCCGGCCGACTTGGCCACGGCCGGCGTTGCCGATGTTCAGGTATGGTTTGCCGAAGACGAAGAGGGATGAAACATGACCCGCCGATTAGGAGCTTTTAGCGCCTTTGTGTTTGACACGCCGGGCCTCTTTGCCCATCATTAATGCTTCTTCAAGCAGAATTGCACCGGCGGGTTGCCCGAACCGCGTGAAAAGCAGTCCCTGATCAATTAACGCGCAATGGACCAAGGAGTTAGAAAATGAAAAGCCACACGAATTATGCCGGACTTTTGGTCGCTCTATTTATTGTTGCTTTATTTTGTGGCGTTTCTCAAAAAACAGCGATTGCGGCGGAGGAGGGTATGAAAAAAACGATGGTCACGCCGGTGAAACTCGAAGAAATGCGCAAGGCGGCGGCTCACAAACAACGCCGGATCATCTTCAACAACGACGGCGACGACATCATGTTTTCCGGCGAATCCAAGACCTTGGTTGAAGAATTTTTGAAGAAACGGACGACGGCCTTGCTCGGCTCGCAGGTGGACACGATTTTTTATTCCGACGCGCAAAGTTTCGGTTATTTTACACATCGGACGAAAGTCGGCGAGATATTTATGACGCAGAAGTTCCCGGTCGATGGGCAAATTCGTGAAAACGCGACTCCAGACCTTATAAAATCAGGCACTGACCCTTTGCAGTTAATGGTGGAATTCTGCCGCAAGAACAATTTGGAGATATTCTGGAGTTACCGGATGAACGATACGCACGATTCGTATACCGCCGGTTATGGCCCGTATTTCTTTCCAAAACTGAAGAAGGACCATCCGGAATATCTGGTGGGCAGCAAAGACAAGATGCCGCCCTACGGCCCCTGGAGCTCGGTGGACTATACGCGGCCGGTGGTGCGCGATCTGGCTTTCAAGTATTTTGAAGAGGTTTGCCAGAATTACGACGTGGACGGGATCGAACTCGATTATTTCAGGCATGCGATGCTTTTCAAGAATGTAGCTTGGGGCGGACAGGCAAGCCCGGCGGAACTGGACATGATGACCGACCTGGTACGGCGGATCCGGAAGATGACTGAGGCGGAGGGCCTCAAGAAAGGCAAACCGATCCTTTTATCCATCCGTGTGCCGGATTCGGTAGAGTTCTGCCGGGCGATTGGCTTGGACGTGGAGAAGTGGCTGGCGGAAGGTTTGGTGGATATGCTGACCGTGACCTGCTATTTCCAGCTGAACCCGTGGGAATACAGCGTGAAGTTGGGCCATAAATACGGTGTGTCCGTGTATGCCGGTTTGAGCGAATCGCGTGTGCGGGCGGGGAGTGCGCCAGGCTGGCCGTCAGACTTTAAGCGTAATTCCAACTTATTTTATCGCGGCCGCGCCATGCAGGCGTGGCAGTCGGGCGTTGACGGTATTTACATGTTTAATTATTTCGATCCCAATGCCCCGGCCTGGCGGGAATTGGGCGACAAGCAGGAACTGCAGGTCAAGAACAAGGTCTATTTCATGGCGCCACGGGGGGATGGGTCGCCCGGTTCTTATGTGAAAGGCGGCGAAAAATTCCGCAATGCGCCTACGCTCAGCATTGATAGCCCAATATTCCTGAGGTCCAACCAGCCGCAAAAAATGACCCTGGTCATGGCCGAGGGCTTGCCCGGCGCGGAGCAAATAAAATTGCGCCCGGAAATTACCTGCCATCTCTGGGTGAAAAGCATGGCGGAAGGCGACCGGGTGGATGTAAAAATGAACGGCCGGCTTCTGGAAAACGTTAAGGCGTCCGGGGAATCGCTGGATTATCGGATCGAGCCGGCCGATGTGAAGAACGGCGACAATGTGTTTGAACTCACTGCGCAAGCTGCGCCGCGAAAGGAATTTTCGGGCAATCCGGGCGCCTTGGAGATTAAAAACTGGGATATGGCGTACATCTGCGACAAGGTGTTGGTCTTTCCGGCGCAGTTGCCCTGGCGACGTTTAATGAATTATGATGGCATTGAGCAGGTCCACGAGAATCAATTGCTCCTTGCCGACCGCGGCAGCGGCGAGGCGGATATGATCAACCTTGCGTATCCCTGGCATATATCGCCAGAGGCGCTGACGGTGGTGGAGGCGCGAGTACGGGTGCTGGACAGTAATGATCCCCTTGGCGTTTGCGTCCGGGTGGCCAACTCGGCCGCGGTTGAATACCTGACCTTGAGCAAAGACCGTATCGGGCTGTATTTTGCGAAGTTATCCTGCCCGCTGGACGCCGCCACGGACATGCACACCTACCGGATCGCGCTGAAGGGCAAGGATATCCGAGTGTATGTGGATGGAACGCTGAAACTTGACGGGACCGGAAAATTTACGACTGCCGCGTTTGACCGTAAGGAGGGTGTTGAAAACATTCTTGATACCGACTGGAACAAAAACAGTTTGCTATTCGGTTCGGCGACCGGACCGGGGACCGGCGAGGCATACTGGGAGTTCATGAAATATTACACCGAAAACAAGCCGGTTGGCCTGCAGGATTTCATCGTTGCGGTCACTTATCTTGCCCCGCAGGAAAAGGCGAAGAATATTAAGAAGTAAACAGATAAGGAATAAACGTAATGAAAATCAAGCGGGAAGCATTGCGCAGGATATTCACGATTGGTCTGGGGGTTTTGGGCTGCCTGGCTCTGCCGATAAGCGGTTGCCAGAGAACGGAACCTTCCAATGCGGCGCCTGTCAATAAGAAGGCGTTGGTGGCGCTGAGGGCGGAGCGCCGGGCGATGGCGCACCGGCCGCGCCGGATAATTTTTAACAACGATGGCGACGACATCATGTTTTCCGGCGAATCCAAGACTTTGGTTGAAGAATTTCTGAAAAAACGGACGACGGCGTTGCTCGGCTCGCAGGTGGATACGATTTTTTATTCCGACGCCCAAAGTTTCGGTTATTTTACACATCGGACGAAAGTCGGCGAGACATTTATGACGCAGAAATTCCCGGTCGATGGGCAAATTCGTGAAAACGCGACTCCGGACCTTATAAAGTCAGGCATCGACCCTTTGCAGTTGATGGTGGAATTTTGCCGGAAGAACAACCTGGAGATATTCTGGAGTTGCCGGATGAACGATACGCACGATTCGTATACCGCTGGTTATGGCCCGTATTTCTTTCCAAAACTGAAGAAGGACCATCCGGAATACCTGGTGGGCGGCAAGGATGAGATACCGCCATACGGGCCCTGGAGCTCGGTGGACTATACGCGGCCGGAGGTGCGTGATTTGGCCTTCAAGTATTTTGAAGAAGTATGTCAGAACTACGACGTGAATGGGATCGAGCTCGATTATTTCAGGCATGCGATGTTTTTCAATAGCGTGGCCTGGGGCGGCCAGGCAAGCCCGGCGGAACTGGACATGCTGACCGACATGGTACGGCGGATCCGGAAGATGACGGAGGTGGAGAGTATCAAGAAAGGCAAGCCGATACTTTTATCCATCCGCGTGCCGGATTCGGTGGAATATTGCCGGGCAATCGGATTGGATTTAGAGAAGTGGCTGGCGGAAGGTTTGGTGGATATGCTGACCGTGACCTGCTATTTCCAGTTGAACCCTTGGGAATACAGTGTGAAGTTGGGCCATAAACACGGTGTGTCCGTGTATGCCGGTTTGAGCGAATCGCGCGTGAAGGCCGGGATGGCCACAGGTTGGCCATCGGATTTTCAGCGCAATTCCAACTTATCTTATCGCGGCCGCGCCATGCAGGCGTGGCAGTCGGGCGTTGACGGTATTTACATGTTTAATTATTTCGATCCCAATGCCCCGGTCTGGCGGGAATTGGGCGACAAGCAGGAACTGCTGGTCAAGAACAAAGTCTATTTCATGTCGCCTCGGGGCTACGGTTATCCGGGATCTTATGTGAAGGACGGCGATAAATTCCGTAATACTCCTACGCTCAATGTCGCGAATCCGATAGGCCTGCTGGCAAATCAGACGGTAAAAATGACTCTGGTCATGGCCGAGGATTTTCCCGGCGCGGAGAAGAGGAAATTGCGCCCGGAAATAACCTGTCATCTCTGGGTAAAAGACATGGCGGCTGGTGACCGGGTAGATGTAAAAATGAACGGCCGGCTTCTGGAAAACGTGAAGGCGTCCGGGGAATCGCTGGATTACCGGATCGAGCCGGCCGATGTGAAGAACGGCGACAATGTATTTGAACTCACCCCACAAACTGCGTCTCAGGTTGACCTGCAGGATTTTATTGTTGCGGTTACTTATCTTGCCCCGCAGGAAAAGGTGAAGAATATTTAGGACTAATTAAATAAGGAGTAAACGTAATGAAAATTAAGTGGCAAGCATTGCGAAGGATGTTCACGATTGGCCTGGGGGCTTTGGGCTGTCTGGCACTGCCGATGAGCGGTTGTCAGAAAATGGAACCTTCCAAAGAGGCTCCCGCCAAGGAGAAGACGTTGATGGCGCTGAGGGCGGAGCGCCGGGCGATGGCGCACCGGCCGCGCCGGCTGATTTTTAACAACGACGGCGACGATGTAGTTTATGAGGCCAAAACGGCGACACCGGAAGCGCTGCTGGCCTGTCGCACGACACCACTGCTTGGCTCGCAGGTGGATTCCATTTTCTATTGCACCTGGAGTTCAGGTTTCGGGAGATTTACCCACAACACGAAGATCGGCGAGGTATTCGATTCCACCGCTAATCCAAAACAGCCCGACAACAAGAGCGGCGGTTTTTCGATGAACAAGACGGCGGAATTCATCAAACAGGGAACCGATCCGCTCAAGATCATGGTCGCCTTTTGCAAGGCGAATAAAATCGAGGTCTTCTGGTCTTTCCGCATGAACGACACCCACGATGCCTGGGGCGGTTGGTACAGCCCGCTCATGTTCCCGCAGTTTAAAAAGGACCATCCCGAGTGGCTTGTGTCACCCCTGAAGGCTGGTGCCAAGCCCGGCAGTACCGACGTTAAGGACTACGACCGCTCCAAGCATGGCGGCTGGACCGCGATGGACTTCAATCACCGGGAGGTGCGGGACCTGGCGGTCAAGTTTGTCGAGGAAGTGTGTGAAAACTACGACGTTGATGGCATCGAAATGGATTTTCTCCGCCATTTAATTTACTTCAAAGGTCCGGCATGGGGGACCGACGCGACAGCCGAGGAGCTTGCCAAGCTCACGGACATGGTGCGCCAGGTACGTGCGACCACTGAACGGATCGGTCTCCGTCGCGGACGACCGATCCTGATCGCGGTACGCGTACCGGATTCGGTGGAGTACTGCAAGGCGATGGGCATAGACATCGAACGCTGGCTGGCGGACGGGTTGGTGGATATCATGGCCGTGTCCGACTACTTCAGGCTGAATCCGTGGACGGTGAGCGCAGCACTGGGGCATAAGTACAACGTGCCCGTCTACGCCTGCCTGAGCGAAAGCCGGTTGAACGACGTCCAAGCGGCGCAGATTCGCCAATCGGACGCAGGTTACCGGGCACGTGCCGCGGAGGCCTGGGCAGAAGGCGTGGACGGCATCTATATGTTCAACTCCTTTAACCCGCGCAGTCCGTTGTGGCGCGAACTCGGTGATGCCGGCAAGCTCCGCGAGCTGGACAAGACCTATGTCGTCGGTACACGCGGGGTGAACGTAATCAACTGGTGGATGGCCAACGGCGAAAAGCGTTTCTTGAACCGGCCGATCCTATCTCCCGAACGCCCCGTTAAGCTCGATCCCGGAAAACCGGCTTCGATCGAAATGAAAGTGTTCGGAATGCCCGCCGCGCGTACGGACCAGGCACGTCCGGTGAACGCGACACTGCGCATCAGGGTTGACGGCTGTCCGGAGCCGACCGCCCTGCAGGTGGCGTTCAACGGCAATCCGCTCACAGGTCCTGAAAAGTCCGACCTGTGGTTGGACTACCCGCTGGCTCCCAACCTGGTGAAGGAAGGTTTAAACCGGATCGAGGTTACCCTGAAACCCGGGACCGCACTCAAGGCCGTCTGGCTCGACGTCGTTCTGGTGGTCGCGATGCCGCCGACAAAGGAGCCGGTCCACGTAAAGCCGTGATTCCGAAGGCCGCGGGATTAGAAATTCACCACGGCCTTGATGCTCAGGTAAAGCTGAAGCTTCTGGTTTTGGGCATCGTCGTCGGATGCGCCGGGGTTGGGGTCCTTGCGATTGAACGCATACACTACGCCTAAACCCGGCGCCATCTGGGCATAGCGGAACAGGGTCAGGGAGAGGTTCAATTCGAAGCCGGCGGCGTTTAACCAGCTTGCATCCAGTGCGCCGGTCGTGTCCCCGCTCCAGGCATGCCCGCCCTCATAATACAGTTCGCCGAACAACTGGTGTATGTATAGGGGTAGGGTGGCATCCATCCCCCGGTAATATGACATCAGTGGAAAACGGTAGGCGGCCCCGGTCTTGACGAGGTAACGGCCGATTTGTGAGTTTGGATTGTAGCCGCGCAGAATGACGTTCCGGTCCAATCCGGGAGTGGCCATCTGCTGGACAACACCATAGCCGCCAAGGCCGAAAAAGCTTTGCGCGGTTTCATCGCCCTGCCCAGCGGCGCCGACGCCCTCCAGCCGGAGTACATGGTTGTCCGCCCACATCACGGGCACATACTCCACCCATTGGCCCAGGGCACGGCTTTGCGAGAGATCGCCGCCGAAGGCCTTGTCCGCGCGCTCGATTGTGGCGCTGATGGCCCGGCCGTCCTCAAAGGACGCACTGCGTCCGAAGGCCGTGGCATTGAAAAAAGTCATCTGTGCGAACAGCGCCGATTCCGTACCCTCGAACAGGTTGCTCGTTACCAATGGTCGGTTGGCATAGTCTTCGGCGCTCTTGGGAATGACTTTACGATCGGTCCCCTGCCAGCCTACTGAGAAATCGGCATGGTAATCGGCGCGCAACAGGGGCAGGGTAAACATACCGCCGGCTTGACCGACTTTTTCGTTGTAATCGTAAAAATAACCGGAACGGTCCTTGACCAAATCGTAATAGCTTTCCGGACCGTAGTTGCCGAAGGCTGTCAGGATCGGATAGAACCCGGAATATTGATAGACCAGCGCGCCGATAGGCGTCCCCCACCGGCTTTCCGCGCCTCCAAGGGCGAAAAGATTCTGTGCCTGGGTGTAATCGGAACATGCGGCTGCGAGTCCGCCTTCCACGCCACCGGCATTGGCCATGGTCAGCCACGGGGTCCAGTAATCCAGACGCATGCCGGTAAAGGAATTATACGGCCGACTCGTGGCCGGAACCGTAGCCAGCGTATTGGTCCCCGAAGGCGCATGCGTGACCGCCGTTGCCGGTGTCGTTGTTACGGCCCAAGCGGGTGGTTGTTGGAACCGTTCGGTATCCTGCGGCGAACTGGGCCAATCCGATGTCAGGCGCGGTAGAGGAAAGGGCATTGGTGAAAGGCTATCCACGGACAACAGGCTCAGGTAATACCCGTGCGAATCGTAAGCGGCCACGGCCAGTTCCCGGCCATCGGGCGAAAAGTCAGGCGCAAACACGCCGCCCAGCGCGTGCGTGATGGCCTGCGGTTCGCCGAATGGCAAAGGAACCCGGTAAAGATTATAGACACCGTTGCGATCGGCCACGAATACGAGATTGCTGCCGGAAGGATGAAACAAAGGCGTCATGATGATGCAGGGCCAGTCCACCAGGAGCGAATCGTTGCCGGTGGCCCGATCCAAAATCCGCAATTGTGAATGGGCATCATTCGCCAGCACGTAAACCAGGGTTTGGCCGTCCGGCGCAAAAACCGGATCCACAATTGAGTGAAAGGGCGGCGCCAACGCCCGGATGCTTTCAATCTGTCGGTTACCGGCCTGCGCCAGCGGCACTTCGAGCAGATAAAATCGACCAGCCTCATTGCGCACGGCGGCCAAGGTGCGGCCATCCGGAGTAATTGCCGGGTACCGATAGCGGCCCTCACGTGTGACCAGTTCCTGAGTCTGCTTCGCCGGATCATAGCGGTGCAGTTCGTTCCATATCCGGTCGCGTCCGATTACGTTCAAACGGGTGTAGTAAATCAGCCTGTGGTCCTTGGGAGTGGCCAGGGTTGTGGAATCGAAGTCCACGCGGACGTTTTCCAGGCGTTGGACGCGTTTGGTTTTGCGGTCATAGCGATACAGCACGTCGCGCCCGGCTTCGGGATGGCCGGCAAAAAAAACCGCATTCCCATCCGCGCTGAATTGCGGGAATGCTACCTGCAAGGGTCCGGGTGTCAGGCGCGTGAGCGGGGTGAGCGGCTTCGATTGCAATCGGTTGATGCGCGCTTGCTGACGGTTCTGCTCCTGGATCAGCGCGGTGCGCGTCATCTGGTTGAACGTCATGCCCAGTGCCGGCTGGGCACGGTTATCGAAGAAATACAGGAAGGAATGGTCCGCGGCATCGGAAAGTTCGCCGGGCAGGTTGGGTTGGCCGGCTTTTTGCGCCGAAAGAGATTGGGCATACTCGATCGTTTTCATGCCGTAGAGATAGGCGGCCTCGCCATAGGGCCATTCGGGAAGCGCCAGGTCCCACTGGTTGGCGCTCAGAATGCGCTGATCGGCAAACGGCATGCGCATGATCATGTCCGCCACGCTGGTGCGTCCGCGGCCGGAGCTGGAAAACTCGGTTTCCGCCCAGATGGAAATCCCTTCCAGGTACCAGGTGGGCGCGAGCGACCCGGGCGGCGCGGCGCAGGCCGCCAGGACCAGCGATAAAAAATCACCCGCCGGCATCACCCGCCCGAAGATCGTGCTCAGGAAGGCATCGGCGCCATACTGGGCATCCATGGACAGCACGTGGGCATATTCATGTAAAATCGTGCGGCGCAGAAACAGACCCGGCTCATAAATGGAAGACCCGGGCGAAGCGCCGGCGGCATAAAGCAGGATGGTAGGACGCGGATATACCCAGGTGGCGCCGTTGTGTTCATCCATCGTATCGGCATAAAGAATGATCGTTTTCCCGCGCGGGGTCCAGTGCAGGGCGGGGGTCAGGAGATCGTAGGCTTCCTCGCAGAGGCGGATCAGGGCCGGTACCTGGGGGGCAAGCGAAACCTGGTAGATGTAAATAAAATGCGCGCTCTCCGTACGCCGCAGATTTTCATACACCGGCATTACGTTGGCCGGAGCGGAGAAAGGCAGGCAGATGAGCGCGAGGATGGAAACCAACAGCATGCTATGAACGCCACGCAACTGCTTGGTAGTCAGAAGACAGAATACAGAATCCAGAACGTCGTGCCATAGGCAGATCCGCGTATGGCGGAAGACGTCCATGCCGGCCCGACTAATTCTGAATTCTGACTCCTGACATCTGGATTCCTGAGCAGTCACGTGTTTTCACGCCAGCCCAAAGCGTTTTTTAAACCGCTGAAACAGGCTGACCTTAAGCGCTTCCGGATCGGCCTTGTTGCGGGCCAGGTCGGCATTGGCTTTACAGCGTTCGCCGAAGATGGTTTCAATTTGGCGCAGAACCGCCGGCTCGGTTTCGATGAGGATTTTAAAGGCACTGCGATCGATTTCCAGCAGTGTGCCACGGGTGGCGGCCTCGACCTGTGCCGTACGTTTCTCGCCGGTCAGCAGGGACATCTCGCCGAAAAAATCGCCCTTGTGCAGTACCTTGGCAATCCGTTGATCCTTCATCACGTTAAAATCGCCGTCGAGGATAAAGAACATGGAATCGCCCTGATCCTGCTCGCGAATCGCCACGTGTCCCGGCGCAATCGTGTGGGTCAGGCCGAACCGGATCAGGTGTTCCAAACCTTCCGGGCTGACTCCCGTGAACAGCGGCAGACTGCCGAGCAGGCGGACAGGTTCGCTCAGGTCGGCTTGGACTGGAGGTTGTTGCATGATTACCGTGCGGATTGGGTAGGGGATTTCAATCACGTGTTTCTTGAACTGGTACCAGATGGCGGAATAAACCTCGTCACGGACGTCGCGATGCAAGCCGGGATCGCCGATCATGTAGGCAATCCGGTACACGATGCTGGAGTCGCCATACTCGTGGAGAAAAACCTCGCTTTCCTCCTTCTGAATGACATGCGGATTGGCCTTGAGGATGGCCAGGACGGCCTGCTTGACTTTGACCGGCGCGACGTCGTAACTGACGCCGATATTGATGAATTCCTTTACTACCGGCGTGGGCTTGCTGTAGTTGATCACCTTTTCCGTGGAAATCTTGTTATTGGGAATAATCATGTAAATTTTATCGGTGGTCTCGATCTTTGTATAGCGCCAGTTCATTTCGCGCACCTGGCCGCGCTGGCCGTCAACCTCGATCCAGTCGTCGAGATCGAACGGTTTTTCGAGCTGGATGATCAGGCCGGCAATGAAATTGCCGATGGTATCCTGCATGGAGAGCCCGATGATTGCCGTCAGAATGGCCGAGGGCGTCAGGATCGTTGCCAGGTTGACGTTCAGCACCAACCGCAGGAAAAGCAGGGCGAAGAGCGCGACAATCAGCACCGTGGTCAGATCGCGGATAATCCGGGCCACAAATACGCGCCGCCGGTGCTCCAGGTATTGCCCGATGTAAATTTTGACGACAACCTGCACCGTGAGCAAGGCCATCAGGGCCAGTTCAAGGGCTTTCAGCCACGGCGCCAGGAATACGGGCAGGGGCATTCTTGTGCGGACGCCTTCGCAGATGAGGATGAGAACGGCCAGTTGAAAAACACGGGCCGCGTTCAGCGAGACCCAGCGGAGTCGAACCAGGATGCGCAACAACCCCCAGAGCACAATGAACGCTCCAAGGGCAATTGCCAGCCAGGCATGCGTTTGCATGGGCAGGGCCAGTATGGGTTCAATCATAATACCTGAGAGTACAATTTACGATTGTCGTTCATTTGATGTATTCATTATCATCACGCGCCGGGACCAATCAAGCGAAAAACTGCGCGTGTGCGAAAAACTTCGCGCGTGTGAAAACTCTTTGTATGGCCAACCCTAATATAAGTATGCTATAAGACAACAGGTTGAAATTCGGTTTTATGGGCGTGGTGAAAAAATAAATGAGCGCAGCCTTGTTTAAATACACCGTTCGCGAGAGTTTGCGCTCGCGCTGCATTCGGCTCCGCGTGACGCCGCAAAGGGGTTTGGAAGTTGTTGTGCCGCGGGGCTGTAGCCGCTCCATGATCTCGCCGATTCTCGAAAGAAAACAGCAGTGGATTCGATCCGCCTTGGAACGGGTCGCGGCGCATCGCATACGGTTCCCGACGATGTTGGCTTGGCAAGCTCCTGAGCGCATTATGTTTCCGGCCATCCAGCGAGTCTGGCAGGTTGAAATACATCCGGAAGAAATTTTGCGGGTGACGGTGCGCGAACACGGTGAGGGTCTACTCCAGGTGCGTGGTAATGTAGACCATGTACCTGCCTGCCGCGCCGCGTTGCATCGCTGGTGGTTACGCCAGGGCCGCAAACACCTGATACCCCTGCTCCGGGAGATCAGCCGGGAGACGGGCTGGTCCTTTGACCGCGCCACTGTGAGACGCCAGCGTACACGCTGGGGAAGTTGTTCCCGGCGCAAATCGGTCAGCCTGAATGCCAAGCTCCTGTTTTTGGACCCCGCACTTGTTCGCTACGTCATGATCCATGAACTCTGTCACACCCGGGAAATGAACCATGCTCCGCGCTTCTGGCGCCTGGTTCAAAGCGAGTGTCCCGATTTCCGCGCGCTCAACAAAACTCTCCGGCAGGCCTGGAACACCGTGCCATCCTGGGCAGGCAATGGATAAGAATAATGGTCAATGGATAATGGACGATGGTTTATGAATTGACCGGTGCGGATTTTTGCATGGGATCATAAGGTATTGAACATTAAAAAAAGACCACGTTGTTTGGCGGAAATCATTAACCATATACCATCAACCATTAACCATTCCGATCAGCGCGTTTGAGCGCTGATCGGGGAATTGAATTGAACATGGCCCGATATGTAAACCCGCGGCGGCGACGCGAAGATCCGGTGCGTTGGATGGTAACCCGCGAGCGGTTTCAACTACCCGACATGGAACCGCCTGTAGGGGAGCCCGACGTTGCCGTCCGAGAGATCGTCAATGACATTTTCAAGAGCATCGATGTCCGCCGTCAGCCCGCCCTGCTGGACCAAATCCGGGAGGCTTGGCGCGAGCTGGTCGGACCGGGCGCGGCCACCCATGCGCGCCCGGGCTATCTGGACCGCCAGACACTGGTGATCTTTGTGGACAGCGCCGTCTGGCTGAACGAACTGGTGCGCTATGAGAACGTGCGCCTGCTCGGCGCGTTGCAAGGCCGGTTCGGTGCCGACCACATCAGGAACCTGCGTTTTCTTAATGATCCGGATGGCGGGCGGCGGACTGAAATTGAAGAGGACGACAGACGACGGACGACGGACGACAGAAGGCGGACCGAAAAAGATTGAAAACGGACGACAGATCGGACGATGATGTAGAGGCGCTTATACCAATGTATCCTGGGCATTTCCATGTTGGATGCGCGCTGGTGGGGGCACGTAGTCTCGTTTCTGCTGCAGTATGTCCATAATATATGGACATACTGCGCTTGTTTTGGTATATTTCTGCCATGACAACGGTTATGGACATACGGGATCAGGTTCGCATGGACGTGTTGGACTACCAGCAACTGGTGTCCTGTCTGCGCGGGTACGCCAAGCCACGGGATCGTATCGGTGCATTACTGGAAGATGGCAGTCTGATCCGCGTGCGCAAGGGGCTCTATGTGTTTGGCGAGCGTTATCGCCGCGCACTGCTCAGTCGGGAAGTTTTGGCCAATCTGATCTACGGCCCCTCGTACGTGAGCCTCGACTACGCCCTGAGCCACTACGGAATGATACCGGAGCGTGTGGAGAACGTGACGTCAATCACCACGGGCGAAACCCGGCGGTTCACCACGCCCTTCGGGGTGTTCACTTACCGGCCATCGGCTCAGCGCCGTTATGCACGGGGCATTTGCTGGTCGGGTGAAGGCGATACCCGATACCTGATGGCCTCGCCCGAGAAGGCCCTGGTGGACAAGGTGTGGACGGACAAGCGCTTCAGTCCGGCCAACTTCAAGGACTTTAATTCCTATCTGGTCGAAGATTTGCGCGTGGACGAACAGAGACTGTCATCGCTGAACCCGGACCGGATCGCCGACATCGCCTCTGCCTTCGCATCGAGAAAGATCAACATGCTGGCGCGCTACTTGGCGCGGCGCACTGGAGACCACCCGTGAACGCGGCCATCCAACAAATGATCGAGCGCTATGCCTGCCCGACCCGCGACGACTACGTCAGCGCCCTCCGGGAGATCCTGCAACAGATCGCGCTGCTCGGCCTCTGGCGGGCCAAGTTCTTCGAACACGCCGCGTTCTACGGCGGCACGGCCCTGCGTGTGCTGTACGGGTTGGACCGTTATTCCGAAGATCTGGATTTCTCGCTCCTTAAGCCTACCAAGGCATTTACACTCGGCGCTTATGGGGATGCGCTCCGCCGTGAACTGAGCAGTTTCGGTTTCGAGGTCTCATTCGAGATTCGCAAGAAGAACCCGGCGTCCGCCATCGAATCCGCTTTCCTGAAGGCCAACACCTTGCAACAGATGATTGTCGTCAAGGCCGGCTCCGATCTGACCCGGCAAATGCACGCGAACGAAGTGCTGAAGATCAAGTTAGAGGTAGACACCGACCCGCCCGGCGGGTTCGAGACGGAGAGCAGGGTGGTTCTACTGCCGATGCCCTTTGCCGTGCGCGTGTACAGTCTTCCGGACCTCTTCGCCGGGAAGATGCATGCCCTGCTGTGCCGGAAGTGGAAGACCAGGGTCAAGGGACGCGATTGGTACGACCTGGTCTGGTACCTCGGCCGCCATCCGCAACTGCGTCTGAGTCATCTGGAGTCGCGCATGCGCTGTTCCGGCGATTGGACCGAATCTGCCTCCATGAGTCGCGGCAGGCTTCTGGAGCGATTGCGCGCCGCGATCAGTCAACTGAACGTGACCCAGGTCCGGCAGGAAGCAGACCGCTTCGTTCGGGAAAAGTCATCGCTTGAGTTGTGGTCCCGTGAATTCTTCCTGGAGATTGTTGATAGGATCGAGACCGTGTAGGCGCCAGGAGACAGTGCTTTGGGGTGGAAGCCATCAAGGCCTTGCGGCTCCAGGCCGATCCGGAAGATAGGCGTAAACAAGAAATCGGTGCTCGGTAATCAGCCTGTGGATGCGGCGAAAACCAAGAACGCGGATTAAGGCAGGAAGGCGCCTTTCTTAAGCTTGGCGGGCAGGTATTTTTCCAGCACGTAATTCAGCCCATGCTTGGCAAAGGCCTGCTGTTCGATACGCACTCCCATGGTCAGCATCTGGTTGAGCGCCGCCTGCCATTCCTTGTAGTGCCTGATGAAGGGATCGTTTTTTAAAGCGTCTTTGGCGCGCTTGATGTCGTTTTCTTCCAGCGGGTGGGTGGCGTCTTCTAGGTCGTAGTCCAGGATATCCTGCGGCGTCACGCCCAGGTAATGGACGCGCGGCACGCAGAAGAACTGATTGATGTGCGCCGCCTGGCCGGAGCCGACTTTCAGCGTCCGGTAGATATTGCAGTAACCGTAGGGATCGCCGTCAGTAAAGGCGAATACCGGCAGATCCTTGTCGTCCGACAGGCGCCGGATAAAGCGCCGGCAGGCGCGCGTGGGTACGCCGCTCATGGAAATCAAAACGCAGTTGGCGCGCTCGTAATACCGGTGGTGGACAAGCCGCTGAAAAAGCGAGGCCGTTTCGATCGCCAGGATGAATTTAGCCTTCGATTCGAAACGCAGATGCTCAACCTGCGAGGGAATGCTCCACGCGCCCGTGCCCAGTTTTTCACAGTTGATCCGGATATCGCCGCCCGTGCCCGGATCGCGATCAATCACCGTGACCGGGCCGGTAACTTCGCCGCCGCGTTCCTCGGGGATGTAGCCTAATTGTTCACGGTTGATGCCCAGCATGGCTTCCATGTCGTCCAGCAGGGAATCACTTTCGGGCTGTTCGTCGAACCGGCATTCGCCCCAGCTTTTGCTATTGTAATAAATCTCGCGCTTGCCCGCGATGTCGTTCTTGTCCAGGAGATCATTCTTGGTCGTGGCCATGAGCCGCATGGACTGGGCAAACGTTTTCACCGTGTTGTAGGAAAGCGTGCGCGTGGCCACCTTCTTGAGAATTTCGAAATGCCCCTTCTTGGGATCGTACTTGACGTTGCTCAGTGACCGGATGGGGAACCGCATTGTGGGCCGCGCGTTCTTGCGGATGATATCGGTATAAACATCCTGGGCGACGGCGACGATTTTGCCGGCGGCATATTTCCGGGTCACCGCCGCCGGAGCGGCTGGCTTTGAGTCTGTCTTCTTGATTATAGGTTTTGCCATGGTTTTTACCTTTTCGAAGTTGATAAAATGCAGAATGAAAAATGCAGAATGCAGAATAAAAAGGTGATCAATGCCTCATTCTTCATTCTGCATTCTACATTCTGCATTTCTTTAAGTTTCCAGGTGCGTGCGCTCCAGCATCTTGTGCAGCTTGCCGATAATCTGCGTTTCCTGCTTCTCGTTAAGCGCCAGGATCTCGCGCAGGCCCAGCGCCAGGTGCGGCAGATACATCTCGATAAAGTTGCGCTTGCGCTCCAGTTCGGCTTGGCGTCGGCGCCGGCTCAGGAACACGGAGAGCCGCCGGCCGCATTCCTGGAGCGCGAAGGTCATTTCGCGGATGATCTCCGGGTAATGGGCGATGGCTTCCTTGCTTTCGCTGGTGAACGGCACCCATACGCTGGCGATATGGACCAGGATGACCGCCGGGCCCAGCGGCACGGCGTCGCGCGGCTGGGCCAGGCCGTAGCTTTTCCAGTTGACGCCGGTCACGGCCTTGATCATGGCGCAGGCACCGCCCATGTAGAGCAGCGGCACCTTGTTGGCAAACCGCAGGACCCGCACGGGATCCTCAGCGGCAACGTCCTGAGACGCGTCCGGCTTGGCGTAGGCGATGCCGACTTCGATTTGGAACGGATTCCCGCGATAAACTTCCGGACTGCGCGTGACGGCCGTATAAAAATCCGCGGTAATCTCCTTCTTAAGTCCGGCCAGGATTTGATCCTCGCCGATGGGCGAGAGGCAATCGGTCGGCGGGCGCATCAGCTTGGCCTCGCCAATGGCCTTGAAAAGGGCTTCGCTTTCGCGGTGAGCGATGTGGGCGGGCCGCGCCTTGGGATCCAAGGCGGCCCGCTGACAGATTTCCACGGCCGCACGGTCGCTGAGGCGCGAAAAATCATTTGAAAGCGCGGACTTGAGCGTCTTGGCCGTAGTATCCTTCAGCATTTGCATCAGCATGCCCAGCTCGACACCGTGGGGATGCGGCTTGATTTCCAAGGGCTGTTTGGGCAATTCGCGGGTGCCGCGTTCGAAAGTGATCCAGGCGGCGACGGCCGCACCGGCGGCAACCGCAGGTTTTTTATCGGAAGCGGGCGTTTCGGCCCCTTGCCCCTTGCCTTGGCCAGTGGCCGCAGTTACAGCGGCCGCTCCAGTGGCGCCGGCCGCTCCGGCGGCTTCGAGCACCGTGATGCGGTAATGCAGGCACAGGTGCGGGTTCACAATCGCGCATTGTTTGAGGTATTCGTCCGCGGATAATTTGCCGCGGATATAGGCGGCCTCCATCTCGATGGAAACGCAAGTGCCGTGCGTATATTCCTTGCTCAGTTGCGCCACGCCGTCTTTGTCGGCCGTGAAAAACTGGGGTTGCCAGGCTAGTTCCTCGTCCTTCAGGATCGTGGGCTTGTTGGCCCGGGTATCAATCTGGACTTCGATATGATGGGCGACCTTGCTATTCTTGATCTTTGACTGAATGATCGTGGAGGTGCCCGTGGTGAGCTGGCCGTACATGCCGGCCGCACTTATGCCGATGCCCTGCTGGCCGCGCGACATGCGCAGGCGATGGAACTTGGAGCCGTAAAGCAGCTTCGCAAAAATTTTCGGTATCTGGGCGCGGACGATGCCGGGGCCGTTATCCAGGACCGTAACACGGAAGCGGCGCGCGCCGGTTTGCGCTATCTCCACGCTGATTTCAGGCAGGATGCCGGCCTCATCACAGGCATCCAACGAATTATCCACCGCCTCCTTGACGGTCGTGAGCAAGGCCTTGCGCGGATTATCGAAGCCGAGCAGGTGGCGGTTCTTGAGAAAAAATTCAGAGACAGCAATTTCCCGCTGACTATGGGCCATGCTTTCAGCCGTAGCCAGGGTTTGCTTGGAGTGCGCCATAGGTGGAGTTCCTTAAAAAAATTGGGGTGATTATGGCAACGCCCGTTGTGAATGCAAGCTTGAATAATGGCATGGTTCAAGGTTTCTGCGGAGTTGGTTGGTAGAGCCATGCGCCGCGCATTTCTTTCGAAAAGGGCCGGCGATTTTGCCGCATCTTTCGGCTTCCGGCGTTCGCGCGGATACATATCCAGCGCTTTACGCCACGCGCCGGCATCTGCGACAAACTTTCCGACCCTTTTCGAATCCCGGGGCGGGAACCGAAATGCGTGTCGCGGACGCCATCGCGCCTGTAAACCAGTCGCGATATTTTGGCAACGGGGGATATTACCTCAGAATGCTGTGGTTCCCATTGTGCCAAAATAATGCTTGTGTCAGGGCGGTTTTTTGTCAGTATAGGGTTGCTTTTGACGAATAAACGGAAATAAAGGATGGTTGTTATATGGCCGATGCTCCCAGCCAAAAAGAAGAAGTCATCCGTGCGGATGGTATCGTGGTCAAGGTTCTGCCGGCGACGATGTACCGGGTGAAGCTTCAGACCGGCGGCGAAATCCTGGCGCATATTTCCGGCAAGATGCGCAAGCATTTTATCAAGATTTCCACCGGTGATAAAGTCACGCTCGAAATTTCCCCCTACGATCTCTCCAAAGGCCGGATCGTCTTCCGGCAGAAATAGCTACGGAGCCCGTTGCAAAACTAACGTTTTGCCGGAATTCAGGATTCAGGAGACAGAATTCTGAATAAATGCAGATCTTTGAAGACAATCACGTTGTCGAGCATCGAGCGAAAAATTCTGAATCCTGACTTCTGTATTCTATATTCTGCTTGCAAAAGCGAGCTTTTGCAAGCGACTCAGGTCAGCCCGAATTGCCGCAAGCACGCCGCAAAATCGTCCGGCAGGGGCGCTTTGGCGTGCACGGGTTTCCCGGTTACGGGATGACGAAAGGCCAATTCATAGGCATGGAGCATCTGGCGCCGGATAGTGCGTTCCTGGGGACTAACCTCCCGGCGAGTGGCATACTGCTGATCGCCGAGGAGCGGGTGGCCGATGGACACGAGATGCCGGCGGATCTGGTGCGTGCGCCCGGTTTCAAGCTCAATCCACAAATGGCTGGCCCGCTTGTTGGCATCCAGGGTCCTTGCCAGTGTCCGGGCGCTGCGGTGGTCAATGGAATGGGTAATCGCCTGTTCCGGACCAGGGACGAATCCGCTGACGATGGCGTGGTACATCTTGCGGATCCGGTGTTGAACAAATAAGGGCCGGATGCGCGCTTCGGCTTCCGCCTGTTGGGCAAACAGGAGACAGCCGGATGTGTCCCGATCCAGCCGGTGGACGGCGGTCAATGCCGGGTTACCCAACAATCGGCGCAGGCTGAACTCCAGGCTTTTCGGTCCCCTGGCCGAGTTCCCTGGCCGAGCTTGGGCAGGCGGGCAGGCATTGGCCAGCATCCCGGCCGGTTTATTGGCAATCAGATAATCACTGCTTTCGTATAAGACTGTCTCTCGGGATATTACCGGGCCATTGGTAAATCCTGAAGGCGGATTCGCCTCCTGAATTTCCACGCTATCGCCCGGCTCCAGCCGATGCCGGGCCATCCAAATCCGTTGCCCGTTCACAAAAACGCGGCGCGCATCCAGCAGCGCCTTGGCTTTGTGATTGGACAACTGCTGATGGGCGGCCAGAAAAGCAAGCAGGGTTGCGCCATGGTCGCTTAATCGGACTTTGAGTTGGGTGACGTTCATATTATAGGCCCCGCCATTAGGTGACACCATGATGGCAAAAAACGTTCTTAGTTCTTCGTTCTTTGTGCTTCGCTAATTCGAAACAAAGAACGATGAACAAAGAACCAAGAACACTGGCATCCCCGTTGGGACGCCAGCGACGGCGTTTGACAAATCAAGCAATATGTTGCAACTTACCCGATCAACCGTCAATAGCCAGCGCAAAATAAGGATGGTCATGGCAGAGCATTCCACATCGTTTCAGATCCTCCGGACCGATCCCGGTTCCCGGGCCCGGCGCGGGCGGCTCATGACGCCGCACGGCGTGGTCGAGACGCCCGTCTTCATGCCCGTGGGCACGCAAGCCACGGTTAAGGCCATGACGCCGGCGGAACTGGAAACGTTGGGCGTCTCCATGATTCTCACCAATGCCTACCATCTGCATGACCGCCCGGGCGAGGAACTCATCGCGCGTGCCGGCGGGTTGCACCGTTTCATGGGTTGGCGCCGGCCGATCCTGACCGACAGCGGCGGATTCCAGGTTTTCAGCCTGGCCACCATGCGCAAAATCCGGGAGGACGGCGTGGAATTTAATTCGCACGTGGATGGGCGCCGACTCTTCCTGGGCCCCCGGGAATCCATGGCTATTC
Source organism: Kiritimatiellota bacterium (assembly GCA_026398415.1). Classification (GTDB taxonomy): domain Bacteria; phylum Verrucomicrobiota; class Kiritimatiellia; order JAAZAB01; family JAAZAB01; genus VSJD01. The sequence continues at coordinate 89,430 of JAPLSY010000080.1, read as the reverse complement.
AAAAGGCCCTGGGATCGGATATTGCCATGGTGTTTGACGAATGCGCGCCGTATCCCTGTAATTACGAATATGCTTGTCAAGCAATGGAACGCACCCTAACATGGGCGGCTGTTTGTTCCCAACAGGTGCGGGCCACGGGCCAGCAGGTGTTCGGCATCGTGCAGGGGGGAACGTATGGCGATCTGCGGAGGCAATGTGCCGAGCGGCTGGCGGTCATGGGCTTCAATGGTTACGCCGTTGGCGGGGTGAGCGTCGGCGAGCCGGAAGACCTTATGCTGGCGAGCGCCTCCGCCGGGCTTGAGCCATTGCCGGTGGATGCTCCGCGCTACCTGATGGGCGTCGGGCATATGCGCCAGATTGTTGAGGCCGTGGCGTTGGGCATTGACATGTTCGATTGCGTGATTCCGACGCGCGTGGCCCGTAACGGTTCCGCGGTGACCCGTACCGGGCGGTATCCGCTCAAGGCCGCGCGGTATAAGGAGGATGCGGAACCAATTGAAAGCGGGTGCGCTTGTTATGCCTGCCGGAACTTTTCGAGGGCATACGTCCGGCACCTGCTGAATACGGACGAGATCCTGGGAGTTAGACTGCTGACGATACACAACCTGCATTGTTATATGGACTTTATGCGGGACATTCAGACCGCGCTCGAAACAGGCACTTTTACCCAATTTCGCAGAAAGATCCGGGAGACAGTCATTAAGGAATAAGTTACGGAAGTTCTTGGTTCTTAATTCTTGGTTAACCGGAAATAAGGAACAAAGCCGTTCCTGGTTTTTGGTTATCTTAAACAAAGAACAAAGAACGAAGAGCTTTTCTAAAACAGGAGAAAACAATGAATGCAATCACTTCATGGATGACGGTCGGCATGGGCGGGTTCGGCGGACAGGGCGGCCAGCAAGCGCAATCGTCGCCGGTCATGATGATCGGCTGGCTGGTGATCATGGTGGGGCTGTTTTATTTCATGATGATCCGGCCGCAACAGCGCAAGGAAAAAGAGCGGCGCGCCCTGATTGCTGGCGTCAAATCAGGCGATCGCGTGGTGTTTGGCGGAGGGCTTATCGGGACGGTGGCCAATATCAAAGAGACCGTGTTGGTCGTCAAAGTGGCCGAAAACACGAAGCTCGAAGTCCTGCGTTCCTCCGTGACGCGGGTTATTCAGAAGGATGAGGATCTTGGCGCCAACGTAAAGGAATAGGATTTTTTATGGATAAACACGCGCTTTGGAAATGGCTGATACTGATTGCGCTGACGGCTTGGTCGCTGGCGTTGGTGGTCCCGTTGCGATCCAAGGTGAAACTGGGGCTCGATCTCAAGGGCGGCACGAGTTTTACCGTGCAGATCAACGAAAGCGAAATCGAAAAACAGATTCGCGAGGAAAATAAGGACCTCACGGACGTGCAGGTGCGCAGTCGGGTAGACACCGCAGTCCAGCACGCCCAGGAGCAGGCGGTCGAAATAATTCGTAATCGCGTGGATGCCCTGGGTGTGGCCGAGCCGCTGATTTATCCGGAAAAGCACAACCGGGTTGTCGTGCAGATTCCCGGCCTTAAGGATGCGGACCGCGACCGCGCCGCCAAACTGATCAAGCAAGCGGCGTTCCTCGTGTTCAGCATTGTCCATGAGGATAACGACAAGCTCGTGAGCGCGCTGTTTGAAAAGGGTTTGGCGCCGGAGGGCTTCCAGATCGGGCCGGCCGCGAGCGGTGGTCGCCGACACGAAGTCTATCGGCGCGACACGCAAAAAGTCACCGACGAAGCCATGACCGCCGAGTTTCGCGCCAAGCTGGAACGGTTCCAGGCCCCGCCGGGCTACCGGTTCATGCTGGAAGAGCGCCAGGAGGAAGGCCAGAAGATTTTCAGTCCGTACTTCGTCAAACAACGCTATGAACTGCGGGGCGATACCCTCAAGAACGCGGGGATCGAATACGATCAACTGGGCCAGCCCTATGTGACCCTGAAGTTTGACTCCAAAGGCGCCCGCCGGTTCGCGCGCGTTACGGCTGACTACGCCCCGGGCGGCGCCAAGAACCCGAACCCGGAAGGGCGCCGGTACTTGGCGATCATCATGGATGATAGACTTTGTTCGGCGCCGTTCCTCAAGACCGCCATTTACGGCGGCGAAGCGATAATCGAAGGCAATTTTACGCTTAAAGATGCCCAGGACTTGTCCATTGTGCTCCGCGCCGGGTCGCTGCCCGCGCCAGTGGATATCATCGAATCGCGGAGCGTGGATCCCTCCCTGGGGCGCGACTCGATTGAAAGCGGTACCCGAGCCACGATTTACGCCTGCATCCTGGTGGTGTTGTTCATGGGTGTCTATTATATGGTCGGCGGCTTGGTGGCCAACATTGCGCTTGTATTCAACATGCTGTTACTGCCCTTGGGCATGATGATCACGGCCGGAATCATGGGGCTCTTCACGGGCGCCACGGGCGCGCATATCGGTCTGCCGGTCCTGACCCTGCCGGGCATTGCCGGCATTGCTTTGACCATCGGTATGGCCGTGGACGCCAACGTGCTGATCTTCGAGCGCATCCGCGAGGAACAGCGGATAGGCAAGCGACTGGGGCCCGCGCTCGAGGCCGGCTATACCAAGGCCTTCATCACAATCCTGGATTCCAACCTGACGACCGTAATGGCCGCCGTGATCCTGTTCATGCTCGGATCGGGAGCGGTGCGCGGGTTCGGCATTACGCTCACCGCCGGTATCATGGTCAGCATGTACACGGCCCTTATGGTGACGCGCATGATCTTCAACATCATTGTGGCGCGCACGTCCATGCCTCAACTCAAGATGCTCTCGGCGATCAAGCCCACTAACATAAACTTCATCGGCTGGCGCAAGATAGCCATCGGCATATCCGTGGGAATTATTATCCTGACCTGGGGCTACATGGTGGAACGCGGCATGAAGAGCATGGGCAACCTGTTGGGTACGGATTTCACCGGTGGTTCCGCCGTGACCTTCCAATTCTCCCAGAAACAAGACGTCGAAAAAATCCGCGATGCCCTGGCCGGCGGTGGGATCGCGGACGTGCAAATCCAGTACCAGAAGGAAATGGACAAGAACGTGGAATATCTCCAGGTGCGTGCCACCTTTGGCGCGGGCGACAAGATCAAGGAAATTCTGAATACAAGGTTTGCGTCGTCCGAATTCAAGGTGCTGAGCGAAGAAGTGGTCGGCCCGCAGATTGGCCGGGAAATGACGACCAATGCCCTTAAGGCGCTTTTATATTCCTTCATTGGCATGATTATTTACATTGCCTGGCGCTTCGAGTTCTCCTTTGCCGTGGGCGGCATTATCGCGCTGATCCATGACATTATGATCAGCATGGGGATTTACTGCCTGTTCGGCAGGCAATTCGGTATGATTACAATTGCCGCGCTGTTGACCATTGTGGGCTATTCCATCAACGATACGATCGTCATTTACGACCGTATTCGCGAGAACATGCGCAAGTATCCCGGACGGAACATTATCGAGGTCTGCAACCTGAGCGTCAATGAGACGTTGAGCCGGACCATCTTGACCGGCTCATCGGTCATTCTGGCGGTGCTGATGCTGTTGATCTTTGGAGGCGGCGCCATCAACGACTTCGCCTTCCTGTTCCTGGTGGGCACGATCACCGGAACATTCTCGTCGATCTATATCGCCACGCCAATTATGCTGTTCCTGCGGCGCATATTAAAAAAGCCGGAAACGGGGGCCCCCGCGCGTTGAAAGTCTGGAAGACCATTCCCTGCGATGGGCCCCTGGCGATTCAGCTTGCAAGCACCCTCGATCTTCCTCTGCCCGTGGCGGAGATGCTGATGGGCCTCGGCTACCGGGACATGGCCGACATCGAGTGTTTTTTAAATCCGCGGCTCAGCGATCTCTCCGACCCGTTTTTACTGCCCGACATGGAACCGGCGGCCCGGCGGATTCAGCAGGCGATCCTGGCGGATGAATCCATCGCCGTGTATGGCGATTACGACGTGGATGGCATTGTCAGCACCGGGTTACTGGTGCAGATTCTGCATCGCCTGGGCGCCCGGATGGTCACCCCCTGCCTTCCGAGCCGACAGGAAGAAGGCTACGGCCTGAGCCTGGCGGCGCTCAAGCGTTGTATGGCGCAATGCCGTCCAAGCCTGCTGATCACCGTGGATTGCGGCACCAACGATACTGAAGCCGTCCAACTGGCGCAGGCGGCGGGCATTGACGTTGTCATTACCGATCACCACGAAAGCAGTGGCCAACCGGTTAAAACGCTGGCGGTGGTCAATCCCAAGCTGGGCCGGAATAATAACCTCAAAGTCCTGGCGGGTGTCGGCGTGGTGTTCAAACTTTGCCACGGACTGCTTAAGATCGGGCGAAAGGAAGGGTTGCCGGTTGCGCAGGCCATTGATTTGCGCGAGTACCTGGACTTTGTAGCGGTTGGCACGGTGGCGGATATTGTGCCGCTGACCGGTGAAAACCGGATCCTGGTGCGGCATGGCCTGACCCAGATGAACCAGGCCCTGGCACCCCGCTGGAAATCGCTGGTGGATATTGCCGGTATCCGGGGCGCCATCGATGCCCACCATATAGGATACAGCTTGGGCCCGCGCCTCAATGCCGCCGGCCGGATGGGTAACGCGGATACTTCGTTGGAATTACTGCTTACCGACAACATGGAGCGCGCCCATGAAATCGCCGTGGAGTTGGATGGTGCCAACCGGGAGCGCCAGAAGGTCGAGTCCGAAATCGTAGCGGAGGCCATGCGTGAAATAGACACCAATTTCAACGAGCAAGAACATTATGGCCTGGTGATCTCCAAAACCGGCTGGCATGCGGGGGTTATCGGGATCGTAGCCTCCCGCCTGGTAGCGCGTTACCGCCGGCCAGTCGTTGTCATTGCATTTGATCCCGACTCTTCGAGAGGTCGGGACGGGGTGGGGCGGGGGTCCTGCCGGAGCATCGAAGGCTATCATCTTTTGAAGGGGCTTGAGCAGTGCCGTCAATTTTTGGTAACCTACGGCGGCCATGAAATGGCGGCCGGTCTTGAAATAAAAAGGGACCAGTATGAGGCTTTTCGGACGGCGTTCAACCAAGCCGTGAAAGTTGGGCTCGAGGGGCGCGATCTGCGGCCGACCCAGCGGATTAACGCCTGGATCACGCTGGACCAAGTGAACGATTCCCTGTTCGCGGCCATGGAGGCGCTCCGGCCGTTTGGGCAGGATAATCCCGTGCCGGTGCTGGCCGTGCGGGGCGTGCGCATCCAGGGACAGCCGCGCCGGGTTGGCGTAAACCATCTGCGTTTTATGGTCGGCGACGGACGGACCAGCCGTTCAGCCATCGCGTTCCGGATGGCCGATATTGCCATCCCGGAGGGACCGGTGGATGTGGCGTTCACCTTTCAGAAGAACAACTTTATGGGCAACGAGACGTTGGAATTGAACGTGCAGGATATTCGGAAGGCGGAGTAGGAGGAGGACAGACGACAGATGACGGACGACGGACGACGGACCGGAGAAGCCAGACGCCAGACGCCGGCCTGCCCGCCATAGCCCTTTGGGCGAAGGCGGGACGACAGAAGATGGAGGACAAATTCCCCATGATCATTCGAGCACAAGCATATCCGCGGGCGGGGCTGATCGGGAATCCCTCGGACGGATATTTCGGCAAGACGATGTCCTTTGTCTTCCGCAATTTCTGTGCCGAGATTGTGTTGTACGAGACGCCGGAAATCGAAATCCTTCCCAATACCCGCGACCACACCCGCTTTAAAAATTTGCGCCGGTTGGCGGAGGATGTCCGCCTGTTTGGTTATTACGGCGGTATCCGGCTCCTGAAGGCGGCCATCAAGCGGTTCCACGATTATTGCCGGGATCAGGGCATTGCGTTGGAAGACCGCAATTTTACCATCCGGTATAACACGAGCATTCCTTCCCAAGTCGGCCTGGCCGGATCCAGCGCCATTATCACCGCCTGCCTGCGGGCCCTGATGCAGTTCTACGGTGTGTGCATTCCAAAACCAATCCAGGCCAATCTGATCCTGTCGGTTGAAAAGCACGAACTGGGTATTTCCGCCGGCCTGCAGGACCGCGTGGCCCAAGTGTACGAGGGACTGGTCTATATGGATTTTAACCGGGAGCTCTTAACGCGCCAGGGCTACGGGCGCTACGACCCCTTGCCCCTGGAACTCCTGCCGCCCCTTTACATTGCCTACCGCACCGACTTATCCGAGAGCTCGGATGTGTTCCATAACGACATTCGCAGTCGTTTCGAGCGCGGCGAACCGGACGTGATTGCGGCAATGGCGTTCTGGGCGGATTTGACCGACCAGGCGCGCGTTCTCCTGCTGAAGGGCGAGGGCCGCGCGATCGGCCCCCTGCTGAACGCCAGTTTCGACCGGCGCCGCCAGATATACAAGCTCAGCGCCGGCAACATCGCCATGGTCGAGGCGGCGCGCTCGGTCGGCGCCAGCGCCAAGTTTACGGGATCCGGCGGCGCCATTGTGGGCACCTACGCGGACGCGGCCATGTTCCAGCGCCTGGTAAAGGCGTTGGAAAAAATCAACGTCAAGGTTTTCAAACCGGATTTTTCGCCAACCCGGGAGGATACCCATGATTCGTAAAGCCGTTATTCCCGCCGCCGGTTTCGGCACCCGTTTCCTGCCGGCGGCCAAGTCCCAGCCAAAGGAAATGTTGCCCATTGTGGACACGCCCGTCATCCAGTACGTGGTGGAAGAGGCGGTGGCGGCCGGCATTACCGACATTCTCATGATTATCGGCAAAGGCAAGCGCGCGATCGAGGAGCATTTTGACCGCAACTTTGAGCTGGAATCGGAACTGGAAGCCCAGGGGAAAGCGCAAGAGCGCGAACTCTTGCGGCACATTTCCGACATGGCCAACGTGCATTTTGTGTGGCAGAAACAGTTGAATGGGCTCGGCGATGCCGTGGCCTGCGCCCGATGCCATGTTGGCGACGAGCCGTTTGCGCTGTTACTGGGCGACACGCTCCTGGAATCGGCGTCCTCCGTTACCAGCCAGTTGATGGACGTGTTTGAACGGTACCAGGAATCCGTGGTGGCCCTTGAGGAAGTGGAGCACGCCAGGGTCAGTCGCTATGGCATCATGGCGGGCAGCGCGATCTCGAAGAATTTGTATCTTATTTCGGACTTTGTTGAAAAACCCGACGTGAACGAGGCGCCATCCAACCTGGCCATTGCCGGCCGCTATATCCTCACGCCGGATGTTTTCGACTGTATCGGCCGCCTGGCGCCCGGCAAAAATAATGAAATCCAATTGACCGATGCCCTGCGCATAATGGTGAAAACCCGGGCCGTGTATGGCCTGCGGTTCGATGGCGTCCGTTACGATATCGGAAACAAGCTGGACTTTATCAAAACCAACATTATCTTTGGCCTCAAGCGCGATGACATGCGCGCGGACCTGTTGGCCTTCCTGCGGGAGATCGCAGAAAACATGTGAAACGTAAAGCGTATCGCGTGAAGCGTGCGAAAAAAAAACATAATCTGAAATATAATGAAACGCCAGGAATATAAAATCAGTTTCGAGCCAACCGGCCGCCAGGTATATGCCCTCCCGGACACCATTCTGTTGGAGGCGGCCGCCCAGGCGGGACTGATTCTGCAGACGCCTTGTGGTGGCGCCGGCAAATGTGGAAAATGCCGGCTGAAGGTCGTCAGCGGCGCGTGTCCGCCATCCGCCAACTGCCGACCGGCCTTGGGCGAGACGGAGGTGGCGCAAGGTTATCGCCTGGCCTGTCAGGCCAGAATCCAAGGCGACCTCGTTGTGGAAGTGCCGGTCACTTCGCTTTTCGAGTCGCAGCAGCAAATTCTGGTCCAGGCCGCCGACCTGCCGCCAGGTTCTGCGAGAGCGCTCTCGCCTGGGCGTAGCGCTTCGGCGGAGCCTGGTCGCCCTGGCGAGATGGAACTGTGTCCGGCCATCAGCAAGCACTTTGTGGAATTGGACATGCCCAGCCAGGCGGATGCCCGTTCGGATGTCGAGCGCCTGCGCACCGCCATCCGGCCGACTGACTTCGATCCGGTCGGTATCCGCCTGTTGCGCTTGCTCCCCGGACTTCTGCGCCGCCAGGGATTTCGCGGCACGGCGGTCATTGTGGATGGCGACCTGGTAGACTTCGAGCCGGGCGACACCACCAGCCAGTGCTATGGCATTGCCGTGGATGTCGGCACGACGACGCTCGTGGGGACGCTTATCAACCTGAAGACCGGACTGGATATGGGCGTGGAAGCAAAAATAAATCCCCAGACGTCGTACGGTGACGACGTCATCGCCCGCATCCGCAAGTGCCGCGAGGATGCCAAGGGCTTGGCCCAACTCCAGCGTGTTATCATCGGGGCCGTCAATGAAATCGTGGACGAGTTGGTGCGCGCTGCCGGCATTGACCGGGCGCATATTTACGAGATTGTCATGGCGGGAAACACCACCATGCAACAGATTGTCTGCGGGATCGATCCCTCGGCCCTGGGCGAATTGCCCTTCGTGCCTGTGTTCACCGACGCGCCGCACTTGAACGCCGCGGACCTGGCCCTGGAAATCAATCCGTGCGGCAAGGTATTCATCTTTCCGCAGATTGGCGGGTTTGTGGGCGGCGACACCGTGGCCGGAATTGTGGCCAGCCGCCTAGACCGTGAAACCGAGACCGTCTTGTTTGTGGATATCGGCACCAACGGGGAAATTGTACTGGCGCACAAGGGACAAATGATTGCCACCTCCGTGGCAGCCGGGCCGGCTTTTGAAGGCGCGCGCATTTCCTGCGGCATGCGCGCCACAAGCGGCGCCATTGAAAAAGTGGTCATGGATGGCGATCTGCGCATGAACGTTATCGGCAACACGCGCCCGGCGGGCCTGTGCGGTTCAGGCCTGATCGATACCGTGGCGGAACTCCTGCGCCTCGGAATCCTGGATCCCACCGGCCGCCTGCGGACGCCGGACGAAGTTCCGTCCACTACGGCCCTGGCCTTGCGCAAGCGCCTGATCGAGCAGGAGGGGCATGTGGATTTCCTGCTGGCGCACAAGACGGAAACGGTATCCGGTAAGCCCCTGCTCCTGACCCAGCGGGATGTGCGTGAAATGCAATTAGCCAACGCCGCGATCAGTGCGGGCATTTCCATTCTCCTGGAGATGGAGGGGCTGAAACCCATGGACTTGAGCCGGGTGCTTCTGGCGGGCGCGTTCGGCAATTTTATCCGGCGCAATCATGCCCGGCGCATTGGCCTCCTGCCGCCAATCCCGTGCGATCGCATCCGGTTTATCGGCAATGCCTCTTCGCTGGGCGCCAAGCGGGCGCTCCTCTCCGTGGCTGAAAAGCAGGCGGCCGCCGCCATTGCCCGCGCGGTGCGCCACGTGGATTTGTCGCTTTCGCCCGATTTCCAGACGGCGTTCAGTTCGGCCATGCTGTTTCCCGAAGATGATCCGGGAAAGGGTTGCGAGGGCTGATGACGGATGGCGGACTGGAGAAATCAGACGACAGACGACGGATGCCAGACGCCAAAACGACGGAAGGCTGAGGACGGACAACGGAGCGCTGAAGGCTCAATAGTTTAAGAGGACGAATATTATGGCGAATGCGCGCATCCTGATTGTGGAAGATGAAAGCATCGTGGCCAAGGACATCCAGAACAGCCTGACCGGCATGGGGTATACGGTGGCGGGAATAGTGGCTTTTGGCGAAGAAGCGGTGGAGCGGGTAGGCGCTTTGAAGCCCGATTTGATTCTCATGGATGTCATGCTTAAGGGCGCCATTGATGGCATCGAAGCGGCCGAGCGCATTCGGCGGGAACATTCCGTGCCCGTCATCTATCTCACGGCCTATACCGATGACGATACCCTGCGGCGTGCCAAGGTGACCGAGGCATTTGGGTACCTGCTGAAGCCCTTTGAGGACCGTGAACTGCGCACGACGATCGAAATGGCGCTCTACAAGCACACCATGGAGCGCAAACTGCGCGAGAGCCGGGAATGGATGGAAACCACCCTGCGCTGTATCAGCGATGCCGTCATCGCTACGGACGCTTCCGGATGCATCCAGTTCATGAACACAATCGCCGAAACCCTGACCGGCTGGAAGTCGGCGGATGCCATCGGTCGCAAGCTGACCGACGTTTTTTGTCTGATGAAGGCCAACGAAATGGCCCTCGTTGAAAACAATTTAACCGCAATCCTGAAAAAGGGCGTCGTGGTGCACCCGGATACGGATGCCGTCCTGATTTCCAAGGATGGCCGGCAGGTGCCCATTGCTCACAGCGCGGCGCCCATTCGCGATGACCATGGAACCATTCTTGGCGTGGTGGCAAGTTTTCGGGATATCACGGAGCAGAAAGATGCCCAAGCCCGCGAACGCCAGCTTCAGGATCGGCTGTTACGCTCCCAGCGCATGGAATCGCTGGGGAGCCTGGCCGGGGGCGTTGCGCACAATTTGAACAACATCCTGGGACCGATGGTCAATTATCCTGATCTGATCGTCAAGAATCTGCCCCCCGACAGTGCCCTGCGCCAGGACCTGCAAATCATCAAGAATTCCGCGTGCAAGGCGGTGGATATCATTCGCGACCTGCTCACCCTGGGACGGATCGGGCATTTTCCGATGGAGCCGCTTGTCCTGAACCGGATCCTCGATCGGGTTGTGCACTCGAACGTTTATATCGAATTGCAACATGGCGCGCCACTGGTGGTGGTGGACCTGAAATGGGGCGCCGATCAGCCGGCAATTCAGGGCTCCGAGGGCCTCTTGCAGGAAATGGTGGAAAACCTGCTGATCCATGCATTCGACGCTATGCCACAGGGTGGTCGTCTGACCCTGACGACCTCCGTGGAACAGGTACACGATCCGGTGGCAGGCTACGAATTGATTAGCCCGGACACCTACGTGGTTCTGCATGTTATGAACACGGGCCCAAGCATCGACGAGCAGGAATTGAACAGGATGTTCGAGCCGTTTTATGCCAACGATAAAGCCCGGTCGCAAAAGCGCAGTGGTCTGGAGCTTGCCATCGTGTATGCGGTTCTCAAGGAACACAAGGGATTCATTGACGTGCGCGCGCTCCCCGACAAGGGATCGGATTTCATCGTTTATTTTCCCGTTTCCCTGGCCGGGCAGGCGGGCGCCCTGCCGGAAATCCGTGAACAGCTTGCCCCTCTCGATTTCCGTGGCAACGAAACGGTGCTGGTCGTAGACGACGAAGAAGACCAACGCCGCATCGTCGCGCGCTGGTTACGCACAGATGGCTACAAGGTGCTGACCGCCCACAACGGCCAGACTGCCATCGAACTGCTTGATTCCGCGGCCCGGGCACAGGGGCCGGCCATCGATCTGGTCCTGTTAGACATGATCATGGCCGACGACTTCGACGGGTTGGACACTTATAAGAAAATGCTGGAACTCAATCCGCGCCAGAAAGTGATCATGGTCAGCGGCTTTGCCGTGACCGATCGGATCAAGGAAGCGCTGACGCTGGGAGTTGGGCAATATATTCAGAAGCCTTACGATTTCGACAACTTGGGCCGTGCTGTTCGCCGCGAGTTGGACAAGCCTTGAAGAATGGTTAATGGAAAATGGTTGATGGCAAATGGCCGGCGACAGCATCAACTATTAACAATTTACGTTTCACCTTCCCTCATCTACCATTTACCATTAACCATTTCTTAATTTGCCATTTCCGCGGGATGCTCCGCTGTCACGGTAATGGCAATCCCGCCGCGCGGATTAAAGCGGCCCGTTACGCGCATGCGCCTCGGCCGGCAGATGGTGACGAGGTCATCCAGGATGCGGTTGACCGCTGCCTCGTGAAAGACGCCGTGGTTGCGGAATGAAAAAAGATAAAGTTTCAGTGATTTGCTTTCCAGGCACACGCGGTCGGGAATGTAATCAATGGTGATGGCGCCGAAATCGGGCTGGCCGGTGACCGGACAGAGCGCAGTGAATTCCGGACACTCGAAATGAATCCAATAATCCCGCTGGCGGTAGGCGTTTTGGAACGTTTCCAGGCGGGCCTTGGCGGGCGAACGGGGGATGGGCGCACGACTGTGCCGCAGAAGTGTCAGCCCGGGATGTGATCCCTTGCCTGGCCGTGGAGTAAGGCGTGTTTTCATAAGGTGTCATAGTATGGCATGTTTACTTGATATTCAATACCAATCCGTTTCCGTATCCATCCCTGAAATGAGCGCCAATTACCGTTAAAAATAGGCAAAAATATCATTGACGATAAGAGGTTATTTGATATTCTAAATAGAAATGGCCTTTTAATGTAAATGGATAGTTCTAAATGACGTTTTACTGTCCACTGGCAGGAACTTTCAGGGCTGAACTAATGGCCTTAAATAAAGGGCTAGTTGATCATGCGTAGACCATTCTGGATGTTAGTGATCGTGGTGGCAGCCGCCATGGTTGCCTTAACCCAGGATGCGTTTGCCGGTTTCGGCCCCAATACGATTCCGTTCAGCGACGATTTCGAAGCCTATCCCACAAACACACCCCTGATTAATGGCACCAACGGCTGGTACGGGTCTTCCAGCAACATTATTGTCGTATCGAACCTCGCCATTGCACCCGTCGGCAGCACGAACATAGCCATGATCCCGGTGGACTGCACGCTCTCCAACCGGTTCACGAACATTGTCCCCAGCAATGTCTGGATTCAGATGGATCTGCGGCCAAATCTATATCCAGGCCTGTTCGACGTGACGAACAACCCGGTGGTGGATACCAACCAGGCAGGGGTGTTCTTTGTGAACAGCAACGGCTACTTCGTGGTGCATCATGGCGTTCCTTCACCCAACGCAACCAACTCCACCAACTGGGTATTGGTGACGAATGGCGGGATAGTAACGAATGGGACGAACTGGGTAAGCGTGCAGATCGAGGCGAATTATGCGAATCATACCTGGGCTTTGTACGCGGATGACATCCTGGTGACCAACAACATCGGGTTTGTCAACCCGAACCTGAACAATTTTACGGTGTTTGATGTCTATAACGGCGGCTTATCCACGTCGTATATAGATAACGTATCGGTGGTGACGCCGGCCGTCATTAAGTTCGATCCGCTGGTCTTGGCGCCGGAATTAATTCGGGGGGAGTTGACCAACTCAACCGTGCTGGTGTGGTATGAGGGGATGGGGGTTGTGGATTACACCGTGACCACGAATCGATCCTGGCTGACGTTAAGCCAGACGGGGGGGAGTTTGACGGGGCAGACGGTGAATGCAACGAACACGATCGTGGTTACCTGCAATACGGCAGGACTGACGGTGGGGGGGTATACCGGCACGGTCACGTTCGCCTCCACCAATTCTGGCGGGTCCACTAACACGCTGACCGTGACGCTCACCGTGCGCGCGGCGCCGATGCTGAACGTCAGCCCGACCTTGATAACGAATATGGTGATGGCAGGGCAGAACCTGGATGCGCAGACATTGCGTATCTGGAACGGGAGCGCGGATGATCCGATTGGATATCAGGTGACGACGAATGCGACGTGGCTGAGTGTGCCGGTGACAACCAGTTATTTGGCGCCGCTGACGACGAATATCTTGCCGATAAACTATGCGGTCAGTTCATTGACGTCGGCCGGGGATGTGCCGTCCAATTATTCCGGGACGATTACCGTAACGGCGACGAATATTGCCAGCGGCTCGCCGGTCACCATTCCGGTTACCGTAAAAGTGAACCCTAAACCGCGCATGGCCTTAAGTTTGACCAACTTGTCCCAAACGGTATTGCAGGGACAGGATGCGACGAGCCAGGGATTTGAAGTTTGGAATGCAAATGGATTTTACACGCTGACATATGCGGTTTCAAAGGGCTTTACCCCGTGGCTGGTGCTGACACAGACCAGCGTGGGACAACGTGCGCAGATCAACGTGCAATACAGCACGGCGAACCTGCCGGCGGGACTAACGAATGCGGCGATCACGGTCGTGGGCTGGGCCTGGGATGGAGTGCATGCAAGTTGTGCCGTTGAGACGCAGACGGTTGGGGTGGCGCTGGCGGTAACACCCTTTGCGACGCTGACGAATAATGCTCAGTCGGGGTATCAATATACTGTACGCAAAGGGGTGACGCCACCGGACACGGTGTTTTCTATTTGGAACGAGGGAGCTCCGCCGAATACCATGTATTTCACGGTGAGTCTTTCGGCGAGTTGGCTTAGTGTGACGCCGGCATCGGGCACAAGCGCGGGCACGAGTGACAAGGTTCCGGTTCGTGTGCAGGCGGATCCCACCGGGATGAGGCCTGGCGTGGTTTATAGCGGTACGGTACGGATTGATGCGACCGATGAGGGATCAGGCAAGCCGGCCTACGGATCGCCGCAAGCGTTCACGATTACAGTCGTCCTTCGCAACTTTAAGGGGTTCGATTTTCAGGGCGACCTCTCGCTCTCGAGTGCATCGGACCTGGTGCTGTATCGGGAAGCTAGCGGGATGTGGGAAATCAGGAATCTGCTGAGCAACTATGCTTCGACCCGGTTTCTGGGTGGCGCAGGATACCAGGCGGTGCCTGGGGATTACACCGGCGATGGCATCACGGAGATGGGGGCCTATCGGCCGGCCAGCGGAAGCTGGTATGCGCAACAGGTGGACGAGGAAAGCGCGCGTGTCATTGAGATGCAGCAATGGGCCGGAGCTGAGTATGTGGGCATGCCGGGTGATTATGACGGGGACGGCAAAACGGATCCGTGCGTCTACCTGGAAACGAGCGGACTATGGATGATGTTGATGAGCGCAAGCGGCTATCAGCAGGCATCCGGTATATTTGGCGGTCCGGGATATACGGCCTTGCTGGCGGGGGATTATGATGGCGATTGCATAATGGATCCGGCGGTGTATCACCGCTCGTCGGGATTGTGGGTCATGTTTTTAAGCACAAGCCAGTCGATCCTTTCGGGAATATTTGGAGGCGATGGATTTGTGCCCGTGCCGACGGACTACGACGGCGATTTTCTAACGGATCCGGCGGTATATGCAACGGAGTCAGGGTACTGGTACATATTGCCGTCCACCACATTTACGAGCCAGGGCTATCGGCTCTTGACCCCAATTCCTCAGTTTGGAGGGACGGCGATGTCGGCGACATTGGTGCCGGCGCCGGGCAATTATGACGGGGTAGGGGGCGCCGACCTTGGGTTGTATGATACGGCCACATGGAGTTGGTATATTATGACGCTTGACGGTGTGCCGTTGGCCTGGGGCTATCCCATGGGACGCTTGGGTTGTTTACCCGTCCTGCCCTGAAATTGATGGAAGAGTTTTTATGCCCAAAGCATCCATTAGGTTAGCGATCGTGGCGTTGACCGCCGTGTCGGCCTTAACCGGCGCGTTCGCGGAGAGCACGATCCCGTTTGCGGACGACTTTGAAACCTATCCCAACCTTACCCCGCTGATTGATGGTGTGAACGGCTGGTACGGTTCCTCCAGTAATATTATTGTGCAGATCAATACCGTCCGCACGGGAACGAATGCCGCCATGATTCCGGTGGACTGCACATTGTCGAACCGGTTTCAAAGCAGCGACCCCACCAATGTCTGGATTCAGATGGACGTGCAGCCAAGTTTTTATGACAGCACGAATCCTCCGGTGGTGGACACGAATACGACTTGGCTGTTCTACATCAACACCAATGGTAATTTTGTGGTGCACAATGGATCGGCCACCGATCCCTCCAACTCGACGAGCTGGGTGGTGACAACGAATAACGGGGCGGGAACGAACGCGCACACCTGGGTGCGGATTAACATTTACCAAAATTTCTTGCAAACCAATTGGGATTTGTATGCCAACGGTGTCCTGGTCACGAATGCCATTGGATTTGTCAACACGAACGCGACCGATTTCACCGGTTTGGACGCGTATAGCGGGTCCCAGACTTCATACCTGGACAATGTTTCCGTGGTGGCCATGGATACGAATGAGCCGACGCAACGCCCGTTGATTGTGATCCCGCCCACGCCATCGGTAAGGAACATATTTGTGGGCGCGACGCCGTCGGTGCAGACGACCAAGGTGTACAATGCATGGCCGAATGATATTGGCTTCGAGATCACGACGAATAGTGACTGGGTGTCGGCCGTGCCGGTGAATACCAACGTGGTGGCGGGCACTACGCAAGACGTTACGCTGACGTATGCGTCCACGGCATTGTGGCAGGGGGGGGTCAGTAATGCGATCGTGACGGTGGTGGCGACCAATGGAACCGACCGCTGGAATACACAAACGGTGGCCGTGGTCATAAATGTCATGAACCTGACCGTGACGCCGACAAATATGACCAACTCAGTTATGGTAGGCTTGCCGACGACCCGGACGTTTGATATCGGCAACGCGGGCGTCGGCAGTTTCCAATACACCGTGGGCATTACGGATGCCTGGCTTTCCTGCTCATCCCTGAGCGGGAGCGTAGGCGCATTCAGCACGAACACATTGACGCTGACATTCACCAATACGGCGGGCTGGACGGGGGGCACGAGCAATACCACGGTAACGATTGCCTCCACCGATGGCGGCGGGGCGACGCAATCTATGACGGTGACCTTGATTGTTTATGACGTAGCGGTGACGCCGGCGGCCCTGACGAATGCGGTGATGGTTGGGCTTACGCCGACAAATCAGGCGATTGTGGTGAGTAACCAAAGCGCTTCAACTTACCGATATACCGTGGGCATTTCGAATGCCCCCTGGCTCTCATGTTCGGTCACGAATGGAACCGTGGGGGCGACGAGCGCGGATACGCAAACGCTGTTTTATGCGATCACGACCGGTTGGACGCCCGGCGTGAGCAACGCCTCGATCTCGGTGGCATCCAGCAACGGCGATGGGGCGGTCAAATGGGTAAGTGTGCACTTGGATCTCATGCAGTTGCAGGCGACGCCGACCAACTTGACCAATTCGATTATGGTTGGCAAAACGCCGGCGGCGCAGAGCTTCGCGGTGAGCAATGCGGGTTCGGGAACTTTCAATTACACGGTGACTAATGTTGAATGGGCATCAAGCTCCTCGACCAATGGGACGCTGGGACCATACGGCAGTAACACGATTACGGCGAATTATGCCGGCAGCCTTGCAACCTGGCCGGTGGGCACGATCAGCAATACTACGCTCACGGTCGCCTCCAGCGACGGCGGCGGGGCGACGCAAACGGTGGCGGTGACCATGAATGTCATGCAGATGCTGGCGTCACCGACGAACTTGACCAATAACGTCATGGTGGGCTTGACGCCCACCAATCAGATAATTGTCGTGACCAATGCAGGCGCCGGAATTTTCCAATATACCGCGAGCACTTTGAGTCCCTGGCTCTTCTGTTCGCCCACGAGCGGGACGGTGAGCGCGTTCGGCACGAGCGCATTCACGCTGACCTTCACCAACACGGCGGGCTGGGCGGCGGGTACGAGCAGCAATGCCGCGGTCACGATTGTTTCCGGCGACGGCGGTGGGGCTACCCAGACCGTCGCGGTGACGTTGAACCTGTATCCGGCGGTGGGGGACCATTACGTGGCGACGAATGGCGGGAACACATATCCCTATACGAATTGGACCATGGCGGCGCAGAGCATCCAGGACGCGGCTAACGTGGCGCTGGTGAACAGCAGGGTGTGGGTATCCAACGGCATTTATGTGTTGGCCAACCAGGTAACCCTCTCAAACAACATCATGATTATCGGCACGGGCGGCGTCGTGACCGTGGACGGTAACAATGCCACGAGGTGTTTTTACTTCAATGCTGGCGTGACCGGCGGCCTGGCCAATCTCACCATTACCCGCGGATATACAAATGATGGTGCTGCGCATGGCGATGGGGGCGGTTTATATGGTAATGCGGGTGGTTTTTTAACAATAACGAATTGCAGTTTCATCAGCAATACGGCGGCCAACGCCGGCGGCGGAGCGTTGTTTAGTTCGAGTTTAGGCATTGTCGCCAACTGCATATTTGATGGTAATACCTGTGTTAGTAACACTGGTGGTGGTTTATATTGTTCTTATGGGGGTAGTGATCCCAGGGGATTTGTCATTTCTAATTCGTATTTTAGCAATAACTCTGCTTACGCCTATGCAGGCGGAGTATATGTCAGCAGCAAGAACATACTGGTTACAGACTGCACCATTGCGCGTAATACAATGCTTAATGACGGAGGCGGAAGTACGGGCGGTGGAGGGATTTACTACGTTGGCGATTCTTCTGTTCAGGTTCGGAATTGTTTAATTGAACACAACAGCAGTGCGCGCCTTGCCGGGGGCGCTTATGGTTATGGCGGAATTATCCGCAACTGTCTGATACGCAATAATACCGCAGCACTTAGTGGTGGTGGCATGAGGTTGTACGACGGCACCGCCAACCCCACTGTCAGTTCCTGCACAATAGTCAGCAATTACTCGCCTGCCGCTGGCGGAATATTGGCTACGTTGGGCACCGCTGTCACCGGCATGTTCGAAAATTGTATCATTTATTTAAATTCAGGCGCAGCTACGTACAGTAATTACCAGATCTCGGCTGTATCCTTTTCGAACTGTTGCACAGTGCCGGCTCCCACGAATTACAGCGCGACCGTCACATCAACCGACAATATTACGAACAATCCGCGGTTTATTGATTGGCCGAATGGCAATTATCGTTTAACTCCTGATTCGCCCTGCATCAACACCGGCACGAACCGGTCCTGGATGACCAATACCGTGGATCTGGACGGCAATCCGCGGATTATCAACACGACCGTGGATATGGGCGCGTACGAAAACCCGACGGTGTTTTGGTCCGTAATCCCGACAACGCTGACGAATGCGGTCATGAAGGGACTGCTGGCGACAAACCAGAGTTTCGTTGTGACCAATGCGGGCGAGGGAACTTTCGATTACAACGTAACGGTCACCAATGATTGGATTCATTCCTGCACGCCGAGCAACGGCACGCTGGGGTCATTGGCCAGCAACATGATTACGGTGGCATACACCAACGCAATAACAAACTGGCCAGCCGGCACCACCAGCAACACGACGGTGGCCGTGGTGATCTCGAAGAGCGGCTTGTATCCGGCGCAGACGCAGACGGTGAACGTGATTTTGAGCATCATGGATTTCCAGGTGACGCCGGCAAAGCTGACGAACAATGTAATGGCGGGCTTTACGCCGGCAAGCCAGCGTTTCATCGTGACTAATGCGGGCGTGGGAACGTTTAATTACCGCGTAACGTTTACCAATGATTGGATTCATTCCTGCACGCCGAGCAACGGCACGCTGGGGTCATTGGCCAGCAACATGATTACGGTGGCGTACTCCAATTCAATTACGAACTGGCTGGCGGGGGCCGCCAGCAACACAACGATCATGATTGCCTCGACGGATGGCGGCGGGGCGTCGCAAACGGTGGACGTGGCCATGAACGTCATGGCGCGGCCGGTGCTTGGGTTGTATCCCTCCAGCGTAACCCAAGCGATAGCCAGGGGGGCCAATCCGGTAACCAGGCAGTTCTCGATCTGGAACGGGAGCACATCGCCGGTGATGCCGATGGCTTATACGCTGACGGTATCGAACAGATCGCCGTTGTTGATCCAGAGTCTGGATTCGGGCGGGGGTGAGAGTACGGGCCAGACGAATTGGATTACGATCAATTATATGGATATCTCGGATGCGGCGGCGGGGGTCTACACGGCCTCGGTGCAGGTTGTGGCCCGGGATTCGGGAACCACCTACTGGCCGACGGGAATGGTGCAATTGAGCGCAACGCTGTTGGTGAGCGTGGAAGTGGTGGCGCTGGTCGCACCCTCGGGGGTGACGGCGAGTGATGGAACCTACGCCGACCATGTGGTGGTGAGTTGGGACCCCGTGGTGAACGCGGTAAACTACATAGTATATCGCTCCTTGACGTTTGACTCGGAAATGGCTGAGCCGATCGGGGAACCGATTGGAACGAGTTTTAATGATCTGACGGGGATGGCCGGGGTGCGGTATTATTACTGGGTGAGTTCGGTCAACAGTGATGGGGGCGAAGGGTCGAAGAGCACGAATCGGGAAATAGGCTATCGTGGATTGGCGGCGCCGGGAGGCCTCTTTGCGACGGATGGGGCCTATACGAACATGGTGCGGGTTACCTGGCCGCTGGTGGATGGAGCAACCGGGTACCAGTTGTATCGCGGCGTTCCCGGCGGCACGCTGGCGCCGCTTTATTTTACGGCCGGCGGGGTATATGAGGATATGTCCGTGGTGGGCGGTGTGCATTACGAGTATAAAGTAGGGGCGACCAATGGTGTGTTCGGTAGCGCGCTGAGTGTGGGAGAGACGGGTTATGCGTTCGGGGCGCCGGGGGGATTGACCGCCAGCAAGGGAACATATGTGGGGAAAGTGCAGGTGACGTGGAATGCAGTAGACTCGGCCTCGGAATACGAGGTCTGGCGTAGTACGCGTGCTGTATTACCGTCGGGAGGTGGGGCGGTCAAGATGGCCACGGTGACTACGCCTGTGTTCGATGATGCTAGTGTGTCAGCGGGGGTAACGTATTATTATTGGGTGCGAGGTTATGGCCTGGAAGCGGGGATCGGGGGTTGGTCGGCGATGGATCACGGGTATGGGGCGTCGGCGGGAGTAGACCTTTGGGTTACCAACTTGGTGGTATTGCCGGTGCAGGTGGGCTTGGGAGGTTCGCCCGTGATCGTATCGTTCCGGATGGGCAACGGGGGTGGAACGAATATGGCGGGTGCGAATGGGACCGTGGGCATTGAGTTTTTTGCGTCCACGAACCAGGTGTTTGGGGCTGATGAAACAATCGGCAAGGTGGTGGGTGAGGTAACTTTGGAGGCTGGCGCCGACATGGTGATGAACGTGGCGGGCAGTCACTTAGTGGTGCCGCAGGTGGAGGGGGATTACAATATTTTTGTGCGGGTGTTGCCGGAATCCCCGTCGCTGCTGGCGGATACAAACCCGAACGACAATGTGACTAAACGCAATGGCAGTGTGCGGGTGCGTTCAAGCGGGGCACTGAATTACCAGGTTTTCAACGATTATGATGGCGATGGGATGTCGGAATTGGGGGTCTATCGGGGCATGGAATGGAGTATACGGTCGGTGGATGAGCGTGTGCTGGTATCCGGAGACACTATTTTTGGCGGCGCCGGCCAACCGGTATTGGGCGATCTGGATGGCGACCGGCGTTCGGATCCCATGGTGCATGACAGCGTGAGCGGGATGTGGCAGGTCTTGTATTCCGGGAGCGGCTATATGTTGGCAAGCGGGGTTTTTGGTGTTTCCGGGTATCGCGGGCTGGTGGCAGACTATGAAGGGGTGGGGCACGGGGAGGTATCGGTGTTCCATGAAGGGAATGGCCGTTGGAACGTGATAAAATCGGATGGCAGCGTGGCCGTATGGAACTGGGGCGAGTCTGGGTATGAGCCGGTGATCGGGGATTATGATGGTGATGGGCACTGGGATATGGCGGTGTACCAGGAGTCAACGGGGTTATGGTACATTCGGACGCTGAATGAGCAATTGCTGGTGCCGGGCGTGGTATGGGGAGGGCCGGGATGCAGTCCCGTGCCCGGTGATTATAATGGCGATGGCTACTGGGATGCGGCCATCTACGTGCGGGCATCCGGCCAGTGGTATATCGGTACGCCGCAGACTGGCCAGATTCTGGAATTGGGATTAGAGTGGGGTGGCGTGGGGTTTGAGCCCGTCATGGGGGATTACGATGGGGATGGCAAATGGGACCTCGCGGTGTATCATGAGGCAACGGGGCTTTGGTATATAAGGTCCTTGGACGGTAAAATCCTGGCTTGGGCCAGTCCCTGGGGTGGTCCCGGCTATCGGCCGATCGGAAACTAATTGGAATAATAATGGATAAACAAACGGTTCTCGACGTTATTGACAAATTGCTTATCATCCAGGAACGTGACTGTCGTATCGCGCGGTGCCAGCGGGAATTGAACGATATTCCGAACCTGAAACAGAACATCGCAACCAGGTTGGATCAGCACAAGACGGCGCTGGAAAATTCCAAAGCAACGATTAAAACGCGGCTGGTGGCCGTCAAGCAACGGGAAGTCGAAATCGAAACCATCCGACAACAGATCGCCAAATTACGCGAACAGCAGTTTCAAATCAAATCCAACGAGGAATTCAAGGTCTTAAATAGAGAAATTGCCGTTCTGCAGGAAAATATCCGGGGCTTGGAAGATCGTGAAATCGAGCTCATGGAAACGGTCGAACAGGCCCGGCAGGAAGAGATCGGCCTGCAAGCTGAGTTGGCCAAGGCGGAAGGCACCGTGCATGGCGAATTTCAGCAGTTGGATGAGCGCCTGAAAAACCTGGAAGCCGAAGTGCAACAGCTCCAGTTGGATCGCCAAGGCCTGGTGGTCGACATTCCCGAAGACTGGTTGAGCCGCTATAACCGCGTCATGGAAAATCGCAAGGATGTGGCCTTGGTTCGCGTAGAAAAAAATTCCTGCGGCGGATGCCACATGAAATTGCCACCCCATGTCCTCCAGGACATTAAGCGGGCCGATGCCATCATTACCTGCTCGTTCTGTGGGCGCCTCTTGTATTGGCACGCGTAATCGTGTAACGTATTCCCGGATCTTGGGTGGTCAGGCGGATGGTCGCTCTGTGCCGCCGTCCCGATCGGGATGGCGCGTGTGGGGAGGAAAGTCCGGACTCCGCAGGGTAGGGTGTCCTGGTGTAATGCCGGGAGGTCTTTCGATTAAACGAAAGAAACGGATAGTGCCACAGAAACAAACCGCCCCGCGCAGCGTTAGCTTGCTGCGGGGTAAGGGTGAAACGGCGGTGTAAGAGACCACCGCTCCGGACCGCAAGGGCCGGAGGCAAGGCAAACCCCACCTGGAGCAAGATCAAATATGATGCTGGCAAGGCGACCCGCCTTTATCGCGATACCCCTCGGAAGGGATCGGGATCAGCATCGGGTTGATCGCAATAAGTCCCGTCCGGCGAATGCCGGACAGGCAAGACAAATGACCATCGTGCCGGTTTGGCTCGTGCTTGCCGACACACAAAATCCGGCTTATAGCCTGGCCGCCTGAGATCCATTGGTTGCAAGAATGTTCTTGGTTCTTAGTTCTGGGTTCCTCGTTAATCTGAAACTAAGAACGAAGAACCAGGAACAAAGAACTGATCAGCATGGACATTACAGCCATAAATCCATTGTTCCAGCGCCTGAGTCCGGTGTTAGTCGCCACGGCCTTGGCGGTTGGCGCGTTGTTTGTCTACCAGAATCTTCAGCTTCCGGATCTTGCGAAGAATCAGGCGCAGGCCATTGCGTTGCCTGCCTGGCCGCAGATTGACGCCCAGGCGCTCCGTTTTGACGGCTACACGTTTGTAAAACAGGCTGGCGAACAGGTTGCCGCCAATTTAGGCCCGCTGGCGCGACGATTCCGCCTGGCAGGCACATTTTTTGCCGCCAGTAGTTATCAGCAGTCCCGCAAGGCCATCATCGATGATATTCAGAAAAAAACCCAGTGCCTGGTAGCCGAAGGCGATAATCTGGATCAGAATATCATGGTTGTTACCATATTCAGGGATCGTGTTGTTTTGCGGGAAGGCAATAACGATGAGCAGTTATGGCTTAGTTTTGCCGGGGGTGATAAACCCGCCACAGCCGCAGGCCGCCCGGAAGCCGATGTTACCCAAGGCCAAGCGGATGCCACCCTCGTTCGATTCGGTAAAAGGACAGGGGAACGTCGTTGGGTGCTTCAGCGCAGCGAAGTGCTCCGGTATTACCAGGAACTGCTCAATAATCCTGACCGGCTGGCCAAGGTTTTCGAATCGCTCAAGCCGGTTTATCAGACCGGCAAGATTGCCGGGTATACGCTGGATGTTGAAGGCGAAGGGGAAGTCTTTCGCGCGTTTGGGCTTAAACAGGGCGATATTATCCGACAGGTCAATTCCATGCCCATGATCAGTCAGTCACGGGCGGAATACTTTATCAACGAATTTGTCAAGAATCGGGTCAATGGCTTTGTCATCGATATAGAGCGTGAGACAAAGCCCGAAAAAATGATTTATTTAGTCCGCTAAGATTTCCCCGTATATTCCTCGATTAGCCGCTTGTGGCAGAGGGCACGTCAAAAGCACGAAAACAACCATGGCTTGTGCTGGGCTATATGTATTAGTAGACATAAGATATATTATGCGACATGACCTGTATGCCAATAGATAGGCTTGGGAACAAATGATTGGTCGTTTACTCCGTCATTTGGCTGAGGACACTGCCCCGTATTGCGAGCATCAGAAGTTATACATCACGCTGGCGCTCAGCGTAGGCTGATCGAAGAAATACTGGAGCTGGCCGCCGATGGATAGATTGTGCGAGGCAAATAAATCCGCTCCAGCCGCAATGCCTAAATTATGAACTTCGCTGAAGTCGTCGCTTTGCGTTGCCGTTTCCCGCTTGCCATCCACCTTGGAAAAGGCCGGGCCAACGTATAACAACAGACTGTACGGATATGAGTCCGTATTATCCATGCGCGATACAAAAACTTCATAATTGAGCGTTACGGAAGCATATATATCCTGCCATTTTAACTTGCCGGTATCGGTGTTACCTGACTGATATTGCGAATATTCACCCATGGCACGGAAACTGCATCGCCCCGTCAGCCACGACGGGTCATAAATGTCAAAGTGCCATATTTTAAGGTTTAAGCCTGCCGACCACTTGACCTTGGCATCACCGAGCGTGTCATATTCGGTAGATTTTGCCTGGCAAGCGCCTAATGTGCCGAAAAGTGTCAGCCACTGAAGAAAATCATAGCCCATATAGCCGTAATAATTATAGGCTTCCAGTTTAGTTTTCCCGCCATTGTCATATTGCATGTCGCGTTTCAGCGCCTCGAAAACGCCGCCAATGCTGAGATTATCGAGGCTTTGCTGGGTAAACAACGTATCACGAGAATCTGAGGCGGATAGCGTGGCCGCCATGATCGGCAGGCTGGCAAGCATACAAGCAGTGATAATCGCAACGGATATTGATTTTGTCATCATAGAAGACTCCCTGCCCGTAATGCTGCGTCCGTCAGCTGACGGACTGCAGGCGGGCTGCATTACTGAGATATAGATGGGTTGATCACCCTCCCCTACCCAGCCGTGGTTTTGCCCGCAATGTTGCACAAAGCTATCGGCATTACAAACCAAAAAACGTAACGTTGAATTGTCGGGTTCACGGTTATCCGCGCCTTGTCTGCCATCTGTTAGCCGTCGTCTGTCGTCAGGCTACGGCTCTCAGTCAGTCCGCCATGCCCCAGCGGCCGGACAAGGGCCAATAGACAAAAAAGGCCGGGCCGACCAGGTTGGCGCGTGGCACGGGGCCCCAGTACCGGCTGTCCAGGCTGTTGCGCTGGTTATCCCCGCAGGCAAAAAACTGGTCGTCCGTCAATTGCACGCGGTTGTTTTGACCGGCCAGGTAATTCCCCGTTTTCTGATAGCCGTCATAACCAGACTGGCGCGTCTCGATCCGGGCGATACTTGAAGGTTGCGCCATTATTTTCCCGTTAATGTAAAGATGCGGGGTTTCAATGCCGAGGATTTCACCGGGCAGTCCGACCATGCGTTTGACATAATGTTCGGTCTGTTTGATCTGCGGATGTTCAATGCCGGTGGTCTTGAATACCATGATTTCACCACGCCGCGGCTTGTGGAAGTTCCATTCCACTTTATTGACAAAAATATGATCCCCGGCCATGCGCACGCCCGATGCCAGTAATTGTCCCCGAACGACCATGTCCCCATTGGAGACATGGTCAGTCATGTGTTCAAAACCCCGGTGGGCCAGCCCGTTGACAACGAACAGGCGTTCCTGGTTCGTATCCACGATCTGCACCGTGCCTGACGTCTGCGCCCTGATTTCCACATACCATGAACCGAAGATCAGCCACTTGGCCAACCGCAAAGGCGTGCGGTCAAACCAGTCGGGTTTATCCTGCGGAGCGTAATGGATGCCACACAGCGTAGGATACATGGAGGACGTGGGAATCTTGAACGGCTGTACAAAATAAGTTCGGGCCGCCATGGCCACGGCCAGTGCCACCACGATAATTTCCAGGTTCTCGCGCAGCCAGGCCCAAGGTCGTTTGGGCATCAGTGCTTCGATCCGGGCGCCCAGTTCCGTGGCCGAGGGTTCAACCTGTGACCAGTTGCCGGTCTTGATTACATCCTGGACCCGTTGAACGCCGGCATCCAGGCGTGCCAAGGCAGCGACCTCGGCCACATCTTCCCGTAGATTGCGGATGTGCCGTGCTTCTTTCATCAAATGTAACAAGGTCTTACGTGCCTGCCTGCGTTCCCAGAAATTCATACCATGTTCCTTGCTGTTTAAGTGTTCGATTTGAGTACCGAAATAAATGCTTCCTGCGGCACGTTCACCCTGCCGACCAGTTTCATGCGCTTCTTGCCTTCCTTCTGGCGTTCCAGAAGCTTGCGCTTGCGGGAAATGTCGCCGCCATAGCATTTGGCCGTCACATCTTTGCGCAAGGCCTTGATGGTTTCACGGGCGATGATCGTCTTGCCAATGGCCGCCTGGACGGGGATGGTAAACAAATGCGACGGGATAACGTCTTTCAGCGCGGCGCACATCTGCCGGCCGCGGCTCTCCGCCTTGGAGCGGTGAATAAGGCAGGAAAACGCGTCCACGGGTTCGCCATTGAGCAAGATATCCAAACGCACCAGGTCGCTGGCCATGTGCCCCTGGTGCTCATAATCCATGGAGGCATACCCGTGCGAAATACTTTTAAGAAAATCGTAGAAATCTACCAGGATTTCATTCAGCGGCATCGAACACGTCAGCATGACCCGCCGCGTGTCCAGCGAATCCGTTTTTTCCACCGTGCCGCGCCGGTCCATGATGAGCTTCATTATGTCATTGATATGCTCGTTTTGGCAGATGATGAACGCGCGGATCATGGGCTCCTCGATATGGTCAATCCGTGTCAGGTCGGGCATGTGCACGGGGTTGTCGATCTTGAGCATCTCCCCGTTATTCAAGTACACGTTATAGATTACCGAAGGGTAAGTGCTGATGATGTCCACGTCGTGCTCGCGCCGCAAACGTTCCTGGACGATTTCCATGTGCAACAGGCCGAGAAACCCGCAACGAAACCCGAAGCCCAGCGCCACGGACGATTCCGGCTGGTAGGTGAACGCGCTGTCGTTCAGGCTGAGACGGTCCAGGCTGGCTTTCAGCTTCTCAAGGTCGGATGTATTGACCGGGTAGACCCCGCTGAACACCATGGGCAGGACAAGCTTGAATCCCGGCAACGGATGTTTTGCCGGCCGCTCCTGGGTTGTAATGGTATCGCCGATGAGAATATCGCGGGGCTCTTTGATCGTGCCCACGATGTACCCGACTTGACCAGCGTTCAGAACGGCCACCGGCGTGGGCTTCGGGCAGAACATGCCGACTTCCTTGATCTCGCTGGTATAGCCGGTGCCCATGAACCGGATACGGTCCCCGGTTTTCAGCCGGCCGTCCTTGACGCGCACATACGGCATAACGCCGCGGTAAGCATCATAAATGGAATCGAAAACCAGCACCCGTGTCCCAACCTCCAAATCCGTTTTCGGCGGCGGCACCTGGCGCCTGATCATTTCCATCAGGGCCGGCACCCCCTGCCCCGTCTTGGCGCTGATCAGGCTCCCGGCATCCACCGTAAGCCCCAGGATATCCTCAATTTGCCTGACCACGGTATCCACATCGGCCGTGGGCAAATCAATCTTGTTAATCACGGGGATGATGGTCAAATTGGCTTCCATGGCCAGATAGGCGTTGGCCACGGTCTGCGCTTCCACGCCCTGCGCGGCGTCCACGAGGAGCAAGGCGCCATCGCAGGCCGCCATGCTTCGCGAGACTTCGTAGGTGAAATCCACGTGGCCCGGCGTGTCCAGCAGGTTAAACTCGTAGGTCTGGCCATCGGTAGCCTGGTAATTCATGGTGACGGGGTGGCACTTGATGGTGATACCCCGCTCGCGTTCAAGATCCATGCTGTCCAGAACCTGGTCGCGGAAATCACGTTCGTCAACGGTATGGGTCAATTGCAACATGCGGTCGGCCAGCGTGGATTTTCCGTGGTCAATGTGCGCGATGATGCAGAAATTGCGAATGCGTGAGAGCGAGTCGGTCATAATTCCAATCGAACGGGTTAATTGCAAAACTTGCGTTTTGCAAGAATTCAGGAGTCAGGAGACAGAATTAAGAATTTTAAAGATAGTTATCAGTAGTTGCCTATGTTTTGATTCTGGATTCTGACTTCTGAATTCTTGCTACTTTTGCCGTTAGCCGGCTGCGTCCTTGCCGAACACAGCGCGTGCTTTTTCGCGCATCTGCCGCAGATCCTGTGCCATGGTTTTCGATTTAAATAGCGCGTTTCCGGCCACCATTATATTGGCGCCGGCCTTTGCCACGCATGTTACGGTGCTCAGATCAATGCCGCCGTCCACGGTGATGCCCAAAATAGCATCCCCTCCCCTATCCCGTCCCGGTCGCATCCCGCCCGCAACGCTGGAGCGTAGCGACTGCGGGCGCGGCTGCGCGGCATGGCGAATGGCGGCGATTTTGGGCAGTACCTCCGGCATGAATTTCTGGCCGCCAAAACCCGGATGGACGGTCATGCACAGCACCTCGTCCACCTCGTCGAGGAATGGAAGCACCGCCTCAAAAGGTGTCTCCGGATTGAGTGCCACTCCGGGAATTGCGCCCAGCGCGCGAATGCGCCGGAGCGTCCCCAGGACATCGCACGCGGATTCCACGTGGATCGTCAGTGTCGTAGCGCCGGCCTTGATAAATACCTCCGCAAACTGGTCCGGCCGTGAAAGCATCAGATGTACGCTGAGCGGAATAGTCAGGCAGCGGCGCGCCATCTTGACCACATCCGGTCCCATGCTCAAGTTGGGCACAAAGTGCCCATCCATGATATCCAGGTGCAGGGCATCGGCCCCGGCCTCCTGCGCCTGGAGCGCCGATTCTTCCAGCCGGCCGAAATCGCCGGCCAATAATGACGGCCAAATATAAATCTTCGGGTTCATGGCGAGTAACAATAACAGAAGCGTGGTGTCCGTGCAAGCCGGAGGACGACAAGCGGCCTGCCCACCGAAGCCCGAAGGGCGAAGGCGGGAGGACAGACGACGGATAACAGATGACGGAGGACGTCGTAAAACATCAGCTCTTGTCCGGGGTAGCCTTGGCAAAGACGGATGTTTGCCCGCCTGCCGGATCCAGGGCCGCGATACGTGCCATGACCAAATCGGCTATTTTCTGGTGCCTTTCCGGATCGCCCTTGAATACGGCGCAATCTGCCGGCGTCAAGGGTTTTCCAAAATACGTGACAATTTTACTGAACTTGATCCGATGCGCATCACGAGGAAACGCTTCAAACGTGCCGCGTACATAAGCGGGTACGACCGGAACACCAGCCTTTTCGATCAGAAACCCAATGCCGGCCTTGACCGGCTGGAGGTGTCCGTCCCGGGTGCGCGTGCCTTCCGGAAATAGAAAAATCATGTTACCTTGCCGCGCCAGGTTAATGGCCCCTTTAAGCGCACGGATGTCGCCTTTGTTGCGGTCAATGGGCAGTGTGCCGACCGCTATCGCCCACCACTTCATAAATCGCGATTGCTTGAACAGGGTGTCACGGGCCAGGAAATAAACATGCCGCTTCCAGATGTTACAGCACACCGCGATCGGATCCAGAAAGCTGGCATGGTTGGATACCAGGATACAACCGCCTTCGCGCGGCACGTGTTTAAGGCCATGCGTCGCGTACCGGTGGAAAATCCACAGGTAGCACAAAAAAAACACGCGGGAAAAATGGTAGACAAACGGACTAAACCCCGCCCGCTCTATGGCTTTGGGCAAACGGTGTTTCGGGACGGTACGAATCTTCTCCACAATCTGTGCCACCACGTCCTCAATGGTCATGTGCGTTGTTTCAATGCGATAGGCCCCGGGCGCCATGGCCAAAGGCGCCGTTGACCGCGACTGATCGCACGCGTCACGCTGTAAAAGTGCGCGTTTGACTTCGACCGGATTCATCGCGTTTCCGGCCAGATCCTGCTGTTCATGATGCCGGCGCCGCGCCCTTTCCTCGGGATCGGCGTCCAAATAAAATTTAAAAGTCGCTTCCGGAAATACCACCGTGCCGATGTCGCGTCCTTCCACGACCAGGTTACCGAACGTCGTCAGGGATCGCAAGCGTTCCCCCACCCAGGTGCGCACCTCCGGGATGGCCGCCACGGCGCTGACCTGCTCCTGGACCGCCAGGGATCGGATGGCCGTCCCGGGATCAACATCGTTAATGGTAAACCGGACGGCGCCCTCTTCCACAAAAAAACGCATCGCTACCGATGATAGATGCCGGGCAATCGCTTCCGGCGAAGCCCCGGCCAGGCCGTCGCGGATAATCTGCAAGGTGAGTGCGCGATAGATGGCGCCCGAATCCACGTGCACATAGCCCAGCAACTTGGCCACCATGCGGCTGACCGTGGATTTACCGGAGGCAGAAGGTCCATCAATGGCAATATTATTCGACATGGGCTCCCAACAATTTCAGGTGGTGCCAGAATTCGGGGTACGAGGTATTTACACAGGCAACTCCCCGGATGCGGACCGGCGCGGAGGCGCGCAGCGCCAGGATTGCCATGGCCATGGCAACACGATGGTCGCCGTAACAGTCAAGTTCCACATTCCCACGCACCGTTGCCCCGCCGCTCACGCGCATGCCATCCTCGCGCTCATCGGCGGCAATGCCCAGTGTCCGCAGATTGGCGACCATGCACGCAATGCGATCGGATTCCTTGACCCGCAGTTCACGGGCATCCCGGATGACCGTCGTTCCGCGTGCCAGGGCGCCGGCCACGGCCGCTATGGGCAGTTCATCAATCAGGTTCGGAATTTCGGCGCCGCCGATCTCGGTACCGCGCAGGTCGGCGCCGTGAATGGTGATGGTGCCGGACGGCTCCGCCGCCAAAGACGCGGTCTCCGGCACAACGACCAAATTGGCGCCCATGCGTTTGAGCACGTCCAGCAAGGCTGTCCGCCGCGGATTCAACCCCACATTCTGAACGGTTACGTCCGTTCCCAAAACCGCGGCGGCCACCAGCCAGAAGGCCGCCGACGAAAAATCGCCGGGCACGGTCCAGTCCCTTGCCGTCAAGTCCGGTCCGCGCGGACCATAGCCCCGGATCATGATCCGGTTCCCGTCCGTCCGCAAGGGAATCCCCAATGCCTGGAAGGCGCGCTCGGTATGATC
Organism: Kiritimatiellota bacterium; assembly: GCA_026398415.1. Classification (GTDB taxonomy): domain Bacteria; phylum Verrucomicrobiota; class Kiritimatiellia; order JAAZAB01; family JAAZAB01; genus VSJD01. The sequence goes on along the minus strand of JAPLSY010000080.1, from coordinate 58,189 downwards.
CCGCGTGGGCAGGGGTTCTTCGATGCGCGTTTCCCCTTCCGCAAAAAGAGCTGCCAGCAGGATGCAGGATTTTACCTGCGCGGAGGCTACGGGCATGGGATACGCGATGCCCCGCAAGGCGCCACCGGTAATGCGGATGGGCGCACAGTTCCCCGCCCCCAGCAGTTCAACCCGGGCGCCCATTTGTTCCAATGGCGCCTGGATGCGTTGCATGGGGCGGGAACGTAACGATTTGTCGCCGGTTAATTCCGTGGTCCATGGCTGACCGGCCAAAAGCCCGGACAGGAGCCGCAGGCCGGTTCCCGAGTTGCCCATGTCCAGGGGCTGGCGTGGGCAGGCCCAGGGTCTGCTCGTAACCTGAATGCATTCCGGTGTGATCTCAACCCGTGCGCCGAGAGACTCCATGGCCTTCAGGGTATTCAGGCAATCTTCACTCCGCAGAAATCCCGTCAAGCGCGACTGACCGATAGTCAGGCCCGCGAGCATTGCTACCCGGTGTGAAATACTTTTGTCCCCGGGGACCCGCACGGTACCCGCCAGCACGCGGCAGGGATGGATGGTTACATTATCGGCCGTGTTCACGAGGCGGTCCCTTGGCCCCGGGTCAACGCGCGCCGTCGTTCCCGGCTTGTTTGCAGAAACTTGTCCAGCATTTCCAAGTCGCCACTTTTTCCGCCGGCAGCGGATCTGCCAAGGCATGATAAAATGTTCAACAAATGGTCCGCTTCCTTGGAAAATGCCTTCAATTCGTTATGGATCGCAGGCTGGTTGGCGCGGATGATATCCCGCCATAGCTGGGGATCGCCTTCCGCAATGCGCGTGGTGTCGAAAAAACCGGCGCCACAGAACGGTCCTACCCGACGGGGTTGGGTTCGGCCTACGCACGTGGCCAGCAAAGCGGCCACCAGGTGCGGCACATGACTGGTTTTTGCCAGAAGGTGATCGTGTGCCTGTGGCGATAGCGTTTGCACGCGAGCATCCAGGCCTTGCCATAGGCGCATTACCTGTGCGCGGGCCGCCGGCGCCGTCCGGCGGGTGGGCGTCAGCGCCACGAACGCGTTCTGGTAAAGCGTGGCGGACGCCGCCTCGATCCCCTGCCGCTCGGAGCCGGCGATCGGGTGACTGCCGATGAACGGCACCGGTCCGCGCGGAAACAAGGCCTCTACCCGCTTCACAATCTCCGTTTTGCAACTGCCGATATCTGTCATAACGCCGTCAGCGGATAGCCGGGTGCGACACGCGTCGATCAATTCCGGTATTGAACTGACCGAGGTGCAGAAAACCGCCAGGTCGGCGGCTTGCACGGCATCCTCGGGGCGTTCAAAGACCTGGTCCACGATCCCCAGTTCCAAGGATAGTTCGCGTGTTTCTGCGCGGCGCGCAAAGCCGGCCACGACCCGGGCCAAACCCTTCTGCTTGATGGCCAGTCCCAGCGATCCGCCCATGAGCCCCAACCCGATAATGGCAATGCGGTTAAACATTATGCCCCCTCCATTCATTACCCCAAAACCCCATTATTTCACCATCGTTAAATAATGCTGGCTTGGTTCCAGAATACCCCCGCTCGCGGTGTAAAAATCGTCGTCCAGATGAAACAGGCCGCGCGTCGTTTCCATCCAGGGCGCTCCGGCCCGCGGATGATATGATTTCATTAGGCCCCAGTTTTTATAGTTCTGATGGCCGTTCGTTTCCAGCGCGCCGATACGCAACCCGGGTAATGGTGCCAGGCGCGCGGCGACATTCTTGTTCCAATCCACGAGGATGGGGTTGACCGTCAGGTCCGCGCAAAAGCAGGGAACATTTTGCTCGTGGGCCAGGCGGGCGATTTTCAGGCTCATGCTTAGCGTTTTGGCGATCGGTTTCAAGGCGATGGCGCGATACCCCATTTCGATGCGTTCCCGCGCGTCCCGGTCCGAATGCGCGCTCTCGTCCGCCGCCAGGCGCGCCGGGATGTCGCGCACATCCACGCGGTATTCTTCCGGGAAAGGTTCTTCCAGAATCATGATTCGTTCCAGCGCTCCGATTTTTTGGGCGTGCTCCAACAGCCGCATCAGGCGATCCTTGCTGTCATACCGGCCGTTGGCATCCAGGTAATACGGAATGCGATGATTGTCCGTATAGGGAATCTCGCTGTGGCCAATGGCCGCATGAATGGCGGTCAAGCGTTGTTTGTCCCAGGCCAGCATTTTATCCAAATCCCCGTCCTTGTCCGGGTCGGAGCCGATTTTTATTTTGATGAAAAAGTAGCCATCGGTCACCGCCTTGGCGATGTCGGCCTGGGGGACGCCATAACTCATCAAGGGAATACTGGCCAGTTCACGATGACGATGCGCGAGGGCCTTGCGATAATCCGCGGGAATCATCTCGTCAAACGTGCGCAATCCATTTTCAGCCGCGTACAGCATCCAGGCGGCGTTATCCACGGCTACCAGCGCGTTGAGCGCGAAGGTCAGACGCAAGGCCGGCAACCCGGTGATCATTTGCCCATACCGGTACGTAGCCGGCAACAGTTCGTCCAGCAAGGTCATCGGGTGGTCGAAGCCCCGTTTTTCCGCCTCGCGCAGGGCGAAGGCCGTCATAAGAAACATCAGGCTGTTGCCGGCGGCTTCGGGATTGCTCAGGAACACCGCGGCATCGGACCAAAGTGTGCTTTGCGTGCCCAGCCCGAGTCCCATCTTGCCGTTACGGCTTTCCATCAGGGCGACGGTCTGCCATGCTTCCCGAAGGTAGCCGCCTTTGAAGCCGAATGGCGAACCAAACAGTTCGCGTTCAAAGGAAAGGTTTGTGCGTTTTAATTGGATCATGGCGGCATTCCTCTGTTAAGGCGCTTTTTGCTGGTTTGTTTGATTTCAATTTCGCATAACGGCGTTGAACTGTCAATTGGCTTTGATGGGGCCGTCGATTCGCTCGCCAAGCTCTTTTTATTTGGCATGATGATTATATCCATGTATGGTTAAAGCGAAGTCCAGTATTTTGCTTGTGCCGCATAAACAAGGATTGGGAACAGTTGCTCCGCATGATATCAGACGCATCCAAAGTTCATTCCCGGAAGGTAGCACAACGCCTGCCGCCCTGGATCCGGGTCCGCCTGCGGGCGGATGGTCATTTTTCCAAAGTGCACGCAACCCTCCGCGCGGGGGGACTGCACACGGTATGCGAAGGGGCGCACTGTCCAAATAAGCTGGAGTGTTATAACCGGGGCACGGCCACGGTTATGATCCTCGGCGACACGTGTACGCGTTGTTGTAAGTTTTGCGCCGTGCGCGGCGGGGCCCCTCCCCACCCTGCCGATCCTCGCGAGCCCGAGCGCGTGGTCGCGATGGCTCGCACCCTGGGGTTGCGTTACGTGGTCGTGACGAGCGTCACGCGCGATGATTTGGCCGATGGTGGCGCGGGGCTCTTTGCCGAGACCATTATTCAGCTCAAGCGCCTGGAGGGCGTCACGGTTGAAGTGCTGACGCCTGATTTCCAGGGCACGCGCCATCTGGTGGAGACCGTCCTGGCAGCCGGACCGCATGTGTTCAACCATAATCTGGAAACCGTCCGCCGGCTCCAGCCGGATGTGCGGCCGCAGGCGGATTATGATCGCTCGCTCCAGGTGCTTCGCATTGCGGCCGCGTGGCGGCCGAAGCTGATTGTAAAGTCAGGCCTGATGGTTGGCCTGGGCGAAACCGACGACGAATTGATGGCGGCCATCGCTGATCTGCGCTCTGCCGACTGCCGGAGCCTGACGCTTGGCCAGTACTTGGCGCCCTCCCCGCGTCACTGGCCGGTAGCGCGATTTGTCCCCCCCGAGCAGTTTGAGCACTATCGCCGGCGCGCCTTGGCAATGGGGTTCCTGGCCGTGGCGGCGGGCCCCCTGGTGCGCTCCTCTTACCAGGCGGACCAGCTCACGGCCGAAGCGCGGATGATGGGCAACGGTTAATGGAGAATGGTTGATGATGCGATCCCTTCCCAAACCATTCCCCAATTGACCATGGACCATTAACCATTTATCATTACCCATGAACTATTAGCCATTCCCTATTTATGACGGATAAGTATATATTTTATCGTCTGGCGCAGATTATCAGTCGGACCCTGCCGCGACGGTTTGCCTACTGGCTGGGACTGCGCATTGCCGACCATTTTTATGCGTCTGATCACGCCGGCCGCCGTGCGGTCATGGCCAACTTCCGGCAGATTTTAAGCGTGCGGGGCGTAGTCGCTTCGGATGAAACGCTTAAGCAGATGGCGCGCAAAAATTTCCAGTACTTCGGCAAGTATCTGGTTGATTTTTTCAAGTTTTCGCGATTCACGCCAACCGGGATCCAGCGTCTGGTGAGTCTGGAACATATCGAGTATCTGGAGCAGGCCGAAGCATTGGGGCGCGGAATTATATTCATTACCGCGCACCTGGGTAATTGGGAATTAGGCGGAGCCATTCTGGCATCCATGGGGCGGCGTATCCATGCTGTTTTTCTGCCGCAACGGGCAAATAAAGTCAATGCGCTGTTTCAAAAATACCGCAGTCAACGCGGTCTTCAATGCATTCCGCTGGGACATGCGGCGCGGGGCGTCATGGAAGCGCTGAAGCGCAAGGAATGTGTGGCCATGCTGGCCGACCGCGATTTTACCGCCCACCATTTTCCAATTCTGTTCTTTGGCAAATCGGCACACCTGTCCAGCGGCCCGGCGCGGATTGCCGTCAAGACCCAAGCCCCCCTGGTGCCGACGTTCCTGTTGCGTCAGCCGGACGACACCTTTCTCCTGCGCCTCTATCCCCCGATTGTGCCGGAACCCTGGACCACGGTGGCGGAATTGCAGGAGCGTATCCGCGACGTGCTGGAACAGGAAATCAGCCGTAATCCTCTGCAGTGGTTTATGTTCGACGATTTTTGGAACCCAAGGAGAAATCATGAGTTCAGCCTCGCGCCATGAACAGAAACCCTGTGTCGTTATCCCGGCCTATCGGGAACAGCGGATGATCCGCGACGTTGTCCAGCGCGTCCGAACATATGTCCAACCGGTTATCGTCGTGGATGATGGTTCTCCGGATCGGACGGCCGAAGAAGCCGCCGATGCCGGCGCCGTGGTGATCCGCCACACCGCCAACATGGGCAAAGGGGTGGCGCTCAATACGGGGTTCAATTATGCGCGCCAGAACCGGTTCGATTACCTGATCACACTGGATGCCGATGGTCAGCATGATCCCGCCGATATCCCGCGCTTTATTGAGGCCTACGAGCGCACCGGCATTCCCGTGCTGATTGGTAATCGGATGGGGGCGTTGAGCAATATGCCGCAGGTCCGCAAATGGACCAACTGTGGCATGAGCTGGTTCCTGAGCCGGGCCATGAACCAGTACGTGCCGGATACCCAGTGCGGGTTCCGGCTCTACCGGTGCGATGTTCTGCCGTTTATCGAAGCCCAGTCCACGCGTTTCGCGGCGGAGTCCGAAATTCTTCTGCACATTGCATCCCGCGGCATTCGCATGGATGCGGTGCCCATTACCGTGATCTATAACGAGGAAATAAGTAAAATCAATCCGATCCGCGACACCTTCCGGTTCTTCCTGATGCTGTCCCGGTATTATCGGAGCCAAAACCGTTCGCGCCAACGGCAATAATCTCTGCCAATCCACAATCTAATCGGCCTGCTCTTCCTCCGCCGGAGTGCTTTGCCCAGGCGAGTCGTCCGTCATCGGTTCCGCTTCTTCCGACTCTTCCGCAATGGGTTTTTTCTTGGAAGCGGTATCTTCAAATTTGTGGACCGTCAGTAAATATTCCTGCCATTCACGGAAAGCCAAATCCTCGCGGCGCTTGCGGATATACTGGCCCAGTTCGTTCTTGATGGATGCCAACAAGGTCCGGTCGGCTATGATCCTGGAATCAACATGGCCGATCACCGCGCCGCCCTCGACCGGGATTACGGCGGTCAATTCGCCGGCATTCAAAAAAAGGATTTTTTTGGTCAGTTCATAAAACGTGTCCTTATCCTCCACGTCCAACCCGGTGCGGATCGCAAAAGGATCCGTGGTGATCACTTCCAGGCGATACGGGCGGATGGCCTGGGCAAACGTCTTGCCGTGCTGAAGCGCGTTGGCCACAGTCTGGTGGATGGTCTCCGCCGTTTGCGCCAGCTTGTTGGAACCCGCCTGTTCCAAAGCCGCGCGGTGCGCCTCGGTCCGAACTTCGTCATACGCGGGCACGCGCGCGTCAATCTTCTCATCGAATGCCAGCACATAACACGCGTTACTGCCGCGCACGGGATGGCTGAAATAATCGTCCGGCGTCGGCCGCAGGGCAAAGGCGGCTTTGTTGAAATCCAGACCGACTTGCAGGCCGGGAACCGTACCATTTAACGTAAAGATCGCCGAAGTTGTCACCGTCAGGCCGGCGGTGCGTGCAACCGTCTCAAAGGAGGGTGCTTGCCCTTTGCGATCCGGGGCTAGGGCGACTTCGAAATCGGCGGCCTGGTCACCGGCAGCCGTGTCCGCCGCTTCGCGTGCCAGTTGATCGCGGAGCGTGCCTTCCACTTCTTCGAATGACCGGGCCGACAGCAGATCCCCCGTTCCGCGCGTGGTGAACTCCTCAATGTGCTCGTCATAATAACTGCGCAAGGCGGCTTCATCCAAGGCACCTTCATCCAGAAAACGCGCGAATGGGAAAGTCACATACTTGACCCGCATTTTTGCGGGGATGGTAAAGTCGTTCGTATGCGCTTCGAAATAAGTCCGTGTCTCGGCATCGGTAACCTTCACGGTTTTCGCGATCTCGTCACGGGTAAGCTTTACATAACTGACGACAAACGTATCGTAGAGTTGGTGGTATACTTCCTCGATTTCCAGGGGCGCCACCCACGTGGCTTGGGCCAGCATCAAGCGGGCCTTGTTCATTATGATTTCCTGGCGAATATGGTCTTCAAACTGATTTTCGGTGGCGCGCAGGTTCGCTAAAAATTGCTGGACAAAGGCAACGTAGCGCGCGTGGCTGAACTGGCCCTTTTCCTGAAAAAAAGGCTGTTGCTGGATGGCGGCCACCACTTCCTCGGGGCTGGATGAAAGGCGCGCTTCCTGGGCGCCGCGCAAGGCAATCAGCCGCCGCCAGGCCATGTGCCTGAGCGCCTCTTCAACGCGGGGCGTTACCTTCAGCACTCGGCCCACCATGAGCGACATGTACAGGTAGGAATTGAAATAGGCCGAACGCATTTCGTCGGCAGGCACCGGCTTGCCGTCAAGCTTGCCGGCGGTGTCCTTGGTTTCCTCCACGGTCCGTGTGCCTGTCTTTGTTTGCCAAGCCACAAACGAAAGGATGACAATAAAGGCAAAACCGCTCCAGATATATTTGTTGCGAATCAATTTGTTGAATTTGGATATAAACATCATAATGATTCTCCATAGGCGAATAAACCTCGCCATAGGCGGATAAACCTCGCCCTTGGGTTTAGGAAAACACACCATAGCGGGCCAAGGCGGGCAGGTCAATGCCGAAATCGCCGGGGTTGATTTCACCGGCGGCAACCGGTATAGTTGATTTCCACAAGCGAGGAACTATGCAAAACAAGAAATTCTATGTCACGACGCCGATCTATTATGTCAACGCCGCGCCCCATATCGGGCATGCCTACACCACCATCCTGGCCGATGTCCTGGCGCGCTATCACCGTCTGCGCGGGGTTCCCACCTTTTTCCTGACCGGCACCGATGAGCACGGCCAGAAAGTCCAGCGGGCGGCGGAAAAAGGGGCCATGACACCACAGCAACAGGCTGACCAGACCGTGGGGCGGTTCCAGGCGCTGTGGAAAAAACTCGACATTACGCATGACGACTTCATTCGCACCACGGAGAGCCGGCACGTCCGCGTGGTGCAACAAATTCTCCAGACACTTTTCGATCATGGCGAGATTTACCGCGCGGAATACGATGGCGGCTACTGCGTGCCCTGCGAACGGTTTTATTCCGGGCGGGAATTGGAAACTGGAACCTGTCGGGAATGTGGCCGCGCTTTGGAGCACATCCGGGAATCGAACTATTTTTTCCGCATGAGCGCCTATCAGTCGTGGCTGATTAATTATATTCACGAACACCCCCAGTTTATTCAACCCGATTCCCGGCGCAATGAAACCCTGGGGTTCCTCCAACAACCCCTGAACGACCTTTGCATCTCGCGACCAAAGAGCCGGTTGAGTTGGGGAATTGAACTCCCGTTCGACCATGATTTTGTGACTTACGTCTGGTTCGATGCCCTTGTCAATTACATCAGTGCCATCGGTTACTTGGCCGATGACCAGCGTTTCCAACGCTGGTGGCCGGCATCTTACCACCTGATCGGCAAGGATATCCTGACCACCCATACGGTATATTGGCCGACAATGCTCAAGGCCATGAATTTGCCCATGCCGGAAACGATTTTTGCCCATGGCTGGTGGCTGGTGGGCGACAGCAAAATGAGCAAATCGGCCGGTAATGTTGTTAATCCCATTGAGATGGCTGACCGCTATGGGGTGGATGCCTTCCGCTATTTTCTGATGGCCGAAATGACCTTGGGCCAGGACTGTAATTTTTTGGAAGAAGCGTTCATCCGCCGTTACAACGCCGACCTGGCCAATGATTTGGGCAACCTGCTGAGTCGCGTCATGAAGCTGGTGACCAGTCATTGCGGTGGCAAGATTCCGGCCGCTACGGCGGAATTCGTCGGCGCCGATGAACAGCAGTTGCGCCAAGCTGTTTTGCACGCTGCCGTGCGCATGGAAGAATGCCTGGATCAGATGCGGCTGGACTTGGGATTGACGGCGGTGTGCTCCGCCGTGCGGGAAGCCAACCGTTATCTGGAAAAGCGCCAACCCTGGACACTGGCCAAACAGCCGGAGCATGGCGCGCTGAATACCGTGCTGTACCACGCGGTGGAAACGTTGCGGATCGTGAGTGGACTGCTGTATCCGGTAATGCCCGCCAAAATGCGGGAACTGCGCCAGGTTCTGGGGCTGAGCGCGGAGGAACCTTCCTTGGACCAGTTGAAGATATGGGGCAAGACTGTGCCGGGTACGCCGGTAGGCGCCATGGTGTCATTATTTCCGCGTATTCAAGCCGGGGGTACGGCCAGGGAAATAACTACGCAACCGCAAGCGGCGAAAGAACCGCAAGTTGCCCCACCCGCAGGTGTCACCCTGCTGGAATACGCGGACTTTGCCAAGATCAGTTTGCGGACGGCAACCGTTTTGGCGGCGGAAAAAATCGAAGGCACCGACAAACTCCTGTGCCTGCAGGTTCAATGCGGCGAAGAAAAGCGTCAGATCGTGGCCGGCATTGCGCTCCATTACAAACCGGAGGAGCTGGTCGGCAAAACGGTCGTGGTCGTGGCCAACTTGAAACCGGCTAAAATCCGGGGTGTTGAATCCCAAGGCATGCTCTTGGCCGCGTACGGCGACAACCAATTACGGCTGATTACGGTGGATGGCACGCTGCCATCCGGCGCCGTGGTGAAATAACGACGCCAAAAACACGTCGCCATTCTTCTTACACGATCAGGTCCACGCCAAACGTTTTGCCTGTCGGTGTAATGGTCGCAACGCCCTTGCAAGCGGCTTCCACCGGGCATGCCAGAATTGCGTAGTCGTACGCAACCCGCCCCCGAGCCGGCAACCACCGATACGTCGGCTGGCCTTGGAAACGGCCACGGTCCACGGCCTTGCGCAGGCCTACCGGGAAAGGACTGTTGCTGAATTCCATGCCGCGGGCCAGCGATTTGCCGTTCCAGGGCGACGCTTTGCGGTCGCGGTTTTCCTCCCAGATACCGAGCCAGGGGAAATCCGCGCGGCGCCAGACATAAGCCACCATCAGTCCGAGCCTCGGATTCAAAGCGCTGAACCAGGCATGTTCCTGTTTTGGGTTCATCAGGTTGGCCGTAAAATCGCCGTATTTTTCCTTGCCCACGAATCGCAAATCGACCTTCTTCCCTTTAACGCCCGGGCCGCAAGGCCAGGTGAAGGACGTGTCCGGTTTCAGGCGTTGCCGCCGGCCGAACGCACCCGGGAAAGTGTGCCCCTGCGTGGCCGGCATGTCGAAAATTGTCATCTCCGGCTCCACGAACGGCGGACCGAAGGACACATGCTGACACATTGTGAACGGGACATCACGCCGTGCCAGATTCACGACTACTTCGCGAATGCGCACGAATGACGAACCCGCCTCGAGCGTCACGGTCCGTACAAAGCGCATCTGTGCGATCGGCAGGACACAGCCATACTGAAAGATCAGGCGCCGTGCCGTAACCTTGCGCTTTAGAACGCGCCAACGCGCCACGGGTGCTTCGCCATGGCAACTCAACCCGGACTTGGCTTCCTCCGGCGAGGGGTCGCCAAATGCGCCCAGGCACAGGTTATGACCTGCAATGCAGGCTAACAACTGGGCGCCGTACCGCTTGGCGTCTTGCGGCCGATAGGCGCCGGGCTCGATTGACTTCCAGATCGGGATCCAGTACGGGTTTACCGTTTTACGGCCTTGCACTTGCAAGCCGGCGATATTTCCACCGCCGGTCATCAGAAACAGCACCAGTTTGTCATTACTCAATTCCCATCCTTGCCGGCCGTGCCGGCGCGTCGCGATAATCTGCATGAGTCACCTCCTGTTTTGGATAGAACCGTCTGAAAAAATTGATCCGCCTATTTATCCTGGAATCTAATCGGGGCAAAGTATTGCGGCAAATGAAAATTCAATTCTGCCCCCATTGGCGCCCAGGAAGCCCAGTGCGGATGGGACGTTTTATCACCGCATTTGTAAAAATTGGCACGCCAGACCTGGCCCGCAATCGGCCCCAGCGGACCGCAATAGCGTTCAAAGATCGTAAAAGGAATGAAATATTCGATGCGCCATTCCGTGTCCACCTTGATTTCCGGATCCACGACCTTTGGCAGGGAATGATAGATCGTCACCCGGCGGCCAAGCTCCCATGACACGGGATTGTAGATCGGTTTGCCAATCGGGGCGCCCTTGGTTATACAATAGTACAATAACAACGTGCCGCCGCAGTTGATTTCAAAATTAAAATAGCCGCCACCCGCTTTGGGTTCGACAAAAAACTCCACACAACTGTCCGTGCAGACGCCGGCTTGGTACTCGGTTTGCACGCAACGGATATATTTGTCGAAAACCCGGAAAAATACAAATAGGCCATTGTCTTGATAAACGGCCTTGGCTTCCGTGCGCGGGTGACGGGACTTGCTCGCTGCCAGAAAATGGGTGAGTGCAATGACGTTGGCCGGACGCCAGGCGGCCTCATCCCACAGGCCTTTCAGACTCGGACGTTGGGCGGCTTTGGTAATGACGTATTCCATTGGAATTCTCCTGGTTCTTGCATTAGGCACTTGACGCCGTGGCTGTTCTGGATTCCCGACTCGTGCTTCGTAGCGAAGGCTTACTTCGCAGAGTAGCATTAGATTGGGAATGACAATTACGCGCCGCCACTCTGTCATTCCCGCGCAAGCGGGAATCCAGTCCAACTTTGAAATTCCTATAATTTGCTTTGGAGAATCAACTCCTTGACCTGTTGTTTTTCGCGCGCCGCGCCGGAAACTCCGGCCCAGAGTGCGTCAAGAAGTTGTGCTTCGTCTTGTTCGGGTTCACTCTCGCGCAGCATGGCCAATGCCGCGCGCGCGCCCAGGGCATAATAACGGGGTGTAATCCCCTGCCCCAGCGCCAGGCGCATAGTCCCCACCAGACGATCATCCCAGCCCAACTTACGGCGCGGATCCCGAACGACGCGCTCCACAAGGTCACGCAGATGCGGATTCATCATCCGGCACAAAAGATCCTCGGCATAGTCGCGGTAACCCGCCTCCGTGAAGAGCGGGTCAAATCCACGGTATTTCTTGATCAATGCCGCACCGGATTCCTGCAGGAAGGCGGCGCGGGCCAGGTCCAAAATCTGCGGATTCCGGCTGACATCGGCGATCGTTTTATATCCCTGAGCGCGCGCGAGATAGCCCATGAGTGCGTGCGTTGCATTGTGGCCGTAAAGCTTGGCCTCTTCAAACGGCAGGAGATCGTCTTTTTCAATGAAAATCGGAATTCCGCGCGGAAAATCGCTCCAGGCGATCCGCGTAATTAGGATGTGGTTAAAAGTTTCCACCAGCACGCAGCGTCCCGTGGCGCCGGCCAGGCGGGCCAAACCTTGTTCCGCTATTTGCGCTTCATCGGTCACAATGCCGCTCATTTTGCCGATAACCGTGTTAAGGCATTGCACGGATGTGCGCAGCGTCGTGGCCGGGACAGCCAGGCGCCCGGTCAAAAGCTCTTCCAGAATCTCGGCCGCGTGATTATGATTTTCGGCGGCATAGACGATACTACGGCGTTTTGCACCCTGGGAGCGACGCCGGGCAAACCCATCCGCGAGCACGCTGATCACGGAAGCCGCGCCGCCCGTCTCATAAAATCGGACGCTGGGCAAGGCCGTGGCCAGTTCGTCGGCGTCGGCAACGGCGGCCACGAGCGCCTCACGGTCAGCCGGGTCGTTTGGATTCAGGAGCGTGACGCCGGTAACTTCCTTTTTCTCGATGCCTTGCGCGGTGGCGATATTCACACGGTAACTGCCGCCGGCTTTACGAATGGCGTCCACGACCTCCGGCATTACCTCGGCCACCACGAATCGGTCAAATTGTCCCGACGCGTGCGCCTCGTAAAGAAAGAGGCCCGCCTGGATGGCGCCGAACCCGAACCCGACAAATGATTTTTTCATGACAATATCTGCTCGGTCACAAAGCAACTTGGCGTGTTGTCCATAATGTGTCTTTGCGTTAATATTCCGTTCTGCTATAACCGGCCTGTAGCGTAGCACAAGGAATTCCGGTATGCAAATCCATCTGGCCCGCTCGGCGGGATTTTGTTTTGGCGTGCGGCGCGCGATCAAGATCGCACGGAGCTTGGCGGCATCGCATCAGGCCGTCTGTATGCTCGGCGATCTCGTGCACAACGAAACGGTGATCCGCGAATTGGAAGCGGCGGGCATCCGGAAAATCAAGCGGTTGGGACCGGGCCGCAACGGAAGACTGCTCATCCGCGCGCACGGTGCCTCCCGTCGGATCCTGACCATGGCCCGCCGCCACGGATATGCGCTCGTGGACGCCACTTGCCCGATGGTTCGTGAAATCCACCGGATCGTTCGCGCCATGGACCGCCAGGGACGGCGCGTGATCGTTATCGGCGATCGTCGCCATGACGAGGTGCTGGGCATTATCGGCCAGATTGCGCACCGGGCCGTGATCATTGACCATCGGGAGCATATTTCATGGAAGGCCCTGCGGCGTGTGCGCAAGGCGGCTATCGTGGTTCAATCCACCCAGAACCTGGACCGGGTGCTGCCCATCGTGGAACGGCTGAAGACCAGGATTGCCGATGTGCGCTTTTTCAATACGATTTGCCAGCCGACGCGCATGAAACAGGAGGAAATCAAAATTCTCCCTCGGCAAAACGATGCCATGCTGATCATCGGTTCGCGCACGAGTGCCAATACCAAGCGGCTCTATGAGATCTCAAAAGCCCTGAATGCGCGCACGCATTGGATTCAATCGCCGCAGGAACTTGATTCCCGCTGGTTCAGGAATGTGCATTCGCTGGGCATTACGGCGGGCGCCTCGACGCCGGAGACGACCACCCGTGCCGTGATCGCGCGTATCCGGGCGTTTACCCGCTGCGCGCCTACAGCACGTCGGCGAACTGGGGCTTGAGTTTCTTAAAGATTACAAAACCTGCCAGCCACACTGCCAGCGTAAAGCACCAGAAATAAAGCATAAGCTGCCAATCCGCCCAGAACGGGATCTGCTCGACCAGGCTATGGCGGTAACCCTGGACGATATATACAAACGGATTCAATTTTAGGAGCGCTGCCAGCGTCTGGAATCGGTCCGGGATCATATCGAACTCCCAGAACACGGGGGATACCCAGAAGCCCAGTTGCAACAGCACCTGGATCCCGTAGGCCACATCGCGGCTGAAGACGTTGAGCGATGCCGTGATCCAGCTCAGGCCCTGCACGAGCAGGATCAGCGCAGCCATGTAATATAAAGTTTGCAGCCAGAACCACGATACGGGCACGCCTTGGGCCAACAGGACAACGATGACGATTGCCAGGAACAAAAAATGCACAAAGGCGGCGGCGAGTATTTTAACCAGCGGCAGGATTTCAATCTGGAACCTGACTTTCTTGACCAGGAAGGCGTACTCCCGGAAGACCTGTGTAGCCGTGCCCAGCGACTCGGCGAAAAAATTCCAGGCGGCAACACTAACCAGGAACCAGGCAATGAACGGTACTCCATGAATGGGCTTGGCCCGCAGGGCCACGGCGAACACGAACCACAGAATCAGGGCCATGATCAGCGGCTGGATGAACGACCAGAGCAAGCCGAAGGTCGCGCCAACATAGCGGTTGCGCAGATCCTGCCACGTCAACGCCAGAACGATCCGGCGCCGATGGGCAAGCACGGTAGCGAAACAACAACCTTCAAGGGCGGAATTCATGAGGTAATTTCAAAAGAATGATTTGAACCGGATATACTTCAGGCATTTTTGTGGTCTAAAGGTTGTTTGCGATACCGCATAAGGGACATGTTTGATTGAGGCAAACTATATCAGGCTGGCAACCCGGTGACAAGCGCTGTCATAGGCATTACCAGTTTTTTCTTTTAATGTTTTGAAACACATGTATGCTTAATGATTTTATACGAACTCAAGAGAACTTAAATCTCCATATTGCACGTTGTGAATTTAACATCCATACAAAGCGTCACACAGGCAACGTGGCCCTGGCGCGACCCCATTGAGGCTTCCTTAACAACAGTCGCCCCGGGTGGGCATAAGCGCCGCGCGGTCATTCAAGCGGTCATTTTGGCGGCCGTGGCGACGCTGATGACCATTGTTTGGCATAAGATTTGGCTGGGGCTGGCAATTTATAGTCTGAGCGCGGTGGTCATTGTTTCCGGATTTCTTATCCCAGCGCTATTCCGTGCACTGGAATGGGCCGGTCAATGGCTGGGTCGAATGGCAGGGATTGGCCTTACCTGGCTGATGTTGATTCCGTTTTTTTACCTATGCTTCGCGCCGGCGCGTATGATCTTGGCGCTTATGGGTAAAGATCCGATGCATCGCCATTTTGAGCCCAAGCGCAATTCTTACTGGGTGGACCACAAGCCACCGGCAGCTCCACAGCCCTATACAAGGCAGTATTAATGAACATTCTGGGAATCAGTGCTTATTACCATGACTCGGCGGCCGCCCTGGTGCGGGATGGCGAGATCGTTGCGGCGGCCCAGGAGGAGCGTTTCACCCGTAAAAAACACGATGCCGGCTTTCCCCTGCAGGCCATTCGGTATTGCTTGGCAGAGGGTAAGGTTGCCCCGGGCCAGTTGGATGCCGTCGCGTTTTACGACAAGCCGATTGCCAAGTTCGCCCGTATCCTCGAAACCTATTTCAGTGTGGCGCCCCGCGGCCTGCAATCCTTCATGATGGCCATACCCCTGTGGTTGAAGCAAAAGCTCTGGATCCCGATGGAAATCGAGGCCACGCTGGAATCTCTGGGATTTTTGCCCGGCATACCCGTGTATTTTCCCGAGCATCACGAGTCCCATGCTGCCAGCGCTTTTTTCCCCTCCCCCTTTGAACAGGCCGCCATCCTGACATTAGATGGCGTCGGCGAATGGGCCACCAGCACAATCGGCCGGGGTCAGCAGAATCGCCTGGACATCCTGAAAGAGCTCCGCTTTCCCCACTCGTTAGGGTTGCTGTATTCGGCCTTCACCTATTTTACGGGGTTCCGGGTCAACTCGGGCGAATATAAACTCATGGGCCTGGCCCCTTACGGCGAACAGATTTATGTCAATCGTATTCTGGACAACCTGCTGGATCTCAAGGAAGACGGCTCGTTCCGGCTCAATATGGACTATTTCGGCTACTTGGATGGCTTGACCATGACCAACGCCAATTTTAATCGGTTATTTGATGGGCCGCCACGGAAGGCGGAGGCGGAAATCTCCCAGCGGGAAATGGACCTGGCCCGCTCGATCCAAGTGGTGACCGAGGAAATTGTCCTGCGCATGGCACGCACCGCGCAAGCGCTCACGGGACTGGAAAACTTGTGTTTGGCCGGAGGCGTGGCGCTCAATTGCGTGGCCAACGGACGGCTCCTCCGGGAGGGGCCGTTCAAAAACATCTGGATTCAGCCGGCGGCCGGCGATGCCGGCGGCGCCCTGGGCGCGGCCCTCATGGTGTGGCATGTGATTAAAAATCAGCCCCGCGCGACTGACGGCATCCATGACCGCATGCAGGGTTCTTACTTGGGCCCGGCTTTTGACGAATCGGAAATCGAGGCCTTCTTGCAGGCCCGGGGCTACCCGGCCGAAAAAATAGACGACCCTGAACTGTGGGCCGACCGGATTGCTGACCTAATTGCCGCCGAACAGGTCATCGGCCTGGTACAGGGGCGCATGGAGTTCGGACCACGCGCGTTGGGCAACCGCTCCATAATCGGCGATGCCCGCTCGACAAAAATGCAGACAATCATGAATCTCAAGATCAAGTACCGTGAATCGTTCCGCCCATTTGCTCCGACTTGCTTGGAAGAGCGTGTCGGCGAATATTTCGACCTGGACCGATCTTCTCCATACATGCTCCTTGTGGCACCAGTGCGCACGGAACGGTGCTACGGCTTGGACAAGGCGAAGAAACTTCCCGTGCGTGAACGCATCAACCAGGTGCGGTCCGATGTGCCCGCCATTACGCACGTGGATTACTCCGCGCGGATTCAATCGGTGTCTCGTGCGGTGAACCCGGGCTATTACCGTATTATCCAGGCCTTTGAAAAAAAGACCGGATACGGTATTATTATTAATACCTCGTTCAATGTCCGTGGCGAACCGATCGTCTGCACGCCGGAAGATGCCTATCGGTGTTTTATGCGGACGGAAATGGACACCCTGGTGTTGGGACCGTTTATCCTCGACAAGAAGCGTCAACCGCCCTGGCAGGAAAAGAAAAACTGGCGGACGGATTACGTGTTGGATTGAGCGAGCAAACTTCGAACAAGCGCGGAGACGGCTGATGAGATTTTTAAAACACCTTGGGCGGTTGCTGAAAGAGTTTTTGGGATTTGCCTGGCATAATAAAGTCTGGTGGATTGTGCCCGTCGTGTTGGTGCTGTTGCTGATGGCCATGCTGGTCGTTCTGGGGCAAACGACGGCGCCTTTCATCTATACGCTGTTCTAGATTACGCGCCAGTCTGGCAATCACATCGTTCGGTGTCACCATAACGCGCTTCGTACGAACCCGGAAGGAAGTATTATGGGGTTTGAGATTTTTATGTTAATTGTCAGTCTGGCGCTGATTCTGTTGGCCAGCATCATCTTTACTAACGGGATCGAGCAACTGGGGGCGCATTTCAACCTGCATCAGGGCGCCGTGGGCAGTATCCTGGCGGCGGTTGGCACGGCCCTGCCGGAAACCATTGTTCCGATTATTGCCATCTTGGTATATCACAATCCGCAATCCTACCAGGTTGGCATCGGTGCCATTGCGGGCGCGCCGTTCATGCTGGCCACCTTGGCGTTCTTCGCCACGGGTGCGGCCGTACTGGTTTATGCCGCCATGGGCAAACGCTCGCGTGCCATGCATATTGACCCTGCCATCATTATCCGGGACCTCTCGTTCTTTGTCTGCCTGTACGGCGCCGCTATCCTGGCCACCTTTGCGCACAGCTGGCCGTTCGTAAAAGGAGGCATTGCCTTCCTGATGTTGCTGTCATATGGAATCTATGTCAAACGTACGCTCGCTTCCGACTGCAAGGAAACTGATAATCTTGAACCGTTGTTCGCCTGCCGGTTTTTAAAACTTCCGCTGAATGTGCCTGCGATTGCGATGCAGGTGGCGGTGGCGTTGGTCCTGATGATCTGGAGCGCCCACATGTTTATCGGTTATGTCAGTGCCGTTTCCGTAGCCGCTGGCGTATCGGCCATGATTCTCTCTATTATTATCACGCCCATTGCGACCGAATTGCCGGAGAAATGCAATTCCGTGCTATGGATCGGCAAGCGCAAAGACATCCTGGCGGTCGGCAATGTCACCGGGGCAATGGTCTTTCAGAGCAGTTTTCCTGTGGTGTTCGGCATCCTCTTTACCGAGTGGGATTTACGCGGGATTCCTATGGTCTCGGCCCTGATTGCGCTGGCCTCGTCGCTTTTTGTGCTGGCCTGGGTCAAAACCAAAAAATCCCTAAACCCGTATATTCTGATGACCGCCGGCATCCTATATGTGGCCTTTCTGCTCTATCTGTTTCTTCGCTCGCCGAACCACTGACATGGGATTGCATCCGAAGGCCATATTTTGTATGATACAGCGAATGATTGGGCTAAAGATAATAATTCGTGACCGAAGCTATACAAATATATAAACCCGATGCCGACCATGACTGCGATGGATACCCAGACCATACAGGAAACCAATCTGCGGAACCTGCTGAATACCGGCGCGTTCCGGTTCGTGGATGAGCGCACGCCCTGGTTCCCTTATACCTCCGGACAGGTAGGTCCTTACTATGTCCAGAGCACCACCGTGGAAAAAGACGGCGTGGCCTATGCCACAGCTATCCAATCGCTCGTCGGCCTGATTCAAGCGGAATTTGGTGCGTTTGACGCCATTTCGGGCGGCGAGACGCGTGACTGGGATTTCTCTAATCCGGTTGCCATTGCCTTGCGCAAGCCGCATCTCAAGATGTACAAGGACGGCAAAGTGCTGGGCGCCGACATCGCGGGAAAAACCTTCCTCCACGTAGCTGACCTGAATAACGAGGGCTCGTCGGTGCGGGATTACTGGAAACCGATCATCGAGCAAGGCGGCGGCCGGCTGGCTGGTGTGGTTTCGTTTGTGGACCGCATGGAAGACGGATTCACGGTTCTTAAAAAACTGGGCATCCGGCTCTTTTGCGTCGTGCCGTTGGATGCGCGCGCCTGGGGTGTCGCGCGGGAAACCGGGCATGTCTCCCCGGCGCTTTATGCGGAACTGGTCGCGCGCCAGGGCAACCGGGATGCCTGGGCTGAACACGCCCTGCTGAGCCATCCGGATTATTTCCGCCGATTTCATCATGATCCCAAGACCCGCGCCAAAGCCGCCAGGATAATAAACACATACACCCGGATCAGTGCCGACCTTGAGCGCATCGTAAATACACCATGAGAATTGATCCCCATGTCCATTGCCGCGACGGCAAACAGGCTTACAAGGAAACCATTGCCCACGTCCTGAAACTGTGCGACGAGCAAGGTGTGGACATGATTTTCGACATGCCCAACACGGACCCGCCGCTCCTGACGGAACGCGACATGGAGGCGCGTCTGGCGCTTGTTCCGCGTGATGACCTGAAGCGCTACCGGCTTTACCTGGGCGCCACGACCGACGAAAGGCAATTACGCGAAGCCGTCAACCTGGTCAACCAGTGCGGCCAGGTCATCGGTATCAAACTCTATGCCGGCCATTCGGTGGGCGCCCTTGCCCTGGCGCGCGAGGAAGACCAAAGGAAAGTATACGCGCTTTTGGCCGCCGCCGGTTACCATGGTGTGCTGGCGGTACATGCCGAAAAGGAGACGCTGTTCACCCGCAGTTTTGATGCTGCGCGGCCGGCCAGTCATAGCCTGGCGCGCCCGCCCCAGGCGGAAACCGCCTCAATTGCCGATCAAATTGCGTTTGCCCGGGCGGCTAATTTTCAGGGGACTTTGCACATCTGCCACCTCTCTACGGCGGCATCGTTGGAGCTTGTCAAGGCGGCACGGCAGGATCTGAATATCACCTGCGGTGTCACCCCCCACCATTTGCTGTGGTCAGCGGATCACATGAAAGGCCGGGAAGGCATGCTTTATAAGGTCAACCCGCCGTTGCGCGAGTTGGCGGATACCGTCGCTCTGCGCCAGGCGCTCAAGCGGGGCGAAATTGACTGGATCGAAACGGACCACGCGCCCCACGCCATCAGCGAGAAACTGTACCCACCCTACGAATCCGGCTATCCTTCGCTCTGCCTGTACCGGTCGCTGGTGGAGGATGTTTTACCCTATTGGGGCGTGAGTGAAGCCACGATCAAGGACATTACCAGCACCGCCATTCAGCGGGTTTTTGGAGAAAGGAAATTCTTATGACGATCAATGAACTGAAGAACGAAAAAGTCGGCCTGTGTGTCTCCGGCGGCCTGGACAGCCGGACCATTACAAAAAAGCTCGTTGACTTAGGCGTTGACGTCGTGTGTTTCACGGCGGACCTCGGCCAGCCGGACGAATCCGATATTCGCGCCATCCGGAAGCGCATGGCGCCCTGCGGCGCGAACACGGTAATCGTAGACCTCAAGCGTGCCATGGCCGAGGCCTGCTTTGAGGTCATCAAGGCCCAGGCCATGTATGACGGCGGCTACTGGAACAGCACGGGGATCGCGCGGGCCGTGACCGTGCAGGGCCTGATCCCTGAAATGAAAAAACGCGGCTGTACTGTGCTGGCGCACGGGGCCACCGGACGGGGCAACGACCAGGTACGCTTTGAACGCTACACCAATGTGTTGGCGCCCGCGATGAACGTGTATGCGCCCTGGCGCGATCCGGAACTGCTGCGTGAATTTCCCGGCCGCACCCAGATGGCGGCCTATCTCAAGCGCTTCGGCCTGAATGCCTTCGCCGGCGGCAAAAAAAAATATTCCACCGATGCCAACCTGGCCGGACTTTCCCACGAAGCCGAGGACCTGGAAAGCCTCCAAACACCCTGTACCATTGTCACGCCCACCATGGGCGTATGGCCGAACAAGGCCCCGGACAAAGTGGAGCGCTTTAGCGTGTATTTTGAGAAGGCGCGTGCTACCCGGCTCAACGGCAAAAAATTCGCACCCCTGGAGGCCATGCGCCTGGCCAACCGGATCGGCGGACGCAACGGCATCGGCATGAAGAATGCACTGGAGAATCGGGTGATCGGCACCAAGAGCCGCGGTGTCTATGAAGCGCCCGGCATGGAACTGCTGGGCCGTTGCCTGGAGTATGTTTATCAGGCGGTCTTGGATCGGCGCGCTACCCTGCTCTTCAAACACCTCTCGAACTTAGTGGCCAATCAGATCTATGACGGCCGGTATTTCGACCCAGCCACATGCGCCGCCTTGGTCGCCATAGACGTGTTGGCCGCATCCGCCACGGGGGTCGTGCAGGTGGGCCTTTACAAGGGCAACATCTATTTTCAGAAACTGACCGATTGTCCCGGCTCACTCTATAATCCGGCGGATTCTTCCATGGAAGCAAGCCGGGGCTTAAACCCCGTCAGCTCGCAGGGATTTGTGGAGATCCAAAGTGTCGAGGCCCGTAGCCTGGCCCGGGCAAAACAAATCCGGGCAAGGTAATCGTCGAACGGCCTAACTGCATAATGCCGGGTAATGCCATGAAATGTGAAGCGATCAACGAAGCCAGCGCGCCTTTGCCTATGGGGACAATGTCGCGCTGGTTACTGCTGGCTATTATAACCGCAGGATTCATTCTGCGGTTTTGGGGTTTGTCGCACGATCTGCACGAATGGAACGACTATCATCCTGACACGGCCAAGCAGGTCCGGGCCGTTGAGCGCTTCCTGGGCGGCCAATACTACGTCCATTACGGGGACCTGGATTATGACGCCTATCCGTATTTCAATGCCCACCTGGTCGAATATCTGTATCGCGCGGCCGAATTGGCGCATAACGGGTGCTACCGCCTGGTCGGCGTGCCTTACGAAAAAGGCGTTCCCAACCTCCTGACATTGTGGTGGCTGATGCGGGCCTGGAACGCGCTGTTGGCAACCGTGCTTATCCTGGTGGTCTTTAAAATCGGGCGTGAAAATTTCGGCAGGGCGGCGGGCCTGACCGCCGCCGCGTTGCTGGCGGTGTCTCCGGCTGATATCGTTTCCTGCCATTATGCCACCTGCGACACGACCGCCGCATTTTTCGCGACGCTTTCGGTTTTGTATGCATTCCGAATTTACCGCTATGGCCGCTGCCGCGACTACGCGCTGGCCGCCATCTGCGCGGCCTGCGCCTTTGCGGCGAAATATCACGGCGGCATGGCGATTTTGCCGGCCCTAGCCGCCCATATCCTGCGCGCCGGCGGATTGCGCCCGCTTTTCAAGCCCGGTGCGCTTGGGCGCATCGCCGTGATGGCGGTTGCGGGCGTCGTTATGACTTTTCTGGCCATGCCCACGCTTTTCACGCATTTTACGGAAACAGTGCAAAATATCATTGCCTTCTTCTTTCAAATATCGAGTTATCGGGGAATTCCGGAAAATATCCGTTTCGGCGGGAAGCTGGCCAAATTCATGTTCTCCATACAGCGGAATCTTCCCATTATGGCGCAAATTTTGGGCCCGGTCGTTTGCCTAGGCGCCATTCTTGGGCTGATCGGCCTTGTGCGGGGCCGGGCCCGGTATGTCATTTTATATTCGATGCCGGTTGTGTTTATGATCGCCCTGCTTCTGCGCCCCGCCGCGCATCCCGTCTATCACACGCTGATTACCCCGTGCGTTTTTCTCATGGCGGCGGTCGTGTTGACGGCGGGGGTGGAACGGACCATCTTGCGTTCCTGGCGTTGGGCGGCGCGGATTGTTCAGGTCGGATTAATCGCCGGTGCCTGCGGGTTCCTGCTCCGCGCCGCCATCCATGAAGACTATTTTTTCTGGCACCAGGATGTCAGCCGCATGGCGCAAGCCTGGCTCGATGAAAATATACCGCGCCGTTTTAATGTCGTGGCAGAATCCTACACCTGCAGCGTCGGAGGGTTTGCCCCGGAAGAAACCGCCCAGGGTTCGCTTCGGCTTGGCAACATGGAATCGCGCCCCATGGGCCGGCCGGTGCTCAAGCGGTTTTTCCTGGAGCCGATTTCCATGGCGGTATTTCGCAATCTGCCGATCACCATGTACCTTGGGGGGAGCTCGCTGATCCAAAACGATTTTCGCAGGCCGGTGTATCAGCGCCAGCCGTCGCTGACGGGCAACCAGTTCATTTTCGACAACGGCCCGGAATTCCTGCGCAGCGAAAAACTAATGCAGGTTGAGCCGAAAAAGACCCTGGTCAAATGGCTGGTGAGCGAGCGGCCGCTGGAAATGACCCGCATCATCCTGCAAAATTCCGCAATTCCCAATCATATCGCGTTCACCCTCGGCGGCGTGCGCCGGGAAATCAGCCTGGCGGCCGAAGAGACCGCCTGCCTCGAAATCCCCAAGCTGCGCGCCCGGTTCCCGACAACGGCCGGCGGACCATGGTTTTACCGCCTGCAGGTTTCCGCGGCCTACGGCAATGCCCGGGTGGGATGGGCCACCGACGCCGCGGATGCGGGCACGATGTTGTATAACCTCGACCGTTTTCAGGAAGCCGCGCCGCTCTTATGCCAGGCCGCGCTGGAAACGAAAAATCCGACTCTGGCCGCGCAGGCCTTGATTGGCGCGGCCGCCGCCGGGCGGCCGCTAAAGGGCGCGGAAGCGGAACAGCTGAAAGCGCTTGTTGCGCCGATGCGCAATATAAGGGACGCCGATTCCTTCCGCCGGGTTTATGGCATCAGTCCCGAATATCTCGAATCGTTGGATTTTATCCGCCTGGAGGCGGAGCAATTATCGCTCAGCGGGTTCGTAATTTTGGACAATGCCTTGGCCTCGGGCGGGAAAACGATTCGCCAGCCGCCGGCGGATTCGAGCCAGACTAATCCGGTTGCCCGTTGTATTGCCGACACACAACCGCTGCGGCTTGATCCCGGCTGTTATACCGTATCGGTGCGGTTGCAGCGCCAGGCGCCGTCCGCTTCGGGCGCCGGGGAACTTCTGATCTGGGCCTCCGATATGACCGGCGCGGTCTGCGACCAAAAACGGGTCAAGTTGGAAGCGCCAGGACAAGATGCGCGTGCAATGGCCGGCGAGGATTTTTTTGATATTCAGAGCCCCCTGCGCATTTCAAAAGGCGGCGGAGAATATGTAATCACCATTCAGCCGTTTGAGGTTGCGGCCGTTGAAATCGACAGCCTTACCATCAAGCCCAATTGTATGGCCACCGTAACCGCGCTGAACGAGCTGAGCCAAGCCGTGATCGATCGCGGCGCCGGCCTGGCGCCCCAACCTGCGGAACCCAAGCATGACCGGGCGTTTCCGGACATAGCGGTTTCCGTGCTGTTTAAAGGCGGAACGCGTTTGATCGGCGCCAGGCTCAGTGCCGATGCTGTTCGCCGTGGTGACCCGCTCGGCGTTGGGTTCAACTGGCGGTTTGAAACGGCGCAAATTCCTTTGGAACGATTGGTCGTCTTTGTCCACTTTGTGGATCAGGCTGGCCGGATTGCATTCCAGGCCGATTATCGTTTGATGGACCGGTTGCGTTTTCCACAGTTGCCCGACTGTACCGGTCCGTTTAGCAATGAGGTGCGGGTGCCGGAGAGCGTTAAATCCGGCCGTTATACTATACGGATGGGAGTTTACGATTCGGACACCGGCGACCGCTACGATGTGCTGGATGGAACCGTGCCGCATGGCAAGAACGATGTACACCTGCCTTTGAACGTCGAGGTTCGAGACTGATCTCGTAATGCCGTTGCCGAGGAACGCGCGCACCGCGCGCAATCCCGGGCTCATATTAAGAAATTTAAATCTTTGTCATATCAATGGAGGGACGGCATGTCGCCGTCCGGATCTGCGGTGGACAACATGCCCGCCATCCCGATAAACGTTGATAATGGATAAAGTTGCCGCCTTTGGCGGCCTAATCCAATTTCGGTTGCAGCCAACCTTGCTTGTCCAGGTATTGTTCCAATTCCTTGGCCAGCACGGCGTGGCCGCCCTTGGCCGGATGCATGAAGTGCACGGAGTATTCCTTGGGGTATTTGTCGCCGGGAATCCTTTCGCGGGTATTGAAATAAGGGATCGCTTCCGCCTGGCAGATTTTGACGCAGTTGCCGTCCATGGGACCTAAAACCAGCAGGCGAAAGCCGTGTTGACTGCTTAGCTGTTTTAGCTCGCGCATGGCCTGCCGGACGCCCTCGATGTTCGTGCCGTCCGCAATTTCCGGCAGCACGCTCTTGGCGTCATATTTCCGCAGTTCGCGAAATTGCACCGGCTCCATGATTTCGCGCAGCCGATTGCGATCAAAAATCAGGAGGTTGACGAACGAGTGGTCCCGACGCCGGAAATCGGTTTGCTGGATCAGGAAAAACGGCAGGCCGTAATCGTTGTTGCACCATCCCACGATGACGATATCGGGTTTATAGGCCAGGCCCTTGGTCCGCAAAGTTTCGACTTCGAGCTGGGTGTTGTAACCCGGCACGGCCAGGTTCAAGGCCTCGTAGGTGACGCTGTCATGGCGCTCGTTCAAGTTGCGTTCCAATACGTCCATGTAATTGTCGTCTTGCTCCTGGTCCCAGCCGAACATGCCGGAGTCGCCGATCCCGAGAATACGGATACTATGAGGAAGGCGCTCCAGGGCGTACTCCTTGGAACAACGCATGCCGGCGCTGTTGGTCTTCAGGCGGCGGTGCCCAAAATCAAGGTTCAGGCCGGGCTGAAGTTCATAAACCAGGCGTCGATTCTCGCAGGGCCGGATGATTATGGACATGGGGTGGGTCGTGCGCAGCGGCATGGTCTTGCCTTCCGCGCATAGTTTTTTCCAGTACTCGAAAGAATTTTCCCGGCAATATTTATCCAGGTAGAAGCGTATCCCGATTTCCGCCGCCAGTAACGTCAACCCCAAACTGACGATCAGCAGGATCATCCGGGCGCTAAAAAGGGCCCATGCCTGGCGGTTGTTGTGGATGCCGCGCGCAAGGATATACCAGCCCAGGAAGCACGCCGCGCTTATGGCGAGATCGTGTATTGGCTTGTCGGCATAAAAAATGAATGCCCAGGGCGCCCCACCCTTGTAGATGAGCAGCAGCACGATGCCGGCAAACAGCGCGCCGACCATGAAAAGCATGCGGGCGGCGAAGCGGATCCAGTCCGCAAGGCTGTTGTGAATACCGCACGCCAGCACGTACCAGGCAAGCCAGCCCGCGCCGGCGGCGGCATAAAAGTATATCGGACGGATTGCGCACACGATCTGCGCCCAGGTCCCTTCCGCTTTGGCGGCAAGCGCGACAACTCCGGCCGATGCCACCCCTGCCGCCGCGATCCCGGCGAGCAAGCAGAGACCGGCCGCCAGTTTAAGGCACAGTTTGACGTCCGGCCGGGATAATATCGGCGCTCCCGGACGGTCGCCGGGCAGGAACAGGCGTTCGGCGAACAGAAACTTCAGCACGCTGAAAATGACCACGTTGGCCAACTGAATGCCGATATAGTATTGCGGACCGACCAGTGCACACAGCCAGGTGCCGGCATAATAGACCAGCGCGGAATAGAGCAAGAAATCGGCCAGGCGAAACAGCATGATTCCGGAAAAGAAGGCGGCAAAGTCGGTGAGCAGCGAGCGGCCGGTCCGCTCCTTGAACACGAAGCGCCGTAACATGAAAAAGTTGACGGTCACCTGAAAGGCAAGCACCAGGGCATACGCCGGGCTTTTGGGCAGCGCGGCCCATTCAACCAGCATATAGTTCAGCGGTATGGCTAGGATGAACGAAGGCAGTCCGGCGGCCATGAACTTGAGGTAATCAAATCCGCGTTGCAGATTTTGGACAGCCTGACGTTGTTTGCAGTTGGTCATGTAAAATCGTATGCCGTTTCGGCCGTGAATACCCCTTGAACCACGTTTCTGGTCCGCCGGCATGCTACGCCCTCGGCGAGACGCAAGTCCTCGCGGTGATAACTGTCGGCGCTCGATACGTGGCGCTTCGACGCGCGGGGCGCCGACAATACGACCGCAGCCGCGGGCAGGTTATCAATGCGGTCGCACACGATTATCCGGCGGGGCGCGATAGTCACAACACGCTCAAAAGCATAAGGGCTGCGCTGGTGCTTGAAGATCAATAGCCGTTTCAGGACGGGGATGATCATATCGCCCAGTAAAAAACTAAGCGTGCGCAGCACCAAGTGCTTTAAGGGCGTGCTGAGTATCTCATGGTGCGGGACCAACCGGCCGCGAATGCAAAAACGATTGCCATCGCGCGTCCACGTCCACTGATCCGACCACCAGTGATTCACAAATTGGCGGTTACCGACGCTGACATGCCATCCGTAATCCGAAACCCGTTGCCGGCCATGAACGGCGGTCAAGATGCCTCCTTTGCGCAGCGAAAGGAGGATTGACATGTCGTTGGCCAGACCGCGTTTCAGGTAGTGACCGCATTCCGGCAAGAGGAATTCAACCGGGCTATCCGGTTTATCGAAGGGAATGGATGCCTCGGCCTTTTGCATTGCGGTCTGTCGTGCTGCATCGGCTTGCGGAATTCCGCGGTCGTCCGCGGAGGAGTATTTGCCGCTCAAGCACAGATAGGCCCGAATAATCGAATGACCCGAATAATGGGAATGGTAGCGGTCGTCAATCGCATGGGCAAAATGTTCGGGCGCGGGCAGCGATTCATACAGGCACACAAGCACGGTAGCCGCGAGCTGCGCCGAACGCCCCGTGCCGTGGACGGCGAAGCGGCTCAATCCGTAGGGCAGGATGTAGTCGGTATTGCGCGCATTATGCATGCCGATGCTTGCGCCGAACAGCAGCACATAAGGGGCCATGTATGCCAGGGCTTGTTCGGCGGCCTTTACATAACAAGCTTCGCCGGTGGCGTCGTGCAAGTCCCATAGGCAGTCGAGGGCGATCGAAAGATAGGCGAGGTCCGGTCCGCCGTACTCCATGAACCAGCCTTCGGCGGTCTGGAGCGCCATGGTTTTTTGCGCCAGGACGGCGAAGACATCAGGCTCCGCAAGATGGGGAAATACTTTGCCAATCCAGGCCAGGGCCGCCAATCCCGCGACCTGTTGGTTGGCGGCCTCGGATTCAAAATACCGCATCAACTGGCGGGCGGCAATTTTAGCGCCGGCCTGGACTTCGCCGGCGGATATAACGCCGGCGGCGGCCAGCTTCATTATGGCCAGGGTCGAAAAGGCCAGTGGCGCGTAACCGCGTTCCCAGGGATAATATTCTTCGAAGGCGCCCCGCCGGATGGCGCGCGCGTTCCAGAATCGGCAGCCGGCGGCGGCCAGCCGGGCAATATCGTCGCGGCAGTCCGTAAACGCATCTAAACGGCTTGCCAGCCAGATGGCATACGCGCCCTGCTGGAGAATGACGGAGGAAAAATCGCGAATTCGGTAATGCCACCAATCGCGATCAAACGATCCGCAGGCGGCGGAGTTCGGGTCGCGGCAGACCTGGGTCAGAATGCGCGGCGTAATGAGCGCCGCGTGTGCTCCAAGCCGTTCAATCACGGTTGATAAATCGTGCATGGCAACAATTCCCATATCAATATTTTATGGCCGGCGGAGTCACGATCATTGCGAGCTTTCCAAGTCCCTTGCGCTTGGTCGGTTTGCTCATGGACTTCCAAGCCAGGCGCAGACGATTGAACAGCGGCCCGATTATGGATTCCGGAATTTGGGCCACAACCCAGCGGGACGGCCGCAAGCCGCAGACAAGAAACAAGCCGCTGATTAACAGTTCCACCAGTACGCGCGACACCGGCAGGGGACGCGGCGCCAGACCGTAGTCCGGCGCCCGCCGGCCGAATATTTTCCGGATGCGGTTGCGAATATAACTGCCGCGCTTCTTAAAATCAAGCATGTGCCCGTGCATGGCCAGGGTCTCGACCGGGTCCTCAACGGTTGTGACCAGCAGGCCGGCGTGCTCCATATCCCGGATGATGCCTTCCATTTCGTCCGTGCGCGTGGTGATGACCGAATGGCCGCCGCCCGCCGCCTCGAAGCGCGGCGACCAGGCATCGCCGACGGAAAGGTCGCAGAATTCGTTTGTGAAATCCATGCTTTGGAGGCTGGCCTGGGTGATGAAAAATGGGATTAAAAAATTATAATAGAATTTTTTTGAGCGGAACAATTTTCCTGAGGAGGTTTGGATTTCCATGTAGCCGGGCCACTCGCCGGCGCGCCACTTGAGCGCGGTAATGGGGTCGTTATCTCCTACCCCCTTGGAACGGAGATAACAGCGGATAGCGGAAGGATAGAGCGCGGTGCCGGTATATGGCCCGAGCAGAAAGCAGATCTGCCGTGCAGCGGCATGCCCGGCCAATTGCAACGTGCGCAGGGCCGCCGCCTGGTCGGGAAGGCATACCATGGCGTAGCGTTCGCCCGGAAGCAATTGCGGGAGAATATCCAGTGTGGAAACGGGAATATATACCGATTGGGCGGCGGCGAGCACTTCGGCCCGGTTCCGGGCGATCGTGACGCGGGCTTTTTCCGGTGTCGGAATTCCCTGGCGTACGACCAGTACGGCATCAACAAGTTTCCGCTCGAGCAGGTAAATGAGCGTATGGGTGATGACCCCACCCGATGCGCCGTTGCGGCGGATATCGGGGTCGGCGGAATAGCCAGTGCGTACGCGGTTAAAACAGCCCAGCAGCCAGTTTTCCGGCAGGCGCCCGTAGTGCTCCAGATAAAGGTTGGCGTAATGTATGCCTTTACCGGGACAGGCGTCCCATGCCAGTTGGGGCAGTTCGGCGCCACCCGCGGGGAACACCGGCCGCGGGCCGAAAAGCGTATCTTCCATGCGCGCAAGGCCGGTGGGATCCAGAGCTACGCAGGCCCCGCACGAGGTGCAGATTCCGGATTGAATAACAGCGCGCATCAAGCGGTCGCGGATTACATTCATTAACAATTCCCGGTCATAATATTTGGGTTGCGGCGACTATTCCAGGCTTTGCTTTTGCGCTCCAAGAATTTGCCCGAAGCAAGCGGTCCGATTCTGGAACGCGCTCAACACCCGTTCGACGCGCCGCTTGACAAGGTCGCCCTTGAACAGCCACAGGAACGGCCGGCGCGGAGAAAAGCGCATGGGAATGGCCTCGTTACAAAGATCGATGGGGTGGAAATAGAACACCGCATGGCCCCGGCGCAGGGATTGCCGCAGGCCGCGGATAATCAGCCCGCTGCCGAAAAAACGCAGATACGGCCCGCCGGCGCTCTGGATTTTCAGGCCGGCTATCGAGTAGTACGGCCACGGAAATTCGACCAAACCGCGGGGCTGGTCGCTTGCGCGCAAATCGCCGGTCGCAGGATAATAGGGTGCGGTTGTCACGCCCGCCAGGCTGGAATCGGTCTTATTGTAGATTGAGCTGACCGACACGGAGGAATCGTATTTGAATCCGATTTCTTCGAGGGCATCGAGCATGACGCCCGATACATAGGCGTTGGGCGCCCGGTAGCCGGTAACCGGCCGGCCGGACATGTCTTCCAGGATTTTCCGGGCGGTCAAGGCGCGTTTTTTGAATTCTTCGGGGCTGAAGAGCACCCGCTTCGTCCGATAATCGAGTTTGGAGAAATGCGTCAGACCGTGGCAAGCAATCTCATGCCCTGCGGCGACGACCTTCTCGAAAAAGGCCGGGAACCGCCGGGCATACTCGGCTACCCAGAAAAAAGTCGCCTTGACATGGTGGCGTTCCAGCAATTCAAGGACGATGTCAATATAAGGGGCGGCCCGTTCGATGCCGGGGTTGGCGGAGAGCAGTTTATCCAGCGAATTCCGCGAATCCCACTGGGCGGACATGGTCGGCCCGTGGTACCAGTCCTCCACGTCAACGCTCACAATAACCTTGGTGTGTTCATCCGTGATCATCGCTGTCTACACGTACAGCCGGTCATTATCGTTGATATCGAACCACATGGCGAAGATGAGCGACTGGAAGGAGAAAAGCAGCAGGTTGATGAACACAATCATATGGGCGAACCAGATCTGGTCCAGAGCGAAATAAGCGTACAAAAATCGAATGACGAACGGAAGGGAGACCAGGAACGTGACGAACGACATCATATAGAGCAGGAAGAGCGGGTGAAAACTCGTGTAAAGGTATTTTTTGAACAAACGTTCGAAGAATAGACACACGAGCAGACGCGAGATGCGTGGAATCACCTTCATGATTTTCATCTTGGATTTCTCGCCGATATTGTATACCGGCGTGATGGGGACCTCGGTGATCGTGAAATTGGCGATGTTCAGCTTCTGGAGCAGGTCGTTGTACACGCCATACGAGCCGTAGAGCCTGTGGATTTCGATGTTGTCCAAGCACTCCAGGCTAATGGCCGCGTAACCGGTCTGCGTGTCGGCCACTCGCCAGTAGCCGGTGGCGACCTTGGTCAAAATGGACAGGGTGGCGTTGCCGTAAAACCGGATCTTGGGAATGGCCCGGCTGGCCATGCGATGCTTGAAGCGGTTGCCCTTGACGTAGTCGGCCTTGCCCGTCACGATCGGCAAACAGATGCTTTCCAATTCGGCGGGATTCATCTGTCCGTCGCCGTCCATAATGGCCGTGCAATCAATGTCATGGTCCCGGGTAAATTTGAAACCGCTGGCCACGCCGGCGCCCTTGCCGCCGTTGCGGGTGTGGGAAAGGAGCACAACGCGGCTGTTATCGGCGCGCGTCATCTCGACGGGAATGAAAAAACTCTCTGCCGCCTTCTCGCACTCGATCGCAAGGTTGTTGGCATGGTCATATAATCCGGCGCCGTAAGTCCGCGCGCGTTTCTCGATGCGCGCGGCCGGCCGGGTGTCCAAGCGGATGAACTCACGAACCCGCTCGGCCGTGGCATCCGTGGACTTATCGTTGATCACGACGATCAGGTCGACGAAGTCCGGCATGGTGCTCAGCACCTTGACGATCTGGTCCTGCTCGTTGAAGCAGGGAACGATGACGGCAATGGTCTTAGCTTGGAGCATAAAGCCTGTATATAACGAACTCGGTTTATACGTCAAAATTACTGAAATAGCGTTACATACTCCGACCTATTTATCAACCATAATTTTCAACAAGTTGACCCTCAGTAATCGTTACCGCCATAATAGATTGTGACGATATTGGGTTTCATGGGCAGAATATCACGCCCGTCGTAGTTTCCCTTACTGAAAATACCGATAATAGAAGGTTAAAACCAATTGGCGGCCTTTTCGAGCCGCCAATTGGTTTTTATAATAACTGACTCAGCGCCAAATCCTGATCTACCAAGTAGGTGCCGGAGGAGTATATGTCAACGTTACCCCGGCGGGGTTATGTTCCTCAAAAGAGGGACCACGCCATGAGATCACAAAATTGCCGACGGATGGCAGGTTGCCGGTAAGGATCAGCTTATCCACGCCGGTATCCACGAAAGCAAAATCACCACTGCCGGATTCGGAAGTTCCGCTATCCCAAGCCATGGTGAAGCTCATATGGTAACCGTCCACAGTGCCGATGAGGTTCCCCATTCCCATGGGAGGAAGCAACAAGTACCCCGTAACGTTTCCGCCATTCTGGGAAACGTTGCCGGCGGCCGTTGCGTCGTTTAGTGGATTTTCCCAGAACCCAGTCGCATTCAAGTTCGTCGCCGGCGTGGTTCCACTGTCACCGTCACCGCCGCACCCTGTCAGGAAAAGCGGGGCTACAACCGCTGCACACAGACTGACTAACGCCAGACTCATTGCTTTCTTCATTAAATGTCCTCCCAAGTTAATAACGTTCGCTCTTTAATTAACCAATTCGCCGCTTTTTTAAGTCATGCATCCGCATTTGTTATGGCACACCTCCCTTCCGTATGGCAATACGTGTATTGTTCCAGCGATGTTGATTGACTGTGCGACGCAGATAACAGCGCCTTGCCATTGCCGAACGCTCGGATTCATCGCGCATGGTTTCTACGTAATTACTAAAATAAATGGGGGTTATTATGCCAATACATCCTTGTTAGTCAAGCGGATTTTAAAAATAAATGAATAAGTATTAATGTTGTAATTATCTTCTTGACTTAGTTCCAACAGGGTATTAGTTTCATCCGAAATGAAGCACAAACAGAAAAGAACCGCTGGCGGGCGACCGCCGAAATTTAGCGAGCTGCGGCGGCCCGTTACCATGACATTGCCCGAGCGCACTCTTTCTCAACTGGCCGCGATTGACGAGGACCGTGCGCGGGCTATTGTAAAGATCACCGATGCTATGGCCGGAAGCGCTCGGCACCGATCTCGTCCCGTCGAACTGGTGGAAATGGCGCCGGGCAAATCCTTGATCGTCGTCGGTCCCAGTCAGGCATTGAAACGTATCCCCTTTCTGAAATTGATTGAAATTGCCCCGGCCCGCTACCTGTTAACGATTCCATCGGGGACCGCTGTGGAATCGTTGGAAGTTGCTCTGCACGACATGCTCAATGACCTCAAGATACAGAACGACGAGCGGGAACATACTATCATTCTTGAATTGATGAACCTGATTGGGCATCAGCGCCGTACCAAGCGCATGTCTAAGGCGGAAATTCTGATCATTAATACGGATTAACCCGCATGCGGCGGATTATTGAAGACCGGATTCATTCCCCTTCGCTCGGATTGCATTAAGCGCCATATCTTCTGTTCAGGACTGAAAGAAATGCAGGAAGATTTACGTGATTACCGAAAAGAATTGGCGCCATGATTTTTTTAAGACATCTGTGGTATTTACTGAAGGAAATCGGAGGATTTGCTTGGTATAACAAAGCCTGGTGGATTGTCCCGATCATCCTGATCATGCTGGTATTGGCGTTGATTATTGTACTGGGCCAAACAACTGCCCCGTTCATCTACACTTTGTTTTGAGCAATGTTACTCATGCGCTATATAAATCAAAATTGGTTATTTGCCGGGAAATTGTTCCTGTTGGATATCTTATTTTTGGTGGTGTTGTTAGCCCTGCCTGTCATCTGGCTTGGCACTCCGTTGAGCCTGCATCTCGGTTCCAAGTCGTTCAAGTTGATATGG
Source organism: Kiritimatiellota bacterium (assembly GCA_026398415.1). Taxonomy (GTDB): domain Bacteria; phylum Verrucomicrobiota; class Kiritimatiellia; order JAAZAB01; family JAAZAB01; genus VSJD01. The sequence goes on along the minus strand of JAPLSY010000080.1, from coordinate 24,365 downwards.
CACATGTGGTATTGCCTGTTTCCCTTGCTGGTACTGCTGGTGCGGTATCTGGTCAAAGATCAGGGCGTGCACCGCCGGCTCACCTGCTGCGCGTTATGGGAAAAGCCGTGGTTCCGTCACGTTGTGTTTTCTTTACTCTTAATGTTTCTTTTTTTTGGCGGATTGGAAGTGGTCCTGACATTCATTGGCTTTGAGGTAAAATTCCCCAAAGTGGTATTTGAAGGTCAGACCCTTGATGGCGATGTCCATATCAGCTCGGTGAAGGACGATTCCCGGTTGCTGTGGAAATTCGAGCCCGGCAGCATGTTTAACGGACGAAAAATCAATCAAATGGGCTTTCGCGAGAGGGAGATTAACCCCAAGAAACAGCCGGAAACCATGCGCGTGATTTGCTTGGGCGATTCGGTCACAGCTCAGGGACGCCCATGTTATTCGGAATACCTTCACCGCCTTTTGGCCGGCAACCCGCCGACAAGCAATCGATGGGAAGCATTTAATATGGCGGTCTATGGTTATTCCTCGTTACAAGGTTTGCGGATGTTTGAAATGAACAAGGAATCTTTGCAGCCGGATATTGTCACGCTGTATTTTGGCTGGAACGATCATTGGCTTAATCGTGATGACGACCGGCAATTGATGGCCATGGAGATGAAGCCGCTGGCCGGCCGTATTGTTAATGCATTGCGCAACAAACGGTTCTTCCAATTAATCGTCTGGGCGCTCAATCCCATGGAGCATTTTGCGCGCGTGGAAAAAAATAGTGGTTTTTATTTTGTGCATCGCATGATTCCCCCGGACGCCGAAACCGGTAAGCATTGGGAATTGCGAGTACCCCCCGAGGATTATCGCGTCATCCTGACCGCTTTTATTCGCGAGATTCGCTCCGTAAATGCCATCCCGGTTCTTATCACAGCGCCGCGACGGCATCTGAGTGAAGCGCTCGTAAAACGCAATCATGCGCGTTCAGTGAAAGAAGCCGAACAACTCCATGACCAATATCTCGAAATTACCCGGACGGTAGCCGGCGACTGCCACGCCGAGTTGTTGGATTTGGCCAAAATCATGGCGGGGCCTGACTGTGATGCCTTCTTTCGCCCGGATGGCATTCATTTCGATTACTGCGAACAGGAAGGAGCTTTGCTGAAAGACCCGGACCAACAACCGGGGTTGATGCGTGTTGCGCAGGAATTGGATAATAAAATCAGATACATCACCACCACCCCGGCCTGGCTGGCGAAACGGCAGCTCGATCATGACGCTGTACCGAACAAATCGTTGTCAGCCAGATGTCCTTAATCGTTCATGCCAATAAATAATTGACAACAATTGTCATCAAGAAACATTATTGTCGGGCAGGGAAAAATTTTTGCGCTACGAACGATTCATTGACATACCCCCCCTGATACCTGCATAGTAGATAAAAACTGTTGCCCCATTTTATGATAGAAGCATCAACGCTCAGAGGTAACCAGATGGCATTTGAATTCTCCACTGATCGCCTTGAGTCGGTATCAGTTTTCCTGCCGGTGATGGATGAGACTGACTCTCTGACCAAGACGGTTGAGGTGATCTTGGCGGATTGTGGCGATACGATCCACGAGTTCCTCGTGGTTGTCTGCAAGAAGACCACACCGGCCAGCCGCGAGACGGCGGCAACGCTTCGGGCGCGTTATCCGGAAAAGGTAAAGGTCATTGAGCAGCAGCGACCATTTCTCGGTGGCGCGACGCAAGACGCGTTCGCCCTGGCAACCGGCAGCCATTTCCTGATGATGGCCAGCGATCTGGAGACACCGCCGGACCGTGTAAAGGAATTTATTACCCAGGGCCGGCAACACCCGGATTGGATCATCACCGGCTCGCGTTGGATCAAGGGAGGCGGTTTTGAGGGCTATAGTAAGTTCAAGTATTTCCTGAATTTCATCTTTCAGAAATCGTTTTCGCTGATGTATTGGACGCGGCTTTCCGACATGACCTATGGCTTCCGGCTGATCCCGACGCAACTGGTCAAGTCCATCCGTTGGGAGGAAGTGCGGCATTCGTTTCTGTTTGAGACGTTGATCAAGCCGCTCAAGCTCGGCGTAAAGGTAAGCGAAGTCCCCGTGAGGTGGAAGGCGCGGAAGGATGGCGTTTCCAACAATCCGTTCATGTGTAACTTCGAATACTTCCGCATCGGGTTAAAAACGCTTTTTTATTCCCGCGACCGGATTTTGAAAGCCACCGACCCGGCTGGCACCCAGGAGCGCAAACCATGAAAAAAGTCATTGTCACCACCACCATCAATCCGCCGACCGAGGCAATTCTTCGTTTCGAGGCGAATCTAGATTGGGAACTCGTGGTCATCGGCGATCTGAAAACACCGAAGGACTACAAGCTCAAACGCGGCATCTACGTCTCGTCGGAGGAGCAGGAAAAGTTCGACAAAGCGCTTTCTGACGCCATTGGCTGGCGCTGTATTCAGCGCCGCAACTTCGGGTTGCTTTGGGCCGCGCAAATGAAAGCCGACATCGTTGCACTGGTGGATGACGACAACATTCCGCGTGCCGGTTGGGGCGAAAACCTGATGATTGGCCGGCCGGCCGAGGTGAATTTTTACGAAACTGATCTGCCTGCGTTCGATCCGGTCGGCGCGACCAATCATCCGAACTTATGGCACCGCGGCTATCCTTTGCAACTCATGCCCAGGCGCGATTACTCCCGCAAGTCGCGCAAGATCATTACGCCGCAGGTGCAGGCGGATTTCTGGGATGGCGATCCCGATATCGATGCCGTTTGCCGCATGATTTATGCGCCGGAATGCAAGTTCGCCGAGAAGTATTTCCCCTTGGCCGCCAACAAGCTCTCGCCGTTCAACTCACAGAACACGTTTATCAGCGGCAAGCTGCTCAAGGATTATTTTGTCTTCCCACACGTCGGCCGCATGGACGACATCTGGGCCGCCTACTACGTCGAGGCGCTCGGCGCGCAGGTGGTGTACAACAAAGCGAGCGTTTATCAACAGCGCAACGTGCACGACCTTGTCGTGGATATGAAGAAGGAATACATGGGCTATGAGAACAATCTGCAACTTGTGACCGAGCTTGCAGGCAATCCGAACGCAATGTTCAAATATCTACCGGCGCAGTCGGTGGAGGCGTTCAAACTCTATCGGAGGCATTTCGATGGCTAAAGTTTTGGTCACGGGCGGCGCAGGATTTGTCGGACGGCATTGTATCCGGCGTTTGCTGGCGCGCGGCGACGAAGTTCATTGCGTGGATCCGATTGTGCCGCTGACCGGCGGCCTGCCGCCGGAAAAGTGGCCATTCTTCAATCCGCGTGATTACGAGAATTTTCACTTCTACCAGGAAGACTGCCGCACCTGGTTCAAGCGCGTCCAAGACACGGATTTTGACTATGCCTTTCACCTCGCCGCGATGGTCGGTGGCCGGATGATGATCGAGCACAACCCGCTGGTCGTCGCCGATGACCTCTCGATCGATGCCGAGTATTGGCAGTGGGCAGTCCGTGTCAAGCTGCACAAGTCGCTCTGTTTCAGTTCCAGCGCCGCCTATCCGATCAAGTTCCAGCGCCGTGAGCATTATGTCCTGCTCAAGGAGGATATGATCTCGTTCGAATTCGACATCGGCATGCCGGACATGAGTTATGGCTGGGCCAAGCTCACGTGCGAATATCTCGCGCGGCTTGCCTACCAGAAACACGGTCTCAAGTCCGTTTGCTATCGTCCGTTCTCAGGCTATGGCGAAGACCAAGACGATAGTTATCCGTTTCCCGGCATTTGTAAGCGTGCCCTCGCCAGTCGCGGTGAAAAAACGCTGACCGTCTGGGGCAGCGGACAGCAGCTCCGCGACTTCATCCACATTGAGGACTGCGTGGACGAAATATTCGCTACCATGGACAAGATTGACGATGCTTCCGCGCTCAACCTTTCCACCGGCATCTATACCAGCTTTATTGATTTTGCGCGCATGGCGGCGGAATTATGCGGCTATCAGCCGGATGTGCGCGGTATGTCCGACAAACCCGAAGGCGTTTTTGCCCGCGGCGGCGACACCACAAAACAGCAGGCGCTGGGTGCACGTTATAATATTGATTTCCGCGACGGTGTGCGGCGCGCGCTGGAATATTACGAGCGTGGCGTGAAGTAAGATGGGCGTGTCCTGACAAGGCTTTTCCAGGATTTGAAAAGGGAGATGATGAGTGATCGGCTTCGTGCGGGTTTGAATACGTTGTTTGAGTTTACTTTCGGCCCGGCATCCGTCAGCCGATTCAAACGAACGCAATTTATTTTGCTTGCCCTGTTGCTGCTACTGGGCGGTGCTATCTGGTTGAGTTTTTTTCAAGCCCGCAATGACGGATACTTCTTTCATGCCATTGATTGGGGCATTGAGTGGGAATACTACGAGGTTATTCAGGAAGCCTATCAAACGTACCGGATTCCTTACCATGTGTCGGAACCGATCCAGCCGATCCAGCCCACGCAGCGTTTTTTAGCTATTCCGGAGTCGTTGCATCCGCTTGCGCCGCAAGCACCGTTATTGGCCTTCATGACGGTAAAACATTTCGTAATTGTCAACGTGTTGTTGCACTACCTGGTGGGATTCTGGGGTTGCCTGTTGCTACGCAAACGCTTTGACTTCTCGCCGTTTGTTTTTCTGGTGCTGTTCCTGTTGTTCAACTTTAACGGCCATATCCTCGCGCATATCGCGGTCGGGCACAAATGGAACGGCTATTTTTATCTTCCGCTGTTCGCGGCGTTTGTCTTTGACGCGCTGAAGAAATCAGCGCCAGTATTTGAGACGGCCGTTAAAATCGCCGTGGTGAATCTATTTATCCTTTTGCAGGGCACCCTGCATCCTTTCGCCATGTGCATGATTTTTCTGGGCCTTGTTTTCATCTTCAGCAAAGAGGCGCGCTGGACGGTATTGGTGGCCATGATTTTTACCGCGTTGGTCTCCGTCTTCCGCCTATTACCCGCCGCGATGACAACCCGACGTTTGCTGCCAGATGACTTCATATACGGTTATCGTTCATTGACTGATTTCCTGAACGCGGTTATCAAGCCGGCGCTTTATCCGAACGCGACTTTTCCTTGGGAATACAATCTGTATCTCTCCCTGATTGGCATACTGTTCGTGTTGTTTTTCGGGGTATTGCTCCGCTTCAGCCGCCGTGCTGAACTCGTCGGGACCCGCTTCCAGGGTCTTGGCTTACCCATTCTCCTAATGGCGATTTTCGCTTTTCACGACTATTGGTTCCAATTGATTTATGGCCTGCCGGACTTGGTCCATATGGCCGGCAAGATTCCCAATACGGAGCGTGTTGCGCCCAGGTTCATGGTGCTGCCCCTGATCTTTCTCACGGTCATTGCCTGCGCGCGGATGCAGCGGTTGTACGTCTTTTTCATAAGGCAAAAATGGTTGGGCCTATGCGCGTTCATCGGGCTCGCCTGGCTGGCTTTACGGTTAGGCAGGCATTGGCAGTGTTGGCGGCTCGATTCCGTGGAGCATAGGTTCAAAAGTTTGTTTGCAATACTTGCCAATCCGCACATTATCACCCTGACTGATCCTGCCTATATACGCGCTGTTAATTATTCGCTTATTTTCTCGCTGTCAGCCCTGCTGGTTATTCTGTCAGTGTGGGTATGGCGCCGGGCTAGACAACACAACGCGGTGCGCATAATCGAGTCTGATCGCGCAACGTGGCAACAGCGCCCCGAGATGCCTGAAGAGCATAAATGGCGGGTGCGTAGATGGATCGGCGTAGCATGTCTAATCGCCGTTCTATTCATTATCAACGAAGCCCGCGCCTGGTTCTCCGCGGAAGGTCTGTGGGTCGCTTATTATCACGGCACGCAATTACATCATCATGCGCGCTGGTACGGGGTCGAGAAAGAACTATGCCGCAGCTTTCTAGATAAACCATCGGTGTGGTGGCTTGGATGGAGCGGTTTTTCCACCCGCTGGGTCAGCAATCTGGATGTGCCGAAGGATGACGACTACATTTTCTATTGTCAAAGCGCCGACGGTGCGCGCTTCTATCTTGATGGGAAATGCGTGCTTGATAATTGGCGGGACCAGGCGTGGGCTGAAAGCCGAGCGGTTGTAACCCTGCCTCTCGCCAAAGGATTGCATCCATTGATGGTGGAGCACTATTCCCGCAAATGCGATGACGGTGCCATTCGGATACGCTGGTCCGGCGGGGGCATCTCCAATGATACCGTGCTTGCTGCACCGTATTTGCGCAAGCGGTGATATTGTTGGAATTCGCATCTTGACTTAATTCCAACATGCGATTAAATGTAAATGATATGAAACGAAAGCCGAAAAGAACCGCTGGCGGACGACCGCCGAAATTTAGCGAACCGCGGCGGCCCGTGACCGTGACATTACCCGAGCGCACTCTTGCAGAACTGGCCGCGATTAACGAGGACCGCGCGAGGGCTATTGTAAAGATCACCGATGCTATAGCCGGAGGCAACCGGCATCGATTCCGTCACGTTGAGTTGGTGGCAATGGCTCCGGGCAAGTCCTTGATCGTAGTCGGTCCCAGTCGGGCATTGAAAAGCATTCCCGGGTTGAAGTTGATTGAGATTGCCCCGGCCCGTTACCTGGTAACGATTCCATCGGGTACAGCGGTGGAATCGTTGGAGGTCGCTTTGCATGACATGCTCAATGACCCCGACGTACAGCACGACGAACGGGAACACGCCATCCTGCTTGAATTGATGAACCTGATCGGGCACCAACGGCGCACTCAGCGCATGTCCAAGGCGGAAATCCTGATTATTGATTCGAATTAATTCCGTTCTCCGGTGCCCGGCCATGGACTGTCTCAGGCAGCGTGGAACTCGCGAATAGCATCGAAGCATTCGAAGATGGCGGCCAGCAGGGCCACGCGGATCCACATGCCATTGCGCACCTGGCGCCAATAGACGGCGCGCGGATCACGGTCCACCGCGATGGCGATTTCCTGGCGGCGCGGCAAGGGATGCATGATCACGGCATGCGGCTGAAGAAGCTTGAGATGCTCCGCCGTAAAACCGAATTTGGAAATATCGATCTTGCCGCTGTCACCCTTGTTTTCGTCCCATTCGTCCTGGATGCGTGTCATGTAGATGGCGTCGGCTGCGGGAATAACTTTTTCAAAATCACTGCCGACTTCGAACTCGATGCGGGCCTTTCGCAGGAGATCAAGGATATCGTCCTTGATCTGCAATGGCGGCGGCGCGATAAAGTATTGTTTTACACCTTGGTAGCGGGTCAGCAGGAATGCGAGGGAGCGCACCGTGCGGCCCCGGGCGAGGTCGCCCACGAATACCACTTTCTTGTGGTCTATGCCGCCGCGCGTTTCAAAACTGTGCTGGAGGGTGTAAATATCGAGCAGCGCCTGGGTCGGGTGTTGGTCTTTGCCGGAACCGGCGCTGATGATCGGTATGGGCCGTTCGGTGTTGGAAAGCACCCAGGCCATTTTTTCGGCCAGTCCGCCGACGGCGCTGCGCATGATGATGATATCGGCGAACGAACTGAACGTGCGGATGGAGTCCTCCTGGGTTTCGCCTTTCATTTCGCTGGATGTGGAGATATCGCGCACTTCCACGGTTTTCATGCCCAGGATCTGGCAGGCGGAATGAAAGGAGAGGAACGTGCGCGTGCTGGGTTGCGAAAAATAGAGCATCGCCGTCCGGTGCGAAAGCAGGCTGCGCAGAAAATCCATGCCGGTTTTGCTCTTGGCAATCTGGCGAATGCGCGTGGCCATCATACCCAGTTCTTCCAACAGCGGCCGCGTGAACTGCTGGGCCATTAATACATGAAAAGGTTGTGAGCCCAGATTGAAGCACTCGGCCTTCTCCAGTGGCGCCAGGCTCTGCAGGTCATCCCAGTCCATTTTCGCCAGTGTGCGCATTGTTGAACTCATCGTTTCCTATCGCCTTCCCGTCAGGGTTGCTACCATCAAAGCCTTGATGGTGTGCATCCGGTTCTCGGCCTGGTCAAAGACCTTGGAAAACGGTGCTTCAAACACCTCGTCCGTGACTTCCAGCGCTCCCAGTGTGCGGGTCAGCTCCGTCTCGTGGTTGTGGAAGGCCGGCAGGCAGTGCAGAAAAATGACGCCATTCCGGCCCGCGTTGCCGGTTTGCCGTATGAGGTCCATGTTGACCTGGTATGGTTTCAGGAGCCGCAGTCGCTCGTCAAATTTAGATTCCTCACCCATGGAAACCCAGACGTCCGTGTAAATAACCTGGGCGCCGACCACGGCCCTGGCCGGATCCGGTTCCACCGTCACTGTGCAGGCGTTCCGGCGTGCTACGGCGAAAACTTCGTCCAGACGCGCCTGGGCAGGCGCAAGTGCCCGTGGTGTGCAATCCACGAAATTGACGCCCGCCTTGGCACACCCCATCATTAAGGAAAGGCACACGTTGTTGCGGCCATCGCCCATATAGACCACCTTAAGGCCTTTCAGGTGGTTGAAATATTCGCGTATGGTCATCAGGTCCGCCAGTGCCTGCGTGGGATGAGCGTCGTCCGTCAGCCCATTCCAGACCGGTATGCCGGCATAGCGCGCCAGGATTTCCACAGTTTCCTGTTTAAAGCCCCGGAACTGGATGGCATCGAACATACGGCCCAATACGCGGGCGGAATCCTTGATGGATTCCTTCTTGCCCAGATGAATGTCGTGCTGGCCCAGAAATTCCACGCTGCCGCCTTCATCCACCGCGGCCACGGTGAAAGCGGAGCGCGTCCGGGTGGATGCTTTTTCATAAATCAGTGCAATATTCTTGTGCGCCAGGAGGTTGCCGCACACGCCCCTTTTCTTTTTGCGCTTCAGGCTGTCCGCCAAATCCAGCAGGTACAGCATCTCGGCATCTGACAGATCGGAGAGCTTCAGCAGATTGCGGCCCTTGAGGTTAATCCGTTTTTTCATGCAACTTTACCTTTCAACTCCCCGCACTAACTACCATATGTATCTATTCTTATCACAAGGCCCCATTCTGGCAAGCATATTTCTCAGAACGAATGAATCGTCGGTCATTTTATTCTGCTCATTAACCGGCACAATGGTATACTGATCAGCAATGACAACAGCCGAAGGCACACCGTTGGATGTCGACTGGCGGGGGGAAACGCGGGTTTTTCCATCTGCCGGCGAGTTCGAGCACGCCACAATCCAGGCGGTGATGGATGGCGCCTTGGTGTTGTGCGCCACCGCGCGTCTGGCACGTCGACTATTGCATCGCTACCGACAGGAGCGCCTGTATCGACAGGAACGCCTGGCTAGCGGTACAAGCGGATGGGAAACACCACCGGTGCGCTCATTCCGCGGATGGGTCCGTGAAACCTACGACGCTCTCTGGATGCCACGCCGTCCGCTCTCTCCGGCCTTGTCGCTTTTGTATTGGCATCAGGCTGTGCAGGGCGTGTCCGTGCCCGATGGTTTGATCGTGCAACCGGCACTGTATTCCCAGTTGCAAGCCTCGCTGGATGCCCTGCTGGAGGCGGGTCTCGATCCCGTTGGCAATGCCGGTGACCACCGGTTGGCCGGCGAGCATCAGTTGGCCGGCTTCCGGCGCGAGGTTACCAGCCGATTCCTTGCGCTCACCGAGCACGAAGGCGTCGCGCTCTGGCGCGACATGGTGATGGCGGTTGGCACGGCCCTTGCCGATGGACGCGTAACTATACCACAACATACGATTTTGGCAGGCTTTGACGATATTTCGCCGCTCGAACGACCGCTTTGTGACGCTCTCGCGATGCGGAGCAAGACCGTGCTTTGGCGTTCGGAGGTCGAACCCGGCCCGGCGACACGTGTCTGCCTATATGCTACCCCGGAACAGGAATGCCGCGCGGTTTGTGCCGATGTCCTGCGCGTCTGGAATGACGGCGACAAGAATCTTGCGGTTGTCTTTGCCGATCAGGCCTGTTTCTCCCTGCTTAAACGCTGTTTTGACGAACTGGCGGGATTGGAACGGCCGGACTTTGAACATGCAATTCGCTATAACCTGACCATCGGAATGCCGCTCATCGAGCATCCGCTTTTTCAGACTGCGATTATCCCACTGCGGCTTACGGGTGAACCCCTTCCCGTGCCGTTGTTAACTTCGTTGCTTGTGTCGCCCTATATCCGGAAGCCGGACCACCATACCGCGGATAGCCTGCGTGCCGCGCTCTGGGAACCGGAGCGGGTCCTGTCGCTGAAGGAAGCGTTTAAGGCGTTAACTGACCGGGGCTATCCCATGACGCCGTTCCAACACTTGGCCGCCCGCCAAACGGCGTCATTGGCCGACTGGTTGGAAGGTATACAAGGTTGCCTGGCTGCGTTAGGTTTTTGCCGGTTTGAAGGCCAGCACCGCTCCACCGACGTATTGGCCCAACAGCATTTGGACGACATCATCCAGAAATTGGTTCGGGAGGCCGGCGTGATCGTTATGAACGCCTCCTCCGCCTTGGCCTGGCTTTCCACGGCCGCCGAAAAAATTATTGTTGCCGAAAAAACACCGGAAACCGCCGGCATTCAAGTCCTTAATCCGGCCGAATCGCGCGGTTTGGCCTTTGACCATTTATGGGTGATCGGCGCCCATGACACAGCCTTTTTGCCATCTGCACAGGAATGGCCGTTTCTGGACCCGGACGAACAGCGGTTTTTGGAAGGCGGCACGATCGAACGGCAGTGGGCGCAAGGTAAACGACAGTTAGCGGCGCTCATGGCTGCCGCGCCGCATGTCTATGTCAGCCGTGCTGCGCAAGGCGACGAGGAAACGCCGTATGCACCCTGTCCCCTTTTGCCTGACGAGGTCGGCGCCGATGGCAACCCGGTTCAGGTGGCATGCAATCTATGGGAAAACCCGACGGCTGAATGGATGCGGTCGCGCTGGCTGAACGAAGGCTATCTCGCGTTCACTGACCACGCAAGTGTTGCGCCGCATCGCCATTCCGAAACAGCGGTCGCGCCGTTGTCCGGTGAATGGAGTGTGACGGCGATCGAAGACCTGGCGGGGTGTCCGTTCCAATTCTTTTGCAGCCGCATGCTCAAACTGGAGCCGCTGGCCTTGACCGATGCCGGCATTGATCCTCGGATACGTGGCAAGTTTCTGCACGGCATCTTAAAAACATTTGCGGACGGCCTGGCCGACCATACGCCCGGCTGGCCTGAAGACGACCATGATGCCCGAGCATGGCTTGAGCAAGCCGTCGAACATGAATTGTCGCATTGTCCGGACAATGTTTTCTGGCAAGTGGAGCGGCTCCGGTTGCTGGGCGATGCGGAGATGCCGGGCATATTGCCGGCGTGGCTCGATCAGGAACGGGAACGTGCGCGCGCCGGCTGGCGGTTTGCATTGACCGAAGCGCCGTTCGCTGGACTTGCCATTGCCGGGCTTATTTTGCGTGGACGGATTGATCGGATCGATCGCCATACACCAGGCTCTGCCAAGGCGCTTCGCCCAGGCGAGTCCGACGGTTTCGCCGTCTGGGATTACAAATCCGGAACAACACCCTCCGTGGCATCCGTAATTGACAAGGTAACGGAGCTTCAATTGCCTGCCTACCTGCTTGCGTTGCAGCGTGGACTTATTGCGGGCTTCAAGGATACTGCCCACGCTCCGGTGCAGGCCGGATACATCTGCCTGGCAAAGGCGGCGGACGTGAAAGTCGCCCCGCTCAGTTACCGGCACAATCCCGTCAACTGGAGCGAAGTTTTGCCGCAATGGGAAGCGGCACTGATTCAACGCGTGGAATCCCCGCGCCAGGGGCGCTTTGAGGCCGATCCCCGTCCGGGAAGTTCCGCTATATTCCATGCGCGAACAGGGGCCTGCCAGTTTTGCGAGTTCTTCAACTTGTGCGGGTTCTTCGACCGGCGACCGGCGTCGGCGGACACTGAATCTGACAGCGATCACAACGAGGAGACGGAGCCATGACCCAGGCGCCGGACATTCAGGTTCGCCGGGAAGCGCTGGACACGCGCCGGAGTTTTATCCTGGAGGCGCCCGCCGGTTCCGGTAAGACGGCCTTGTTGACCGCCCGTTTCCTTGCATTGCTCGCCGATGTCGGGCATCCGCGTCAGATCCTGGCTGTCACTTTTACGCGCAAGGCGGCCGCCGAAATGGCGGATCGTATTACCCGGACCCTGCGCCAGGCGCAAGACAACAGCTATACCGCGCTACCCGACTCGTGGGATGCCCACCTGCTGAAACTGGCCCGGCAGGCGCTTAAGGTCCACCCGGATTGGGATATCCTTCTACGGAGCCCGGACGCATTTTTGGTGGACACTTTCCATGGTTTCTGCGGCCGGGTCGCGCGGAACTGGCCGCTGGAAGCCCGGACACCGCCGGCGTTTAAGCTGCTTGACGAAATCGGCCAAGAGGCCCTATTGGATGCCGCCGTGGCCGAATACGTGCATGCTTTTGCCGCTGGCGATGCGCGCCTGGACCCCGCGGAAATCGCCGCATTCCAGCGAAGGATGGTGGCCGCCAACAACAGCGTCCGCGTCATTTCAAATCAACTTTCCGACCTTCTTGCGCGGCGCGACCGGTTAAACGGCCTGATCGATATTTTTCAGCGCCCACATGCGAAAGACGAACTGGAGCGTCGCACGGAGCAGTTAGCGGAGCATTACCTGGGCCGACTTCACGATTATTTTGTTCAGCACAAAGAAGACTGGCTGGCGCTGCAGCGCTATTTGGATGAACCTAGAACCGACCTTCCTACGCCCGCCGTAGTCCGGCACTGCCGGACGAAGGCGGGACTGGCCGCAGCCCGGTTAGTGGATATCCCCGGACCGGCTTTGTGCAACGTGTCGGCCTGGCAATCGGCCGCCAATGTTTTTCTCGTCAAGGCCGGCACGCCACGGAAACAATTCAAGCCGGCGGAATTTGGCCAAAACTTTGCCAAAACACCCCAAGCCGATTTTATCCGGGATCTTCCGTCGGAAATTGCCTGGATTCTTAATTTCACGCGGGAGTGGCCAAATGCCGGCGACCCTACCGGCTTCGAGGCATTAAGCGACTGCATGCGTCTTGCCCAGGGTGCGCTGGAGCGTTTTGGCAAGATGGTGAACGCGCGTGGCCTTGACTTTATGGAGCTGGAGCTGGCGGCCCTGCGGGCCTTCAACCAGGCGGACCAACCGGGCGACAGCCTGATTTTTTTTCATGAGCATCTGCGGCATATTCTCGTGGACGAGGCGCAGGACATGAACGATAACCAGGTCCGTATTCTCAGCACGCTGACCGAAGGCTGGGAACCGGATGATGGGCGAACCGTATTTATCGTTGGCGATCCCAAGCAATCCATTTTCCGGTTCCGCCGGGCCGAAGTCAGCCTTTTCGAAGCGCTCAAGACCAAGGGGCTTTCCCGGAGCGGTGAAGCGCCATTGCCGTTGAAAGCGTTGAATCTCAACGCCAACTTCCGATCGCGGCCGCACTTGGTGGCATTCGCCAATACGGTTTTTGCCTGTGTCATGAAAACGCCCGATAAGGCATGCGATGAAGTGGAATTCAATGCGTCGGAACCCGCGCGCGACGAAACCGCGGCGCCCCTGCCGATTACACTGGCCCTGTTTAACTGCCGCCATGCCAATAACCGGCAGACAACCTTGCCGTTGAAATCTGAGGCGCGTGCGCAGGAGGCCCGCTACGTGGCGAGCCGTGTTGCGGCCCTGCACCGGGCCGGTCGGGCGGCCAGTGTCGCCATTCTGATTCCGGCCCGCACGCACCTGACGCCCTATGTTAGAGCCATGGAAGCGCTCTCCCTACCCATTCGGTTAATGGAAGGGGTGCCGATGCTGGACTGTCCCGAGGTGCGCCACCAGTTAAACCTGGTCAAGGCGCTCTTGCGTCCGCACGACGATGTTGCCTGGGCCGGAGTGCTTCGGGCTCCCTGGTGCTGCGTTCCTGCCGCTACGCTGGAGAAGCTTGCTATGCTGCCGGCGCCGGCGCGGTGGTCTGAAAAAATTACCGGGCTGGGCCGTCAAGCCCATCCTGAGATTTTTCGTTTTAATACCGCGCTGGACAAGATCCGTCCCGATTTAGGACGCGAGAGCTATGCGATCAGCCTTCAGCGTCTGTGGGAGGAACTTGGCGGGCCCGCTGCCGTGGTGCGGATGTGCGGACCAGCCGGTTTGGCCAATAGTATGCGGTGCCTAGATTTGCTCGGCCAATGTCCCGCGGGACTTGGCGAGGAGACGCTCGACACCATGGAACGACTGCTGGAGCGAGCCTACACGCCGCCTGATCCGCGCGCCGCATTCTCTCCCATTGCCATTATGACCATCCACAAGGCCAAGGGGTTGGAATTCGACCATGTCTTCGTGGTCGGACTCGACCGCGAACCCGGAGGCCGCGCCGCGCGCCGGGAGCGGGACGCCGCGTTCCTGATGGAACGCCTGCCGCTCGCCTGGGCGACCAGGCTCCGCCAAAGTGCTACGCCCAGGCGAGAGCGCTCCGGCGGAGCCTGGCAAGGCGAACGCGAATTTCTTGCCGCCATTGCCGGGGATCGGCGGACGGACGCACGGTCGTTGGCTCAACTCCTGTTGAGCGATTTAGGACTGCGGCGGAACGTGGCGGAATATAAACGACTGATCTACGTTGCGGCGACACGGGCCCGTGAGACAATCACCTTTAGCGGTCTGACTCTCCAAACCACCGGCGAGCAAGAGCGCTCTTCGGCTATCGCCTGGTTCGATACCATGGACCGGGAACGTGTGTTCGAGGGACTTCCGGTACAGGTGCTTAAAAATCCACAACTCGCTCAAACGGGAATACCTGTCATTACACTGCCCAAACTTGCCCCCACCCCGGCCCCGTTTGAGCCGGAACCCCTGCCCTATCTGATTCGAAGCCCGTCGAAAATAGAGTATGAGACCGCTACCGCCGCACGGTCAGGCACCGACGAGGCCGATCCGAATGCCCGGGCACGGGGCGTGGTCATGCACCGGTTATTCGAGACATTTGCGCGGGGAGAACCTGTGCCCCGGGTACCGGCGGTGGCCGCGGCGCTTGCCGATGAAGGCCTGGCTCCCGAGCAGTGTCGTGCGCTGGCGAAAGAAATGCTCGCCGAATGCCTCCGTGCCTGGGAATTCAAGGCGT
This sequence comes from Kiritimatiellota bacterium, assembly GCA_026398415.1. Taxonomy (GTDB): domain Bacteria; phylum Verrucomicrobiota; class Kiritimatiellia; order JAAZAB01; family JAAZAB01; genus VSJD01. The sequence continues at coordinate 9,295 of JAPLSY010000080.1, read as the reverse complement.
TGACCGCATTACGCGGTGCCGCGACCGAAATGATACCCGAATGGGCGATTGAGGATTGTTTCGATAAAAACATTATTCGTGTCGGGCGCATTGATCTTCTCTTAAAAACCGTCAATGGCATTGTTTTGGTGGATTTCAAAACCGGTCGGCCTGGTCCGGATAGCGACGCCTGGTTGACGGCCGAGTTTACGCGCTATCGTCCCCAGCTTGTCGCTTACCGGGAAATGGCCGCCAGGGCGCTGGGCATACCGCCAACACGCGTTCAAGCGGTGTTGTTCTTCACAGCCCTGCTCCGTTGGGTGGATGAAGAAATTAAGTAATTAAGCGATTTAGAGATTGAGTGATTTAAGAACTGAATCCCGGGAAGCATGGGAAATTTGGCGCTTTGCTTCAATCACTGAATCACTGAATCGCTAAATTTCTTACGCTTCCCATCTTGCATAGATGCCGCAGGGCAGAATTTTGGTGCTTTGTTGAAAAGGCAAGCCCAATTCGCCGCTGGTAATCCGACCGCGGAGACCAGCCATGATATCGGAGAGCATATTGGCCATCACAAGCGCCGACACATGGGCCGTGTAACAGTTCACCAGGAATAGAAGTGGATGCTTGGACAACAGCTTGCGTGATTCGGATAGAAGTTCCCACAACTGGTCTTCGAGTTTCCACACTTCGCCGTGGTGTCCGCGCCCGAAAGAGGGCGGATCCATGACCAGCGCATCATAGCTTTTCTCGCGCCGGATTTCCCTTTTCACAAAAGCCAGGCAATCGTCCACAATATAGCGGATGGGATGCTCGGCAAGTCCGTTTAAGGCCGCGTTTTCACGGCACCAATCCACCATGCCGGCGGCAGCATCCACATGACAAACGCTGGCACCCGCGGCGGCGGCCGCCACCGTTGCGCCGCCCGTGTACCCGAAAAGGTTCAACAAGGATACCGGCGCCTTGCGTCCCTTGATTTTTTCAGCCAGCCAATCCCAGTTGACCGCCTGTTCCGGAAAAAGCCCAAGATGCTTGAACCCCGTCGGCCGGATCTTGAACGTCAGATGGCGATAGCGAACGGTCCAGGACTCAGGCATTGTTCTTTTGAATTCCCAGCGGCCGCCGCCCTGTTCACTGCGATGATAGATGGCATCGTAGTCGTTCCAGGGGGTTTGGGAAGGCCGTGGCCAGATAATCTGTGGGTCCGGGCGCACCAGAACAATATCGCCCCAGCGCTCCTGCTTCATGCCGTCGCCGCCATCAAGCAGTTGATAATCCGTCCAATTATCGGCAAGTAATAAACTCATGCGCGCCGTAACTACTTAGGTGGATAGTATGCCGGTTAGAAATTAAGACCTACGGTACCGCCCATCGAGCCGCCCGAGGGATTGACTTCATAGCGCGACGGTCCCACGTTTCCCGACACGTTCTCCAGCCAGTCATAGCGCCCAAATACGCCTAAGTGCAGTCCTCGGTATATCCGTACCCCCACCTCCGCCTGCACATAGTAACCAAACAGACATTCAGTCCCGCTCGAGCTGTCGTTCCAATATTTTAACACTTGCCGCGATCCCCCGTTATTCGACTCGTATAGCGTCTCCTCGTAAGTCGCATCCTTTTCCAGCATGTTTAGCGTTGGTCCCGTGGACCCCACCACATACAACCGCCGGTAATCTCCCTTGATGCTCATTCCCAGCGACAGCGTTGATAAATCCATATCCAGCGATTCCGATATCGAGTTATACGCCCGGTATGACCCCGCCGACACCAGTTCGCTATCCAACCTTTGCCGGGTCATCGGCGAAGTATCAATCACCGGACCTTTGTCCGTCACGTTACCTTTGTATGGCACACTATCCGGCGTGATCCCGAGCCCATCGATATTGTACGCGTCCAAAACACGAGCGTTATATGTTGCCCACTCCTGATTATCATTAAAATTATTCATTCCCGAAGCCGATGCTTGGAACGTCTGCGCCCGCGACAGCCCAAAACTTACGCCATAGTCCACATACCGTGTTTGCGCCAGGTAACGATCAGCCGCCACCATCAATCCTCCCCCGTAATCGGCGTTATCACTGCTTTCCGCCTCAGTTACCGTCGTCTGACGACTATAATCTCGCCGTATTGCGTCTATCCCCGTGAATTCGATGCGGTTCCCTTTCACCTGCCGTCCATTGTCATACCCCCAGTTCCACGTTCCACTATCCAAATCAGTGTAGTTATCAGATTTCACATACCCGTCATCATAGGTCCGGTTTCCTGCATCGTCCAGTCCTCCCGCCGGTCCAACCCAGTGATCGTGCGACGATTTTTTGTCAATCGCATAGCTGGCGGAATAAGACCCAGTCTTGAAACGCTGGGCGCCGATCCGCCGATATAGCATTCCAACGGCCACCCGCCACTTCTCTTTTTCAAGATCCTTGGAAGTTACGGCAACCGGTTTTCCTGACTTGCCCTTTGCCAAGTCGCTACTGCGGGACAGGTCTGCCTGCGCCTCAGCCACAGGCTGGCCTGTGGCGGTCAGGGCTTCGATGCGAGCTTTTACCTTTGCTTCGCGCGCGACCTTGGCATCCTCCGCCTGCTTGACCGTTGCTTCCTCCCTTGCCTTTTGTTTGGCCGCTGCCTGGACTTTCAATTCAGCGTCCTGATTGGCCTTGATTTCGGCTTTTGCCTGCCGTTCGGCGTTTTTGACCACCAGGGCTTCCAGCGCCATATTCTGTTCGGCCATGCTCTTACGCTGTTTAACCAGCGCGGCCTTCGCGTCGGACGTCACCTCGGCCTTGTCCTGCGCAATCCGCTTAGCCTCTTCCGCTTGCCTGGCTTTCGCCTTGGCCGTTGCCTTCGCCAAGGCGCTACGGCGGGACAACAGGTCCGCCTGTGATTTTAATTCCACGTCACGCCTGGCTTTTTCAGCGGCTTGTATATCTTCTGCGGTTTTCTTTTCAGCGAGCTGCTTCGCACTGATCTCGTCTTTTGCCTGCCGCTCGGCGTTCTTGACCGCTTGGGCTTCCAAATCCGCCTTCTGCGCGGCCATGTTCTTCTGCTGTTTAACCAGCGCGGCCTTCGCGTCGAACGTTACCTCGACCTTGTCCGCCGCTATCCGCTTAGCCTCTTCCGCCTTCGCCAAGGTGCTACTGCGGGACAGGTCTGCTTGTTTCCGGGCTTCCTCCGCGGCCTTGGCCTCCGTTGCCCACTTGGCCTTCACATCTTTCGGGGCATCCTGTTTCGCAACCTGCTTCATGCGCTTTGCAAGTGTTGTCGCCGTGTCCAAACTGGCCTGCGTCGTCTTGGCCTCAAAGGCCAGCGCCGCCGCTTGCGATTCCGCAACTTGCTGGTCTGCTTCGGCCAGCTTGACCTTGGCCTGGCATTCGGCTTCCTGCCTGGCCAGCGCCTGCACCTTGACTTCAATGGCGGCCCTTTCCGGCGCCAGGTATTTTGCCTTGGCCTCCGCCTCCCGTTTCGCCTGCTCTTCTTTGGTCGCCGCCAAAAGTGGGTAAACTTTTTTGGCATCCGGCCTTGGCGCTTGCTTCGCCCGCATCTCCGCCGCCACCTGTGCATCCGCATCGGCCTGCGTTGTCTTGGCCTCAAAGGCCAGCGCCGCCGCTTGCGATTCCGCGACTTGCTGGTCCGCTTCGGCCAGCTTAACCTTGGCTTGGCATTCGGTTTCCTGCCTGGCCAGTGCCGCCATCGTCACGACAATTGCGGACTTTTCCTGCACCATATATTTCGACTTGGTATCTTCAAATAATTTTTGTTCGGCCGCTTTTTTCGCCGCCGCGGCTTCCGCCGCTTGCCGCTCAGTCTCCACCTTGGCTTTCAGTTCCGCCTCTTTTTTGGCCTTCGCCGCTGCCTTTGCCCGGGCTTCGGCCTCTGCCGCCACTTGCTTCTCGGCCTCTGCCTTGGCCTTCACTTCGGCGTCCTGCTTGGCTTTCGCCGCAATCTGATTGGCCTTGATTTCGTCTTTTGCCTTCCGTTCGGCGTTTGCGACCACCTGGGCTTCCATCGCCGTATTCTGTTCGGCCATGCTCTTGCGCTGTTTCACCAACGCGGCCTTCGCGTCGGACGTTACCTCGGCCTTGTCTTCCGCTATCCGCTTAGCCTCTTCCGCTTGCCTGGCTTTCGCCTTGGCCGTTGCCTTTGCCAAGGCGCTACGGCGGGACAACTGGTCCGCCTGGGATTTTAATTCCGCGTCAAGCCTGGCTTTTTCAGCGGCTTGCATATCTTCTGCGGTTTTCTTTTCAGCGACCTGCTTCGCATTGATCTCGTCTTTTGCCTGCCGCTCGGCGTTCTTGACCGCTTGGGCTTCCATATCCGCCTTCTGCGCGGCCATGTTCTTCTGCTGTTTAACCAGTGCGGCCTTTGCGTCGGACGTTACCTCGGCCTTGTCTTCCGCTATCCGCTTAGCCTCATCCGCCTTCGCCAAGGCGCTACGGCGGGACAGGTCCGCTTGTTTCCGGGCTTCCTCCGCGGCCTTGGCCTCCGTTGCCCACTTGGCCTTCACATCTTTCGGGGCATCCTGTTTCGCAATCTGCTCCATGCGCTTCGCAAATGTTGTCGCCGTGTTCAAATCGGCCTGCGCCGTCTTGGCCTCAAAGGCCAGCGCCGCCGCTTGCGATTCCGCGACTTGCTGGTCCGCTTCGGCCAGCTTAACTTTGGCTTGGCATTCGGCTTCATGCCTGGCCAGCGCCTGCACCTTGACTTCGATGGCGGCTCTTTCCGGCGCCAGGTATTTTGCCTTGGCCTCTGCCTCCCGCTTGGCCTGCTCATCTTTGGTCGCCGCCAAAGGCGGGTAAACTTTTTTGGCATCCGGCCTTGGCGCTTGCTTCGCCCGCATCTCCGCCGCCACCTG
>JAPLSY010000080.1:3001-4444 GCA_026398415.1 Kiritimatiellota bacterium | reverse complement strand
CCTGCCTGGCCAGTGCCGCCATCGTCACGACAATTGCGGACTTTTCCTGCACCATATATTTTGACTTGGTATCTTCAAATAATTTTTGTTCGGCCGCTTTTTTCGCCGCTGCGGCTTCCGCCGCTTGCCGCTCAGCCTCGGCCTTGGCCTTCAGTTCCACCTCTTTTTTGGCCTTTTCCGCTGCCTTTGCCCGGGCTTCGGCGTCTATCGCCGCTTGTTTCTCGGCCTCTGCCTTGGTTTTCAGCTCCGCTTTTTTTGCCGCTTCCGCCTTCGCCAAGGCGTTCCGGCGTGACAGGTCCGCTTCTGCCGCTTTCTTTTCAGCCTCGGCCTTGGCCTTCAGTTCCGCCTCTTTTTTGGCCTTTTCCGCTGCCTTTGCCCGGGCTTCGGCCTCTATCGCCGCTTGTTTCTCGGCCTCTGCCTTGGCCTTTAATTCGGCGTCCTGCTTGGCTTTCGCCGCAATCTGATTGGCCTTAATTTCGTCTTTTGCCTTCCGTTCGGCGTTTGCGACCACCTGAGCTTCCATCACCGTATTCTGTTCGGCCATGCTCTTGCGCTGTTTCACCAACGCGGCCTTCGCGTCGGACGTTACCTCGGCCTTGTCTTCCGCTATCCGCTTAGCCTCATCCGCTTGCCTGGCTTTCGCCTTGGCCGTTGCCTTCGCCATGACGCTACGGCGGGACAACAGGTCCGCCTGGGATTTTAATTCCGCGTCATACCTAGCATTTTCAGCAGCTTGCATATCTTCTGCGGTTTTCTTTTCAGTAACCTGCTTCGCACTGATCTCGTCATTTGCCTGCCGCTCAGCGTTCTTGACCGCTTGGGCTTCCAAATCCGCCTTCTGCGCGGCCATGTTCTTCTGCTGTTTAACCAGCGCGGCCTTCGCGTCGAACGTTACCTCGACCTTGTTCTCCGCGATCCGCTTAGCCTCATCTGCCTTCGCCAAGGCGCTACGGCGGGACAGGTCCGCTTGTTCCCGGGCTTCCTCCGCGGCCTTGGCCTCCGTTGCCCACTTGGCCTTCACATCTTTAGGAGCATCCTGTTTCGCAACCTGCTTCATGCGCTTAGCAAGTGTTGTCGCCGTGTCCAAACTGGCCTGCGCTGTCTTGGCCTCAAAGGCCAGCGCCGCCGCTTGCGATTCCGCGACTTGCTGGTCCGCTTCGGCCAGCTTTACCTTGGCTTGGCATTCGGCTTCCTGCCTGGCCAGCGCCTGCACCTTGACTTCAATGGCGGCCCTTTCCGGCACCAGGTATTTTGCCTTGGCCTCCGCCTCCCGCTTGGCCTGCTCATCTTTGATCGCCGCCGAAGGCGGGTAAACTTTTTTGGCATCCGGCCTTGGCGCTTGCTTCGCCCGCATCTCCGCCGCCACCTGCGTATCCGCATCGGCCTGCGTTGTCTTGGCCTCAAAGGCCAATGCCGCCGCTTGCGATTCCGCGACTTGCTGGT
>JAPLSY010000080.1:0-2996 GCA_026398415.1 Kiritimatiellota bacterium | reverse complement strand
CCTGCCTGGCCAGTGCCGCCATCGTCACGACAATTGCGGACTTTTCCTGCACCATATATTTTGACTTGGTATCTTCAAATAATTTTTGTTCGGCCGCTTTTTTCGCCGCTGCGGCTTCCGCCGCTTGCCGCTCAGCCTCGGTCTTGGCCTTTAACTCCACTTTTTTCGCCGCTTCCGCCTTCGCCAAGGCGTTCCGGCGTGACAGGTCCGCTTCTGCCGCTTTCTTTTCAGCCTCGGCCTTGGCCTTCAGTTCCGCCTCTTTTTTGGCCTTCGCCGCCGCCTTTGCACGGGCTTCGGTCTCAGCCGCCGCTTGCTTCTCGGCCGCCGCCTTGGCCTTCAGCTCCGCTTTTTTAGCCGCCTCGGCTTCCGCCGCTTGCCTCTCAGTCTCCGCCTTGGCTTTCAGTTCCGTGTCCTTTTTGGCCTTCTCCACTGCCTTTGCTTGGCGACGAGCCTCCTCCTTCGCCAAGGCGCTACGGCGGGACAGGTCTTGATCCTGAGGTGCCTGGACCATTAACATCGTTACCTGCTGTTGAACCATTTCATCTGCATTATCAAACAACGATGTTTCGATTGTATACTGACCGGCCGCCAGATTCGCCGTATCAAAGCTGTATTTGGCAATACATTTTGCAGTTTCCGGTGCCAGTCGTACGGTTTTCTCTCGGCTTTGGAATTGTTCCTTGCCCCGTTTAAGTGCCAGTCGCACACGACCATTGAACTCCTTGGGCAAGTCGTTGCATCCCCACAACCGGACGGCCATTGCATCGCCTGTTTTATATGATTGGCTATACGTTTCCGTGAGCGCCGCCTGAGGAGCATGCGCCAGCCGTACTCCGAAAAACACAGGTTGATCCTTCCGGCTCTGGGCGATCGTTTCGGAGATCCACCAGCGGTCCTTGGCTTCATCGGTTAAAACCGGCATGGGAGCGAGCGAAGCAGGTGGCGTCGGCACAATGCGGGCAGGTGCATTATTTGCCGCAAGCATGGTTTTCTGCCCGAATGTGGCGTAAACAAGAACCATGCCCAAAGCCACCCGTAAGCCTGTCATATTCCACCGCATTATCCGCTGCCTGAATGAGTTGTCGCGCATATTAGACATTCTATATATCATTTGATCATGGACGGCTATCACGTCCGGAAATCATCTTGAATCCTTCCGTGGACCGCAAGAGGAACCAGGTGGCATCATAGCGATCCCGGTAAAACACGCCTTCGTCCTCGTATTTATCCCCGTCATAGTCCGCCGGCATAGGCACGTAACCAAGCTGGCCAAAGTACACCATGTTGTACTCCTCTGGCCCCGTCCGGATATACCAGTTTCCGGATGTCTCTTGATATACCGCGATCTGCGCATAACCCCATCCGTCATATTCACCGGGGACTGGCGTGAATCCGCTTTCGCCGAAATGCAGTACATAATTGATTTGGTAGTCATTACCTGATAATGACATAAACCAATTCCCCGAAGCTTCTTCGTAAATAGCCGGGTCGGCTTTACCATCTCCGTCATAATCCGCCGGCACCGCCTGGTATCCCGGCATTCCAAATCCGTAAGCGGTCTTCAATTGATAATCGTTGCCCGACATTGCTATCAACCATGTCCCCGATGCTTGCGCATAGACCGCCGGATCCGCTTTTCCATCACCATCGTAGTCGGCCACCGCCGCCACATAGCCTGCACCACCGAAGTCCGAGGCTGTTACCAGTTCATAGCTACTCCCGGAAAGCATCAATTGCCATGCGCCGCGGTTATAGACCGCCAGATCCGCCTTCCCATCCGCGTCATAATCCGCCGGCACCGCTTCCCAACCCGCGCCGCCCAATACGATTGTGCTAACTATATTAGTCGTCATCATCACATACCATCGTCCACTATCCTCGTGATAATACCACGGCTCGGCCCGGCCATCCCCATTGAAATCCCACTTGCCCGTGCCGCACCATCCTTCACTCGAAGTTCCCAGGCCGCTGTCACCCAGCGTGCACAGCGCCTTCACCCAATAATAGTAGTGTGACCCCGGTATCACCTGCATATCACGATACAATGTTTCCGAACCGCTGGCCAGAAGCTTTGCGCTACTGCTTTCGTTGATCGTATTTTTCCATAACTCATAACTCGTCGCCCCTGGTGATACACTCCACGTCACCTTCACTTCGCGACGCAATCCTTTGCTGGCACTTACCGTTGGTGACGGAACGGCGCGCCATCCCGTGTCCGGATCGCTGAAAGCACTGATCGCCCCGCTAACTCCCTTCGCCTTTACCCAATAGGTGTACAGCATCGCGTTCGTCGCGCCCGTATCAGCATAACTTGTCCCCGCCACATCCGGGATTGATATTCTTACTGCTGTGCTCGTGTCGGACGAGGTATTACGCCAAATTTCATATCCAACGGCGCCAGCGGAGGCCGTCCATGACAATACCACCTTGTCGGTATATGTTCCCTTGCTCGCAGTCAGTCCTACAGGTGCATATAGATTGCGGTAGCCCGTATCAGGCGAACTGAACGCGCTGATTCCAAGGTTGTTCGAAGACCTTATCCAGTAATAGTAGATCACTTCCGGCGTGACCGCGGTGTCGTCATAGATTGCGCTGGCCGTTGTTGTCAAGTTTGTTGCCGTCGCCGTGGAGTTCGCCGTATTTCGCCACACCTGGTAGGCCGTGGCATTCGCCACCAAGTCCCACGTGACGCGCACTTTGTCCGAGTATGTCCCTTTGCTGGCTGTAACCACTGAGGGCGGCAGGAGCCCCGTTACATTCATTACGATTGCCACTGTCTGTGTCGCCCCGCCCCCGTTAGTGGACGCGATTGTTATCGTCGCGTTGCTTATACCGGGAGTCCAACCAGTTGTCGGCGCATAACTTACGGCAATGGTATTGGTGCCGGGTCCGGCCAGTGCTCCGCCAGCCGGATCAGAACATAACACCCATGGTGCGTTTGTATTCAGCGTGTAAGTCAATGGGGCCGTGCCGGGATTAACAAGCGTAAAGCTCTG
>JAPLSY010000065.1 GCA_026398415.1 Kiritimatiellota bacterium | reverse complement strand
CCGGCTCTATGTTAATATGCCGGCTGGAGAGCATTTCGCGGGCAATCACGGCGCCGGCATCGCCGGCGCCTACAATCAGGACGGCCTTACTGTTGTTCTTTTGCGCACTACGTCGGCGCTTATGGGCCGCAATCCGCACACTGAAGCGGGATCCGCCGACCACGACCAACGTCAATAGCCCGTCAATAAACGGCACCGAACGGGGCAGGCTCCGCGCGTTGTCCAGCCCCAGAATACCGGCGCCGAAAAAAATTCCGGCGATAATCAGGGTGGCACTGCCGCCGGCCAGGATAATGCTGACCAACTCATCCACGCCCCAGAATACCGGCGCCGAAAAAAATTCCGGCGATAATCAGGGTGGCACTGCCGCCGGCCAGGATAATGCTGACCAACTCATCCACGCTGGCATAGCGCCAGTAGCGGCGATAAAGGCCAAACAGAAAAAAGATCACCAGCTTGATAATGAGCGCCAGAATCGTGAATTGGATCAGGGCCGGCACGTAACTGGCTACCCAGGCGGTGCTATCCACCCGCATGACCAGCGCGAGGGTCGGGGTTACCGCCAGAAGCACGATGTCTAATAAAAATAAATACCGATTACGCATCTTTGGCCACGGGAATGCAAATGTTTTAGACCCACAGATTTTGTCTTTGCCGGATAAAACTGCGGAAGACCCCAATATTTATTCTTCCAGTCCCAAGGCAAACTGAATCGCCGCGTGGACTTCTTTCATCTTTGATTGCGAAAGCACCGTGATAACGCTTCCGATTTTAGTCTTTGAAACAGTTTGGAGATGATCACAATTTACTGCGCATGTTTTGGGCATGCCATCTGACTTGGCCAGAAGGGCTTCGCTTGGGATGTCCCGTACGGTTGATGTGATCGGAGCGATTGTAACTTCATTCAGGTATTCGATGACCGAATCCCGCGTCAGAATGAGTATTGGGCAGTTTTTGTCAGGGTGTTGAAACTTGTACCATCGGACTTCGCTCCTTTTCATTAGGCGCCCCATTCTTGTTCTTTTACCCAAACATCAAATTCTCTATTCGCAACAGGTCTGCCGGCATATCCCATCCGATGTTTTTGCTCTAATTCCAGCACCTTCGTCCGATGGATTGCCAGGCGAAGGGCATCGCGCGTGAAGGCAGATCGTGTAGTTTTTGTTTCTCGGACAACCAGATCAACGTTTTTGACAAGTTCGTCATCCAGCGTCATTTGAATGGTTCGCATGGCTATACACCTCCCTGTTGATTACCATAGCTATAGTAGCAATCATTCAAATATTGTCAATAGTCCAACGCGGGCTAGGCCCGCAACCCAATATGTTCTTTCACGGCAGTGTGGCGAATTCGGTTCGCAAAAGGCGGCAGCGATCTTGGGCCGCCTGCGGGTTTGCCGCGCTCGCATGGAATTAAGTCCAATGCTTCACGCGGCGCACCCACATCCAGCCCAAGCTTG
>JAPLSY010000082.1 GCA_026398415.1 Kiritimatiellota bacterium | reverse complement strand
TGGCGATAACCCGGATTGAATCGGCAGGCCGTTATGGCACCGTGGAATTCGATGCCCGGAAACGCGTGACCGCCTTCCGTGAAAAGGCCGCGCATACCGGCGGCGTCGGCCGCACCGGCGGCTGGATCAATGGCGGCGTATACTTGGCCCGCCAAGCCCTGTTGAGCCACATTGAAACCGATAAAAAACTATCCCTGGAAACCGATATTTTCCCTGCTCTGTGCGCGGGGGGACAAATCGCGGTGTTTCCCGCCGAGCCGCCGCTCCTGGATATGGGCACGCCGGATGGAATTCAAACCATGGAACGCTATTTAACCCAAAGCCATTGAATATCCAATAGCCAACACTCAACACCCGATATCCAACGGAATATGGGAACATTCATTTGGAAATTGGACATTCCTTGTTGGATATTGGTTGTTCGTCTTTTTCACCCTGTCGGTGCGGCGGCTCATTCTCATGCCATAGGCAGATCCGCCTAAGGCGGAAAATCTTTGCCCGGACGCACGAGCTCCACCCACTCGGCCAAGCCATAACTCGCGTGCATGATGGGGATGAGGAAGAAAATCAACAGGTCCACCTTCCGGCGCGTTTCCCGATACTTGGCCAGCGTGACCCAGAGATCCGCCAGCGCGTAAAGCGCCAGGCCGGCCAGCAACAGGAATCCCGCCCAGCGGCAGAACACCGCGGCAATCCCCAGCACCACCAGGGCCAACACCCCGAAGGCCGGAATGATGGTCGTCGGTTCAACATCCACACCCGCGCGGATCAAGCGGATGCGCGTGGCGCCGTAGCCGAACATCTGCCGGCAGAAGCGCCAAAAACTGGAACGCGGGTAATGATACAGGATGGCTTCAGGCTGGAAAATCAGTTTGTGGCCAAGACGCGTCGCCTGGAAGGCGGCAATCATTTCTTCGCCCGGCCAAAAGGCAGGATCGAATCCTCCCAGGCGTTCCAATACCGAGCGCCGATAAGCCATGTTACATCCAATCAATCCCGACCAGCGTATTTCGCGCGGTTCCGGATTTCCGGCCAGGTAGCGCTCCGCCACATAGCCGGCCGCTTTCGAGGCCAGGGCATTCCCCGCCAGGCGGGCCATCAGGGCAAGATCGTCGGGAACCAGGCCCGGCCCGCTGACCAGCCCCACGTCAGGTTGTTGAAACGGGGCGCGAATTTTTTCCGACCAATTCCGCGCAACCACGACATCGTCATCAATAAACGCGATCAAGTCGCACTTCGCGGCGCGCCAGCCGGCATTCTTTTTCTCGCTGGAATCGCCGCGTGGAAAGGTAACCTCCAGACACCGGATATTGGGATACTGTCCGCTCAGATCCTGGACCGCTTTCCGCACGAGCGCATCCGTAATCAACCCGGCCACAATAATATCCAGCCGTTCAAACCCGTCGGCCCGAACCAGGGATTGCAGCGTTTGAACCAGAATCGGCCGGCCAAGGGTCGGAATAACGATCGAAAGTTCGGGATGTTCGTTCATGGCCATCGTATAACACGGCGTCTTTTCACTTGTAATCGGCATCCAAACGATTATAAAACGTCATCGAATTCAGATCCGACCACTGGATTTAACTATAGCAGATCAACATGAAAAAACAACCCATGAAGACAAGCCTGCCCGCGATGGCCATTCGTAACGCAAAAATCCTGTTACCCGGCGGCCAGATGGTAGCCGGCGGATTGACGGTTGAACAAGGTCGCATTGCCCGCATCGGGCAACCGAATCGCAAGACGCCTGCGCTCGATGTGCAAGGCGCCTACGTAATCCCGGGATTGATTGATCTTCATACGCACGGGATCGGGTATACCTCCGTATTCTCCATCAACGACACGCTCCAATCGTATGCGGAGCAAGAAGCCGCGCGCGGCACAACGGCATTTTATCCTTCGTTTTTCGGGCCGGTGGAAGAAACCATCGGCCACCTCAACCGACATTTGGCCGAAACCGATAACCTCCGGACGGTACCCCAGGTTGTCGGCTTTCGACTGGAATCCCCTTATCTGGCACGGACGGGCGCAGGCCGAAGCAAGGACCTGGCACCAATCAGTTCGACGACTACCCGCCGCCTCCTGCGCGCCGGGGGCGGATGGATCAAAATCTGGGATATTTCACCCGAACTCCCCGGCGCGCCAGCGGCGATTCGCACGTTGTGCCGTTCCGGCGTGGTTTGCAGTATTGCGCATACGCAATGCACCGTGAAGCAAGCGCAAGCGGCCATAGCGGCGGGCGCCCGGCTGGTTACGCACATGTTCGATACCTTCGTCATGCCGATCGAGACCGACCCCGGCGTCTATCCCGCCGGCCTGGTGGATTATTTGCTGGTGGAGGACCGCGTAGCGTGTGAAATCATTGCGGATGGCACGCATGTTCCGGCTTTCCATGTGGAGAAAACCTTGCGCTGCAAGCCTGCCGGCGGCATCATTTTGGTCACGGACAGCAACTTCGGCGCAGGCCTGCCGCCCGGCGAATATGACCTGCCGCAAGGCTGGGGCCGTGCCAAAATCGCCGGCCCCAACAATGGCGTGCGGTTGATCGATCGCGACATGGGTCTGGCCGGCAGTGCCTTGACGCCCATTGACGGCTTTCGCAATATGATCCGGATGTTCCACAAAGATATAGCCGTCGCCAGCAGGTTGTGCTCCGCTAATCCGGCACGGTTGCTCGGCCTGAATAAAGGCGAAATCGCCATCGGGCGGGATGCCGACCTTTTGGTGCTGAGTCCGAAGTTGGACTTGCTTTATACCGTGGTAGGCGGAAAGATTATTTTCAGCCGCCAATCTCAAGATTAGGCGAGGCATCCAATAACCAGGCAGCCTCTCCCGTGATGCCCTGTCCAATGCCCGCCAGGCCGGCCACCATGGCAGCGTTATCCACGCAATACGAGGATGCCGGCAACAGGACATTGACCTTCAAGCCGGCGGCCATCTCCAGCAGTTTGGCGCGCAAGCGGCGATTCAACGAAACGCCGCCGGCCACCACCAGCGTCCTGACCCGTTCGCGCCGGAGCGCCCGCTGAGCCCCGCGCACCAGCACATCCACGATGGCTTCCTGATAGCCCGCCGCTACATCCTCCAGAACCGGCGGCCGGATGGCCTCCGGATGGTCCCGCAGGTAATACAACAACGAAGTTTTTAATCCGCTGAAGCTGAAACATAACTCCGGCGTTAATCCGCCCGCAAAGTCGGCTTTCAGCACGCGGGTCCGCGGAAAGACAATGCAGTCGGCATCGCCAAGCGCACTGACGCGATCAATCACCGGGCCGCCGGGATACTCCAAGCCCAGCAGTTTGGCGCCCTTGTCAAACGCCTCCCCGGCGGCATCGTCAATGGTCTGGCCCAGTCGCCGGTATTGCCCGGGCGCATCCACACGAACCAGGCAGGTATGGCCCCCAGAAATAATGAGCGCCACCAGCGGGCAAGCAGATGCATAGCACGGGGCATCGGGCGCCAGGAAAACCGAATACAGGTGGGCCTCCAGGTGATTAATGCCAATTAAGGGAATGTTCAGACGCAAGGCCAATGCTTTCGCCGCGGAGAGCCCAACCAGCAGGGAACTGGCCAACCCCGGGCCGTAGGTCACGGCCACGGCCTGCAGGCGCGACCATTCCAGTCCGGACTGTGTCATGGCCTCGTCAAGCATGCACGGCAGGTGTTCAACGTGCTGGCGGGCGGCGATTTCCGGAACCACCCCGCCATGGGGACGATGCACGGCCACTTGGCTGAATACCGCGCTGGAAAGCACCGTGCCGCCATCGGCAACCACGGCGGCGGCGGTTTCGTCACAGGAGGTTTCGATGCCCAGGACATTCATACGGCCTTAATCTTGCCTGGCATACTGCTGATGAAAATCGGCGCGGGATTGAAACAGGCGAATACCTTTCAGCACGTCCACGGCACGCTCCAACTGAGTGTCGGTAACATGTTCGAGGTCAAGCTTGAGGTCATCCTTTTCGGCATTGCCCAACTCTTCGCGCGAACGCTTGATCTGGATTTTTTGCCATTGCTCGGCCGACATCGGAATCACAACATCCGGTTCAATGCCTTTTTCATGGATCATGCGGCCGCTGGGCGTGTAATACTTGGCCGTGGTCAGGCGGATGGCCGAACCGTCTTCCAGCGGCTGGACACTCTGCACGGAGCCCTTGCCAAAAGTTTTTTCGCCGACCAATATTGCCCGGCGGTGGTCCTGCAAGGCGCCGGCCACAATTTCCGAGGCACTCGCGCTCCCGCCATTGACCAGCACAACCATGGGATAATCGAGATAATGGACCTTGCCCTTGGCCTCATATTCGGACTGGACGCCTACCCCCGGACGCCCCTTGGTGGACACGATCTTGGCGCCGCGCTTTAAAAATTTCTGGCTGACATCCACTGCCGAGACCAGCAAGCCGCCGGGATTGTTCCGTAAATCCAGAACCAGGGCATTCATGCCCTTGGCCGCCAACTCGTCCAGGGCCTTTTGCAAGGCGTCGGCCGTCGGCTCGTTGAACTGGACAATGCGAACATAGCCGATGTGGTCTTCCAGGATGGCCGCGCCCTTAACGCTCTCCACCTTGATGATGGCGCGGACGATTTCGACCTCCTTGACTTCCTGGGGCTTGATGCGCAGGACTTTGATTTTTACCTTCGTGCCGGGCTCGCCCCGCATTTTGCGGACCGCCTCCTGCAGGGAAATGTTTTCGGTGGATGCGCCGTCAATGGCCATGATCTTATCGCCGTGCATAATGCCGGCCCGGAAAGCGGGCGTGTCTTCCATGGGCGCGATGACGGTCAAAACGCCGTCACGCATGCCGATGATAATACCCAACCCGCCGAATTCGCCGGCGGTATCATTCTTCATGTCGGAGAACGTTTCCGGCTCCATGAACTGGCTATGGGGGTCCAGGGACTGGAGCATGCCGCGCAACGCGCCATATAAAAGGTCCTTGTATTGCGTTTTGTCTTCGTCCACGTAATTCTGACGGATCAGCATCATGACTTCCGTCAACAGCTGCATTTTTTCAAAGGCCACCGTATCGGTGTCGTTGGTTGCATCAGACCGGGAGGCAATCTTGGCGCCCACGACCAGGTTGACGCCCAGCAATAACGCCCCGACCAGCAAAAGAAATCTCCGCCCAATAATCGTCGCCGACATAAAGCATCTCCAAGCTACCCCCTGACAAGGGGAACGCTAAAAACTGTTTTACTGTATCCGAAGCATGCGGTTCTGGCAATGCGAATTAATCAGCGCGGATTTTGGTTGAGCCAAAACATAATGCGCCTATAGTGAAGCCGGGAGGGAAACGCCATGCCGGAATTACCCGAAGTCGAAACCGTGGTGCGCGAATTGCGCTCAGGCGGCCTGATTGGCCGTGTCATTACCCGGGCACACGCTTTTTGGAAACCGATGATTGCGCCGCTGACGCCCGCCGCATTTGCGGCGCGCCTGAAGGGCCAACGCGTGCAAGGCATCCATCGCCGCGCCAAATACATTGTCCTCACGCTTGCCAAGGGCGATACGCTATTGATTCACCTGCGCATGACCGGCCAGTTGAACTTGGAACGTGCGACGGTGGCGCGGGAACCGCATCAGCATATCGTCCTACGCCTGGATGACGGCCGCGACCTGCGTTACCGTGATACGCGCAAGTTCGGGCGCTGGCTGTTGACACGCGCACCGGAAGCGATCCTGGGACGCCTGGGACCGGAGCCGCTTTCAGCGCATTTTGACCAAAAGGCATTTATCAGCCAACTGCGCGCGCGGCGGCGTCAGTTAAAGCCCCTGCTTCTGGATCAAACGTTTCTGGCCGGTATCGGCAACATCTATGCCGACGAGGCGCTCTGGACCGCGCGCTTGCATCCCGGGCGCATCGCCTCCACGCTCAGCGCAACGGAAGCCCGCCGCCTGTATGTCGCCATTCGCCGCGTTTTGCGCCGCGGAATCCAGAATCGGGGGACAACGCTGGGCCATGGCCAGGCTAATTTTCAGCGTCCCAGCGGCAAGCGCGGGCAGAACCAGGCAGGCTTGAATGTCTTTCGACGAACGGGCTTGCCTTGTTTACGCTGTGGCAAACCAATCCGCCGGATGATAATCAGCCAGCGCAGCACGCATCTTTGTCCCAATTGCCAGCCGGACCGACCAGCCAGAGATTAGCCTAAGATATTCATAATATATTTTGGCGGAGCCATCTGGAAAATGCGGCCTGACTTGAAAAACCTAATTGATCCGCTATTTGTTTTTTACTTGTATGAGCTTTGATCAGTTTTTGATACATGTTTGCCCTAGCCATGTTGACGAATGCGTGCACGGTTTGGCCGGTGTTTTTTGTAAACAGTCTCAGAAAGTGATATTTGCTGTATCCGGCAATCCGGGAGAGATTATCAAGGGTTGCATCTTTTCCGCCGGTTTCCCATATATGGTCTTGAATGACCTGCACTGTTTGCCTCAATTGGGCCGCATGCCGATCGGCACGCGGTGGAAGAAGAGCGGATTGGATAATGTCGGTCATCAAAATTGACAAGGCGTTTAAAAGTCGGGCGCGATAAACATCCAACGGAAATTCCGGCGGTCTTTCTTTCGGCCAAAAGCGGTCAAGCCATATTCCGATTTCCGAATTGCTTTTAAAATAACGAATGAGTTTTGAATTCGCGATTTTTCCATAGCGCACATTATCTATTTTGGCGCCGACATGGTAAGAAATAATGGAAATCCACAGGTGGTCGCAGATTGGCGCAAAAGGCGGATATCCAACCTGGTGCTGATGTCCAGATTCAAAAAAGAAAACAGATCCCGGCCGGCACTTTATAACATCATGACCGACTCCATAAAATGTGTTTCCGGTGAGAGCAACCATGATTTCCCGGGCTTCGTGTCGGTGGGAATTGGTCTGCAACCAGTTTGAAAATACAGGCGAATGAGAACGTGCTGGATCGTCCCGAAAGAGCGGATGAACACACCGCCACTTTCCCGGATGTTCCGCTATTTGCGCAAGGACATTTAATAAAGAACACGTCATGGAATCGCAATTAATGTTAAGCAATAGCAATTAATGCTTACTGAATTATGATTAATTTCCAAGTTATATTAAGGCCAATACAAAAATTGTCAACAGACGCAAAGTTTTGGATTTCTATGATTCAAAACAACGTTCACTGACGTCAACGATAATATTTTGGGTTATTCAGTGTCACTGTCAATCCGAAAGTCATAGAGTACGGGAAGCGGCAGAGTTTTAAGACGAAAGGAAAAGAATCGTTTGGTATTGGATGGTTTTCCATTTCAAAAATAAAGGGGGATTTAAAGAGTCATGAACGTTAAGGAACTCCCGTTGAAAGCGAAAAGCAGGATAGTTGATGGCGTAACAGTCTGTGCAACTATGAAAAAACCGGAGGAGTCAGAAAGAAACAATGACGTATATGCTTTGAAAATGGGGGCTCGTGTCCCATGCATTTCAGCATTTATTGAGAATGACACTACTATCGTCAAGGGATTCGTCGGGGAGCCGGAAGGCGGTTTCCGGCAATCACTGGAGACGCATAACGGGCTGGTAAATGCCTGCCAAATTTGTCAGAAAGAATCATATCGAAAAATGAGGTGGAAAACCGATATAATATCCGCGAAAATTTCGACCAAGACCGTGACTTTCGTTTGGTCGGGAGCTGCCGGTCTCTATTGGATCGCCCAGGCGGGCTTCGGAGGCTTTACGTTGACCGTCAATGGGCGCCCGGCGGTTTTATTCGGGGCCGTGCGAAAGCCAACACTGTTCCCAGGGCTCGTAAGGGAATGTCGGCTTCTTTATGATATTAAATACGATAATATTCCCTTTCACACATCGGGCGTCTTTTATCTGACCGTGCCAACCGAATGGATAAAGCCGGGAGAACCAGCGCTGATTGAGGCCACTGTGGAGGACATCTTCTGTCAACCTCATGATTTATGGTTTGCTCCTATCAAGTCCGATGATATTCCCGTGTCCATTCCTATTCGCAACTGGGCATATTTTTTTCCTTGCGACAGACCGGATGTGCCTCCGCCTGCCGATATGGAAGCGAGTTACGAGTGGTACCTGCGGCAATACAGCGATCCTACACTGTTTACCATGATCGGTTCCCCCGCGGATCCCGCGGAGACGGCCGTTTCGCCGAACGGACAGTTAATGCAGGCCAACGGAGATAGTCCTTGCATCCCTGGCACAAGCTATACAAGGAATTCACTTACTTTTGCCTTGCATGAAGGAAAACAAATCGTACCAATCGGCTTTTGGGAACCAGCTCGCCAGCGCCTCACCGGAGGGTATATTCCCATTGTCACCACAATCTGGCGATATGGGGATATTGAACTGCGCGAGATAGCCTATGCGGAACCATTGAAGGGCGCTTCCTACGAAACGGGGCTTGAGAGCACACTGGCATGGGCGGCCTTTGACATAATAAACCATGGGTCCAAGGCGCGCGAGGTAACCCTCCTGGCGTCTCAAATGAATAACCAAAAAACCGATTTCACATACAAGAATGGGGTCGTCTTTCGCAAGAACAGTAGTGCGCTTATCTCCGCACGGGTTCCAACGGGATTCGCCACTGAATATCATCCGGTTTTTCTTGCCGATCTGGGGAGTGCTCCGGCAAGTGACAGCGAATCATTAGAAATTTTGCGTAGCAATCAGGGGCTATATAACGTTTTGGCAGTACGGGGCAATGTGGAACCAGGAAAGCCAGCGCGCGTGGTGTTTAACCGTGTGTTTGACTTCCCGGGAGCCGAACATTGGAAAGCGGGTGATCCTCCCATGGTTGCGCCTGACGAACTTACCCACCGATCATTTGATGATGGATTGAAAACGGCAGAGAAAACATGGGCTCGTCTTTCCCATGGGATTTCTCCTTTTAACACCCCTGAGCCTATGTTGAACAATATCGTAAAGAAAGCAATGCTCGATGGATACATCCTTACTAAACGCTGGAACAGCAGGAATATTGTCTTTGATTCACCCGGCTACCGGTGTCAATATGACGATGCCTGCACGAAATGGTTTTACGCCCTCGATCTGATGGGAGGTCACGAGACCGCCGCTAAACTTCTGGACACGACCTTCGAACGACAGGGGGAGCGCAAACCGACAGGAACACGAACGCATACGGGTTGCTTCTCCGACGTAACAAACATAGAAAGTGACGGAGGCCATGCAGCTTGGTCAAGCTGTAACGGCTGGGCTCTCTGGGCCATGGCCGAACATGCCCGCCTGACTAATGACAAGGCCTGGGTAAGCAAGTATAAGTCGAAAATCGTCGCTGGATGCCGGTGGATATTCGCTGAGCGACAATTTTCCAGGGAAAAACCGGACAACCCATGCGCCGGACTGATTTACGGCAGGTATGTATGCGACCTGCAGGGCGATAATAATTGTAGCTCTGACGGCTATTTTACCTACACCGACGCCATCAGTTACATGGGGGTAAATGAAATGGCCCATCTTTTGGCTGATTGGGGATATCCTGAAGGCACGGAGATGCTCAAGGAGGCGGAATTGTATCGCGGTGATATTATCGCGGCGGTGGACAAGGCAACCGATAAATCGTGCGATCCGTGGTACATTCCATGGGTGCTGCATGCTCCCAAATACCGGAATCAATATCTCTTCAACATCGTCGGACCGATTAACCTTGCGTTCGGTTGCGGAAACGGGGGCGTGCTTCCGCGTGACGGCATCGAAGTTTCGCATGTCATTCGCTGTTTGCTTCATGCTTACAACGATAATCTGGAAGCCACGGCTTGTGCCAGCATGTTCTACAGCCAGGATCTGGCGATTACACTTTTGGAACTTGGCCGCGTCGAAGAATTCCTCCGTATATTCTACACATTGCTGGCCGCCAACATTTCTCACGAGACATTAACCACCTGCGAGTGGCGGACCAATACCCAGCCGCATGTCCATTCGATAGCGAGCCTTATCCGGATGTTCCGGACCATAATGGTGCAGGAGCGCGATGGCGCGCTTTACCTACTTCAAGGGACTCCCAGAAGATGGCTGAAGGAGGACAACCGCATTCAGATTAAAGATGCGCCGACTTGGTACGGTCCATTGTCGTTGTCTTGCGCGTCCAACCTTGATGCAGGGAACGTCAAGGTAAATCTTGAAATGCCGGCACGGATAGGTTCAACGCCCGTTCGGCTGAAGATTCGCCTTCCCGATGACATGGTTATGGAGAAGGTGGCTGTCAATTGCCGCGAGCATGGCGACATTGACGTCGCGGGCGAGTGGATCAACCTTCAGGGACTCGCCGGTACAGTTGAGGTGGAGATTAAAGTCGCACAGCGTGCCAGACTTAGACATTAGAGATTTATTTGTTGAATTCTATTTTTCCAAAGGACAAACTGTCTTTCGACGTCTTCCAAAAAATCATTGAACAACAAGGTTTTTCGGGCGTGCTCCACTTTCCTTGCCAATTTCTTGAGGTCAAGATTTTCGCAGTGTTTGGCGAGCCGGCTTGCTGTCGGTTCATATGATTTTAAAATGATTTTTGATTATCTCAAGCGTCAGGAGAATCGGATTTGGGCGACGCCGGTTATGGACATAGCCCGGAAAATAGCTGAATTTCAGACCAAACAAAAGCGGTAGATGTTCGTCCTAAATTAATTGTCTGGTAAATCAAATTGCTTAGCCGGGCTTTTCCGCCGAATCGGGCTTGGGTGCTGAATCCGTTTTTTCCACAGAACTCGTTTGGGCCGGTTTCTTCTTGGAATTGATGAACTCGAAGCCCACCTGGCCATCACGAACAACAAGATACGCGCGGAAAGGACGCCCTTTGCGGGAGATAAACCGGGTCAGCAGGTCGGTTTTGCCGGTGGTCAGCAGTTTGACCAACTGGGTCTTATCCACGATCTGTTTCAGGATGACGGTCCCGCACCGGAACGTGCAAGTGCGCTTCGCGCCGACCGCCTTTTCGCAGACATAGCTGGAGCCGTTTTCATAGACACCGGCGCCGCACTTCGGGCATTTACCCAAAGGCTCCTTGCCGCTGAAATCAACAACCTCGTCGCCGGCGGCCGTTCCGAAATCAAACTCCACTTTATATTCGGGGCTCAACTTGACCATGGCTGCAAATACTTTGCCCTTGTGGCTGTGGAAATTATCCAGCGGTCCAACCGACTTTTTGGTCAGCAGGTCTTCCATTTCGGCCACCTCGAACTGCCGCCCGGCCAGCGTCTTCCAGATAAAGAAATCGCATTTCTGGCACTGGAAACGCCGGTAATTTTCGTGGATTTCTCCGGCGCATTTTGGACAGGGCGCTTTCAGGATGCTGAAATCGCCGGGGACGGTGTCGTGTTCAAATTTTTTGGTCTGATCCACGATGCGGCGGGTCATGGCCGCGATTTCCTGCATAAACTCGGCACGCGGCAACTGGCTATGTTCCATTTGCTTCAATTTAAATTCCCAGTCACCGGTCAGTTCCGGCGAACAGAGTTCGGGGATCTGCAGGCCGCGCAATAGCGCCGCCAGCGAAAACGCCTTGGCGGTGGCCTGCAATTCCCTGCCCCGCCGAAGCATGTATTTCTCGTAAATCAATCCCTCGATGATAGATGCGCGCGTCGCCGGCGTGCCCAGGCCCTTGGCGCTCATGGCTTCGCGCAACTCATCGTCTTCGACCAGTTTGCCCGCGCCTTCCATGGCGGTCAGCAAGGTGGCTTCCGTGTACCGGGGCGGCGGCTTGGTCTGCGTGCCGACACATTCGATGGCACGGGTCTGCACAATTTCGCGCTCCTGCACCGCCGTCAAGTTGGGCGTCTCTTCGTTGTGGGCTTCTTTGCCATAAACGACCATCCAGCCCGGGATCACGAGAACTTTGCCTTCGGTCTTGAAGGGTTCCGCTTCGACGCGCGTAATGCGCGTGGTCACCAGGAACTCGGCAGCCGGGTAAAACACGGCCAGGAACCGCCGGGCCACCAGGTCATAGATCTTGCTCTCTTCTTCGCTCAAAACTGTCGGCATTTGCGCCGTCGGAATGATGGCGAAGTGGTCGGAAATCTTGGCATTATTGAAAATCCGCTTGTTCGGGTGGACCCAACTCTGCTTCAGAATACGTTCGGCCAATTCGCCGTACCCGGCGGAGGCCATGGCAGAGAGCGTTTTTTTAACCGCGCCCAGGTAATCTTCCGGCAGGGCGCGCGCATCCGTGCGCGGATAGGTCAGGACTTTATGGCGCTCGTACAACGCCTGCGCAAGCTGAAGTGTGCGCTTGGCGGAATACCCGAAACGCCCGTTGGCTTCCCGCTGCAGGCTGGTCAGGTCGAACAGCAAGGGCGAAAGCTGGGTGGCGGGCTTGCTTTCCTCGGTGACCACGCCGCTCTTGCCCAGGCACTTGGCACGGATGGCTTCGGCGCGGGCGGCATCCCACAGGCGTTCCGGCTTGGCATCGCCATCCCTGGTCGCCTCAGGCGCCGCCCCTCCCTGGAGGCGGGTAAACTCCGGCGGGTGAACTTCCGATTTGCCTTTGGGAAAGGCTTCGTCAAACCAGCGGCCCGGGTAATCGCCGGCCGCGGCTTGGAACGTGGCATGCAGTTCCCAGTAATCCCGGGGCACAAATTTCTTGATTTTTTCCTCGCGCTCGACGACGATCATCAGCGTCGGGGTCTGCACGCGGCCAACCGTCGTGAGCTGAAATCCTCCCAACTTGGAGTTGAACGCCGTCATGGCACGGGTGCCGTTGATGCCCACCAGCCAATCGGCCTCGGAACGGCAGACGGCGGCGTCCGCCAGGGGCTGCATTTCGGCATCGGCGCGCAAAGCGGCAAAGGCGTCGCGGATGGCACCCTGCGTCATGGATTGAAGCCACAACCGCTGGATGGGCTTCGACGTGCCGGCAAATTGCGCAATATAGCGAAAAATCAACTCGCCCTCGCGCCCGGCGTCGCAGGCGTTCACCAGCGCCTCCACATCCTTGCGCTTGATCAGCCGGAGCAGGACCTTGAGCCGCGGCGCGCTTTTCTCGATCGGTCGCAGATCGAAGTGCGTGGGAATAATCGGCAGGTTGACCAAATTCCATTTGCCGCGTTTAACTTCCTGCCCTTCCGGCACCACGATCTCCAGCAAATGACCGACGGCCGAAGATAAGACAAAGTCATCGCTTTCAAAAAACTCACCCTTCTTGCTGAAACCGCCCAGGGCCTTGGCAATATCGGCGGCCACGGACGGTTTTTCGGCAATGATTAACTGCTTACTCATGATGATTCCAGCGGCGTCAGCGACGCAAGAGGCAAGGGATGAAACCATGTTTAACTTTTTTAATCCAGCATAATAAATTAAATTTTCCAGTCGCTGTCCGGACTACGGCCGCCCGGAGGATCACGGATGACGGTATCCCTGGCCGAGCTCGGGCAGGCCCTGGCCGAGCTCGGGCAGGCCCTGGCCGAGCTCGGGCAGGCCCTGGCCGAGCTCGGGCAGGCCCTGGCCGAGCTCGGGCAGGCCCTGGCCGACGCTCGGGCAGGCGCCGGCGGCAAGGCAGGATCCTTCGACAGGTAATCAAGGGTGTAATGCAGGCCGCGACTCTCGCGCCGATGAATGGCCGAACGGACAATCAGTTCGCCCACGGCGGCGATGTTGCGCAATTCCAGCAGGTCGGGGGTGACGAGATAATCGAAATAATACTGCTGGATCTCACGGCGCAGGTTGCCGATACGGCGGCGGGCACGCTCCAGGCGTTTGTTGGTGCGCACGATGCCCACGTAATCCCACATACAAGTGCGCACCTCGTTCCAGTTGTGTTCGATGACAATCGCCTCATCGCTGGGTACCGCCGTACCTGACTGCCAGGCGGGGATCGCAAGCGCCGGCTGGGCCCGGGGCAACGCGCCGACGGTTTCCGCCATGGCATGCGCACAGACCAGCGCCTCCAGGAGCGAGTTGCTGGCCAGCCGATTGGCACCGTGCAGGCCCGTGCAGGCCACTTCCCCGCAGGCATAGAGTCCCGGCAGGGACGTGCTGCCATCCACCGCGGCCTCCACCCCGCCGCAGAAATAATGCGCCGCCGGTACCACCGGGATCAGGTCGGAGCCCATGTCAATGCCAAACCGGGCGCAAGTCATGTAAATATTCGGAAAACGCGTTTTGAGAAATTCTACCGGCTGCCGGCGAATATCGAGATAGACACAGCGCGAGCCACGGAGCTTCATTTCGTGGTCAATGGCGCGCGCCACAATATCGCGCGGCGCCAACGATCCGCGCGGGTCATAGCGTTCCATGAACGATTCGCCCTGCGCATTGACCAGCACGGCGCCCTCGCCGCGCACCGCCTCGCTAATCAGAAAGGACTTGGCCTCCGGGTGATACAGACAGGTGGGATGGAACTGGATGAATTCCAGGTTTTTGATCGGCGCGCCCGCGCGCCAGGCCAGGGCCACGCCGTCGCCGGTGGCGATATCGGGATTGGTGGTATACAAATAAACCTTGCCGCCGCCGCCCGTGGCCAGCACGGTGAACGGCGCACGAAAGGCCGAGATCGCGCCCGTCCGGGTATTAAGAAAATACCCGCCCACGCACCGGTTGGTTCCATCTGCGCCCAGCCAGCCGCTTGTGATCAGATCAATAACCACGCAGTGTTCCATGATGGTGGCGGTTGGTTCAGCACGGATACGGTTGAGCAGGATCTGCTCGACTTCCCGTCCGGTGATATCGCCGCAATGCAGGACCCGCCGGCGCGAATGGCCGCCCTCGCGTCCCAGGTCATAGCCCGCGCCGGGGGCGCCGGGCAGTTCGGCAAATTTCAAACCGAAGGATTCCAATTCTGCGATACGCGCTGGCCCTGCGCTAATGATCGTCCGCACCACCGATTCATCGCACAGGCCATCGCCGGCAACCAGTGTGTCGCGGACATGCTCCTCAAAACTGTCATCCGAGGTTACGACACAGGCAATGCCGCCCTGGGCATAATTCGAGTTGCTCTCGGCGCTGTCCTTCTTGGTCAGGATGCCGACCCGGCCATAACGGGCCAGGTGAATGGCCGACATCAGGCCGGCGATGCCACTGCCCACAACGACGAAATCAAAATCCAGAATATCCATTAGATCAATTCCTTGGGACCAAGGCTTTCTGATGCTCATTTAATTGTCGCCGGGCCTGCCGGCGGGCATACGCGATGATATCCACCAAGGCCGCCAGATATACCATGACCGTCAATCCGAACAAGGTCAACACCTTGACCAGGGAAATTGTCCGAAAGGCCTCGTTACTGCCCTTTTCCGCTAAATCCAAGGCAATCCGCAAATTCATCATCAGCGGCACGATTACGGCCAGAAGCATCATGACCAGGCAGGCGACGAACGCCGTGAGATACAGCGCGCCCAGGATCCACCGGCGTTGGACAAAGTGCCCCGCACCCGGGCAGACCGCCGCCGAGAGGAATAGGGCCAGCCGCGCGGAGGATCCGGAAGCATCATGCGCCGGGCCGCTCACGGGCAATTCCACTTGCACTGGCATCACTTCTCCTCCTATGCGCCAAATTATACGGGTATCGCCACCGGTGTGGCTTGATGGCGCTTTTCCACCAAGACCTCGTGAATCTTGGAACGCCTGATCTTGCGCACGATGAACGCCAAATCCGCAAACGGGATCGCGTGCTCGATGGGCGGCAGATTTTTATATAATGAACACAGCCAATCATTCAAGTTGGTCGGGAGTTCGGGCAGATCGAACTTGGTTTTGGCCTTGAGCGTCGCCAGGCTCACGCCGCCACCGGCCAGGAAGCGGACTTCCGAAATCGGAATGACGTGGCTGGGCAGAACATCGTATTCGTCTTCCAGGTCACCGACAATGGCCTCCACAACATCCTCCAGCGTCACCAGCCCCACGGTTTTGGCCTGGTCGTTCCTGACGACCGCCATGTGCTGGTAACCGCGGGTCAGCTCCTTCAGCAGTTCGGGCACCAGGAGCGCGGCACGCACCGTCAGCACCGGCCGCGCAATGCCTTTAAGCGAGGGATCCGTGGGATTGATCTGCAGGGCACTGACGATATCCTTCACATTCACATAGCCGACAATCTCATCCAAGTTGCCGTCGCGCACGAGGATATAGCGGGTATGATGATGAATATGCGACTCGATCAGGGCCTCGGCCATCGTCATGGCCGTGGAGAGGAACTTGATTTCGTCGCGCCCGACCATGATATCCTGGATCCGGGCCTGCGAGAGCTTGATACTGCGCGAGACAATATCCACCTGCTCGCGCGAAATCAGCTTATTGACCGAAGCGGACCGGGTCAGCAGCATGATTTCGTTCAATGTATCCGCCGACATTTTTTGTTTAGTCCGACCCTGGAAGGGGCGGTTAATCCACTCGAGCACAAACACCAGCGGGCCCAGGGCACGGGTCATATAGGCCAGCGGCCAGGTGATCAAGCCGGCCAGCTTACGCTTGTGAATTACCCCGAGCGTTTTCGGCAGAAACTCTGACCATTGAATGATCGCCAGCGAAAAGAAAAATGAAAATACGCCGATCAATTTGTGCCCGAACAGATCGCTGAAAAACACGCCCGACACGGCGGCACCGACGATGTTGGCCAGATTGTTGAGGATCAGAATAGCGGCGATCGGTTTCTGAACATTTTCCTTCAGCTTCCGCATCATGTCCGCCACGCGCGGCCTTTTCTCGGCCAGTTCAGCAATATCAGCCATGGAAAGACTGAGAAAGCACGCCTCCGTCAGCGAGCAGAAAAACGACAAGCCCATCGAAATCACAATAGATAGAATCAGCAGAATCATGGGACATTCCTTGACTGGCATGGAATAATTACGCTTTGTGCATACCACAGAGCGCTTTGTTCTGCAAGGGAATAGCATCGCGCCCAGCGTAATTGGATAATGCAGGAATGACTGGCGCTCCCGATGAATCGGGGCGTGATAAGTATTGCCTGGCAGGAATCATTGGCTTATAGTTTTTCCATGAGCGCCAACGAAACTAAAAATCCCATGGACGACTGGCAGAAGCAATTTCAGGACATCCTGCGCCAGGCGCACGCCAATCCATCGGAGCACCCCGACGCGGCACCCGCAGCGGCCGACCGCGGCGAACGCCCCCCGCCGGGCAACGATGCGGCGACGGCTGAAAAGCTCCGGCGCATACGCGAGTTCAACCTGAAGCCGCGCGATATCCGGGACTATCTCGACCGGTATGTCATCCAGCAGGCGGAGGCCAAGAAGGTGCTGGCCGTGGCAATCTGCGACCATTACAACCACGTGCGGCAGTGCCTGGAAAACCCGGCCCTGCGCGAGCGCGATTATGCCAAGCAGAATATTATCCTCCTGGGTCCGACGGGCGTGGGCAAGACCTACCTGATGCGCTGTATCGCCCGGCTGATCGGCGTGCCGTTCGTCAAGTCCGATGCCACCAAATTTTCCGAAACCGGCTACGTCGGGCACGACGTCGAGGACCTGGTCCGGGACCTGGCGCACTCCGCCGACGGCAACGTGGACCTGGCGCAATATGGAATTATTTATATTGACGAAATCGATAAAATCGCCGGAGCGCCCACCTCCTACGGCCGCGACGTTTCCGGGCGCGGCGTGCAGGTCAACCTGCTCAAGCTCATGGAGGAAACCGATGTAAGCCTGCAGAGCCAGACCGACCTGCTCGGCCAGATGGAAGCCATCATGCAACTCCAACGCAGCGGCCAGCCGCCCCGCCGCACGCTCAACACGCGCCACATCCTATTCATTGTCAGCGGCGCCTTCGACCGGCTGGCCGAGCGGGTGAAACAACGCGTCAGCGTCGCGCCCATCGGGTTTACACAGACCGACAAATCCCCGCGGGCCGACTATGAATACCTGAAGCTGGCCCAAACCAGGGACTTTATCGATTTCGGGTTCGAGCCGGAATTCATCGGGCGGCTCCCCGTACGGGTAACCTGTGACGCGCTGACCGCCGCCGATCTCCAGCAGATTATGCTGACCTCGGAGGACAGCATCCTGGCGCAGTACCGCCAGGATTTCAGCGGCTACGGCATTGATTTTACGATCACCAAGGAGGCCATCGCTGAAATCGCCGCGCGGGCCATCGGGGAACAGACCGGCGCACGCGGACTGATGACCGTGATGGAGCAGGTGTTCCGCAATTTCAAATTCCAGTTGCCCTCGACCGCCGTTAAGAACTTTGAAGCCAATTCCGACACGGTCAAGGACCCGGCAAGTGCGCTCAAGAGCCTGCTCCGCAAGAACCAGCGCTCCCAACGCAACCTGCTGAAATCGGAAGTGGCGGAATTCGCGCGCCGCTTCAAGGAGGAGCATGCCCTGGACCTGGTCTTCAGCGACGAAGCCGTGGACCTGCTCGTGGAACTGAGCACCACGCAGGACAAAACCATGCGCACAATTTTCAGCGAAAAACTCCAGGACTTCCAGCACGGCTTAAAACTGATCTCCAAAAACACGGGGCGGACCGCGTTTGAAATCACGCGGGCGATCGTCGAGGCGCCCGACCGGGAGCTGTCCCGGTGGGTCGTGGAAAGTTTTCAGCGGCCGCCAGCGGAAAAAAAATAGGACAAGAAAGGTGTCATGAAGAAACTCAAAGTTGCGGTCATCGGGACAGGCTACATTGGCATCGTCCACATCGAACAGCTATTGCGTCTGCCGAACGCCGAGTTGGCGGGCGTCACGGACAAAAACCAGGTCCTGGCGGCGGAGGTCGCCGAACGCTTCGGCATCCGGCGGGTCTATGCGAGCGCCGACGAAATTCTGGCTGATCCCGCCATCGAGGTGATCCACAATTGCACGCCGAACAATCTGCACTTCAACCTGAACAAACAGGCACTCCTCGCCGGCAAGCATGTGCTCTCGGAAAAACCGCTGGCGCTCAACGCAGCCGAATCGGGTGAACTGACCCGCCTGGCCCACCAGCGCGGGCTGACTACGGGCATAAACTTCTGCTACCGGTACTATCCCGTCATCCAGGATGCGGCCGTGCGCGTGGCGCGTGGCGATCTCGGCACGGTTTATAACATTCTGGGGTCTTATCTGCAGGACTGGTTACTTTATCCCACCGACTATTCCTGGCGGTTGGATCCCAAGATGGCGGGCGAGTCCAACATTGTGGGCGACCTGGGCAGTCATTGGTGCGACCTGGCCCAGTTCATCTCCGGCCTCAAGATCACGGAAGTCATGGCGGAATTGCGCACCATCCTGCCGATTCGCAAACGGCCGAAGCACGGCGCCGCGTTGACCTTTGCGGCCGCCGCCGACACCGCCCAGGAGGACGTCCCGATTTCCCTGGACGAATACGGTGCCCTGCTGTTGCGGTTTCAAAATGGCGCCAGCGGCACATTTACGACATCCCAATTGGCTGCTGGCCGCAAGTGCAATATCGATATCCAGATCTACGGCGCCAAGGGTTCGCTAGCCTGGAACCATGAGCGCGCGGCGGAACTTTGGCTGGGCCATCGCAATGAGCCCAACCAGATTTTCTTCGAGTCGCCCATCCTGCAGGCTGAATCCACCCGGCGCTACGCCAAGTTGCCTTCAGGCCATCCCATGGGCTATATGGATGCCGTGCTCAACCTGTTCGGCGATTTTTACGGGGCCATTGCGCTCCGGCAGGCACGCCAGCCGGTGGCTTATCGCTACCCGGATTTCGAGTCCGGTCATGACGAAATGCGCGTATTGGAGGCGGCCATTGCATCGCGCAAGAGCGGAACCTGGGCAAAGGTAGCTAAAGATTGACCGTGGAAACCCGACGACAGATGACCGACGCCGGACGACAGCCTGATGAGATTTCAATCATCTACCGTCCCGCGAGCGGATCTAAGACATGCAAAGATGAGAAGGCGGCCCGGCGTTCCACGCAGGACGGGCACACGCCGCATGGTTTGTCTTCACCGCGGTAACAGCTCCACGTCTCGGCGTAATTCACGCCCAGATCCAGGCCGATCTTGAGTATTTCGCTTTTGCGCATGAGCATGAAGGGCGCATGCAAGATGACCGGCTGACGGCGATTGAGACCCATCACGGCGTTCATCCGATCCAGGAATTCCTGAGTGCAGTCCCAGTAACCGTAACGGTCCTGTGCCTGGGCACCGTAAAAAACATCGGCAATGCCCCTAGCTTCGGCATATGCGGCGGCCAGCGCCAGGAATAACATGTTACGGTTGGGCACGTAAGTCGGCGGTTGGTCAAGCTGAAGCGGCGCCAAGGCGGCCAACGCCGGCACCGGTATGTCCGGATCGGTCAAGGCCGAAACGCCGGCCACCAGTTCGCCGAAAAAGGCTATATCTATCTGCCGGTGTTCGGCAACTCCCGCCGCGCGCGCCTGGACAACGGCGCACGCGGTTTCGCGCGCATGTTTCTGGCCGTAGCGAATGGTCAACGCATGCAGTTCGCGGTAATTCAATCCGGTCTTAACGTAATGAAGCAACGTGGAGGAATCCAGCCCACCGCTCAATAAAATTACCGCGCTTTTCATTTGGGAGCGCTTTCCACGCGGCGCAATTCCTGCTGGCGATCACCGCTTAAATCGGCACTGTTAAAATCACCCTGACGGGGCAAGGCCAGGTAAATCGAATCGGAGGGGTCCAGCGCCACATCAAGGCCGGTTACGCGCAAGTCCAGCACATGCCCCCCACCCTGGCGGTCTTCCGTCAGGAAGTGCAAATGATAGCCCGGCACATTGATCCCTTTTACAAACGCCGGGCAACGGAACCCGACCAGCGTACCCTTAACATGCTTAAACTCAAACACCGCCTGTTCCTTCGCAACCTCAACCAGTGGTCGGTAAGGCTTTTGCTGTTTCGACACACTGCGGGTCCTAACGTAGTCAAACTCGCCGTCCGCGCGGAAAGCAAAAAACAGGTTCGCGGACGGCAGGGACCGATCCATTATGCGGCAAAACTCATCGAGACTCGTGGCGGAAACGGCCTTGAGCACAATATCCCGGTCCAGCCAGGTCATGACGGCAAACGGTGTCAGGGCGGAATCCGGAACGGGATAGACTTTGCCATCCACGCGGACCTGGAACATCCGGCCATCCACGCACACCAGTTCGCCATCGAGCGCGTTGAGCGTACCGACACCCATATCGCCGTGTTGTTTCAAGTCACCGACCGCATAATCCCCGTCATAGACGCCGACCAACAGGGCATCAATCGGGGCGGTTTGGTAAATCGTGTCGCGGTCTGCGGCTTGCGCCGCAGCCGCCAGCAGGGCCAGCACCAGAAATGTTATGGGACATCGGTTCATTGGGTATAAGCTCCACCGTATGGATTGCACCTTATCGCAAACCCCGTCCGGCGTAAAGATTGTTCTGCCTTAATTTTGCACGCTTGCATATCCATTCCCTTAACCTATAATTAAATGCCATGACGGGTTGGATCCCTTAACTTTAAATGGAATCAACCATGCGCAGGCAACCCACAGCCAAGTACTGGATAACCAAGCTGGCGCTCCAGCCGCATCCCGAAGGCGGGTATTTCCGCGAGATTTACCGGGCAACGGAACAGATTGCGGCCTCAGCTTTGCCAACGCGTTACCACGGGCCGCGCGTTTTCTCGACTTCGATTTATTTCCTGCTGGCCGGCACGCAAATATCAACCCTGCACCGGCTGGCATCGGATGAACAATGGCATTTTTATGACGGCAGCACCCTGCTCCTGGCCATGATCGCACCCGACGGGACGTCCAGGGAGGTGCGCCTGGGGCGTCGCGCTACCGCCGGCGAACAGTTTCAGGCTGTTATTCCGGCCAGGACGTGGATGGGAGCACAACTGGCCGGCCACCGTGGTTATGCGCTCATCGGCTGCACCGTGGCGCCGGGCTTCGAGTTCCAGGACTTTGCGGCGGGACGAAGGTCCGACCTGCTGGCGCAATTTCCCCGGCATCGCAAATTGATTACCGCCTTGACCCGGGCAGGGTAACCCCCGGCACTTTTTTATACATCTTTTATTTGCATTGTCGCTTGTAATAGTGCATTATTTTAAGAAAAACATAAAAGCATTAACGCTTGATCAGCCTAATCCGGGTTAAACCTTCATCCGAGGGGATTGTAAAACGAAAACAGTCAAGATATGGTCGGCAATCGCGTGCGTTGCGGCTTTGAGCTGGATGGCGGCCAATCGCGCCAGCGCCTCGACCAATCTGTACAGAGACACGTTCGAAAGCTATACTAATGGCACGCCGCTTGTGGATGGCACGAATTCCTGGTATGCCTCCAGCATCAACGCCATCGTACAAACCAATAACGCGGCCCCCGGCAGCACCAAAGCCGCCATGCTCCCCATTGACACGACGCTTTCCAACCGTTTCCAGAAATCCAGTCCCACCAACACGTGGCTTCACCTGGAAGTCAAATCGGCGCGCTACAACGGCACCAATTACCCGGTTGCGGACACGAACGGCACAGCGCTTTTCTACTTGAACAGTAACGGCTATTTGGTCGCCTATAACGGCAGCGCCAGCACCTGGGTTACCATCACGCAAACGGTTTACGGCCTGCCGGCCCCGATCGTGGCTTCAAATACCTGGACTAACATAGATGTGTTTATGGATTATTCGAACAAAACATGGCAGATTGCCCTGGGCGTGGATCTGCTGCCCAACAACCTCGGGTTTGCCAGCACAACGAATTCCAATATAAACGGGTTCGACACATATAACGGCAACAATACAACCACCTACCTGGACAATGTCTATATTTACGATCAGGCCCGGTCTGCGGCGTATGAGGTGCGACCAAAGGCATTTACCAATTGGTTTATGCAGTGGTATGCGTCCACACAAACGTTCGACATTGTCGTCATGGACGAGGCCGCTACACCGTCCTTTACGATCACCACCAATGCACCGTACAAGCCCTGGATTGACGTGACGCCGGGCGCCGGCACGTTGACGAATGGCACCAACACCATTACCGTGAACTTCTCGACCAACGGATTAGACACGGGTGCTCATACCGCCATTCTTGACGTGGTTACCGCCTTTGGCGTCGGCATAACGGATCAGGTCACAGTGGTCGTCGCTTCGGTTTCGCAACCGTCCCCGGCGGCGAGCTGGACAACTTACCCGCAGACCATTCAAAAAGGCGCACAACCGGCCATGACCAACCTGTTGCTCAGCAACAACGCCGCCGCGCCGCGTTCGGGCATGCGTTATGACGTGACCAGCACCTCTGCCTGGCTGCTGGCCACCACTAACGGCGTCTGCACAAACGGGGAAGACCATGCCATTACGGTCCAATTCATCAACATGACCACGAATGTGGGCAGTTATGACGGGACCCTGACGATCCAGACAG
Source organism: Kiritimatiellota bacterium (assembly GCA_026398415.1). GTDB lineage: Bacteria > Verrucomicrobiota > Kiritimatiellia > JAAZAB01 > JAAZAB01 > VSJD01. The sequence goes on along the minus strand of JAPLSY010000082.1, from coordinate 12,261 downwards.
TGGATACCAACACCACCACCGTGTATACACCGGTCGGAAAAATAAGCTCGACATTGTATGTCAATGTCCAGTTATTGATTATCGGCCCTGGAACCCCGTCCGGCCTGACGGCCAGCGACGGCACGGATGCCGGCGGTGTTCAGTTAAATTGGCAGGCAACGACAAACGTGAATCATTATGAAGTCTGGCGAGCCACCACCAACAACATAGCTTCGGCCACCATCCTTGCCAGTAATGTAACCGGGGTTACTTATTATGACACCGCCATCAATCCAGGCATTAAACGATGGTATTGGATACGGGTTATCAACGATTTCGGTGGGGATGGCGTCTTCAGCGTGTCGGATGTAGGCTGGCGTTTACTGCCGGCGCCAACGGGCCTGACGGCCACCAGCGGCACGTACACTAACCGCGTCGCCCTGAGTTGGACCGGTTCCAGTGGCGCTGTCACTTATGAAATCTGGCGCAGTATTTACACCAATATCGGTCTGGCCTCAAATTTGGTAACGTTATCATCGGCCATCACAAGTTATGACGATATCCCCCCCAATGCCATCTTGACGTATTATTACTGGGTCCGTTCCTGCACGCCGGACATGGGCAGTTATAGTGATTTAGCCAGCGGTTATCGGGCCGCCCTGCTGAAACCCAGCAACATCTCGGCCTCCAAGGGGACGTTCAACTCCAAGGTTCGCGTGCTGTGGCAGTCCGTGGAGGCCGCCGCAAAGTATGAGATCTGGCGCAGTACGGACACCAACGTGGCCAACGCGGTCCAGATCGGAACGGTGACAATCCGGGGCTATGACGATACCCAGGCAAACATCAGCCAGATTTATTATTACTGGATCAAGGCACTCGACGCTCAAGGATTCGCCAGCCCATACAGCGAGATGGATACGGGCTGGCTTCAGTTGGCCACCCCAGCCAATGTGGCGGCCACGCAAGGCACCCGGCCTTACAGTGTCCGCATCAGCTGGAATCCGGTTGAGAACGCAACGAGCTACGAAGTGGTGCGCAGCTCTAGTCCGGTGACGGCCGCGGTGGTCCAATCACTGGCGGGATCCACACCCCTGGCGGACGGCGCCGGGATCCTTTCGCTGAGTGAATCAACCACGACTTTCTTTGACGATAACGCCACCTTCGCCGGCGCCTCGTATTTATATGGGGTCCGCGCCAAGAACGCGCGGGGCAACAGCGAACTCAGCTGCGAAGCCATCGGCTGGCGTCAGGTTCGACAAGCCACTACGACTGAGCAAGTGGCCAACGATTACGATGGCGACAAGCTGGCCGATGTTGTGCTCTTTAATCCCGACAATGGCCAGTTGCGGATCCTGTTTACAACACTGGGCGAATACCCCGTCGCCTTCGGTGACGCCACCTGCGTGCCCGTTCAGGGCGATTACGACGGTGACGGATTGGCGGATCCGATGATTTATAGCGCCACCTACGGTTATTGGCGAATGATGCTATCATTGTCCGGCTACATGCCGTTCCAGGCAACCTTCGGCGGACCGGGCCAGACGGCGGCCGTGGCGGATTTCGATAATGACCGGGTGACCGATCCGGCCACGTATGAAGCCGCAACCGGAACGTTAAGGGGCTTCCTTTCGGCGAGTGGATATATGCCGGTGCAGACACAAATCGGCGGGCCCGAGTATGTCTGGGCCGGCGCGGATTACGATGGCGACGGCAAGGCCGATCCGGCCGTGTATTCGGCGAGTGACGGACTTTTACTTGTCAGGCTCTCAGCCACCGGTTACGATGAAGTGTCCGCGCCGTTGGGCGGCGCCGGCATGATCGTCGTGCCTGGTGACTTCGACGGCGACAGCAAGTCGGAAGTGACGACCTACAACGAAGCCACAGGCACCTTGTCGGCCATGCTGTCGTCGGCGGATTATCAACAGGTTGACCGGGCGCTCGGCGGGCCGGGTTATACATGGATTGTACCGGCCGACTATGATGGCGATGGATGGCTTGATCCGGCGGCATATTCTCAGACGGATGGCTGGACAATCATGTTCTCAAGCCTGGAATATGCCACGGTGAGCGATACGTTCGGTGGAACAAATAATGTGCCGTTCGTTCCGTAAACGGTTTCAAATGTAACTGAGGAATTACGGAGCAACCCGTGCCTCGGTCAATAACAGGGGGTTAGCATGAACATTAGCGAATCCAAGCAGGGCAACGTCACAATCCTGAAGGCCGAAGGCAAACTGGACGCTACGAGCTCGCCGGAACTCGACAAGCGCCTATCCAGCCTGGTCGAAAGCGGAACCAAGCAGATTGCCTTGGATCTCGCCGGCCTGGACTACGTCAGTAGCGCCGGCCTGCGGGTATTTTTATCTGCGGCCAAGCGCCTGAAACAGGCGCATGGCAAACTGGCGCTGGCCAACCTGTCCGTCCAGGTCCAGCAGATTTTTGACATTGCAGGATTTGAAAGTATTCTACCTGTTTTTAAAACCGTAAACGAAGCCGTCGAATCCTGCGCGATATAATCACCGGGCGGCTGGATCCGTCCGCGCGTCAGAATCGAGGGCTCCAGGGAGGACCAGGCATGCTAAGTTTTGCTGAAGAAATTTTTCTACTCGCCCTTGACGACAAACAGGGCGTCATCAAGCCGTTGCCCGTCTCGGCACTGGATTACGCCTTGGCCGGCGCGTTGCTTATGGACTTGGCGCTCCAAGACCGGATTGACACGGATTTGACCAGTTTGAGCGTCACCAGCACCGAACCAACCGGCGATCCCATCCTGGACGATACCTTGCGCGACCTGCAGCAGAAGCCGGAGCCCCAGCCGACCAGCTTTTGGCTGAAATATTTTGCGGACCAGTCCAAGCGCATCCAGGAACGGGTACTGGCACGGCTGATTCATAAAGGCATTCTCAAACAGGAAAACCGGCGAATCCTGTGGGTATTTGAAGTGCGCCGCTATCCGCTCATGGACAACCACGAGGTTAAGGAAGTCAAAACCCGCCTGCGGGAGCTGATCCTCAGCGACGATATTCCCGACTCGCGTGAAGTCGTGCTGATCAATCTGGGCAACGCTTGCCGGCTGTTGGACGACCTGTTTACGCCGGCGGAATACGAAAAAGTGCGTTCGCGAATTACCGCGCTGGCCCGCCTGGACCTGATTGGCCAGGAAATGGCCAAATCGATCCGCGAGATCGAGCGCACGATGGCCATTGCCATGTCAATGACGATGATGGCCTGAACGGCCGGATATCGCGGAAGTATCCGCCCGAAGGGTGATCATTGTGCCATGAGCGACTCTCTCAGTCAAACCATCGGGAATACGCTGACTTCCCTGCCGCCGCTGACAACCGCGGTCAACCGCTTCCTGGATCAGCATACTGTACCGTCCGAGGCAATTTTCCGGGTCAACCTGGCCATCGAAGAGATTGTCACCAACATCATCAAATACGGCTACGACGACACGGCCGATCACACGATCACGGTTAATCTCGCGCTGTTCCCGAACACCATCCATTTACAGTTAAAAGATGACGGGCATCCATTCGATCCGTTGCAGTCGCCCGAACCGGACATCCATTTGCCGCTGGCCAAGCGCAAAATTGGCGGTTTGGGCTTGCACCTAGTACGCGAAACGGCCAACCATATTGCTTACCGGCGGGAAAACGGCGCCAACATTCTGGAAATGGACATTGCGCGGCAATAAATGTAATGGGGCAGTTATTGGGGGGCAGACGATTGCAGGCTTCAATGCTGTCATTCCCGCGAAAGCGGGAATCCAGCATCAGTATTGAATATTTCTGGATTCCCGATCGGGTCGGGAATGACAGAAAATATTCAACCCCCCTATGGCTGAGGGGTTATCAATAAATTAATTTCGATGTTGACATGACAACGGCCAGGTATGACCGCTCATACCTGGCCGTTGCTCTATCATTGGCTGCTTATTTTGTCGGTTCGGCAGGAACCGCCGGCGCGGCAACTGGAGCCACCACTGCGGCCGGAGCCGCCGCTGCAGCCGGGACCACCACTTCGGCGGGGACCGCAGGCTTATCAGCGGAAGTGGCTTTCATGCCACATTTGGAAGCATCCATCCCACAGGGGACCATCTTGCCCAGGACATCCGGCTTGCAACAGCCGGGAGCATCCTTGTCCATTGTACACTTATCGCATTTCATGGCGCCGGGCTGACAGCACTTGTCCGAGCCCTGGTATTCGCCGCACTTCGGGCAAACGACACACACGCATTCGGGCTGTTCGCCGTTGGCCTTGATCTTCGCAAGGGCCGCTTGCGGGTCAGCCTTGACCTTGGCAACGCAGTCCTGACAGCAGACGTAGATGCGACAACACCTCTTGACATCCACAAATATATCCTTGCTGCACTTGCCGCCCATGATTGGGCAGAGCGTCTGTGGCTTGGCTGCCGCGCCCTTGGCGCCGCCACACATCATGGCACACGCCGGGGCCATTGCGCCGGCATCCTTGGCCGGCGCCGCCGGCTCCTGTGCCGTCAAACCCGCTACCAAGCCCAAAGCAATCGCCGCCGCCAAACTACGCGTCATTTCTGCATGTTTCATAATATCTCCCACTTTGAATTGTTGATTTCTGATTGATGATTGACGATATCACGGAACGCCTTTGATCAAATCTTCATTTGATCGTATACCTCCTTGTTTTCATTTGTTACCGGGTTGTTTCAGCAATTCTTTCAGATGATCCACGTAGGCCCCCGCCCCACCCTTACGATAGCCGGTCCGGGCAATGACTTTGCCGCCGGCATCCAGGAGCAATACGGTCGGGAAGCCTTCGACACCATACTCTTTACGCAACTGCTCGTTCTGCACCTTTACTTCGGCCGCCAGTTCTTTCGCGCGCGGGAAATCGGCCAGAAACAACACCACACGGTCCTTGGCAAACGTTTCGAATTCCTTTTGAGAAAATACTTCCTTGTCGAGCTTGATGCACCAGCCGCACCAGTCGGACCCTGAAAAGTCCGCCAGGATCGGCAGGTTCTTTTCAGCCGCTTCCTTCTTGGCCTTGTTAAAATCAGTCAGCCACTCTTCGCCCGCCAGGGCGGAGACTCCGAACAAACCGGCCAGCAACAATCCCGTCATTAGTCGTTTCATCAATGCCTCCTTTTCTAACGCGAACTATGTCAGCTCGTTCACCATTCACCATCCCCCATCGACCATTAGCCATTCTTCAGGTCACCGCGGCGTCGCATCCGGCAGGCCGCCATCCACGGGAATTGTAGCGCCGGTCGTCGGTGTTTGCCGGGTGGCAAAGAAAAGCACTGCGTTGGCAACGTGATCAGGCGTCACCCGGGCTTTTAATAAATTACGGTTACGATAATAGTCTTCCAATCCTTTTTCATCAAGGCCACGGGCCTTCATGCGCGATGGACCCACCTCGGCCCATAAGCCCGACTTGCGCTTGCCATCGGAAAAGACCGCATCCGGCGCAACCATGTTCACACGGATATCGAAGCTCGCCAATTCCAGGCTGGCAATGCGCGCCAATTGGTGGGCCGCCGCCTTGGTAGCACTGTAGGCGCCGAATTGGGCGCCCGGGGCAAACACGTTTTTGGTTGAGACCAGAATCATGTCGCCGCCCGTCGCCTGGCGGCATAAATACCGGCCGGCTTCCGCCAGAGTCAGCAAGGTCCCTTCCACGTTGACCCGCTCCAACCGCCTAAATGCCTCCATATCCAACTCAACCAGCGGCGCCACCATGGCAATCCCGGCATTGACCACAACAATATCCACCCCACCCCATGCCTCGGCCACGGCATCGAACCCGACCGCCACGGAGGCGGCATCGGTAACATCCATAGGCACGCCCATTATACGGCCAGGCGCGGTCGGGTTCAGTTCCCGGACCAGGTCATCCAGGGCTTCCCGCGCCAGATCGGCGGCAGCCACATGCGCGCCCTTCGCCAGCAAGCCACGGCAAATCCCCGCCCCGATGGCGCCCGCCGCACCGGTGACCAAAGCGATCTCGTTTTGCAGCGGCGCCTGCGTGGACACCATGCCACGCTCAATGCAATACGCGTTCCCACCGGGTACAATGACCCTGTCCGGCTTGGCTGCAGACCGTTGCAGGATGGTCCGCACCTCATTGCGGAGTTCATCATCCTTGGCCAAACTCTTAACACCATCCAAGGCAATCGCCACATCGGCAATTGCCGAATCGGATGCCCCGGAAGCGGGCGCGCAAAGCTTGAATATGACCCTCTGCCAGGGATCATCGGGACGACGAGAGGGTTCGGCCAACAGGCCCCGGAGAATGGTCAGAAGCTGGGAAATATTTACAGGGTAGTCCATAATAGATTCTAATGCTTGAAATGTGTTAAATGCGTGTCAAAGAATTGTTTTGACAGGATTAACAGGATTTACTGGATTAAGAAAATCATTCCGCTATCGCTGATTATCATGCTTGTCTTTCTCGATCCCAATCCTGTCAATCCTGTTAATCCTGTCAAAATTTAAAAGATCTTTGGCTAAATGCGTATTACGCTTTCTTGGCCTTCAACGTCTGATAATATTCGAGCGCCTCGGCGGGCTTCATATTCTCATGCACGACCTTTCGAATCGCCTTGATCATACCTACCGGGTAATCGCTCTGGAAAATATTCCGCCCCATGTCCACACCGGCCGCGCCTTCCTGGATGGCGTTATGGGCCATGGTCAGCGCGTCCAGTTCCGGCAGTTTTTTGCCGCCGGCCATGACAATCGGCACCGGACAGGAGGCCGTGATGGTGTCGAACCCCTGCGGCACGTAATAGGTCTTGACCACATGCGCGCCCAGTTCGGCGCAAATGCGGCAGGCCAGCCGGAAATACTTGGCGTCGCGCACCATGTCTTTGCCGACCGCCGTGACGCCCATGACGGGAATGCCATAACGCAGGCCAAGGTCCACCAGACGGGTCATGTTATGCACTGAGCGGGTCTCGAACTCGCCGCCGATGAACACCTGGATCGCCAGGGCCGAGACGTTCATGCGGATGGCATCCTCGATATCCACGGCCAATTCCTCGTTGGAGAGCTCTTTTAAAATGCTCGGCCCCCCGCTGGCACGCATGACAATCGGCCGGGCACAGGCCGGCGGAATGGTGGAGCGCAAAATACCGCGCGTCAGCATGAGCGCGTCGCAATACGGAACAAGCGGGACGATATTCAAGTCCACGCGCTCCAGCCCCGTGGTAGGACCCTGAAAATAGCCGTGGTCAATGGCCAGCATCACCGTATGCGCATCCTTGGGATCAAAAATCCGCGCCAGACGGTTTTTCATGCCCCAGTCAAGCGCGCCCGAACCTTTCAGGAAAAATCCCGGGGTCTTCATGGGGACGTCTTCGTAAAATTTCTTGCCTTCCTTAATGGCTTCCGGATCCGGCATGACAGTTCTCCTTTTATGGCGCTTGAAGCGCCATTTCGATGTGCATAATAGGGTTCGATTACCGGTTATCATCCCTATTTTCAGCGTGCTTGTCAAGTCGCGGCCCATCCCAGAAAAGCGCACAAATCGAGGCAGCGTTAAGAAACATCCGGGTTACGGGAAAGTCGCGCTGATTTTGCGGCGATAGGCTGTCGGGGTTTGGCCGGTGGCATTGTGAAACAATCGCCCGAAATAGTCGGGATCGGCAAAGCCGGCCGCGGCGGCGATTTCCTTAATATTCCGGCTTGAGTTCTGCAGAAGATACTGCGCCTGGGACAGACGATAACGATTGATCGTGTCGGCCAGCGTGCGGCCGGTCCATTTATGAAAAAGGTATGATAAATAATCCGGCGCGCATTCCACCCACTCGGCGAGTTTGCGGACGCCCAGTTCGGGATCGCTCAGCCGCGAAAACATCATTTGCTTGACCTGCGTTATTTTATACGGCTCATCCCGGTGGGCGCCCGAATCCGTCGCCATGATGTTAAGAATTTCGGCCAGATGCGCCGACAGCAAGCCCCGCGCTATTGCCCTGGTATTGCGTCCGCCAGCGTGCAAGACCTGGGCAATATCTTCCAGATATTCGGCCATGCGCAATACACGCGGATAATGAATGTTCATGGATTTTACCGCCCGAGGATGTTTATCCGACGTGCCGGCTGCCAAAAGGAGGTTTAATTCCCGGGCAGTATACATGAAAACCAGCATGCCAAATTGCCCGCGCACAAGCTTGAACGTCTCGCCATGCGGCATACCGCGCGGCATGACGCACAGTTGTCCGGGGTACAGGTTGAATCGCTCGTGGGGGCATTCGAACGCGTTAATACCGGCCAGTTGCACAAACAGCTCGGGCATAAAATGAAAATACATGCCGGGGGTTGTTTTCATCAAGCCATTCAGTTTAGGCACCTTGACCACACCGGTCCCGGCCAATATTTGTTTTAGATGGATGCCAAGCACGTCCCGGGCCAGTCCCGGCAGGTCGCTGGTATCATCCAGAATGGGCGCTATTTTACTCATCTAAGAAAAATCCGGTTTTTATAAGATTTATAGCGCAGATTTCCTTTGGCGGCAAACCTATTTCCAGTCTATTCTACTCGCGAAGTTTTACACCTTGCCCTTGATATCGAAAGGAGCTGGCGATCATGATCAGACTGGCAATCATCGGAACCGGCGGTATGGCCAACGACCATGCCGGCAAATTCAAATCCATCAAGGGCTGCGAACTGGCCGCCTGTTGCGACATCGTTCCCGGACGGGCCAAGGCTTTCGCGGAAAAACACGGCATTCCAAAGGCGTATGCCGACGCCGAGGAAATGCTTAAAAAAGAGCGTTTGGACGGAGTATCGATCGCAACCATTGACAAGGCACACGCACCAACCGCATTGCTGGCGATCAAATACGGCCTGCGGGTCATGTGCGAAAAACCGCTGGCCGACAACCTGCGGGATGCGCGCCGCATGGCGGAAGCCGCGCGCGCCAAAAAACTCATTACCGCGGTCAATTTCAGCTACCGTAACAACCCCGCCACGCAAATGGCAGCAAAAATCGTCGCTTCCGGTAAACTGGGCCGCATTATGCATGTCGAGGGCAGTTACCTGCAAAGCTGGCTGGTGGGCAAAGCCTGGGGCGACTGGCGCAAAAGCGAGGCCTGGCTGTGGCGATTGAGTACGCGGCATGGCAGCGCCGGAGTTCTTGGAGATATCGGCGTGCATCTGTATGATTTTGCAAGTTTCATCGTTGGCGACATAGCCGCTTTGCAGTGTAATCTCAAGACTTTTAACAAGGGCTTGAAGCGGATCGGGCCGTATATTTTTGACGCCAACGACAGCATGGCCGTCATCGTGCGTTTTCAAAATGGGGCGCTGGGAACGCTACATGCCAGCCGATGGGCTACCGGCCAAGCCAATACAGTCGCACTGCGGGTTTACGGCGACAAAGGCGGCCTGGACATTGACCTGGATCGCCCCGCGCCGGAAACGCTCCGGATCTGTGTTGGCCAGGATGTGGACAAGAATATCTGGTGGCCCGTTAAATGTCCGCCCGTGCCCACGATGTATCAGCGCTTTGTTGACGCGCTCAAAAGCGGCCAACAGGGACAGACCAGTTTTGAGGGCGGCGCGCGGGTGCAGGCTTACCTGGATGCCAGTTTAAAATCCTCGGCACACGACGGCAAACTGGTTGAAATAAAAAATTTCCGCTGAAGGCGGATCCGCCTCTGGCGGAAAATTCCTAAACATTAAATCATCATTCATGGAGACAACAATGACAACCAAGAACACCCAGCATCAACCGGACATCCGTATTGGAACGCTTGTGAGCGCGGGTATGAAGGCGCCCGAATATATCCGCCAGATTCGGCCTTACGGCTTTGAGTCGTTCGAGCTCAATTTCTGGCAAACGACCAAAGGCGTTAACTGGAAAAAGCTGGCCGCCGAGTTGAAGGAAGTCCTTGCCGACAGTCAGGCCGTGATTTCGTCGTTGGGCGTGTATGGCAACCCGCTCGAGACCGGCCCGAAGGACAAGGAAACGTTACAAGGCTGGAGAGATGCCATTGATAATGCCCACCTGTTCGGCTGTGACATCGTCGCCGGCTTCACCGGGCGCAAGCGCAACTGCCCAATTGACGAGAGTATGGCGCGGTTCAAGCAGGTCTTTACGCCGCTTGCCCGGCGGGCGAAGGACAACGGGGTGCGGATTGCCTTCGAGAACTGCGACATGGGCGGCAGCTGGCAGACCGGCGACTGGAATATCGCGCACAATCCCGTGGCCTGGGAAATGATGTTCCACGAGGTACCGTTCGCCAACCTGGGCCTGGAATGGGAACCGTGCCACCAGATGGTTAACCTGATTGACCCCATGCCGCAACTGCAAGCATGGGGCCGGAAAATTTTCCATGTGCACGGCAAGGACGCCACCATTTACTGGGACCGGATCCGGAAATACGGCATCCGCACCTCCGTTCATGATGATATTGCCCGCAAGAGCGGCTCGCAGGGGACCAAGCCTTTTGCCTATCACCGCACGCCAGGCTTTGGCGACAGCGACTGGACGGCCATTATCTCCGAGCTGCGCATGGTTGGCTTCAAGGGCTCAATCGACATCGAAGGCTGGCATGATCCGGTCATGAAGGGCGCATTGGAGATGACCGGCCAGGTTGCAGCACTCAAGTACCTGAAACAATGCCGCGGTGATTTTGTCCCTAATCCGGAGATATGACCAACCCGGGCCGTTTACGAGAAAATCGCTCGCGTTCAGGATATCAACGCTCACCGGTTAATTCGCGGCTCAGCGCCAGCAGGAAGTCGCGGTTATCGGCAGACAGGTAGCGCATGGCGCCGCCCATGCGGCTGAAGGTCTTGCAATAGCGCAGGTAATAAGCCGGGTTATCCATGGGCGGTTCGCCCTGGGCGCTCCAGTCCCAACGGGCATCGGCCAGGTCCACTACCAGGATGAAATGGTCTTTAATCCCCCCCCCCTTCTGGTGGTGCAGGTTCTGGGCCATGGCAAAGGCTTTTTCAAAAATCATGGGCGACATAACTGCTGAACCCACTGAGAGATACACCCCACCGGCCAGATTGTTGACGCCGTGCGCGAAAGCCAGAAAATCACGCTGGGCTGTCCGCCCGATGGCCGCCCCTTGGTTCATGGGATGATTATAAATAATGTCATGCCCGAACATGGGATGGCCGGTGAACGGAATGTTCAGGCGATAGGCCGCCGCCTGCACACTGTAGGACTTGAAGGGGTGTGGAATCGCCAGCGGTCCGGGCTGAAGGTCAAAATGCCGCACGGCCGCCAGGAAATCGGCGGCTGCGGCGGCGCGCGCAGGATCCGTCTTCATCCGGCAGCGCCGGACTTCGCCGGACAGGTCGCCGGACAAGTCGGCGGCCAGGGCTTCCGTCGCGACGCGCCGCAATTCTTCGGCGGAAGGGATCACCAGGCATTCATTCTGGATCAGGGCCCCAACCGATTCACCGTAGCCTAACCCCTCGTAGGCGCCGACAATCAGCGCCAGGTTAATATAGCGCCCCGTTTCCTGCCAAATGCCGAACTGACCCTCGGCCACGTAGCGGCGTACATCCTCGCCACTCTGACCCTGGAAGGCAAACTCCCAGTCATGAATGATCCCGGCCCCGTTGGTCGCCAGGTGCGTGAGCCACCCTTCTTCCATCAGTCGGATCAGGACCGGGGCCAAGCCATTCTTGATCGTATGCGCGCCAAACGCCAGCATGATGGCCCGCCCCGCCCGCCGCGCCTCGCGCATGCGATCGGCCGTTTGGCACACAATTTCACGCGCTTCACCGGAGAGGGTTTTGGGTGCCATGCCGGGCAAGACACAATCGCGTTTAATCACGATCTTGTTCTTGCGTTCGCCCAGCGGTTTGATGGTCAACTTATCGCGATCTAATTGCGGATGGGGCATATCTTGTCGCTCTCCTTCAGTGTCGGATAGGTGCAACCCTATCATAATAGCGCCTTAAGACAACAAGAAAACGGGCCCCGCCGAGGGAAATACCCCCCCCTAAAAAACATTAAAATAGTTGTTGCATTCATTTTGCAACCTGATAGAGTATGTCCCACTTGACTGCAGAACGGGAGAGTTCACAGTGAGATGGTAGATTGTCAGACGGCGTTATTGCTCGGTGACGATCTGAAACCCGAATGAGTCGGGAACAGTCGCAGAACACTCGTACCGCAGTCCAAGGGAGGAATAGTATGGCTACGAAGCTGTATGTCGGAAACCTGTCCTTCACCACGACCGAAGGTGACCTGAAGGAACACTTTGCCACGTGTGGCACGGTGGTTAGTTGTAACGTCATCATGGACAAGTACACGAACAAGTCGCGCGGATTT
>JAPLSY010000001.1 GCA_026398415.1 Kiritimatiellota bacterium | reverse complement strand
TTCCGCCGTTGGTTCATTGACCGCCTCAGGATCCACCGCGGTATGGCTGCAGAGGGCCGAGTCACGGCAGTCTACTCGATCGAACCGGCTTTGGAACAACTGGCCAAAATCGTCCGCCGGAGTCTGAAGATGGATGCGATTTATCGGCTGATGGGGTTGTAATGAATTTAACTTATCAGATCCTGGCCGCTGTGGCGCTGGATCTCCTGGTGGGCGATCCGTACTGGTTGCCACATCCGGTGCGCGGCATCGGCTGGCTGGCCCAGCGCCTGGAGCGTCCCATGCGGCGTCTAATGCGCAATGCGAAAGCGGCCGGCAGCGTGACGGTCTTGCTGGTGATCGCAACGACCGGCCTAAGCGCGTGGGGATTAATTTGCCTTGCAAGACTTTATCATCCTCTGGCGGCTGACATTGTCTGCATACTCCTGATCTACACGACCATCGCTACGCACGATTTGATCCGGCACAGTTGCGCCGTATTTCGAGCTTTGGCGGCAGGCAATCTCGCTGCGGCACGCCAGTGCGTGGCGAAGATTGTCGGCCGGGATACGGCCCATCTTGACGAGGCCGGGGTCGCCCGCGCGGCGGTTGAATGTGTGGCCGAAAGCACGGTGGATGGAATTACGGCGCCGTTGTTTTTCGCGATCCTGGCCGGGCCGGTGGGTGCGATGATGTACCGGGCCATCAACACCCTGGATTCAACCTTTGGTTACACAAACGAACGCTATATGCGGTTCGGCTGGGCTGCGGCCAGGCTGGACGATCTGGCTAATTACCTGCCCGCTCGCGTCACAGCGCCGCTGATGGGTTGCGCGGCGGCAGTCCTGGGCCGGCACCCGATGTTGTCGTGGCGAATCCTGCGGCGCGATGGCCGCAAGCACGCCAGCCCCAATGCAGGCTTGCCGGAGGCCGCGATGGCTGGCGCTTTAGGCATTCAACTGGGCGGGTTGAGCTATTACGACGGCGAGCCGCTCGCAAAGCCCGCCATCGGCGAACCGCTCGGTCCCATTGCCGCCGCACACATCCTTGCGGCCAATGCCGTGATGTTCGTCACGCTGGCGTTATTCCTGGCGCTCGGCCTGGCGGTCCGTATCGGCGTCATGCATTGGTGGCACGCCTGGAGGATAAACGCATGAATCTATTACCGAGAATTCTGCTTTTCACCGGCGACGGCAAGGGCAAAACCACCGCCGCACTCGGCATCGCCATCCGCGCCCTGGGTCATAATCTGCCGACGCTGATTA
>JAPLSY010000055.1 GCA_026398415.1 Kiritimatiellota bacterium | reverse complement strand
TATATACCATCTCCGCCCACTATTTCAACACTTATTTTCGTAATACTGGAAAAACGTGGGAGGATGGGCAGACCGACGACAAACGACGGACGGAAACGGAAGAAGCAAGCGTCGCATGGAAAAGAGAATCATCGTTCCTTCATGGAACGGTGCCTGCGTTGCGCAAGGGGACGTTCGTTGGCGCCGCACCTCCCGCACAGTCCGGAATCGGTTGCCCGGTAAAATGCGTCAGTGCAACCTGAGTCTGTTTCAGAGCGCCACAGGCGGCGCCATAATTGGGGTTAAATTCCAACGCCTTTTCCAGCAGAACATAAGCCTGGTTCAGATGGGAACGCGCGTCGGACGGTTGCAGGATGCCTTGGAGCATGTGGGCCATGCCGCCAATAGTGTAAGTCAAATCTGAAAAAAAACCGGGATATTTAAGCATAATTTTGAACAAGTCTTCCGCTTGGCAGGCGTATTTCAGAGCTTCGGCAACGCGGTTTTCAGCCGCCAGTTCTTGAGACCTGATAATGTAAAGCCCGCCAAGGTTAACCAGTTTGTTGGGAGAATAAGGATCGTATTTAATGGCAGCTTCGACCTCGCGAATTTTGTCATCCACCGACACGGGAATCGTCCGGCCCGTATAGCTGGGGTAAATCAATGCGCGGTATTCTTGCAGGCGGACGTTCCATGTGTAGTAGGCAATGGATTTGCGCAGATATAGCAGGGTTTGTTCGTCAAATCGGCCGGAAGAGGCCAGCGCGATGGCTACTTTCAGGTACTGGTCCCCCTTTCTACGCGACCAGTCGTCTTTGAATACGGCCCAACCGCCTGCAACGGCGGCTATGGTTAACAGGATGTAGATCAAACGGTGCGGAAACTTTTTTTTCTGTGGTCCCACGTCTGTCTTCTCAACGTATATGACATATAGGCCGGTTAGCATGCCGGCAAAGCTCCATAGCAGGGTGGGAGCCAGAGGAAGCTGCAGAGGAAAATCCATCAGCGAATTGATACCCAACCCGACAATTCCGGTCATCAGACAAAGAGACAGCAGGCGGGTTTCGTAGGTTATGGCGTTATTCCCGATTCGCCAAGTCATCATCAGAAGAGTCAGAAAGACGCCAAGATACGCCAGACCGCCAAAAATTCCCAGTTCCACAAAGGCTTGCTCAAGGTCGTTATGCATCCGGCTGGGACGCGCCCCCACAGAAAAACCACCGGGAGGCGTCGGGCAGATGGCTTGGTAGTAGGCGGGATAAGCCGTATGGAAAGCCCCAAGGCCCACACCGTGAAAAGGTCGGTCCTTGATCATGGCCAGTCCGTTCAGGTCGTAGGCAATACGTATGCCAAGAGTATCGTTATCGGTCTGTTTGTTCATCTGGACAAGACTGCGAACCTGCTCAATTACGCTGCGCACCCCGAGCTTGCCCTGCAGGCTAATGCCGCCAATGGCCACAAGACAAACTACGGCCAGCATGATTAGAATTGTTGTGGTGAAGAAAGTTTTAATGATCTGCCGATATTGTTGATGCAATAACAGCCAACTTACAAAAAAGATTGCCGCGCACAGGGCGGAAATCCAGCTGGCGCGGCTACGAGTATAAAACAAGGTGATCATACCCATGGCAAATAACACGGTGGCGGCGAGCCGGGCCAGCCTTTTGCGGCTGGACAGCAATAAGTAAAAAATGGCGGGCAGGGTCAACACCAGGTAAGAGCCAAACAAATTTTTATTGGCCTGGGTGCCGGCGGGCGGGGCTGTTTGGCAGAAATAGTCCAGAAATAAATTCCGCTGAAAAAAAGGCAGTGTGCCGGCAATGGGCTTATCCATCCCATCCGAAAAATGAACGGCGCGCAACAGGGCGGCAAATCCGGCGGTAACATAATTCCATGGCGGAAAGACGGCCGAAACGCCGGCATCGGTAATGTTATGGAACTGGGTAATGCCGATCAGGCAGTTAAATCCAACCCCAAAAGCCACAACCCACAACAGGTTTGTATACCATTTTTCATGGCGCAGCAGATAAATGAACCCAAACATAGCGGTATATCCTAAAAAATGCTTTAAAGACCACCAGCTATGATAGGGGCTCATCGTCCACACCATGGATAGAGAGGATAAAACGATCAAAAAGACCACCAGCCATATGATGGGTGGCGCGCGGAACGTGATCACATTCTGGCGCCGGTTCAGGCAGGCGAGAAAATAGGCCACCACCAGGATTGTGGCGGTCCAGTGGGTCAGAACCCAGCGGGCATCGCCGGAAACCTCGGCAACGGAAATGTCATAGGATACCGACACCGCCAACAGGAACAGGGCAATCAGTAACCGCCCGAATTTATAGAACCACACCGGAGTTTCCTGCACACGCAAAGGGACGGCAGCCTTTTTAGTTATGGTCATACGTGCCACGATAGATGGGAAGATTGCTACTGTCAAGATTGTGGCGCAGGGTGGGAAGACGCCAGACTACGGACGACGGACGGCAGACGGCGGAGGGCAGGCGGCAGGCACGTATAGCGTATGAGCGTGGGCATCGGCAAAAATAAAACAGGCTGGAGCGGAACACGCTCCAGCCTGTTTTGCTATTTTTACTTTACGACCTGTTATGGAAGCAACGGGATCGTATGGACGGGCGTATAATCCTCTTTCGACTGCAAGATCGTCCAGACGCCATCAGGCCCCACCACCGTTGGATCCGCCCGGCCATCTTTATCAAAGTCGGCGGCCACCGGCACGCCTCCGTCCACACAGAACGGAGCCGCACTGCTGTAGGGCGTATAATCTGCCGTCGACCACCAGATCTTCCAGTAGCCATCGGGCGCTACCATGCACGGGTCCGCACGGCCATCCTTATCAAAGTCGGCGGCCACCGGCACACCACCCGCCACATAGAGCGGAACCGCACTGCTGTAGGGCGTATAGTCCGCCGTCGACCACCAGATCGTCCAAGTGCCATCGGGCCCCACCATGGCCATATCCGCCTTGTGATCATTGTCAAAGTCGGCGGCCAGCGGCACGCCGTCCGCCACATAGATCGGAGCCGCACTGCTGAAGGGCCTATAGTCCAACGTCGACCACCAGATCGTCCAGATGCCATCGGGCCCCACCATGCACGGATCCGCCTTATGGTCATTGTCAAAATCGGCGGCCAGCGGTACGCCGCCCGCCACATAGAGCGGAGCCGCACTGCTGTAGGGCGTATAGCCCGCCGTTGACCACCAGATCTTCCAGTAGCCGTTGGTCAACACCAAGGCCATATCCGCCTTGCGGTCATTGTCAAAGTCGGCGGCCAATGGCGTAATGGTGGCTTCCTCAATAATCAGCCCCATTTGGGCGGCAACGGGACTTTGGAATTGAAAGGTAAATGTCGCTTCCAAGCCGGCATCGCCGTTGGTGCTATAATAGGCATACATTGGCCGTTCAACTACGACCGGGTCGCCGCCGGCGACAATATTGGTAAATGTCGTCGTCACCGCAACGGTGTCCCCCTTACTGACGTCATTGGAATCGAAATGCGTGGTATAGCCCACAAGCATGTTGGTCGCCATGTCCGCATTGGTGATTCCGAACGTATTAACCAGTATTGCATCAGGGATAAAGGCCTTGAGGTTGCTGGTTTTATTGCTTTGGCCGTTCACCTTCAAACCTATACCGTAAACCTCGTCTTTGACCGGGCTCACGTCCGCGTAGTGCGCGGTCGTACTCATGATCATGCCTTCCATCGTCGCCGCCACATTGGTGTCCGCAACGAACAAGGGCGCACAACCAACGTGCGCCTGGAAATTCGTCGTGTAACCACTACGCCACGGTTGGCGACTAACGACATCCACTTTCAGGTTGCCGCTTCCCGCCGGATTGGTAGCCACGGTCGGCGTCCACACGAAGCGCATGATTTCGCCAAAGCCCATCATGCTGGTCGGACGCGCGTGCATGTCCATGTCAAACCTGAACGGCGTGCCGTTCGACTTATACGCGCCGGTATCCATATAGGCTATATCCATTTGTTGATCAGACACCCATACCGGATTCGTGTTGTTCATGAGGTTCAAGGGGATACTGAACACACCGGCCCCAGCCGAATTCAGGCCTAAGGTATGCACAAAGACCTGGTTAGTATCAATATTTACAAATACGGCGGTGGCGCTTACATCTTCTTGGACTTTCACGCTATTCATGGTCCCGCCGATTGTCCGGACCACGGTTACGGCGGTGGCACTTACGTCCTGGGAGGGAATTATGTCCGCTAAGTCCAATGCGACGACCGTTACATTAAACGCGCCGTTAAAATAAGGATTCCAGGACGTATTAGTCCAGTAACAGATGCCGTAGTCGCCCCCGGCCCCGACGCCGGGTGGAGGAGTATAAGGAACAAACACGAGATCTTGGGGTGGAAACACCTGGCCAACTAAGTTGTTGGTTGACTTGACTTTGAGTATCACCTGGCAGAAATCTGCGATATTAGTTACAACGATCGCGGCCGTGATCGTCACATTACTGCCCGCAGCATTATCGGCGTTAGTAACGGCGAATTGCACGATCGAGATAGGTGCTGCTGAATCAGCCTGCGCGCTAATCGCCAATGCCACCAGCAAACCGACTAGAACGACTGCTGTTTTCATCCTGCTCCTCCTGGTTTGATTAACTAAACACCAACGTTTTTGAGGGGAAAAATACGTAGTCTTTTTACGTTTACCATCCCCATCCAGTATGTCAACTCTTATTTTCGTACTTTTCTTCGTAAAAAGTGGCAGGACGGCAGGCGGAACAGCAGGCACCTCAGGCTTGGCATCGGCAAAAACAAAACAGGCTGAAGCGGACACGCTCCAGCCTGTTTCGTTATCTTTACGTTACGCCCTGTTATGGAATCAACGGGATCGTATGGACGGGCACATAATCCGCGCTCGACCACAAGATCGTCCAGACGCCGTCGGGCCCCACCACCGTCGGATCCGCCTTGTGGTCATTATCAAAGTCGCCGGCCACCGGCACACCGCCCGCCACATAGAGAGGCGCCGCACTGCTGAAGGGCGCATAATCCGCGGTTGACCACCAGATCGTCCAGTAGCCATTGGGTGCCACCATGGCCATATCCGCCTTGCGATCCTTATCGAAGTCGGCCGCCACCGGCACGCCGCCCGCCACATAGAGCGGCGCCGCACTGCGGAGGGGCGTATAGTTATCGCTCGACACCCAGATCGTCCAGTAGCCATCGGGCGCCACCATGCACGGATCCGCCTTGCCGTCCTTATCGAAGTCGGCGGCCACCGGCACGCCGCCCGCCCCGACATAGAGCGGAATCGCACTGCGGTAGGGCGTATAGTCCGCGGTTGACCACCAGATTGTCCAGTAGCCGTCGGGCGCCACCATGCCCATATCCGCCTTATGGTCATTGTCAAAGTCGGCCGCCACCGGCACGCCACCCACCCCGACATATAGCGGAGCCGCACTGTGGTAGGGCGTATAGTCCGCGGTTGACCACCAGATCGTCCAGATGCCGTCGACATCCACCACCGCAAAATCCGCCTTGCCGTCGTTATCGAAATCGGCGGCCAATGGCGTGATGGTAGTAATTAATCCCATTTGGGCGGCAACGGGGCTTTCGAAATTAAAAGTGAACGTCGCTTCGTAGCCGGAATCACCGTTGGTGCTGCTGTACGCATAGTTCGTGTCGCCGCCGGCAATCCGTTTAAATGTCGTCGTTACCTCTACGGTATCCCCTTTACTGACGTTATTGGAATCGAAATGCGTGGTATAGCCCACGAGCAAGTTGGTTGCCATGAGCACATCGGTGATTCCGTACGTGTTGGTCAGGACGGCATCAGGCATAAAGACCTTAAGGTCACTGGCTTTAGTGCTTTGGCCTTGCACCCACAAACCTATGCCAACTTCGCTGTTGGTCGGGCTCACGTCCATGTAGTGCGCGGTCGTGCTCATGATCATGCCTTCCGTCATCTCCGCCACATCGGGATCCGTCATGAACAAGGGCGAACAACCAACATGTGCCGAGAAATTCGTCGCGTAACCGCTACGCCACGGTGCGCAACTAAGGATATCCATTTTCAGATTACCGCTTCCAGCCGGATTGGTGGCCACGGCCGGCGTCCACACGAAGCGCATGATTTCGCCAAAGCCCATCATGCTGTTCGGGCGCGCGTGCAGATCCATGTCAAACCGGAACGGCGTGCCGCTCGGCTTATATACGCCGGTGTCCATGTAGGCCGTATCCATTTGTTCTTCAGACACAAATACCGGGTTTGTGTTGTTCATGAGGTTCATCGGGATATTAAACATGCCAGCGAACGACGCATTCCAACCCATGGTATGCATAAAGACCTGGTTAGTATCAATCGATACAAAATCCCCATTGGGGTCATAAGCCACGGTGGTGGCGCTTACATCTTCTTGGACTTTCACGCTATTCATGGTCCCGCCGATTGTCCGGACCACGGTCACGGCAGTAACACTTACGTCCCGGGAGGGGATCTGGGTAGTCAGGTCCAATACAACGACCGTTACGATAAACTGGCCGTTAAAATAAGGATTCCAGTCCGTATTAGTCCAGTAACAGATGCCGCCGTCCCCTGCGCCTAATGCTGGCACATAAGGAACAAACGTGAGATCTTCGGGCGCGAACACCTGGCCAACCAGGTTGTCGGCTGATTTAACGTTGAACATCACCTGGCAGAAGTCTGCCCTATTGGTTACAACGATCGTGGCCGTGATCGTCACATTACTGCCCGCGGCGTTATCGGCGTTAGTGACGGCGAATTGCGTGATCGAAATAGGGTCTCCTGGCAAAGCCTGCGCGCTGATTGCCAATGCCGCCAGCAAACTTGTCAGAACGACTGCTGTTTTCATCCTGCTCCTCCTGGTTAGATTAACTAAACGCCGAAGTTTACGGAAGTAACAATCCCTATACTGATCATACTTTACCATCCCCGCCAACCATGTCAACACTTATTTTAATTTTTTTCAGGGGTTTACCCCATCCAGTGGTTGGGGTTGCTTCCGCCTCAGACAGATCCGCCGAGGTGGAGACCCCGTCCGTACCGACTGCTCATCGTTATGGAATCAACGGGATCGTATGGACGGGCGCATAATCCGCGAGCGACCACAAGATCGTCCAGACACCGTCGGGCCCCACCACCGTCGGATCCGCCTTGCCATCCTTATCGAAGTCGGCGGCCACCGGCACACCACCCGCCACATAGAGCGGCGCCGCACTGCTGTAGGGCGCATAATCCGCGGTTGACCACCAGATCTTCCAATAGCCGTCGGGCGCCACCATGGCCATATCCGCCTTGTGGTCATTATCGAAGTCGGCCGCCACCGGCACACCGCCCGCCACATAGAGCGGCACCGCGCTGCTGTAGGGCGTATAATCCGCAGTTGACCACCAGATCGTCCAGGTGCCATCGGGCGCCACCATAGCCATATCCGCCTTGTGGTCATTGTCAAAGTCGGCGGCTACCGGCGTCCCGCCCGCCACAGACATAGGCACCGCACTGCGGTAGGGCGCATAGTCCGCCGTTGACCACCAGATCGTCCAGTAGCCATTGGTATCCACCATGCCCATATCCGCCTTGTGGTCATTGTCAAAGTCGGCCGCCACCGGCGTGCCGCCCGCCACAGACATGGGCAACGCACTACGGGAGGGCACATAGTTCGCAAGCGACCACCAGATCGTCCAGTAACCATTGCTATCCACCACGGCCGGATCCGCCTTGCCGTCATTGTCAAAGTCGGCGGTGACCGGCACGAGGGTCCTGACCGGCGCAGCATAAGCTTTGATACACACGTTGGCGGGCGGATCGAGCGTGATCAGGTCGATCCACGAAGTTCCGTCCGTGCTGACGTAGCTTTGGCCGGGCAAGGACGTTGCCCCGCTGCTGTAACCTGCCTTCGCGTACTCAACCGCCACCGGTTTTTTGTACGAGGAGTTGCTGAATTTAATTTCCACCGAAAATAACTGGCCGGATGACACATCAACTGGTGCGCTCAAGGCAACGGTGTGATAGCCGGAATATGTGAAACCTCCGGTTTGCGACAGCAACAAGGTTCCGTTCGTGGGACTGCCGGCCTTAACATTCCCATAAATATAAATATTATAATTAACATC
>JAPLSY010000058.1 GCA_026398415.1 Kiritimatiellota bacterium | reverse complement strand
CCGCGTTATAAAGACAATCATTTTGAAGTTCCGTTGTTTGACCTGGCATGGCCGCCAGGTATGCTTTTGCGGCTTCGTGGTAGGAGCCCATCCGGTACAGGCGCTGAGCGCGTCGCGCGCCGTCGCGGCCGATGCCGCCGTTGCCGCCGTCGCGGCCGATGATGGCCGGCTTTGCCGGCGGCATATTTGCCGATGGCATATTTGCCGGCGGCAGGTTTGTCATGGAAACGACCGTTGGCGCCTGGTTGGTGCCAGTGGTCCCTGACCCGGCCAATTGCGGGACCTGGGCCTGGACCAATCCGGCAAAGAGTGTGAGCGGGAACAGCAACGGCCAAACGCGCATAACCGTAGCTTGGGCGGATTGCGTTGCCTTCACCCTTTTACCCAATCGGCCGCGGCTCAGCAACGCGCCTGCCAGTAAGGCCAGCACGGCGGGCAAAAGGAACCACTGGTAGCGTTCGATATACCGGCGCTGGATGGATTCCTCGATGTCGCGCGTCGTCAGCTTGCTCAGATGATCGCGGTACAGCTTGTCCAACTTGACGTTGGCCGTGCCGACGGGCACATAGGCGCCGCCCGTGATTTCGGCGATGGATTTCAGCGTCTCGTGCTGAAGCTTGCTGATCACGTCCTGGCCCTGGTAGGTCATGAATTCATTGGGTCGGGCCGAACTGGGTATTTTAGCGCCCTGCGGGTCGCCCAGGCCGACCGTAAAAATCACGACGCCTTTTTTCTTGGCGCTTTCGGCGGCGGATGCGGCTTTGCCGGCCAGGTCCTCGCCATCGGAGATGAGAATGATGGCCTGATAGGCGCCGGCATCGTTTTCAAAAGCGTCCAGGGCTTTGGTAATGGCGTCACCTATATCGGTTTCACCCCGCGGCGCCGATTCCGGGGAAATGTCCGCCAACGCTTGCTCGAGGTAAGCATAGTCGGTGGTCAACGGGCACAGTTGGATAGCCTTGCCGCGGAAAGCGATCAGCGCGGCCCGGTCGCCCCGCAATTCGCGGAGCAGATCCTGGATATCCGCCTTGGCCCGCTGGAGACGATTGGGGTGGACATCCTGGGCCAGCATGGAGCGCGAGACATCGAGCGCAATGATCAGGTCGCGTCCGCGTTGCATGACTGTTTCCTCGCGCAGGCCCCATTGTGGCCGGGACGCGGCGATAAGCGCCAACAGGAGCCCGAGCAATGCCAGTACCCATTGCCAGTAGAAGCGGTGCGTCTGGGGCGGGGGACACAGTTTCGCGCGCATGGTCGGCGACAGGAAGCGGTCCAGGGCGCGGGCCTTCAGATGCCAGGCCGCCAGCCAGATGATGCCGATGACCGGCACCAGCCAGAGCAGGATCAAAGCCCAGGGATTGACGAATTGAACGTGCACGGCGTTAAATAATCTCCTTCCGTACCATCATGTTCGAAGAGATTGCCAGTACCAGTAAAAGAACTCCCGGCCAGAGGTACCGGGTAAATAATTCCGTGTATTGGTTGTAAATCTCTCTGCGAATATTTGTTTTTTCCAGTTTGTCGATGTCAGTTAGGGCCCTGGAAAGTCCCTTGGGATCCTTCACGTTGAAATATTGGCCGCCCGTGGTCGTGGCGATGCGGCGGAGCAGATCTTCATCAATCCGGACTTCGGCGTATTGAATGACGTTGCGCCCGAAAACATCTTGGGCCATGAACGGGGCGCGACCGTTGGAACCCACGCCGATGGTGTAGACCTTGATGCCCAGCGCCTTGGCCGCCTTGATGGCCTCGTCGGGCTTGATCAGGCCCGTGTTGGATTCGCCGTCACTGAGGAGCACAATGAGTTTGGATTTGATCTCGGCCTTTTCCAGCCGGGCGCAGGCCGTGGCCAGCGCATCGCCGATGGCGGTCAGCATTTCCTCCTGATTGGCCAACTGCCCGTTGGCGTCCAGGGCTGGTTTTGGAATCTGAACACCTTTGAGGACGTGCAGAAGCGCGCTGTGATCAATGGTCAGCGGCACACGGCTGGTGGCATAGCCGCCGAAAGTCACCAAGCCGATCAAATCATCGGTGCGCTTCTCGATAAACCGGGCGAATGTTTCCTTGACCACGTCCAACCGGGTGCGCGTTGTGTCGCGCGTCGAAAAATCCAGCGCTTGCATCGAACCGGAGACGTCTACTACCATTTGGATGGCGATGGCGTCGGCCTGGTGGGCGGTCTTCGAAAACACGGTTTGCGGGTGCGCCAGGGCTATAATCGCCAGTCCGGCGCCCGTCAGAAACAGAAACGGCGCCAGGGTTATGACCGCTGTCCGCCAGGTCAAGGGTGACTGGGGCAGGCGATGGGTGGGTGCGAATAGAATGCCATTGTTTCTTCGCCGCGCGAGCATGGCCCATCCCGCGACACAAAGCGGGATCAGCAGAAATAAATAATATGGATTTGCGAACCGGAACATATCAGGTTTCCTTGGCCTTCTGCTGGAATTGTTCGTCCGTATCTATGTAATCGCCGGCGGTAGCAAGCGTTTGATCGATAATCTCCTTGCCAGGGTGATAAACGGCAAATTTAACAAGATCGCTGGTCTGTAAAAAAACCTTCAATTTCTTGACGACCTCAGGTTTGAAGGAAGGGTTGTTTGCCGCTGTTAAAAGGAATTCCTCGGTAGTTTGTTCGGGTGCTCTTATGGAATGAGCGCCCTCAATGTAGCACCGTACGATCGTGGTCAATCCGATATAAAACTCTTTTATTTTGCCCTTCCCAACCAGGTCTTGTTTAAGAAGTTCAACGAGTTGATTGAGCGCCCGTTCGCGGGGTGACATCCGCCGCAATTGGATGGCGCGGTGAACCCGGCGGCTGAGCCGGTAGAGCGCCCAGGCCCCCGCGGCCACCAGCGCCAGGATAGCCAGCCAGCCTGCGACCGTCTTGAAAGCCGGATAAATCCAGACTGGCCCGCGGATATCACGAATAGAGGTGCCCGGATGCTCGTTTCCGATCGGGGCGACTTCAAAAACAATCGCCCGTGTGGCAAACCAACTTTCCGGCGCGTGCGGGCGGCTTGCATCGGTATAAGTCACGGCTATGGGCGCCAGCCGGTATTCGGCGGCCACCAGCGGCGTCAGCCGGTAACAATGCTCATGCGTGATGGTCCCATTCTGACTTGTTGGCTCGCGGTCAAACGCACCGCTCAGTGCGAATCCGGTAAGCCGATTATCCAGGGGCGGTAACCGGACGGTGATGTTGGATGGCGCGATCGTCTTGATGGAAAGCAGGATGTCCCGGTCCAGGTGAACCTGGGACGGGTCGGCGGTGATGATGAGTTCCACGGGTCCCGAAGTCATTTTTTCCACGCGGGACGCAGGCCTGGATTCCGGCGTGGCGGCAACAGCCGCTGTGGCGGTAACAACCGCTGCGGCGGCAACAGCCGCTGTGGTGGCCAAGCCGGCGGCGGTAAAAAGGCAAACGGGTAGGGCGAATAACGCGATGGCCTTGGGCAAGTCATCCGGCCTAAAAAAGGACAAAGTTTTCCAGTTCTTCATTCTGCCTTCCGCATTTTCTTCAACCCCGATGCATACGATGCTGGCGAAGGTGGAAAAGCCGGCGCACATCGTCCACAAAGGGCCGGTCAGTGGTCAGCGCCAAGCGGTCAACTTTGAGCCGCTGAAATTGCTTGTCGCGCGCGAGTTCCTCGGCCGCGGCCTGAGAACTGAACGACTTCAATAGACGACGGGAGCTGGTGTCAACCAGCATGAACTCGCCTGTTTCCGGGTTGACCACTTCCAATAGCCCGATATTGGGCAGGCTCTGCTCGCGAAGATCGGAGATCGGACAGGCGATCAGGTCGTGGCGGCGTGCCATGACCCGTAATTCCTTTTCATAACCCGTTGCCAGAAAATCGGAGATCAGGAATACCACGGCCCGGCGTTTTTGCACCTTGTTTAGGAACTGCAGGGCCGCGCCCAGGTTGGTTTCGCGGCGCGTTTCCTCGGCCGCCAGCACTTCCCGCACCAGGCGCATCGCGGCCGTCCGGCCCTTGCGCGGCGGGATGTAGCGCTCAATCCGGTCGGAGAACAGGATCATCCCAACCTTGTCCTGGTTCTTAATGGCCGAGAGCGCCAGGAGACTGGTCAGCTCGGCGGCCACCTCGGCCTTGGAGCGCAGGCCGGACCCGAAAATCATGGAGCCGGAAATGTCCACCAGGAAAATAATCGTCAATTCCCGCTCT
>JAPLSY010000083.1 GCA_026398415.1 Kiritimatiellota bacterium | reverse complement strand
CGCTGCTTATGATATAGCGACAATTCAGAATTGCACGATCGTCAGTAATTATGCAAGTGCAGGTTATGGTGGCATCTATGTCAGCCGGACTAATGCTGCAGCGAAGGTCGAAAACACTATAATATGGGGCAACAGCACAGGCAGTGGAACTTCCTCGAACTGGAGCATTAATGCTTGGGGAGATACTGCCATGAGTACATTTACCAACTGCTGCACCTCGCCCAACATTGTTTATGCTTATGCCACCGCGGTCAATACCATCACCAACGATCCGCGGTTTATTTCCACCACTGATTCCCGCTTGCAATCGGATTCGCCCTGCATCAATGCCGGCGTAAATCGGGACTGGATGGAAAACGCGCTGGATGTTTACGGCAATCGGCGCATTGATAATTTCCGCAGAACCGTTGATATCGGTGCCTACGAGTATCTTAGTAAAGGCACATTGGTCGGCTTCCAATAAAGTTCACCGGCGGACGCCATTCTTCGTAGGGCGCGACCCTCCGTAGGCGGGCAAGTCTCGTGTCGCGCCATTCCGACTTGGGCAATTACAATCACAGGATGCATAAATGAACATCGTATCCAACCGATTGCTGGACGAATTCGCGGAAGGATGCCGCCAGGTGGCGGCGCATGGATTGGTGCGATGCAGTAGCGGCAATCTGTCGTGGCGTATCGGGGCGGACCGCATGCTGATCAAGTCCAGCCGTTCCTGGCTGGGCGAGATGACGCGCGCGGCCATCGCCGTATGCCGCATTTCAGACGGAAAGCCTTTGACCGATATTTCACCGTCCGTCGAAATCGGATTTCATGCCGGCATCCTGCGTCGGCGCCGCGAGATGAATGTGGTCCTGCATTTTCAGACGCCGTTTGCCACGGCCCTGGCCTGTTCGCGGCAGAAGGCCATTAACTACGATGTCATCCCCGAGATCCCCTACTATCTTGGTCCGATTGCCGCCGTTCCTTTCCTGCTTCCGGGCTCCAAGGCCCTGGCCGACGCGGTGACCTCCGCAATGCAAACGCACGATATCGTCCAGTTACGCAATCACGGCCAGGTCACCGTAGGCCGGCATTTCCGACAGGCCATCCAAAATGCCGCCTTTTTCGAACTGGCGTGCGAAATCCTGTGCCATGCCGGGAAAGAGGCGCGCGCCATGTCGGCCAAGGCGGCGCAAAGCCTGCATGCCGCAAGAAATTCAGTGATTTAGCGATTCAGTGATTCAGCGATTTGGAAAGTCAAACGAAGATCAGATTATCCGCATTTAGCTCCCGAGATTCAATTCTGAATCACTGAATGACTAAATCACAAAATTTCTTCCAATGTCCCGTGTGCGGCGCGGAAGTGCCGCCTTCGGCGTCCGCCTGTCCCGAGTGCGGGGCTGACGATACGACCGGCTGGAATGCAGACCGCGCCAGGTATGACGGCCTCGATCTACCTGATGACGAATTCGATTACGACGAATATCTTAACAAGGAATTCGGCGATGCCGGCAAACCGGCAAAAAAGCCATGGCCCTGGCTGTGGATCGTTGGCGCGGTGCTTGGATTGCTTGCCTTGAGCCTGGTCCTGTTAACCTGAATTTGCATTGTTTTCCAGATGAAGGCAAGGTAACTTATCGCCATTCACGTAAATTTATGAACACACATGGGAGGAACGAATAATGAAGTTAGTGAAAAACCCTGAAGCCATCAAGCTGGGAATAATCGGCATGACCGAAGGAAACGGACACCCTTATTCCTGGAGCGCCATTTTTAATGGTTACGATGAAAAAGCAATGACCGCCGAATGCCCGTATGCCGGGATCCCCGTCTACTTAAACAAGGAACCCAAAGCAACCCTGCCCATCGGCGGCGCCAAGGTTACCCACATTTACTGCAACGACCGCAAAGACGCGGAGCATGTTGCCAAATGTTCGCTGGTCCAGCATGTGGTCAGTCGCCCCGAAGATATGATCGGCCAGGTGGACGCGGTCATCATCGCCACCGACATCGGCAGCGAACACGTGGAACGGGCACGCCCCTTTGTCGCGGCCGGTCTGCCGATATTCATTGACAAGCCGCTATGCGACAACCGCAAAGATTTGGCTGTATTCAGGAAATGGGTAATTGATGAAAAACACTGGATCATGTCCTCAAGCTGCATGCGTTATGCCAAGGGTTATCTGCCCTACCGTCTTTCCACCCATGAACTCGGGGATTTGCGTTTTGTTTCCATGCCCATGAGCAAGAAATGGGAGACCTACGGAATTCACGCGCTGGAAGCGATCTTACCGATTGTCGGCCCCGGATTCAAAACCATTCAAAACCTCGGCACTGACGAGCGCAACATTGTCCATATGACCCATGCGCGCGGCATTGATATTGTAATTGCGTGCATCAAAGACGTGCAGTACGGCGGTGCGCTGCGTTTGGCCGGCACCAAGGGCAATGTCGAAGTCTCGAATAACGACTCGTTTTTCTCGTTTAAAGCGCAACTCAAGGCCTTTGTCGATTTCCTGCGGACCGGCGAATACCCTTTCCCGTTCAGCGAAACCGAAGAACTGATGAAACTGGTCATCGGCGGCATCGAAAGCCGGGAAAACGGCAATCGCGTAATCGAGCTGAAAACAATATAGACCGACAGTCGTGTCATTGGACACCACTGAAATGAGGAGGATTGAATGAATGTACTGGAAAGTTTCGCGCTCAAAGGCAAAACGGCGCTATTGACCGGTGGCGCCGGCAAATACGGGCGTCAGATGGTGGCCGCGCTGGTGGAAGCCGGCGCCGAAACATATATCGCCTCCCGCGGCATTGAAGCGCTGGAAAAAATTGCAGCGGAAGAACGTGCGCGCGGCTTCAATGTCACCGCCCTGCAATTGGACTTGGGCAACGAGCAATCCATTAAAGATGTGCACGCCACAATCCTGAAACGCAGCGGTCGAATTGACATCCTGGTCAACAACGCGGTTACACGCTGTGCCTGTGCCGGCTGGGACAATCCCCTGGAATTTTATGATCAAGGCCTGCACATCAATGTCTCCGCCCTGTTCATGCTCACCAATCTTTGCGCCGAAGACATGAAAAAGCAGCGCGGCGGTTCGATCATCAACATCGGCTCCATGATGGGCATGGTCGGCATCGAAATGTTTAACTACCGCGGGACGACCATGGGACAGAATCCCGGCCCGATCTATGCCTTTGAAAAAGGCGGCATGATCAATTTCACGCGTTGGGCGGCCAGCATTCTCGGCCCTTATAATATCCGGGTCAACTGCATCTCGCCCGGCGGGTTCGAAGAACCCACGCACCCGAAAGAATTCGTCAAAAACTACAGCGAGCGCACCCAGTTGGGGCGCATGGCCAACAGCACCGACCTGAAAGGAATTGTCGTGTTTCTTGGTTCGGATGCGTCGGCCTATATCACCGGGACAAACATTCCGGTTGATGGAGGTTATACCGCAAAATAATTGACGGAAGCCGGGTTGAACATGAATATCCGATGCCCGTAGCTTGCGTTCCGTTTAGAACCGTCTTCGGAGGCACAAAACACAAGAATAAGCTTGTCTTTAACCGTTTTGGGCGCCATACTGTTTCAGGGTTGAAACTGCCTGTCGAAAACGTTCAGGAGATGCGCCATGAAATATTACTCCTGGTTATTGGTGCCGGCTTCCCTGATTTTCGGTCTCTGGTCATCCGTCGCCCCGCTCCAAGCCCAAACAATCTTCGCGGGGGATGGTTCGGATGAGCCGGGATTCGTGGCGCCCATCCAGGCCAACGCGCCCCCGCCGCCGCCGGCCAACATGGCCTCGGCCGAAACTTTAATCCCCTACCCGCCACCGCCCGCCCAACCGCAATCGCGGTCCGAAAAGAAAAATCCGCCCACCCCGCCGGTCATGTTCGTAAAACTCAAATCCCAGTACGGCCTGGTTGACTGGGCCTCGCGCCCCAATGACCTGAACAACCTGCTCAAGGACATGAAGGGCAAAATCAACGTGAATTTTGCCAACGAGTGCAAATCGCTCACGGATATCAGCACGGACCCCGACAAAAACCCGATCATTTACCGGAGCGGGCACTTTCATTTCAGCTTCACGCCGGCCGAGCGCAAGCGTCTGCGCGAATACCTGCTGGCCGGCGGCACGATCATTTTCAATACCGGCATGGGTTCCAAGCCCTTCTTCGATTCCGCCAAGGCGGAACTGGCGGAGATTTTCCCGGAAGTCAAGCTCCAGCGTCTGACCTCCGACCATCCGCTTTTTCATTCCTATTACGACATTGGGCAGGTCACTTACCGCAAGGGCGTGCGCGCCGCCGGCTACACCGCGAACGAACCGCTGTTTTACGGGATCACGATTGACTGTCGCACGGTGGCCATTCTCTCGCGTTGGTGCATGGCCATCGGGTGGGACGCGCTCGATGACGATACGCTCCAGGGCTACTCCGTGGACGACGCCCAGAAATTGGGCATAAACATTCTGGCCTACGCCACCAGCCAGCGCGCCTGGGCCAAGACCGTGGCCCACGCCATGAACTTTACGGACCCGGACCAAGTCAAAGCCGGCAAGGTGTTTGTGGCCCAGGTCATGTACGACGGCGAATGGAAGACGCGGCATGCCGGCATTTCGGTCCTGCTCCAGCAATTCAATCGCCGCACCGATATTCCCGTGAAATTCGGCCACCAGGAACTGAAACTCTCCGACGCCAGAATTTTCGATGCGCCTATTCTCTATATCACCGGCCACGAAACTTTCCAGCTCAGTGACGCGGAAGTGCAAAACCTGCGCGAATACCTGAACAAGGGCGGCTTCCTGATGGCCGAGGCCTGTTGCGGGCGACGCGCCTTTAACGCCGCGTTCGTGCGGGAAATGAAAAAGGTGTTTCCGGACCGCTCATTGAGCCCCTTGCCGGACTCTTCGCCGCTCTTTGCCCTGCCCAACCAGATCAAGACGGTCGGCATCACCCCGGGCCTTTCTTCCCAACTGGGCGGCAAAACCACCATCGCACCCAACTTGCTGGGTATGGAGGTGAACGGTCAACTGGCGGTGATTTACAGCCCCTACGGTATGTGCGGGGGATGGGAGATGGCGCAAAATCCGTATGCCTTGGGATATGATGACGCCGGTTCGCTGAGTTTGGGTGAAAACATGCTCATGCATACCCTGACGCACTGAAAAGAATTTTCGATTGCCGACCCGCCTGCAGCGCTATGCGCAGCATTGCGGGCAGGTTTCTGATTGTTGATTGCGGATTGAATGCTAACGAATTTCCCGCCTGAGGCTGAGCTGCTTACGGCGGACATATCTCGGGAATAACAGCCGATGGCTTGCAAGACACGCTTATTGTGGTTGGCATTTGCGCTTGCAGGCCGCTTGGCTTTGGGCGCGAGTGAAACGCAGGAAAAAGCCCTCTGGACGCTCTGGAGTCTACAGACCAACAAGCCCGCCCAGCACGAAGCCATCGTGGCCGCCTGCCAGCAGATGCAGAAAGCATCGCCGACCAATACCCTGCTCCCGGTTGTTCAGGGACTGGCCGCCTGGCATAGCCTACGCCTGGGTAAAACCAACGAAGCTCTTGTTTTCCTCGGCGAGATGGCGGCGACCACGGCGGTGGCACCGGCCACACCCACGGCAACGGCCACGACGGTGGCGACGGCCGGGGCCGAGATGGGCCGTCGCTGGCTCACGCGGCTTGACCGCGAAAAGGTACGGAACGCGTTGGCCGCCTATTATCGCCAAGCCGTGGAATACCCGATCAACCTGCAACCGCTCAAAAAAACGATGCCAGGCTCGAAGGAATCCCCGTTGCCGCTGACCGACCGCTGGGGCACACCCTGGCAATACCAGCTCACGATGTTCAAGGTTATCAAAGTCGCGCGGGGCCAGCGTTACCTATTGCAGAGTAAAACGCTGGGGGAATCCTCGGACCTGGCCAAAGCGATGGCGCGGCCCTATGCCGGCCACATCCTGTTCCAGCCGGTATCCATGACCATTTCTGGCGACGGCAGCCAGAATATAGCTTTCCAAACTCCGGGTGACCGGCCGGAAAAAATTCTGTTGTCGGAAGGCGGCCAGGCCGCGGGTATCACCTTGACTTATATCGGCACCCAGATTCTGATCCTTTGTGATGGCGATCATTGGCGGGTGGTTTTGAAGCCGGCTAAATAGCATGGACGTAATGAAGGGCGTATGGCTACAGGCATCAGTAATTTTTTATCGCCGCAGGAATTGCACCGGCTTGGCCGTATGACCATCCAATCGCGCTACGTCGTGGAAGGCACGCTGTCCGGACGGCACCGCAGTCACCTCAAGGGCGCCAGTTCCGAGTTTGCCGACCATCGCGCGTATGTCCCCGGTGACGATCCCAAGCACCTCGACTGGAAGGTGCTCGGCCGCACCGACCGGTATTACGTCCGGCGCTACGAAGACGAGACCAACCTGCGCGTGTACCTGGTGATTGACCGGAGCGCCTCCATGGGCTTCACCAGCGGACCGGTGATGAAATACCGCTATGCCTGCCAGCTTGCCGCCGCCATCGGTTACGTCGTGGTCAAGGTGCGCGATTCGGTCGGCCTGTATCTGTATTCCAATCGCATTGATCGCCAGGCCGGCGCGCGCAATTCATTCGCGCATTTGAACAACCTGCTGAAATCGCTGACCCAGAACCAGCCGGCCTCCACCACCCAAACGGCCAAAACCCTGCACCAGATTGCCGAAGCCGTCCGGCGCCGCGCCTTGATTGTTCTGTTTTCGGACCTGCTGGACGATCCGCCCGAGATCATCCGGGCCCTCGCCCATTTTCGCAAACAGCACCATGATGTCATCGTTTTCCATATCCTGGACCCGGCCGAACTGGATTTTACGTTCAAGCAGGCCGCCCAGTTCATTGACCTGGAAACGGGCGAAACCATCGTTGCCGACCCGCGCGGCATGGCCGACGCCTACCGCAAGGTGTTCGGCGACTTCCTGGAGCAGTATCGCAAACCCTGCACGGAAATGAATGTTGATTACCGGCTGGTCAGGACGGACCAGGATGCGGCCATGTTCGTGCGCTCCTTCCTGGAAGAACGCAAGCGCTTGTCGAAGTAAACCCGCCTGAGGCGGGTAAACCATGTGGTCATTTCTCAATCCATTATTTTTGTCGGCATTGGCGGCCGCGATGATTCCGCTGGTTTTGCATTTATGGCAACGCCAACGGATTGTGACCGTGCCCTTCAGCACCGTGCGCTTTCTGAAACTCGCCCAGAAACGTTCCTCAAACCGCATGCGGCTGGAAAACATCCTGCTCTGGCTCCTGCGGACGCTGATTCTGCTCCTGCTTGCGCTGGCTTTTGCCATGCCGATTCTGCGCATTACATCGTTGCGCCAACTCGTCGGCGCCAGCCGGCGCGATGTCGCCATCGTGTGGGATGTCTCTTACAGCATGGACTATGTATCCGGCCAGAAAAAGGTATGGGCGGCGTCCCGGGACACGGTCATTGCCTTGATCGAAGGGTTGCGCCACGGCGACCGTGTCTGCCTGTTCCTGGCAAACGATGACGTGACGCCCTTGATCGAACAGCCCACGACCGACCTGGAAATGGCCCTGTCACAAGTCCGCGCGCTGGAGGCCGGCACCACGGCCTCCCAACTCCGCCCGGCCGTCCTGGCGGCGCTCAGTGCGTTGAAAGAATCGGGCAAACGTGAAAAGGAGCTGTTCATCATTACCGACGGGCAGAAACTGCCCTGGACATCGTTTAATCCCATGCCTGATCGGATGGATCGGACCAATCGGACGGATCGGACAGATGCAACTAATGCGGCCACGGCGGTGGCACCGGCCACGGTGGAAGCCTCGGCACCCCCCTGGGATGCAAAATTAGTCGGCACTGACATTTCTGTTTTTGCAGTCCTGCTGGGTGTATCTGCGCCCGACAATTCCGCGCCGCTCGATCTGGATATTCAACCCACGCTCCTGATGCGGGACACACCGGGCCAGATCTCGGTAGACCTTGGCCATACCGGCCCCGAACAGACCCTGACGGTTTCCCTGACCGTTGACGAACAGGCCGCCAGCCAGCGCTCTGTGACCCTGGGAAAAGACAGCGGCGCCCCGTGTGTCTTTGCATTGCCGCCGCTCACACCCGGCACACACCAGGCACGGATTGAGACCTCGCCGGACGGCATCGCGCTGGACAATGTATTTTACTTCCTTCTGCGCGTGCACGAAAAATTGCCCGTGTTGTGCGTCGGAACGGAACCGGACGCGTTCTTTCTCCTGCGCGCTCTGAATCCCGGCGGCGCAACCACGGCCATGAACGTCCAGCAGGTTGATCCCCAGGCGTTCACCGTAGATCGGCTGTCCGACTATGCCTGCGTTTTCCTGTGCAATGCCCTACCACTGGCAGGTCAGGCCATGATCGCGCTGGAACAATATGCCCAGCGCGGCGGCGTAGTGGTTATTTTCCCCGGAGATCGCGCGGCCCCGGCTGATTACGCTAATTGGACCTGCCTGCCGGCCATGCCGAAGGCCGTGACTGATTTTGGCGCGGACACCCAGCGGCGGGCGCTCCGTCTGGTCAAGCGCGGCGATGCGCTCTTCCAAGGCATGAACGTGCCGCCGGGCACTTACCCAAGCGTGGCGGCCACCCGCGAACTGCAATGGACCAAGCCGGGTGCCGAGTCGGATGTCGTCATTGCCGCGGATAACGATGTCCCCTTCCTTTTGCGCCGGAAGGTCGGCAAGGGATGCGTGCTCTTCTTTTCGGTTTCAGCGGACCGCCGCTGGAGCAATCTACCGCTGTCGCCTTTTTTTCTGCCGTTGGTGCATCAGATCGTGCGCTACAGCGCTGGTCAGGAACAAAGCCACCCCTTTGTCTGGACGGGCCGGAACCTGGCCTTGGCCGACATCATGGGCGCCCTGCCACCCGACACGGAATTGCTCGACCCAACCGGCCGGCCCGTGCCTCTGCGCCCGTTGAAAACGGGCCAGGACAATTCGCTTGGCATCGAGACCTGCACCCAGCCCGGTCTTTACACGTCACGGTCGGCCGCCGGCAGCCAGCCTACGCCGGCTTTTGCCGTCAATGTCATGCGTTCGGAATCGGACTTGACCCGCTTGGGTCACGCGGATGTGCCCACGCTCACCGGACTAACCGCGATCAGGGTGGCCGAAAGCAAGGATGATCTCATGCAACTTGTCAAGGAACTGCGCATCGGCCGCCCCCTGGCGGAACCCCTACTCTGGCTGGTGTTCCTGCTCAGTATTGCGGAACTGTTTGTAGCCAACCGGGCCGGCCGCAAGACGCGCACCCTGACGGAACAATTAAAAATCGACATGACCGGACACGTGAAGGGGAACGCTGCGGACTGACGCCAGACACCAGACGCCGGACGACAGACTGATTACTGAACACTGATGACTGATTACTAATTACTGGTTACTGTTTTTATGACTGGCGAAATTATAGTTGAACACACGATGTCTCTGACGCTGATTGTCACGGCACTGGCGTTTGCCGTGGGGATCGGGCTTTTCGGGTTCTGGCGGTATCTGCCGCGCAACGCAAGCACGCTGGGACTGGCCCTTTTACGTCTGTTGACCATCGCCCTGCTTGGCTGGTGCCTGCTCCTGCCGTCGCTAAAGCGGGTCATAACCGAGGTCCGCAAGCCGCGCTTTATCGTGGCCCTGGACCAATCCGCCAGCATGTCAATGACACCGGCGGCAACCATGAAGGCGCGTTGGACGGCCGCCCAGGAAATCCTAAAACTGCCGTGGACGGAAACGCTATCCGCAGCGTGCGGCCTGGATTATGTCGCCTTTGCCGGCGACCTGAGTCCGCGTCAATCTCTGGCCGAACTGCAGGCCTTAAATCCCGAGGGCAAAAGCACCCTGCTCAGCCAATCGCTGACCAAGCTGATCGAACGCTACCGGGGCCAACCAGTCGTCGGCTTGCTTTTACTCAGCGACGGACTCGACACGCGCGAAACCAAAGATGAATGGGCCGCGGAGCACCGCCCCTACCCGATTTACACCGTCCGGCTGGAGCCGCCCAACATCTGGAAGGTTGAGCCAGATTTGCACGTGGACGCCTTGGACACGCCCCGGCGCGTCGTGGTGGGCTGGGACACTGAAATCAAGGCAAACGTCTCCGGCCAGGGCACCCGGGGCCACACCGTGGATGCCGAGCTTTATGCCTGCCCAGGCCCGGCCGGGGAAAACGACAAATTAATCAACACCGCACCGGTGGATATCCCCGATGAAGGCGGTCGGCGTGAACTGATGTTCCGTTTGACACATCCGGCCACGGGCAATTTTACCTACACCCTGCGTCTGCCGCCCATCGAGGGCGAAACACGCACCAACGACAACACCTATGCCGTCACCGTGCAGGTTATCGATGCCAAGAATCGCCTGCTCTACATCGAGGGCGTGCCGCGCTGGGAATCCAAGTACCTCGTGCGCGTACTGAAAGGGCTCAAGGACATCACGCCGGTCTGCTTCGTACGCGGTCCAGGCGGCCGGTTCCTCAGTTACGGTGCGGCGGGCGCCGCCTCACCCGACCTGAGCGAACAGCAGTTGTTAAATTTCAAGATTGTGGTGTTGGGCGACCTGGATGCCGCCGAACTCGGCAACGAACGGGCCGAAGCCCTGGTCAAGTTTGTCGAGAACGGCGGTAGTCTCATGATCCTCGGTGGCCCCAAGGCTTGGGGCGCCCAAGGTCTGCTGGCCGGCCCGCTCAGTAAAATCCTGCCCATCAAGGCCACCGAACAACTGACGCTTCAGGAAAATCAGGTAGCCTTGGCGTTAACCGGCGAAGGCCGGGCCCACCCGATATTTACAACGGAAGACGCCGCCGCCTGGAGCAAGATTCCTCCGGTTCTTTCCATATTTACGGGCGGCACGCTCTCGCCCGGGGCGACGACGCTCATCACCGCCGAAGCGCCTGGCGGCCGTCAACCTGTGCTAGTGATCCAGAAATATGGCCAGGGCAAAGTGGCGGCTATCCTGACCGATTCGCTCTGGCGTTGGCAGCTGGCCCCGGGAAAAATCAATTATTACCAGCGTCTCTGGACCCCTTTGATGGCGTGGCTCTCCCCGACCGAAACGGATGTGAATGCGTATCAATTGGATCTGGCCGCCGACGCGGACAAAGTATATCCAGGCGAGGCCATTGACCTGAAGGCGCGGTTGACTACGCCGCCGAGTGTTGTCTCCAAGGACATTGTCGTCACGTGCGCGGTGCATGAACCGGATGGCCGCAACATCCCATTCCAAATGATCAAGCAGGACGTCACCACTACAACGGGTAAAAAATATCCCGGTTACAGCGTGAGCCTGACCCCGCAAAAACCCGGCCTGCACAACGCCGTGGCATCCTGTGAAATCAACGGCCAGAAGATAGTCTCCGCGCCGTTCTCGTTCTTTGTCCAGCCCTTCACTCCGGAAACCGTGCCACGCGCGGCTAATATCGGCGTGCTGACGGCCCTGGCCGATGCCAGCAAAGGCCGATTCTGCGAACCGGAAGAAGTCAACAAGGTGCTTTCCGAAATCACCGTGCCGGCCAGTGAGGAAGAACGCATCAGCTACCTTTCGCTCTGGAACAACATCCCCATTTTGACTTGTTTGATTGGATTACTTGGCTTAGAGTGGATTCTCAGAAAGTTGAGAAACATGGCCTGATTTATTAAAATGCAGAATGCAGAAAGTGGAAAGCGGAGATTGGTTAGCCGCAAAAACATATAATTCACAAAAACGAGGTTGCAAGCATATGTCCTTATATCCATTGTCCTTCGTCCGTCGTCCGGCGTCCGGTCTGTTCCGACATTCTGCATTCTGCATTCTGCATTCTGCATTCTTTCTTCTATCTGCCTCCGCCTGGGCGGGCTCGAACCTGGTTGTTAACGGCCATTTTAGCGATACGAATGAATTCCTGCATGGCTGGAAATACAACTACGAAGACACCGGCAACGAGCTGATGGCCGCAAATCACACCCATGTGGCCGTCACGAATGAAGGATCGAAAAATCATGTGCTTGCCCTGCAGGCCAACAAGATCCTGCTGTGGGATATCGGCCAGGGCGTGATGGTGGATAGCGACCCGATTCCTGTCGCGCCCGGCGGCCGCTTCAAGCTCACGATTTCCGCCAAAAGTACCGGACCTAATTGCCGCATCCTGGTGGAAGGCTATCGCTGGAAACCGGGCGTCAAACCGCATGCCCATCCCAAGCTCAAGGAAGTGCGCAAATGCTATCGCTTCGCCCAGGTATATTTCGGCGCTGAAAAAGCCGGCACCATGGGCGGCATTTCGCCGGCCATGGGTTGGACAAAGGCTTCGCAAACGTTCCCCGACGAAAAGATGACCAAGCTGGCCCTGGAGAGTTTTGATAAAGTTCAATTTCTGGTCATCCACATCGCCGCCTTTAGCGGCACATGGAAGGACCCGGAATGGGTCTACCTGTACGTGGACGATGTGGAACTGGAACGGATCAACAAGTAAGGCAAGGAAACCCGGAATGTCCCCGTTCGGACTACAGCATGAATTGATTCGGATCGGGCGAATCCTGAACCGCTGGCAGGCGGAGATTCGGACCGTCCTGCTCATTGCCGCCGCCCTGGCCAGCCTGTGGCTGTTGACGCTTTCCGACCTGGTCTTCCGCTACCAGCGCACGGGCCGCCTGGCGGCCTGGCTTCTGCTGATGGCCGGCGTGGCGGTTGGGCTTTGGTATGTAATCACCGCGCTCCGGACCCGGCGCACGCCGGAGGGCGTGGCAGCGCGGATCGAGCACACGTTTCCAAAGCTGGATAATCATCTGATCAACACGCTCCAATTTTCCCAGCGCACAAACGCCGACCCGATGGAACAGCAATACGTGGAGCGGAATGCACCCGACTGGTCGGTGATCAAGGTGCCCGCCCTGCGGGACCGGAAAACACAATGGCGCTCGTACGCCGTGTTGTTCCTGGCAGGCCTGACGCTCATTGCCACCGGCGCATGGATCGGCGGCGCCTGGAACAACGCCCTGGTGCGTATGCTCAATCCGTTTTCACCGCGCACGCCAACCACCCTGGCCATCATTCATAGTGTCACGCCGGGCAACAGCACCATTCTCAAAG
The DNA here is from genome assembly GCA_026398415.1 of Kiritimatiellota bacterium. Classification (GTDB taxonomy): domain Bacteria; phylum Verrucomicrobiota; class Kiritimatiellia; order JAAZAB01; family JAAZAB01; genus VSJD01. The sequence goes on along the minus strand of JAPLSY010000083.1, from coordinate 18,267 downwards.
GCGCCGCGTTAGCGTTAGCCTGCAAGGTGTCGGGCAAGAAAGGCCAGATAGTGTATCTTGATCTCTGGCCGGAGGACGACAAGCGCAGTGTGATGAAACTAGGCCGCATGACCGGGGATGGCGAGGAAACCTATGCCTACCAGATCCCCCGCATCGCCACCGGTTATCAATACCGCTTCCGCGCCGGGGACGCCGTGTCCGAGCGCTTTACCGTTCAGGCTTTACCGCCGCTGGCATTTTCGCGGATCGAGGTTGCGGTTACGCCGCCGACACCCCGTCTTCGCCAAGGCTCCGCCGGGCAAGCCCGCCTGGGCGGCCAGCGCTTCGATGGCCTGACGGCAACGCCCTCAATCCCCCAGGATTCGATCCTTGCCTTCGACCTGAAGTGCAACCGGGAGATTACCTCCGCCACGGTGATGACCACCAACCCTGTGTCTCTGCTGTCGCCCGACCGCGGCCAATCCTGGAGCGGCCAGGTCGTGCTGGCGTCAACCCGCCCGCTCGTCATCACGGCCCGCGATGCGCACGGCGCCACCGCCGAAACAACATTAAAAATCGAGATTATTCCGGATGCCGCCCCCATGCTGCGCATCATAGCGCCCACGGGACGCACCCGGCTGGCCGCCGGCGCCGCGCCGCGCATTCAGTGGGAAGTCAGCGACGATTTCGGGCTCACGCAAGTGCGCCTGGAAACAATCGCCGTCCAGGACAAAAGCACGGGGCAGGATTCCATTCCCGGCACGCAGGTCCAGGAATGGCCGCTGGATGGGACCCGCGCATTTGCCACAAACTGGAACGGCGAGGGATTTCCATTCAGCATGACCGAGCCGCTGGCTTTCCGAATCGTGGCCGTGGATGACCGCGCCGGCGGGCGCAACGGCGCCGGCGGCGAGCCGAACCGGACGATTTCGGCGCCGATCATATTCGAATGGAACACGCCCAAGGATGTTGCCTCTCAAAATAAGGCCGTGGCCACCAAGCTGGCAGAGGCGGTGAAAGGCCTGGTGGAGCGTCAGCGCGAAAATCTGGAGAAGACCACCAAGCTGGAAGCTGTTCAGCAAACGGCCAAACCCGCCGAGTGGCAGGACACGGCCCAGGCCCAGCAGGTCATCCGTAAAATTGCGGGACAGTTAATCGCCGATCCCAAAAAGCCGCTGGGACCGCTGACGGAACCGGTCCGCAAACTGTATCTCGGAACAATGGCAGAAGTTGTTGACGTCCTGACGCGCGTTTCGGGCGCTGAATCCGCCCAAAAAACTGTTCTGGCCAAACGCGCCATCCTGCTGGAGACACGGATTCTGCGGGTACTGACCGGCACGGAAGCCGGGCTGGATACCGTCAAGCGCAACCAGGAAATCACCGGCCTGCTGGGCCAACTGGATGCCCTGGTCAAAGGCCAGGACACTGCACTCGTGCAGACCAAGGCCAGCGTCACCAACGCCGTAAAACTCAACGCAGCGCTGGTGGATAAGCAGGACCGGCTGGCCGGCGCCCTGACGGAATTCGTACAGGCCTGCCGGAAGGATGCGACGACCCTCACCGCCAGCGACATGGCATTCAGCAAGATCCTGATCCAGATTGCCGACGGCTGCGAAAGCAACAAGTTGGCGGCCCTGATGCTGAAAGCCGCCGAGTGCCTCCAGAACAAACAGCCGGCCACGGCTATTCCGCCGCAAAGCAAGACCCTGGCGGCGCTCACGGAGTTTCAGAAATTACTCAACGGCTGGCGCATTCAGGAGGCCACGCAGACGGCCAGCGACATGCGCGAGGCACTGCAAGAGGCCAGCAAAAAAATGGACAAGCTCATTGAACTGGAATCGAAGAGCGTGGAGGCCATGCGCGAAACCCTGCGGCAGGAAGACAAATCCAAGAAACCGCTGGACGATCTCGAAGAGGAATACGTGGAACTGCACGAGCAGATGAAAGACTCGCTTCTGGAAATCGCCACCGACCTGCAGATATTCCCCGAGCTGCCGGTCGGCAACGACTTAGTAGAAGACGTCTTCCAGGTATACGAGGAGGTCAAACAAAAACTGGGCACCGACAAGGCCGCGATCCAGGAAATCGGCCTGCAGAAGGAAGACTGGCTATTGGCCTTAAATGACGCCCTGAAAGACACCAAGAAACGGATTGACGACACCGAAACCTGGTTGCCGGCCGATGCCGACAATCGCAAGGCGCTAACCGAGAATTTTGACCAGGCGGAAATGCCCAAGGTTCCGATAATTCCCATGCCCGGCGAAATGGAAGACATCATCGGCGACTTGGCCGAGCAGGAGGAAGAGCTGGAAAAGAAGTCCGATGATTCCGCCACCAACCAGGGCGCGGCGGACATCTTGATGGGCTGGGACATCAAGGAAGGCGAGTGGGTCAGCTATTCCGGCAAGGGTAAATCGGGCAATACGCGCCCGGACCATAAGGAGCAGGACGGCCGGTCCAACGTGGGCCGCTCGGGCATGGCCGACGGCGAAACGTCGGCCGGCTCCGGCAAGATCAACGCAGGTGACGAGAATATTGACAAGCGCATGACGCAGGATTCCTCGCAATCGGGCCAGGTGCAGGAGGATGGTCATTCCAAAGCCAAGGCCACCGGCGGCGGCAAGGGCTCCGGATACGGCGACGAACTGGGCATGGCCGGTTCGGGCCCGCGCCGCGATTCCAAGATCACGCAGGGCTCCGAACTGGGCCTGCAGGCCATGCTGAAGCGCAATGCGCAGGCGCTGTATGCCCGTTCCGAGCTCTCCCACGTGCGGACCGGATCGCTGGATGAGGCCATCCGCTGGATGCAGCAAGCCGAAGGCGCCATCGCCAAGGGATATCCCGCTCAGCAGGTGCGCGAATTCCAACGGAACGCCGTGACGGCCTTGAAAAAATCGCAGACGGAACTGGGCGGCGCGGTCATGGACTCGGCAGATGCAACCGCTCCAACGGCCCCGCCGATTGACGATCAGCTCGCCGGCGTGCGCGACGAAGCGCCGTCCGCCTATCGGGAATTAGTGTCGGAATATTTCAAATCATTGAGCTCCGCGCCGTGATGGAAGACAGACGATAGACGGCAGTTGGCAAAAGACCTATGCAAAAATACAGGCACCTCGGTATCGGACTACTGTTTTTTTTAAGCGCCAGCCTCGTATGGGCGCAAGGCACCTGGCACATACCTGGCGCGGGCGTGCGGTTCGAGGTGCAGATTACATCCCGCCCGACAACGCCCGTGGCCGGCATTGTGGCCATCCTGCCGGATGCCGGCATTCTGCCAAAAGGCAAACTCAAGGCCGACGTAGTAGACGATGCCGGTAAGCCGCTGAAGGCCAACCTGCTATGGCATAACCCCGATGAAGGCCTGGCACTCGTGTTCGAGGACAGCCCCGCAGCACAAGCCTGGATTTACGTTTCACCTGCCGCCGACTACCCGAAGGCCACCGCCGCCCTGCACCCCAGCCTCATGCTTTTCGTGCGTAACGGCGGCAAGCCGGAATTGGACCAGGCGCATGCGCTGGAAGAAAAAATGCCCGTCGGCCCGGACACTTATTTTACCCTTGTGGAACGAATCTTCCATTCCCTCTCCCCGGTCGGCCATGACGATCAAACTTCTTCCTATTACTCCGGCTGGATCCAAGTCAAGAAAGCCGGGAAAACCTATTTCTATACTGTTTCCAAGGATGGCTCCGAATTTTCCATTGACGGCAAGCCGGTCTACAGCTGGCCGGGCCTGCACGATCGCACCGGCAGTGAGCGTGCGGAAAAGGGCACTTGGATTGACCTCAGCGCCGGAACCCATCGGCTCGAGTATTATCATTTTGCGCAGGCATTCAACAACCGGGAATGCCAGTTAGGCTGGCAGCAGGCCGGCGAGCCCCAGCCTAAGAGCCCGAAGAATCCGAAACTTCCCAACCTGAGCGTGACCGGGCCGATGGAGGAGTTTGACTTTGTTCATTCCGGTGTGGCCAAGCTGACGGCGGCGGCTTCCAGGCAAGGACCCTTGGCGGTTGCCACCGACTTGTGGGAGGCGATCCTTCAACCCGGCCAAAGCCCCGTCTGCCTCTTCCAGTTTTACGCCTTCGGCAATGAGCGCCTGCCCACCAACACGGTGTACGAGTGGGACTTTGGCGGCGAACGCAAGCTGAAAGGCCCGCAAGTGGCCTGGCTTTATGGCGGCATGGGCGACCAGCGGGTGACCCTGACGGTGTCCAGCGGCAACAGCAAATCCACCTGTTCCAAACTGTTTTTTCCGAAATCGCTGGACCCGGCGCGCGAACCGCCGCGGCTTTCCATCAACGTCGCGGAAGACCGGCGCAAAGTGCGCGACCTTTTTCTGGCCATGTGCCGCGCCACACCTGCCGGCAAGCGGCCCGGTGAGCTGTGGAATGCTACGCTCTGGGAGGGCCTCGCGGCCGTCATGGATCCAGAAAGCGAATACGCCCTGCTGAGCGAACTGTTCCAGCGGTCACGCCCGGATATTTTAAGCCTGGACAACACCAAACGCTGGCTCTTGGAGGATGCCTTTTATGAGGCGCTTCGCCAGATGGACCCTAAATTGACGATCACGTGGCTGGACCGGTTCGAAAAGGAGGAAAAAGTATCAACACGTATCGGACAATGGAAGGCCCGCCGGGTGGAGTTCTATGTTTTCGAGGCCGACAACTTGGGCCAGGCACGGTTGGCGGCCAACGAATTTACCGGCGCGGCAGCCGGCCTTAAGCAGACGGAACTGGCCATGATCCGCATGGGGGACGTGGAATTGTTCAACGGGCACCAGGATCTGGCCCGACGCTTTTATGCCCAGGCCCAGGAATCCAGCCAGCGCCAGGTCAAGCCGGGCGCTCCGGAGGTCTCCGTCAAGCCGGACGATAAACAACGGGCGGGCAGCGCCAAACCCAAACAAGGGCCTGGCGGCAAAACGGCCGGCACGGCAATCGCGCCGGGCACACCTCAAGGCATGGATGCCTGGAAAGCTTCGGCGGTACATGCGTCGGCCTATTATTCAACCATGCGCAGTCTGATCGGTCAGCAAGCTTATTTCGAAGCCCGGAAAACACTGGACCAATGGGAACTGGAATTACCGTTAGACAAGCTGGCCGGCGATTTCCCGCTGGCCGAAGCGGAGTATTACTTGGCGCTCAAGCAGTTTAAACGAGCCCAGAAAATTCTGACAACCTACCGGCAGTCGGTGGACCTGAGCAACACTCTGCCACAGACCATGAAAATGGAATTGTATTGCCTGACCCAGATGGACCGGGATAAAGAGGCGCGGGATTTGGGCTTGCTGATCATCAAGCGCCTGCCCAATCATCCGCTGGCCGAAGAGGTCAAGGGCCTGCTGGCCACGGCCTCGGCCGAGGGCAAGTTGGCGGTGGATGTGGACACCTGGTCTAAGGATTGGACGGCATCCGAAAAGGTGGACGCCGCCGGCCTGGCCGGCCTGTTCAGCACGAACAAGGTGCTCGGCGACAGAAAAAAAACGGCGCCGCAAACAAAACACTGAGCATGGAGATCGACCTATGAGACTTATGTGGTTAACGGTTTTAGCGTTCACGCTCCTGCTTCCGATCCCAGCGCTCATGGCCGGCAAGGTCACGGGCACCCAGCAGTCCTCCCGGCTGTATACCAAGAGCGATCCAGCCGCGTCCGGCGGCATCCATGCCAAGCTGGTAGCCTTCGCCAATCCGGTTAAGCAGGTATTTGCGATTGACAACGGCAACCCCAAACTGATTTACCAGGGCACGGTGACGGAGGACGGCAAAGAAATCCAATTCACCGGACTGCCCGTGGCGATCTACGACCTGGTGCTGGTGGCGTCCGACCGGTTTTACGAAGGCTGCCGGCTGACACGCGATCCCGATACGCTGACCGATCGGGATCGGACAAATATTGCCTTCACGATTAACAAATCCGTTCCGTTTTTTAACATCAAGAAAATTCACCGCTGTGAAGGCACAACCGGCCGCAACGGCAAGGCCCGCTGTGTTCTGCAGGAGATGCGCACGAAACCGGTGACCCTGCAGGACGCCACGACCCGCACCGACATCCAGGTGCGCAGTATCAAGCTGGCTTTTTTGGACGATGTCGGCGATATTGGCTGGCAGATGGGCAGGGAAACACGGGAAATTGTACGCACGGAAGTGGGCCCCCAGGATCTGAAGGGACTCCTGCCCCATTGTTATCTGCCCGTGCTGGGCGGTATCCGGGTGGTGGATACGGACAAGGACTTGGGCGAATTGAACCTGATGAATGGAATATCGGCATCCAAGGAATGAATGCCATTCACAGCTTGAAATTTCAGCGTTCCGTGAACGCTTACTTTTAAAGAACCAAACACAGTAAGGAGTTATCGTTTATGGCCAAAATCATGATTACCGGTGGCGCCAAGAACGGCGAAATTATCGACCTCCAGAATGCTGACCTCGTGCTCGGGCGGCACTCCGATTGCGATCTGGTTCTGGACGATACCCGCGCGTCTTCCCATCATGCGCGGCTCTACCGGGACAAAACCGAATGGATGCTGACCGACCTGAAAAGCACGAACGGCACACTGGTCAATGAACAGCCAATTTCCACGGTGACCCTGCGGGACAACGATCTGATTGAAATTGGCGATATTCAGATCCGCTTCCAGGCCGATGGGCACGTGGAACAAGCGCCGCCGGCTGAGGCCGGCGTGACCCCGGCGCCGGCGGTTCAGGCGCCGGTCATGACCACGGCAGAAGATTTGGCGCTGGTCGAGCAGATGAGCAAGCACATGGATGCCATCCGCCAGGAAACGGCCAAGGTCATTGTCGGACAGCGCGAGGTGCTGGACCAGATCCTCATGTGCATGATCGCCGGCGGGCACGCCCTGCTGGTCGGTATGCCCGGCATGGCCAAGACCCTGATGGTCAGTACGATCGCCAAGGTCCTGGACATGAATTTCAAGCGCATTCAATTCACGCCCGACCTAATGCCGACGGACATCACCGGCACCGAAGTGCTGGAGACCAACCGGACCACGAATGAAAAGGATTTTCGCTTCATGCGCGGCCCGATATTCTGCAACCTCCTGCTGGCGGATGAAATCAACCGCACGCCGCCGAAGACCCAGGCGGCCCTGCTGGAGGCCATGCAGGAAAAACGGGTCACGGTCGGAAACACAACCTACACGCTCGATGCACCCTTTTTTGTGCTGGCGACACAAAACCCCATCGAACAGGAGGGTACCTACCCCCTGCCGGAGGCCCAGATGGACCGCTTCATGTTCAACATCTGGGTGGACTATCCGCTCGAACACGAAGAGGAAGTAATTGTCCGCACGACGACCGTCACGCAGACCGCCCAGCCGCAAAAAATCCTGAACAAACAACAGGTAATCCAGCTCCAGCAGGTTGTGCGCAAAATTCCGGTATCCGAGCACGTGATCAAATACGCGATCCGCCTGGTGCGTGCCACCCGGCCGGGAAACGAAAAAGCGCCGGATTTTGTCAAGGAATACGTGCATATTGGCGCGGGACCGCGGGCCGGCCAATTTTTAATTCTGGCCGCCAAGGCCCAGGCTGTGCTGGGCGGAAGGATTCACGTCAGTTGTAACGACATTAAAATCGCGGCGATTCCCGTACTGAAGCATCGGATCTACACGAATTTTGCCGCCGATTCTGAAGGCCTGACTTCGATGGATTTGATCAAAAAACTGCTGGCCGCCGTTGCGGAACCCGCGGAAGCTGATTATACTTAAAAATTTCCGATTGTTGATTTATGATTTGAGATTTAAGATCACGGGCGGCACAAAAAAGGATACAAAAACATGACAACAAGAATGATGGCGCAGATGTTGGCGATAGGAACAGGCATGAGCATGGCCTTAGCGGCATGGGCTACCGACAGTAAATATCAGACATATATCGTAGGCGACCGCGCGGCAGGCATGGGTGGCGCCGTGGTGTCGCTCGCCGACTCCGTGGATGCCTGCTATTACAACCCGGCCGGGTTGACCGAGGTCAAATCCAGCACGGTATCGCTCTCGGCCAACCTGTACGGATGGCAACTGTATCATATCGAAAACGGCCTGTTCCCCGGGGAAAACGTAAGCGGCTACTCTTTCGTGACCATTCCCTCCACAATGGGCGGCATATTGAAATATAGCCCCGAGTTGTCCCTGGCTTTCTCGGTCCTGGTGCCGGATCGCTCTTCCTACAATGAAATGATCGCCTATCAAGACAGCAAGCATCTTTACCAATTCAACATGGATGACCAGTCAATCTGGGTAGGGCCATCGGCGGCCTACAAGATTTTACCATCGCTCTCGCTCGGCGTATCGCTCTTCGGTATTTACCGTTCTTACAATGAATATGTCAGTTTGTTTTACGAGGATTATGACGCCTCCTACGCGGAAGGCCGCAAATTTAACGATGTCGCCCTGGCCGCGGAACTGGGCGTGCAATATCGTCCTGGCCGCGACTGGAACATCGGTCTGACCCTCCAACCGCCCACCGCACATATTTATGACAACGGCAGAATAATGGAGCATATCCTGGGCCGCAACGTCGTAACCAACAACTACTATTACACGGAAGACGTCAAAACCGACAATCAACTGCCGACCAAGATCGCACTCGGCGTCGGCCGCCAAGTCAAAGGCAACTACGCCTTTGGCCTGGACCTGACCTACCACCTGCCGACAAGTTACAACCTCCAGCAATGGCAATTCATGGGCGAAGAAAACTATGTGCGCATCGTGCGCGCGCCCGTGCTGGATTTAAACCTTGGCGGTGAATACTATATCCGCGAAATATACCCGGTACGGGCCGGCTTTTTCACCGGGTTTTCCTCGGTGCCGGAAGTCAATGCCGAAGACAACTACGCATCCGCCAACGTGGACACTTACGGCCTGACGTTCAGCGTAGGCCGGGAAGTCAAGAATGTGGCCCTCAACGTGGGGATCAACTACATCTTCGGCCGCGGTTACGACCTGGGCTATATGCTCAATGACAAGAACGAACCGGTTCAGACCGTCGTGACTGCCTGGGAACAGCAGATTCTGTTCACGGTCAACACGATCTATTATTTCTAACCCGGATGCAGAAAACTTAAAACCCTTGAAAAAGCAGTTGACGCCAACAAGGCGCTTGGACTATAAAGGATGGGGATTACAACGATTATATCGGCGGTAAACGAACAGGCAAACGGCATAGAGCATGAAGGGGGTGTAAATACGTCGTGGTTGAAATAAAATTAAAAAGAGGCGAAAACGTTGACAAGGCCCTGCGGCGCTTGAAGAAAAAGATGGACAAGGAAGGAACGATGAAAGAAATCCGCAATCATCGGTACTTCGAGAAGCCGAGCGAAAGGCGCCGGAAAAAGATGGCGCGCGCGCGCATGAATTAATGGATTTGTTCAGCATTCGGCCGAAAGCTCCTCCGGAGGGGGAGCTTTCTTTTTAACACCTGAAACTATGAAAGCTCTGATTACCGGCATCACGGGCCAGGACGGATCGTACCTGGCGGAATTCCTGCTGGAAAAAGGCTACACCGTGTGCGGCATGGTGCGCCGCTCCAGCACGGAAAATTTCGAGCGCATCGCCCACCTGACCGACCGTGTAGTGTTGAAGCAGGCCGACCTGCTGGACCAGCTATCCCTGATCAAGATCATGGAGGAGGTGCAGCCGGACGAAATTTACAACCTGGCGGCCATGTCGTTTGTGCCGACTTCCTGGAACCAGCCCATGCTGACGGGTGAGTTCACGGCCATCGGCGTCACCCGCGTGCTGGAAGCCATGCGGCAAATCTGCCCTAAGGCCCGATTTTACCAGGCATCGAGCAGTGAAATGTTCGGTAAAGTCCGCGAAGTGCCCCAAACTGAGCTGACCCCGTTTTACCCGCGCAGTCCCTATGGCGCGGCCAAGGCCTATGGGCATTATATCACGGTAAACTACCGCGAGAGTTACAATCTTTTTGCCGTTTCCGGTATTCTCTTTAACCACGAAAGCCCGCGCCGCGGGCGCGAATTTGTGACCCGCAAAATCAGCGATGGCGTGGCCCGCATCAAGCTTGGCTTGGAACGCGATTTGCACATGGGCAACCTCGATTCCCAACGCGACTGGGGATTTGCCGGCGATTATGTCCGGGCCATGTGGATGATGCTCCAACAGCCGCAACCGGACGATTACGTCATTGCCACAGGCACCGCGCACTCCGTCCGCGATTTTATCGAGCGGGCGTTTGCGCACGCGGGACTGGACTGGAAACGCTACGTTGTCCAGGACCCCCAGTTTATCCGCCCGGCCGAAGTGGAGCATCTGCTGGGCGACAGTTCCAAGGCGCGCCGGGTTTTGGGTTGGAAGCCCAACGTGGATTTCGGCGAGCTGGTGGACATGATGGTGGATGCCGACCTGAAGAAATTGAGTGATTAATCACTCAATCACTGAATCGCTAAATTGCTAAATTTCTTCCAATGCGTGTGCTCGTTACAGGCGCCAACGGATTTGTCGGTCGGCATACGGTCCACGACCTCCAGCAGGCCGGTCATACCGTATCCGGGTTTGACCTCTCCAATTCACCCGCCAACCAGCCCACCCTTGACATTCATGCCGGCGATATTCAGGACAAGGATGCTGTCAACGAAGTGGTGGCGCAAACACGGCCGGAAGCGTGCGTGCATTTAAGTGCGCTCTCCTTTGTCCCGGAAGGCTGGCGCAATCCCGAAGCCCTTTTTTCAATTAACCTGCTGGGCACCATCCATCTGCTCGAAGCCTTCCGCCGGCTCTCGCCCGGTGCGCGCATTCTGGTCGTCAGTTCCGCCGAGGTTTATGGCCTGTGCCCACGGCCCCGTCCGGTTCAGGAAGACGACCTGCTGGATCCGGACAATCCGTATGCCATATCCAAGGCAGCGGCCGACCGACTGGCGCTTCTGTACGCCCGCCAGCACGGTATGATGGTCATGACCGTCCGCCCCTATAACCATATCGGTCCCGGCCAAGCCCCTCATTTTGTAGTAGCTTCCTTCGCCGCACAACTGGTGGCCATTGCCTCTCGACAGACCCAGGCCCCGGCGGTCCTCAAAGTCGGCAACTTGGATAGCCGCCGCGACTTTAGTGATGTGCGCGACGTAGCCCGCGCCTACCGCCTCCTGCTGGAACATGGCCAACCGGGCCGGGCTTATAATCTCTGTTCGCAACAGACCACCACCATCCGCGCGATTCTGGACCAGTTGTGCGACCTGAGCGGCGCGCACCCCGCGGTGGAAGTGGACCCCCAGCGCTATCGGCCCGCCGGCGAACGCCCCGCCCTGGACACGACCCGCATCGAAACGGACATTCACTGGAAGCCGGAAATACCGATGAGCACAACGCTCCGGGATATCCTCGCGGAGGCTACCCGCGCGTTACACACCTAATTCCTCGCATGAAATTACCAAAAAAAGTGCCGTACGCTCTGTTGCGCCTGGTCGCCGGCGTGGGTATTATCGCCTACTTGTTTTCACGCATGGATCTGCACGGCCTGATGGCGGTCCTGCGCGAAAGCCTGACCAGGTGGCCATGGCTGTTGTGCGGCACCATGATTTGCTTTATCTGCCTGTGCATCGGCGTGATCCGCTGGAAAATCATTCTCGATGGGCGCGGCCTGCGTATGTCCTGGGGCCGCGTATTCAGCGTTTTCTTTATCGGTCAGTTTTTCAACGCGTTCATGTTCGGGTCCACCGGGGGCGACCTGGCCCGCGCGTTTTATGCCGCCCAGGAGACGCACCACAAGAAAACAGAGGCTGTCGCCACCGTGTTGATTGACCGCATGATTGGCCTCGTTTTGCTCGATTTAATTGCGCTCGTCATGTTGATCGCGCGCGCGCCCTTTTATATCAATCACTGGGTTACGCACGTGCCGGCCCTCATCATGCTTGGCATGAACCTGCTGACCGCCATCGGACTGGTGGTTCTGTTTAACATTCACTGGTTTCAACACTGGGCGTTGTTTCGGCGCATTACCAACCATCCGGTCATTGGCCCCATCATCAAACGCACGCTGATTTCCGTATTCCTTTATCGCCGCAAAACCGGCGTCCTGTTCAATACCTTCTTGCTTTCGCTGGCCATCCACCTGCTGGTGATTGTGGAGTGTTACTGCCTGGGCCGGAGTTTTCAGATCCATCTGGGACTGATTGCGTATCTTACGGTCATTCCGATGATCCTGGCCATCGCGGCCTTACCCATCACGCCCGGTGGACTGGGCATCCGCGAAGGGCTTGCGGTGGCCCTGTTTGCAACGCTAGGCATCGGCATTACTCAGTCCCTGCCACTGGCCTTGATGCTTTACCTGATTGGAGTGGTCTGGAGTTTGTTTGGGGGAATGATTTTCCTGGGTTACACCGCCGGCACTGGCCGCAAGGCCCATGAAGAATTACAGAAGCTCCGCGACGAAGCGTCGAGCATAGACACCCAGGTCCGGGTCGCGCGCCCCCATCCATAGCACCCCGTCGCCCGCCTGCGCCTCGGCCTTCAGGCGCACCAGCAGATCGTCATAGGTCGCCGCAAGTTCCGCGCACACCCCGCGCTCCCGCAGCGCGTTCACCAGCGTATCCGCAGTCACCGTCCGCTGGGCCGTGCCGCCGGCAAAATAGACCGGCAGGATAAAAACCCGGTCCGCCGGCTTGGTCCGCGCGCAAAAAGCCTGGACCAGTTCGCCCAGCATCAAGGCCAGCGGCGCAAACCCATGCGGACGCCACACGGCCAGAATACGCCGGTAATAGGGCGCAACCGCGTCCCAAGCGGCCCCGATTTTAGCCGGGTTATGCGCATAGTCGTCAATCACCGTGACGCCGCGCCCCAACCCTACCCGTTCCAAGCGCCGTTGAATACCGCCGAAGCCGGCCAGGGCCCGGCTGATTACCGGCAATGCGTAGCCCAATCGTTCGCAAAGCATAACAGCCTGCAGGGCGTTCACGGCATTATGTCGTCCCAGGAGCGGCAGGTTGAAGTCCACACCACGATATCCAAAATGGATGCCCTCCGCCGAAAGATCGGGCGTAAAACCGTTAAGAATTTCGCCATCCGCGGCGGCGCCGTAGCAGCCCACCACCCCGCGCTTGACCTGCCCGGCAAAAGCCTTGAATAAATGCCGAACTTCCGATAACTCGAAATGGTCCTTTGACATGTTCGTGATCACCGCCCAGTCCGGATGAAAACGCAAGAGGGAGCGGTCGCTTTCGTCCACTTCCACCACCCAGACATCCGAGCGGCCCACGCGCACGTTTCCAATCTGGCGCGGATCAATCCAGTTAAGCAGCGCCCCGCCATTGACCACGGTGGGATCGGCGCCTATCTGGGAAAGTACCCAGCCGATCATGCCGGTCACGGTGGTCTTGCCGGCCGTGCCCGTGATGGCAATACAGTTTTTGGCATTCGCCCATTGCGCCAGGCATTCGGCGCGATGCAAAATCGGAACTTGCAGTCGCTGCGCCGCGGCGATATCCGGATTATCCGCCTCGATGGCCGAACTTACCACGAGGCCCGTCAAACCGGCGGTCACCCCGTTCCCGTCCTGGGACCGAAGCTGAACGCCTGCCGCGCGTAGTTTCTCCAGCACATCCAGGGACCGGCCCGCATCCAGATACCGATCGGAACCGGAAACCCGACAGCCCTGGGCCAGCAATACCTGCGCCAGGGCGCTCATGCCAACGCCCGCAAGGCCGACCAGGTGGTAGGAAGAATTTTTGATTTCCGACCCGCCTGCAACGCTATGCGCAGCATTGCGGGCAGGTTTATGATTGCTGATTTTAGACAGCACCTTTTTCATGCCTTTTACCTGAATGTCGGGATGCTATCGACCGAACCAGTACGCGGCCACAGGGATTCCAATCAGCAATCAAAAATCATAAATCAGCAATGATTTTAGGGGTATTTCCCCGGCTGGTTAAGGCCGGTTTTTTCCGGAAGGCCGAAGAGCAGGTTCATGTTCTGCAGAGCGGAGCCGGCCTGGCCTTTCAACAGGTTGTCAATGTGCGAGATCACCCGCAATTTATTGGTGCGCGCATCCACATCCACAATCAGGTTGCAGTAATTGGTGCCCCGCACATGGGCGCTCCCAATGCCGGCCTCGCGGTTGAACAGGCGGACAAACCCACCCGCCGGATAGAAGGCCTGGTAGGCCGCCTGCACGTCCGCCAACTTCACGCCGGGCATCAGTTCGCCATAGAGCGACGACAGGATGCCCCGGCAGATCGGCACAACCTGGGCCGTGAAGGTGACCCGCAGGGTCTGGCCGGATTGCAGGGAAAGTTCCCGCTCGATTTCACAGACATGCTGGTGGCCCGCCAGTTTATAGGCATTCATATGATCGTAGCGCGCCGGATAGTGAAAGCCCGCGCTGGGTTTCTTGCCGGCGCCGGAGACCCCCGTCTTGCAATCGCAAATCAGGCTCTCCAGCCGTACGAGGCCGCATTTGACGACCGGCGCCAAGCCCAGGATACAACTGACGGCGAAACAACCCGGGTTGCCCACTACCCGCGTTTTGCCGGTCAAGTCCGGCCGATGCAATTCAGCCAGGCCATAGACCGCTTCCGCCAGCAACTGCGGCGAGGCATGCTTCGGATCCTTGCCGATCCGCGAAGCGTAATCGGCGTAACTTTCGGGAGTATTGAACCGGAAGTCGCCGCTATAATCAATCACCTTGGCGCCGGCAGCCAGTTCGGTAGGGGCCAGTTTCATGCCGACCCCATCCGGGGTAGCCATAAACGTGACATCCACCGGTTCCCTGGCTTTAGCATCCGACGCTGCCGTGATCGGCATATCGCAAAATCCGGTCAAATGCGGATATAGACTGCTGATGGGCAAGCCCACGCTTTCAACATCCACCAAGCAGGCGATCTTCGCCTTCGGATGGCCCAGCAACAGCTCGATGATCCCGACTCCGCCGTATCCGCCCGCACCGATAATTTTTGCTCTAATCATTGCCTGTTCCTTTGATTATTTACGCACCGTGCACACCATTGACAAACCATAAACGTGTTTCTATGCTTATGTTCCTTTATGCGCGCCACGGTTGCAATAAAAAAAATGCAAGTGAATATTTGAAGAACGGGGTCTGATTACGCAGGAGTACAACATTGAACGAATATACCGACAAAATATTTGGGTGCTGGGCAGGCAAAACACTGGCTGGCGCCATTGGGATGCCATTCGAGGGGGTGCCGTATCAACCGAATTTGCGACAAGAAAACATTCACGTTCAGGACGTTCCGAATGATGATCTTGAAATACAGTTGGTCTGGCTTGTCGCGCTGGAACGTCACGGCCTGAATTTGAGGGCCGAGCATCTGGCCAAATACTGGATTAATAATATCAAGCACGGATGCGACGAATACAGTGTCGCATTACGGAATATCCGACGCGGAATCATGCCGCCGGCCAGCGGCTGGGAAGACAATTTTTTTGTTGATGGAATGGGCGCGGCAATCCGTTCCGAAATCTGGGCGGCGGCCTTTCCCGGTCGTCCGGATGCCGCCGGCTATTTTGCCGCCAACGATGCGATTGTGGATCACTGGGGCGACGGCGTTTGGAGCGAGGTCTTTCTGGCAACGGCTGAGAGTTATCTCTTTATTGAAAACGATATCGCCAAGGCTTTGAAATACGCATTGGCGACAATTCCGCGATCCACCAGACTGCATCCGGCGATTGATGGCGTGCTTAAGCTCTATGAAAAAGGTTGCCGCGCTGAAGACGCCAAAGCAGTTATCACGCAGAAGTTCTACCACCCTAATTTCACCGATTGCGTGATGAACCTGTCATTTGTGGCGTATGCGTTGTTGTGGGGCAGCGGCGATTTCATAAAGACGGTGCTCTATGCCATCAATTGCGGGCGCGATACCGACTGCACGGCGGCGACTTGTGGCGCTTTTCTTGGAATGTGTTATGGCGGCAACGTTATTCCCGTAGATTTGATGAACAAGCTTTCACCCACCCTGGCTCTGGGCAAACTCATCGGTAAAATCGAGCGCATCCCCCGGACATTGCCGGAACTGATTAAACGAACCGTGGCTTTGCATGAACGGTTGGCAGTTGAATTGCCGGAAACGCGTTATCCCGTCTATCAGCCCTATCTTCCAGGAAAACCGGCGGCTTTCGACCGGGCACGCTGGCTGATTCTGGACGAAAGTCAGCATAATGTCCCGGCAATTAAGGAGAAACTCCTGCGTACCGGATTATGTCCGGTGGAGTTACAGCCATATATCATTACAACTGATGGGCTGACGCTTGACCTGTCCAAGTATGCGAACTGCGCAAATACCTTGAATCTCTTCGCTTTTTTGCAAGTGAAAAACACGGATACTGCCCGTGAAGAAGTGATGCTGTCCGCCACGGCTGATGTCGGAATGACGTTATGGTTTGACCGGGACAGACTGCTGAACCACCATTCGCGACAGTTGTCCATCCCCTCATTTCACCGTGCGGAAGGCGGGGCGGCATTTCATTACCCGTTGCAACATGGCGACCGCAAATTAGTGCACATCAAGCTGTATTCATGTCTGGCACCGTTGAAATGCACGTTGATGTTCGGGAACCAATTCAATGATCACCTAGATGGGTTTGACCTGAGTATATAACGGAATTTCATACGAAATTTCACACCGTTGACAAACCACAAACGTGTTGCTATGGTTGTGTTCCTTCATGAGCGCCACCGTTGCAACAAAAAAAATACTGGTAACCGGCGCCGCCGGTTACATTGGTTCCGTGCTCGTGCCGGAACTGCTCCGGCGCGGCCATGCGGTCACGGCCATTGATAATTTCATGTATCACCAGACCTCGCTCCTGGACTGCTGCCAGGCGGAGGCCCTGACCCTGGTGCGCGGCGACGTGCGCGACATGGAGTTGATGCGCCGCCTGCTGGCTGGCGCCGACGCAGTGATCCCGTTGGCCTGCCTGGTCGGCGCACCGGTTTGCGCGCAAAAACCACTGGAGGCGCGAAGCATCAACCTGGACGCGGTTAAGGCGCTCCTGGATATGAGCAGCCGGCACCAGGCCTTTATTCTCCCGATCACGAACAGCGGCTATGGGATTGGCGATACCGGCCTGTGCACGGAAAAATCTCCGCTGCAGCCCCTCTCGTTATACGGACAGTTGAAGGTTGAGCTGGAGCAATACCTTCTGAACTCCGGGCATGCCATCTCGTTACGGCTGGCCACGGCTTTCGGCATCAGCCCGCGCATGCGGCTGGATTTGCTGGTCAATGACTTCACCTACCGCGCCGTGACGGATCGCTTTATCGTGCTGTTCGAAGCCCATTTCAAGCGCAATTTCATTCATGTGCGCGACATAGCGCGGGCATTTATGCACGCGCTCGATAATTTCGACCGCCTGCAGAACGAGCCGTATAATGTGGGCTTGAGCAACGCCAACCTTTCCAAGATGGAATTATGCCTGGAAATCAAAAAGCAGGTCCCCGCCTTCACGATCATGGAAGCGCCCATCGGCCAGGATCCCGATCAGCGCAACTACATGGTCAGCAACGCCAAGATTGAAGCCACCGGCTTCGAACCGCAATGGTCCCTGCCCAAAGGCATCGCCGAACTGATCAAGGGCTACCAGATCGTGCAGCGCCGGCAATTTTCCAACGCGTAGCAAAGCGCAAAAAGGCTGTGGGCCGTAGACCGTGGACCGACACCAGAGGCCGGACGCCAGATACCGGAAGAAGAGAGGCAGAATGTCGAACACGGAATTCCTGCCGTCGGCTTCATATCAATCATTTTCCATTGACCATTGACCATTCTTTTAATTTACGAACATGCAGGCGATCATCTTACTGGGTGGACAAGGAACAAGGTTGCAGGGATTATATCCCGGCCGACCGAAAGCGCTGGCACCGATTGCCGGACGTCCGTTTTTGGAATGGCAATTGGCGTGGCTGGCGCGGCACGGCATTCGCGACGTGCATCTGGCCGCCGGCCATTTAGCCCAGGCCATCCGGGATTGGGTCGCTTCAACTCCGCTAAAAAGCAAGGTCACGATTTCGGTCGAGCCGCACCACTTGGGCACCGGGGGCGGCCTGAAATTCACGGAATCGTTTATCCGCACGGACCCCTTCCTGATTCTGAACGGGGACAGCCTCCTGCCGAACCTCGATTTTCATGCTTTCGAGGGCGCCGGCCAAACGCCAGGCGCGCTCATCACCCTGGCGATAACCCGGATTGAATCGGCAGGCCGTTATGGCACCGTGGAATTCGATGCCCGGAAACGCGTGACCGCCTTCCGTGAAAAGGCCGCGCATACCGGCGGCGTCGGCCGCACCGGCGGCTGGATCAATGGCGGCGTAT
>JAPLSY010000012.1 GCA_026398415.1 Kiritimatiellota bacterium | reverse complement strand
CAAATTTCCTGCGCCCACAGAGGATAAGGACCAAACTGTCTCACGACGTTTTGAACCCAGCTCGCGTACCGCTTTAATTGGCGAACAGCCAAACCCTTGGGACCTTCTTCAGCCCCAGGATGCGATGAGCCGACATCGAGGTGCCAAACCGCTGCGTCGATGTGAACTCTTGGCAGCGATCAGCCTGTTATCCCCGGAGTACCTTTTGTCCGATGAGCGATGGCGCTACCACAAGCAACCACCGGGTCACTAGGTCCTGCTTTCGCACCTGCTCGACTTGTAGGTCTCGCAGTTAAGCTCTCTTCTACCCTTACGCTCTACTCATGATTGCCAACCATGATGAGAGAACCTTCGAACTCCTCCGTTACCATTTGGGAGGAAACCGCCCCAGTCAAACTGACCATCTAACACTGTTCCCCTCCCGGATTCACGGGAAAGGGGTTAGAATCTTAATCATCCAAAACTGGTATTTCACTGTTGACTCCATTCCGGCTAGCGCCGAAACTTCAAAGTCTCCCAGCTATGCTACATATGGAAAACCGAGATCCAATATCAGAATACAGTAAAGGTTCACGGGGTCTTTCCGTCCTACTGCGGGTATCCGGCATTTTCACCGGAAGTACAACTTCACCGAGATCCTCGTTGAGACAGTGCCCAGATCGTTACACGATTCGTGCAGGACGGAACTTACCCGCCAAGGAATTTCGCTACCTTAGGACCGTTATAGTTACGGCCGACATTCACCGGGGCTTCAGTTTAGAGCTTTGCACGGCTTGCGCCGCACTAACCCCTTGCCTTAACCTTTCGGCATTGGTCACGTGTCACACCCTATACATCCTCTTACGAGTTCGCAGAGTGCTGTGTTTTTGTTAAACAGTCGCCTGGGCCATTTCACTGCGCCTTCCCTGTGCTTTCTTGCGATTACACTGGAAAGGACCCCTTCTTCCGAAGTTACGGGGCTAATTTGCCGAGTTCCTTAACGAGGTTTATCTCGCGCGCCTTGGTATATTCTACCATCCCACCTGTGTCGGTTTGAATACGGTCGCCTGCCTGACTCGCTTAGAAGCTATTTCTTGTCAGTGGGGCATCGATCAATCCGCCTTGTATCGCTACTCAGCGTCCTTACGCCTCTCAAGGTTAATGCCCCGGCAGATTTGCCGACCAGGGCCCTCTAAAGGTTTCGGCCATCACTTCCAGTCGATGGCTGATTTAGCCTACTGCGTCACTCCCTCGCTCAAACGTCAGACCGGCGGCACAGGAATATTGAACCTGTTTCCCATCACCTACGCCTTTCGGCCTTGGCTAAGGGGCCGGCTAACCCTGGGTGGACGAACCTTCCCCAGGAAATCTCAGGATTACGGCGGTCCGAATTTCCATCGGACTTTTCGTTACTCATGTCCGCATAATCACTTCCATCCGGTCCACGGTCGGTTCCCCTCCCGCTTCACTCCAAATGGAACGCTCTTCTACCACGCCATACCGCCTAAACGGTATGACATCCGCGGCTTCGGCAGTTGATTTAGTCCCGATCATTTTCGGCGCAAGATCACTCGACGAGTCAGCTATTACGCACTGTTTAAATGATGGCTGCCTCTAAGCCAACATCCTCGCTGTCTTTGCAATCTTACATCCTTAGTCACTTAACCAACTTTTGGGGCCTTAGCCGGCGGGCTGGACTGTTTTCCTTTCGACTCTGAAGCTTATCCCCCAGAGTCTGACTCCACATCTGACTGAAGTAGTATTCGGAGTTTGATTGGCTTTGGTATCCCGGTAAGGACCCTATACCATTCAGTGCTCTACCACCACTTCGAGCATTGATGCAGGCTAGCCCTAAAGCTATTTCGAAGAGAACCAGCTATCACCGAGTTTGATAAGTCTTTCGCTCCCACCCACAGTTCATCCAAGACCTTTTCAACGGTCACTAGTTCGGCCCTCCACCTCATGTTACTGAGGATTCGGCCTGACCATGGGTAGCTCACCCGGTTTCGGGTCTACAGCAGGCAACTGATTCGCGCTATTCGCACTCGACTCATTATGCAAAAGGCAAACGGCCATCCTGCGACGCTTGCGCGTCGAGGACTACCATAGTTTGTAAGCACACAATTTCAGGTACTATTTCACTCCCCTAACAGGGGTTCTTTTCACCTTTCCCTCACGGTACTAGTTCACTATCGGTCATCAGTGAGTATTTAGCCTTGGAGGTTGGACCCTCCGGATTCGAGCTGGATTTCACGTGTCCCGCTCTACTTGGGATACTCCTAGGTCCGTTCGGCATTTCGCATACGGGTCTATCACCCTCTATGGATGATCTTTCCAGATCATTCTGCTATGCCGTCCGATACCACATTAGAGTCCCGCAACCCCTCCCGACAAGTCGGAAGGTTTAGGCTGTTCCGCTTTCGCTCGCCACTACTTACGGAATCACGATTGTTTTCTTCTCCTCCGGTTACTGAGATGTTTCACTTCACCGGGTATAGCTCTGAAGCCCTATGTATTCAGACTCCAGTGGACCGATATTAATCGGCCCGGGTTTCCCCATTCGGAAATCTCCGGATCAAAGCGTGTTTGCCGCTCCCCGAAGCTTATCGCAGCTTACCACGTCCTTCGTCGCCTTCTGATGCCAAGGCATCCATTGTGCGCCCTTTGTAACTTGACCAATACATTTGCCTGGTCTCGCCTACCCGAGCACAAGTAGATTGTACTTGTTTTACCCTCTATGCAATTGTCAAAGAACAACGCTCCACAATGGAGCTTCAAAATCTACACGCCTGATCCGCCCGCAAAGGCGTCCCGACGCCTAAAATCAAAAATCCAAAATCGCAAATTATTATGGTGGGCGTGCCTGGAGTCGAACCAGGGACCTCGTCCTTATCAGGGACGCGCTCTAACCAACTGAGCTACACGCCCCCGATCTCATTTTCGCTCCCCACTACGTTACGCGCCAAGCATGGTGGAGGCAACCGGGCTTGAACCGGCGACCCCGAGCTTGCAAAGCTCGTGCTCTGCCAACTGAGCTATGCCCCCGATCCCATTTTTGATTTTAATTTCCGATTTCTGATTTACCATCTTGATTGGAAAAATCAGCAATCAGCAATCATAAATCATCAATGCTGACGCCCCGGTCGCCGCCATTCAACAGCAATCTGCGCATCCAGCTTTTTTCGAACCGGAAGAGGTGTGACTTGCTTCAAAGCTCCTGCTCGCATTACCAACCACCTCGGTTGCCCGAGGCGACCCCATCCCGATTTCGGGACAGTTGACCTCTCATTGCCCCGTGCGCTTTACGCGTACGGAACGTTGATACTCCTTAGAAAGGAGGTGATCCAGCCGCAGGTTCCCCTACGGCTACCTTGTTACGACTTCATCCCAATTGCTCCCCACACCTTTGGTGCCTTCCTCCCTTGCGGGTTAGATCAGCAACTTCTGGTGCAGACAACTTTCATGATGTGACGGGCGGTGTGTACAAGGCCCGGGAACGTATTCACGGCGCCGTAGCTGATGCGCCATTACTAGCGAATCCAACTTCATGAAGTCGAGTTGCAGACTTCAATCCGAACTGGGACCGGTTTTTTAGGATTAGCTCCACCTCGCGGTCTTGCTTCCCTCTGTACCGGCCATTGTAGCACGTGTGCAGCCCAGGACATAAAGGCCATACTGACTTGACGTCATCCTCACCTTCCTCCCACTTGATATGGGCAGTCTGTTTAGAGTGCTCACCGATTCATCACCGGTGGTGGCAACTAAACACAAGGGTTGCGTTCGTTGCGGGACTTAACCCAACACCTCACGGCACGAACTGACGACAGCCATGCAGCACCTGTGCAACACCCTCGAAGGAATCCCGCTTTCACGGGACGTGCAGTTGCATGTCAAGTCCTGGTAAGGTTCTTCGCGTTGCATCGAATTAAGCCACATGCTCCTCCGCTTGTGCGGGCCCCCGTCAATTTCTTTGAGTTTTAACCTTGCGGCCGTACTCCCCAGGCGGTACACTTAACGCGTTAGCTCCGGCACAGAAGGGGTCAAATCCTCCCACACCAAGTGTACACCGTTTAAGGCTGGGACTACCAGGGTATCTAATCCTGTTTGCTCCCCCAGCTTTCGTGCCTCAGCGTCAGTATCGGGATAGAGAGTCGCCTTCGCCACCGGTGTTCTTCTTGATATCTACGCATTTCACCGCTACACCAAGAATTCCACTCTCCTCCCCCGTACTCCAGTCCTGCAGTTTCAAATGCACTTTCATCGTTGAGCGATGAGCTTTCACATCTGACACGCAAAACTACCTACGCACCCTTTACGCCCAGTAAATCCGAACAACGCTTGCCACCTCTGTATCACCGCGGCTGCTGGCACAGAGTTAGCCGTGACTTCCTCTTCTGGTACTATCACCCCGGAAAGGATTATCCCCTCCCCGAGCTTGTTCCCAAATGACAGGAGTTTACAACCCGAAGGCCTTCATCCTCCACGCAGCGTCGCATTGTCAGGCTTGCGCCCATTGCAAATGATCCTCGACTGCAGCCTCCCGTAGGAGTCTGGGCAGTGTCTCAGTCCCAGTGTGGCTGACCATCCTCTCAGACCAGCTACCCGTCATCGCCTTGGTGAGCCGTTACCTCACCAACAAGCTGATAGGACGCGGGCTCCTCTCAAAGTGACAGGCCCTTGCGGGTCCCTGCCTTTAAACAATCCACCATGCGGCGGACGATCACATTCAGTATTAGCCCACCTTTCGACGGGTTATACTCATCTTTGAGATAGATTGCCCACGTGTTCCTCACCCTTTCGCCACTCTCCTCCGCACCTTCTCACCTTGCGGCTTGAAGGCACGAATTCTCGTTCGACTTGCATGCCTAATCCACGCTGCCAGCGTTCGTTCTGAGCCAGAATCAAACTCTCCGTAATATAAACGGTCGCGATATCCGACTGACCCGTTACCAGATCAACCGGCATCGCTTACTATTCTTAACTTAGAACATGAGCTTATTCACAAATCACACCACTTCCGACTCGAAATGTATGTATGTGCAGATTCTGTTGTCAAAGAACAATGAACCGTAAAAAAAGCACGCATCGTGAACGGCGTTCATGATGCCGTCCTTTGCCTACGTTTCCAAAAAGAACGGCCTTTTCCCTAACTAGTCTTTAACTCTATCAAATCATACGCCGCTGTCAACAAGTTTTTTTAAATTATTTTGTTTTTATAAAGAGCGGTTTCCGACATACTTCGAGCGGGTTTTTTAGCCGAATGCATCGCCGGCGTCAAGTTTTTTAAAAAAAATTTCAGGGATTAACGCTGGCTACAAAAAGGAGCGCCTGCCATGCCACCGCAACTGATTGTCGCGCTCGATATGCCGTCCTCGCAATCCCTGCCCGACCTGCTCCAAGGTCTGCCCCGCGAAATACTCTGGTTCAAAGTCGGCCTGGAATTGTTCGCGGCGGAAGGGCCGCGCGCATTGGAAACGCTCCGCGCCCAGGGAAAAAAAATATTTCTCGATCTTAAACTGCACGACATCCCCCACACGGTCGAACGCGCGGTCGCTGCCGCCGCGCAGCACGGCATCGGTATGCTGACACTGCATGCCGCCGGCGGACGCGCCATGCTGAAAGCCGCCGCACAAGCGGCGCAAGCCGCCGGTGCGCACGCCCCAAAACTGATCGCCGTCACAACGCTCACCAGTTTGAACCAGACAGACCTGACGGAAATCGGCATCAGCCGCGCGCTGAAAGACCAGGCCTTGGCGCTGGGCGAACTTGCGCTGGCGTCCGGAATGGATGGACTTGTGGCCTCGGCCCAGGAAGTTGAACACCTGCGCCAGCACTTCGGCCCGGGACCGCTCCTGGTAACCCCCGGCATTCGCCCGGCAGATGGCGCCCTGGGCGATCAAAAACGCGTGGCTACCCCTACCCTGGCCGTCCGGGCCGGATCCAATTTCCTGGTGGTGGGCCGACCGATTCTCGAGGCTAAGGATCCCCGGGCCGCCGCCCTGGCGATTCTAAATGAAATCAGGAATGCGTCGGGACCGGCGTAGTCTACGACGAGAATATCGCCATCCGGCAGCTACACAGCCAGCGCCCTCCCGGCAATACTGCCACCGGTGTGAAAGCGCAGTTCTGCCGATCGTTTCCGGGTACACTCCGGAACACGATCCCGTATGTGAGTATTCTCATGCCCGGATGTCCTCCTCGCGGTAGCGGATGGCCTGGCAGGAGACATCACCCCAGCCGCCCCAGTCGTTGACGGTATCCGAGCCACTGGCGTAATAGAGCGCGGTCACGATCGTGCCATCGGCAAGCTGCACCGTGGACGGATAGCCGAGGTCGCCAGTGCGGATGCCGTCACCGGCCAGTAACACCTCGTGGTCTGTGTCCCACGTCGTGCCGCCATCCGCACTGAAGAGCACCCCGCAGCCCATCGGCCGGATTCGGCGGCCAAAGGTCAGCTGCAGAGCACCGCTTGCGAGCACGGTCAGATCGGCCGGGTGCTCACCGCGCCGCGTAACCGGCACGGGCTTGCTCCAAGTGCGCCCACCGTCATCGCTAAACAGGGTCGCCACGTGATCGCTATAGGGAACCTCGCAGCGCGCAACGGCCAGCAAGCGGCCACCCGGAAGGAAGGTATACGACGTTTCGTTGTGCCCAACCGCCACCAGCGACTCGTCGCCCCAGGTCTTGCCGCCGTCGCGACTGCGCAGCAGGATGCTGATGTCGTTCACACCCTTACGCTTTTTGCGAGAAGTGCCGTAGACGGGCATCAGCAGCGTACCATCGGGCGCTGCGATAATGCGGCCGTAAGGCGACGGAAGCGTGAGCAGTTCCGACTTATACGCCCATTCCTTGCTCCACGTGCGGCCGTTGTCAGCGCTGCGGCGCACAAACATCGTCGGCACCTTGCCCTTGACTTTGAGCCCATTCTTCCATTGCAGGCCGTTGGGCGTGTCCACGTAGCAGTCCATGCTCGCCTTCCAGTAGGCGGCGAGCAGGTCACCCTTGGCATTCACGCCGAACGCCGGGTTGCGACTGTCTTCCCAGCGCGGCGTGATCTGGACAGGGTCGCTCCAGCACTTGCCGCCATCTTTTGAGGTCGACACCGCCAGGGTGGCGCTCGCGGACACATGGGTTCCGCCGGTACGCAAGATCACTGCCAGCGATTGTCTGCCGGTGCGCACCAGCACGGGGAAATAGCCTTGTGTGGAGCAGATAAGAAACCGCTCCAGTCGTCTCCGCTTGCCGACGATACAGTCCGACTCCGCCCTGAGAAACTTGCTTGTACTCATCTGTGTGTCTCCTTCATAAATCCATGACGGAATTTACCGTTGCACCTTTTTTATCCGAAGTTTGATTTTTTGACCATCGCCGGATTTTCGACGACCGCTTGCCTGCTTCGTCCTGCGTGAAGAGCAAATAATCCTGCACGTTGTTTTTTTATATAACCTGAAATACATGTTATCAACAGCAACCACGTTTAAATGTATATCAAATTTACGCCTTAAGGAAAGCCGGAAATACGCCCCGAAATCAGCGCCAACCACCTTGATTTCTACCTTGTTTTCCTTGCCAACGGCGCGCATTCCTGATATAGCACATGAAGTTTGATACGTGAAATTTCATGAATACATTTTGGAACTGACGGGTAACGCCAATCAATAAAGGAGGCAAAAAATTATGAACAAACAATGGAGCGTTTTAGTACTGACAATCCTGGTTGCCGTGGCCATGGCCTCGGCCGATGATGTCAGGAAATCGATGATCGCCGTTATCCCCGTGCAGACCGGCGACAAAGACGTAAATTTGATGCCACCCTCGGAACTGCGCGCATGCGACTGGGTGGCAGCCTGGCAGGCCGCCCGTGAAGCCTGCCCGGACGCCCAGGATATCCGCATTTATTTCAAGGACCGACCCGGGACCAGTATTAAAGCCCCCAACCTTTTGGAGTGCGTAGATATCAAGGCCCGCGGACAAGTGCTGATCATCACAGTCCGAAAAACGGATAAAACCGAGGAATCGGTTATCCTCGTGCCAGCCAGCGAAGTGCTGCGCCTGGAAATCATGAAGAAGCCGGCATCCTAATGGAACATGGCCCGTGTTTAGCGGACAAATTCTTTAGGGTGCCAGTACAGAACGCGTTGGAACTTGGGAATGTGCAACGATATGCAGAAACACGACTGGATTGCCATATTGGATTTCGGTTCGCAATACACGCAATTAATCGCCCGGCGCGTGCGGGAACAGCATGTCTATTCCGAGATTGTCCGGTATGACACACCCGCAGCCAAGCTTAAGCAACGCCGCCCAGCCGGCATCATTCTTTCCGGGGGCCCCAAGAGCGTGTTCGAACCCAAGGCGCCCACCTGCGATCCGGAACTGTTCAAGCTGAAAATTCCCATCCTTGGCATCTGCTATGGCATGCAGTTGATGTCCAAAACGCTGGGCGGCGCCGTCAAACCGGGCTTGGTCCGCGAATATGGCAATGCCCGGATCACCGTAACCGATGCGCGCGCACTCTTCCATGGCCTTCCCCAGCACCTCGACGTCTGGATGAGTCATGGCGACCAGGTGCTTAAGATGCCGACCGGATTCCGCGTGCTTGCCAAAACGCATACCTGCCCGGTGGCCGCCATGGCCAACCATAAACGGAAGATGTACGGAATCCAGTTCCATCCTGAAGTTGTGCATACCCGGCATGGCACCGAAATCCTGCGCCGCTTTATATTCGACGTCTGCAGGTGCCGGGGCGACTGGCGCATGGCGCAATTCATCGCGGAGAGCATCCGTGCAATTTGCCGGAAAGTCGGCAAAAGCCATGTCGTTTGCGGCTTGAGCGGCGGCGTGGATTCGGCGGTTGTGGCGATGCTCCTGCATAAGACCATTGGCGACCAGCTCCACTGCATCTTCGTGGATAACGGCCTGCTGCGCTACGGCGAAGCCCGGCAGGTGGAAGAGACCTTCATCAAAGCGTTCGGCATTGACCTGCATGTGGCCCATGCGCAAGCCCAGTTTCTCAGCGACCTGAAGGGCGTGGTAGAGCCGGAGAAGAAGCGCAAGGCCATCGGTAAAAGGTTTATTGATGTATTTGCCGCCGAAGCCCGGCGCCTGGGCGACATCCGGTTCCTCGCCCAGGGGACGCTCTACCCGGACGTGATTGAAAGCGCCTCTCCGCTGGGCGGACCATCGGCCACGATTAAGAGCCACCACAATGTGGGCGGCCTGCCGGCGGACCTGAAATTCCAATTGATCGAGCCCCTGCGCGAACTGTTCAAGGATGAAGTACGCGCCTTGGGCCGCGAACTGGGCATGCCGGCGGCCATCATCAACCGCCAGCCGTTCCCCGGTCCGGGGCTGGCCGTGCGAATTATCGGGGAAGTCACGCAAGAGCGTGTAACCCTGCTCCAGCAGGCCGATCTGCGTGTGCAGGAGGAAATTGCAGCTTATGACCGGGGCCACACGATCTGGCAGGCGTTTGCCGTGCTCTTGCCCGTCAAGAGCGTGGGCGTCATGGGTGACGGCCGGACCTACGAAAACACGGTAGTTGTGCGTGCCGTGACCAGCCAGGACGGCATGACCGCCGACTGGGCCCGCCTACCCCATGACCTGCTTGCCCGCCTGTCCAACCGGATCATCAACGAAGTCCGCGGTGTTAACCGCGTCGTCTACGACATCAGTTCCAAGCCCCCCGCCACAATCGAGTGGGAATGAGCGGAACTGCCGGTTTGGGATTGCCCTCATTCTGCCGGCCGGATGTACAGAGGCAGTCTCAGGATGAATGTAGTGATTCCGTTCCGGGAACTGTCCAACACGAGTTCCCCCTTATGGGCCAGCACGATTTCCCGGGCCAGGCTGAGTCCGAGCCCGATACCATCTATCTCCCGGTCCCGTGATTTATTGACCCGGTAGAATCGGTCGAACACTTTATCTGCGTCAGCTTGAGGAATTTCTTCGCCACTGTTCGCGATCGTGAACCTGACCGTGTTTCCTTCCGTCTGCAGGACGCATCGAATCCAGCCATCCTTCCGGTTGTATTTGATGGCATTGGTAATGAGATTGTGCAGGACTTGGTTCATTAAATCGGCATCAGCCATCACATGCAGGCGGGGGACGATCTCCTTTTCCAGGATTAGACCAGGCGCCATAATCCCCACATCTTCCAAAATGGACTCCAGCGCCGCGCTGAATTCAAACGGCGCAAGGGCAAGTCGCATCCGTCCTGAATCCGCCTGGGCAAGCAGGAGTAGTTTCCGGGTAATGGCAACCAGCCGCTGGACTTCCTCCAGCAATTCACCATTTCGCTGCTGGGCCTCGGAACCTGGCGACGCCTCATTGATCGCCCTTTCGAGTTGACCTTGCAGAATGGTCAGCGGCGTCTTCAATTCGTGTGCTGCGTCGGCGCTGAAACGAACGGCCTGTTGAAAGTTTTTCTCAAGTCTGTCCAACATCCCGTTGATAACATCAATCAACCCGGCAAATTCTTTGTCGGCATCTGTCTTCGGTATGCGCCGATCCAATCCTTTGGCCGTTATATTCTCAGCCGTACCAGCGATAATTTTTACAGGGCCCAACGCCCGATTGGCAATCAGCCATCCACCGCACAGGAGGAACAACAACGCGAGCGGCATGGCAATACAAAAAGCGTAACGGAAGCGATGCACTTCGGCATCGAAGATGGATAGGTTCATGGCGATAAAAATATTCACTTCTTCATTGCCTATGCCGACAACGCGCCATCGGCCGTGATCGCCGTCTGCGGTGGCAAATACAGGCCCTCGTATATGCCGGAACGGCGGAGGCCCGTGCCTCGGCACATGGCCGTCAAACGGGACGGGCAGACGCATTGGCAAAACCACTTCATTCGCGTCCACCGTATTCGTCGCGGGCGCAAGTGCCGGAAGCTTGCCGCTCGACACGTCCGCCGGCCAACACGATGAGCTATATATCGGTTCGCCGTGATGAGACGCCACTTTGATCGTGAACTGTTTTTTAGCGTCTTCACCATAAAGGTTTTGCAGTAATTCTTCAAAATATTCCCAGCCGCCCTTCGGAAAAGGCATCCTCGCCTGAAGATCCGCCAGCACCCTGAGTTCACGGTCAATGCGCTCATACCCGATCCGGTTGATCATGGACAGAAAGAAGAGGCCAAAAAACAGAAGCACGCCGCCGGAGAAAAGCAGATTGAGTAGCCCGATTTTGAATTTGAACGAATTCACCTTCATTCGGACTCCTTTTTGTAGAAGCGATAACCGACTCCGCGGACTGTTTCGATAAGCTCATCTTCCGCATTGTCCGACAGTTTCCTGCGTACGCGTTGAACGTAGACGTCCACCAAGTTGGTCTGCGGATCGAAATCATAGCCCCACACATGTTCCAGAATCTGGGTGCGCGTAAAAACCCGGCCAGGAGAGCGCATTAGATACTCCAACAGGTTGAATTCGCGTGGAGTCAGTTCGATCTTTCGATTTCTGCGTTTTATCTCTCGCGTGATGAGATTCACCGACACGTCATCGGCTTGAAGGATCGCATGCTGCTTACCGACACCCCGCCGGGCAACTGCATGGATGCGGGCAATGAGCTCTTCGACATAGAACGGTTTTGTGATGTAGTCATCAGCGCCAAGGTTGAGTCCTTCCACGCGCTCATTCATTTCCGTTCGGGCCGTCAGCAGAATCACAGGCACGGTTATTTTCTGTTCCCGCAGATTCCGCAGGATGCTCAGGCCGTCCCGACCGGGCAACATAATGTCGAGCACAATCACGTCATACGCCTGGGTGCGAGCCATCGTGTACGCCTCATCGCCGTTGTGGCTCACGGTCACGGTAAAGCCCTGTTCCTCGAGCCCCTTGCGGATAAATCCTGCGATCTTCTTTTCATCCTCAACTAAAAAAATATTCATACACCTTTTTTCTACCACGACTGAGGCTCAAAGCCAACAATACATTCATTACAATATTGTAATCCGAACGCATGTAAAAACGTAATGCGCGTATTTAATATACGCGTTACAGAAAGAGAGGAAAATAATGACGAACAATGGAAACATCAAAATTAAATGCGTTGGCTCTTTGTTAACTTTGGTTTTGTTAATTCAGGTCCCAAAAACGTACGCCTGGGGGGGCGGAGGCGGAAGAGGAGGCGGCCCCGGACCTGGCGGTCATTTTGATCCGCCCGGCAGGTGTTTTGACACACTGCCATTGGCCGCCCTCATGCTGATCATGGCCGGAGCCACCTATTATTATTTGGAAGGCGTGTATTATCAAAGGCAGGCCGGCAGATATATCGTCGTTCCTGCGCCCGTCGGCGCGGTGGTCACGACAATTCCGACGGGGTATCCGCCGGTTATTATAGACGGCGTCGTCTATTATACGATTAACGGTGTCACCTATATGCCAACGCCCAACGGCTATCAAGTAGTGCCACAACCCAGGACCATCGTGATCCAGAACAATAATACCGTTTCAGTGGCCCCCGCCGTCGCCTCGGCCCAGAATGCGTCGAGCACCCAGGGGAATTCGACGACCAATGCCGAGGAATCGTTCACCGTCAATATTCCTAATTCCAAGGGCAGTTATACGCCTGTGGTCTTAAAGCGGTCCGGCAACGGGTTTATCGGTCCCCAGGGTGAATATTACCCGGAATTTCCCAGAATCGAGCAATTGAAAGTCATGTATGCCAAATAAGGCGGCTTGGCATTCGGACGGATGCTAAACGCCTGCGGGTGGGCGCGGTATGACTCTTGCCGCATCTCTCATTAACTCCAAGTAAAAGCATGAACGCTGAATCCCATCCAATATGCCAGATGCCGACCTGGATCTATGTCGGCCTTGCCATGGGTCTTGCCGTCGCATCGCTTGCCGGGTGCCAACTCATGGCTGTTTCCAGTTCACCCACCCCGGTGACTCTGGCTCCGCGCAGAGCCATCCTGAATGCCGACACGGTGAATATTGTCGGATTTAACGCCGGCGGCGGGGACGGCAAATACACCTGGTCGTTAAGCAATGCTTCCCTGGGAATCGTTTTTACCACATCCCAGGCGGTCGCATTTTATAAAAGTGTCACGAACATTGTCGGAACCAACGTGGTTACGGTCACCGATGTCGGCGGCCGTTGCGCCAGCGCAACCATCACCCAAAACTGGCCTCTCCCCTGAAGGCGAAGTATAGCGGGCACAAGTGATGCTACGACAACGAGCAACTGCTGGGTCGCGAGTAACAAAATTATGTGGATATTATTGTTAATGGGAATCGTCGCGGGTTGGGCAGTGCCCATGGACGCCGTCGCGCAAACTGGCGACAGCCCGCCGACGGCATCTGCCACCGTTGATCCGCAAATGGACGGACGCGAACCGGACGACAGCGGCGGCGATGCGCGCGACACTCCCAATGCCCCCGCCGTGGCCAGCCAAAACTTTACCATTGATATTCCCACGACTGACGCGCCGGCCAAACTGCCGCAATCCGCCGAATCGCGGAATGGCAACAATAGCCTGATTACCATAACTCTGAATGCTGTCCCGGCGTCTGAAGTGGTTGACATGTTTTCTCTGATTTCCGGCGCCAATATCATTATCACGGGCGGGCTATCCAATAGCGCCATCACGGCCAACCTGAAAAACGTCGAATGGAAGACCGCCTTGTCCCTGGCGCTGGACTCAGTCAATTTGTCGCTGATCGAAGACCAGTCCGGCATTCTGACGGTGGTCACCGCGGAGATGTACCAGGAAAAACTACGGCAAATTGAAAACACCAAGCCGCTAATAACGAAATGTTTTATTCTGAAATATCTGCAGGCAATTGATTTTATCGAGCAGATCAAAAAATTAAAGATTATGTCGCCTCGCGGAACCATCATCACCAGCCAAAGCCGGGAACAGGAACGGCTCAACTTGAAGTCGTCGCCGCTCACGACCGAAATTATCCAAAATCCCGGGATTACGACGGAAGTGATTGTCACGGACATCAAGGAATATGTGGAGAAAGTTGCGCGGCTTATCCGGGAACTGGACAAGCGGGAACCTCAGGTGTTCATTGAGGTGCGGGTTATTGATGTGCTTTCGGATGACAGCAAGAAAACCGGGTTCGACTGGTCCATGCTGGACAGTTTTGGGGCCACCTTGAAACTCCAGGACCTGAAATGGTCCTTTTCCGATGTAAACGACACGGTGAACAGCACGGTCAACTCGGTTAAGAATTACGATAATCGCGGAAATGTGGATACCGTCAACAATCGCTACAACCTCAACGGTCAACAATACGAGGAATCTGCCACAACATACGAAGAATCACCGCCCGGCTCCGACAACTGGGTCTCCAAGACGGTTGTGACTCCCACCCGAACCATTGTTGATACTATTGCGAGCGGGAAAGAAATATCTTCGACCAAAACGGATACTTCCGCGGACACGTATAACGAGAACAAGTCGGGCACCGCCATTCTGTCCGTCTCCGATCTGTCGCTGTTTCTCAGTTTTCTCCAAAAAAATGAAAATACGGAGATGATTTCTCATCCGCTAATTGTTGTGGGCAACAAAGTCGAAGCCAAGATTCACGTAGGCGAACGTTATCCGACGGTCATTTCCACCAAGCAGTCGGCCAATCCCCAACAGGGCCAGACCGAGTCGTTTTCCGAGCGGGTGGAATGGAACGATCTGGGAATCACCCTCTGGGTGATTCCCGAAATTGACCACGCCCTGAATATCGTACGCATGACCGTCAATCCGCAGATGAGCACGCATGTCAAAGACATCACCACCGCTGCCGGCTCCGTGTATCCGGTCATCAGCACCCGCCAGGTCTCCACGCGGGTCAATGTTCCCAGCAAGCATACGGTGGTGATCGGCGGCTTGATCGAAAACACGAAAACCCAGAAGGAGATCAAAGTGCCGATTCTCGGCGATATTCCCCTGCTGGGCTACTTGTTCAAACATAATGAGGATGTCATCACCAAACATAATCTACTGATCTTGCTGACGCCAACGATTCTGAACGAACTGGCGCCGCTCACCGGAATGGAAATAATCGCCCAGCAATCGGTGGATCGTTTGGAAAAAGAGCTCCTGGCGCCGAAAGGCGATCTCACGCTTAAGCCTGCAGCCACGACCAATAGTCCAAACCAAGCGGCGAGTATGACCAGCGCTGTGCCCGCCGCGCCGTCTTCTTCCGCGAACATCGTGCCCCTGTCCACGTCGGTCGCCCCGGCTATTGCCGAATCGACGCCAGCATCAACGGAAGTTCCCAAATCCGGAACACCGGGTTCGGTTTCCTCGAACAAGGAAAAGCCGCAAACGGAAACCGGCAAATGACCTTTCAGCATAGCTCCGACTCGAAGCAGGATGGTCCCATGCCCGCAAATGGAAAATGTTTGATAATGCTGTGCATGTTTATCGGTTGGAATGTCCAATTATCCGATGGACAGACGTTTTCGTCGGACAAATTGCTTAAACCCGCCTCGTCTGCATCTGTGGACAAACTGGATGCCTCCACCAAATCGCAATCCGCAATTCGCAATCCGCAATTGCCCGTCTCTGCGGGCGAAACTTTTGTCAATTTCAACTTCGATCAGGTGGATATCCGCTTCCTGGTCAAGCTGGTCGGCGACCTCACCGGCAGGCGATTTGTGATTGACAAGGAGATTGACGGCAAAGTTACGGTCGTAACACCGCCGCAAATTACCCTCAACGAAGTGTATCCCCTTTTTATTTCCATCCTGGAGGCCTCGGGTTGTGCTGTTGTGGAGTGCGAGGGCATTAGCCGGATCGTGGCGCGCGACAAGCGCGTAACTCCCATTGCGCCGGTCATGGGCGAAAACGAGCAGATGCCTGCCGACGGCGTAATCACCAAAGTGATTCACGTCAATAACCTCCGCGCTGCGGACGTGCGCCGTCTGCTCGAACCCATGGTGGACCAGGGCAAGAGCGGGGCCATGGGCGTCCTGGAGACAACCAACCACCTGGTCATCACGGACACCGCCGCGAGCATCCGCCGCATCGAACAGATCATTGCGCAGATCGACAAGCCCGGAATGGCGCGCACGACGGAGATTTATGTCCTGCGATTTGCCAATGCCGAAGACATCGCCGCCGAGCTGAACATGGCCATGACTAGCGCCAGCAGTAAGCAGGAGACACAGGGCGAACAACTGCGCCAGCGTCTGCCAAAAACCGCAGAGGGGGGAACGACTGTGGCGCTCCCCAGCGATGTCGTTGTCGTGGCAACTCCCCACTCCAACAGCCTGATTCTGGTCGGCACCCCCGGACAGATTGCCGAGTTGAAGCGGATCATCACCGCAATGGATACCGAGCCGCGTAGCGGCTATGGGCATCTGCAGGCCATCTTTCTTAAATATCTATCCTCCGACGAAGCCGCCAAGAGTTTGACGGCCCTCATTTCCAAACGCGCGGAAAAGCCTCAGAACCAGAAAATATCCATCGAGTCTAGCCTGGACAACAATGCCCTGCTGGTGGATGCCGCACCAGAGGATTTCAAGATGGTCAAAGAGCTGATCGAACAGATAGACCTGCCCCCGCAACAGGTCCTCGTGGAAGTCATGATCGCCGAATTGACCCTGAGTGATGGGAGTAGCTTGGGAGCCGAGTTAGTGGTCGGCGGCAACGTATCGCAGGGCTCCACTGTCGCCGTGGGGGGCATGCGCACGTCCGAGGGCGACGATACGTTGATGTCGCAGATCACCAGCGGCACGGTGCCCAATGGCTTGACCTTTGGCGTAGCCCAAGGCAGTTATACGGATTCCGATGGGAATGTGGTGCCATACTTTCCGGCGCTGATCAATATCCTCGCCATCCAGCAGAAGGGTAAATTCAAGATTCTTTCCAACATCCCGCTCTGGACCCAGAACAACCAGCCGGCCACTGTCACGATCGGCAAGAATATTCCCATTCTGAAATCCACCGTCTCGTCCGGGGCCGGCACGGCCAAAGATTATATTGATAACATTGATCGCGTGGATGTCGGCATCAAGCTGGCCGTCACCCCGCACATCAATCCCAATCGGGAAGTTCTGATGAAATTAAACCCCAGCATCGAAGCCATCCTGGTGGAATCTACGGGCGGCAAGGCGTTCACGCCCACGATTGCCAAGCGGGAAGTCACCACGACTCTGACCGTGCCGGACGGCGACACAATCGTGATCAGCGGACTCATGCGCGAAGACACGGTTACGAGTGATCGCAAAATTCCCTACCTCGGCTCAATCCCCCTCCTGGGCTGGCTGTTCCACACCAAGTCGGAAGCCGTGGAACGGACCAACCTGCTGATCTTTGTGACGCCGCACGTGGCCACCAATGCCGCCAGCGCGCGTGCTTTGACCAACATGATCAAGTCGAAAACCGCGTTCAAAGCAGAGACCAACCTGATGATCAAACCCCTGGAAGAGGACGAGCCCTAGGGGAAGAGGTAAGGGGTGAGTGAGATGCATCTTACATTGGAATCTTAGTCATGCCCCCCTGAACCTGAGACAACCGAATCCACAGTCGAGTTGGCGTAGTTAACGGTTGCGCGGAATATGCGGCGGGATTATATGAGCGTTCACAATAAACAACCGCACGGCAGGGGGATAACAGAACTGCTTCTAGCTGTACATAGCGGCCAATGCGACACTGTGAGAGAACTCTTGGAGGCAGGAATCGATGTTAATGCGGCAAACGCGTATGGAATGACTCCGCTGATGGCCGCGGCAATGGGGAATCATGCAGACATTGCCAGACTGCTTTGTGAGGCCGGGGCTGATCCGGAAAGTCGGAACCGGAGCGGATTGCGAGCTAGCGAAATAGCTTTGTGGCACGATGCTAATGCTGTTGTCGAAGTTCTGGAGAATTATACCGGGACGATTGGTGAAGAGAGTTGAGATTCAAGGCCGTGTTCATTACGGTTTTGTAATCCGGCCGCACAGGAAAACGTAATGAGAATATAATTTAATACGCACAACGAAAGAAAGGAGGTGCGGCAAAATTAATTCTGATGGCTTTGCCGGCCATAATATTACTCGTGTTGTGTCTGAACGGCATCTCGATTAAGTAGAAAACCTAATTAAAGGAAGCAAGCTATGAAACGTAGCATTATCGCCTTGCCGGCTGCGGTCGTTCTGCTGAGTTCCGTATTTTGTGCCATGGCTCAATCTGATGATATGCCGCCTCCGCCGCCGCCGTGTGGAGGGGAAAGGCCCGCGCTCACGGATATGACCGTGACCGGAAAGGTAACGAAAGCAGAAATGCAAATGCCGGACGGCAATACGGTGGCCCTGTATGTTCTGAGCGATAGCGCGGGCAACACGGTCATATTGCCCGGAAAGCATATGGGGCCGCCGGGTGGTGAGCAGACGGCCTCGGTCAGTCTGGAAGAATATGAGAATAAAAACGTGACGATTGTCGGCAAAGGCTTCCAGATGGAGAGAGACGGTAATAAAACAACCCACCTTGTGGTAATCACAAAAATCGACGTTGTGACTACGACATCGGCGGCCGAGTAATCCCGGTATCCGAACAATCACATAGAAACGATTACTGAGCGGTGCACCGGTGCGCCGCTCAGTAATTTACCAGCGGGCCTTGTTATCCCAGCACATCACCAAGTCAAGGCTTCTTCAGCGAGTTACATCACACACTGGATTTGGGCGCAAAGGTTCGTCAACCAAAACGAGGTCAAATTCAATCACATTGGCACATTTGGATACTGACGACGGGGCTGATAAGCGGGTTATGTCAGAGTGCGGCTTGGGGTCAGGCTGCCGTCCCGGATCCTGACGCGGCGCCTCTGCTGTCCGCCGTGCCGGGCCGGAGTCCTGCCCCTGTGACCACGAGTTCGATCCCCTTGGCGTTAGCGAAAGATATAGCATCGGACAATTCGGAACCGGAGGACGAAAGCTCAGCCACGGACAAGAACCAGCCGGCACTGACACCGAGTGTGCCCGAGTCGCCCTCAATGGATACGCTGGTGGGTCTCAAGTACGAAAATATGGATGTCGAGGAGGTCCTCAAACAGTATAGTGACTGGACAGGGCTGGCGCTAATGCGGGCTCCGGATGTGCCCGCCGTCAAAATCACGTTGAAGTGCCCCAAGCGTCTGCCCAAGCGTGAAGCCCTGCTGGCCATTGAAGGGGTGCTGGCCATGAACGGCATTGCCTTGGTGCCGATGGGCGACAAATTCCTGAAAGTCGCGCAGATCGGCGCTGCGCGCCAGCAGGGCATGGCCACCGGTACCGGTCTTATGGAAAAGGATATCGCGGACACTGACCACCTCGTGAGCCGGATCGTCGAACTCAAGCACCTTGAGATTACGGAAGCCCAAGCCACGATTCAAAACCTACTCCATTCCTACGGTAAGGTCATGCCGCTGGAACGGGTCAATTGCCTGCTGATCACGGAAACGGCGCTAAA
Source organism: Kiritimatiellota bacterium (assembly GCA_026398415.1). GTDB lineage: Bacteria > Verrucomicrobiota > Kiritimatiellia > JAAZAB01 > JAAZAB01 > VSJD01. Next base: position 12,949 of record JAPLSY010000012.1, on the reverse strand, counting down.
CCTGAAGCGCATTCTGGAAATCCTGACCATTATTGACCAGCCGTTGGAATCCCGTGAGGAATTGCGCATTTTCCCCATTACCTATGCCAAGGCCTCGGAAATCCAAAGCAAAATCGAGTCTATCATTGCCGATGTCCAGGCCAAGGAATCCAAGAGCAAAGTCGTCCGGCAACAGCTCGCCACGCGCATGCCGATGCAACCCTTTCAGCCCGGTCAGCCAGCCATAGCACAACCGACAGTGGTGGACGTGAACCAGCCGGCCCTGGACCGGGGCTTGATCCAGAGCAAGGTCAAGATGGTGGCGGATGACCGTATCAATTCGCTGATTGTCATTACCCGGCCGGAACAGCTTTCGTTTTTTACCAACATTATTGCCGCCTTGGACCGGAAGGTGGAACCGGAAGTCAGCATCAAGATGTTCCCGCTGGAATACGCCGATTCCAAAGATGTGGTCGCGGTGCTGAACAATCTCCTCGGCGGGTCGTCCTCCAAGACCACGAGTTCACAGGCGACTCCGGCCACCACGCCCGTGCCTGCGCCTACGTCAACTTTCGGGCTCCCGGCCGCCACGATGTCCACAACGGAATCCAAGAAGAGTACCACCACGGAAAAAACAGGTGAAATCCAGCTTGCCGGCAAACTGTCCTCCGACGTTAAAATCATTGCCGATACCCGCATTAACTCGCTCCTGGTCATGGCCAACCGGTCGGACATGGTCATCATCGAGGACGTCCTGCGGCAGATTGACATCATGCTATCGCAGGTGCTGATCGAAGTGGTGATCGTCGAGATCGGGCTGACCGACAAGATCAAGGTGGGGGTTGACTGGCTCCAGCGTTCCATGATTGCCTACAACAAAACGCAGAGTGGCGGGAAGAGTGCGTTCCTCGGCATTGGCGGCGCCAGCCGCTCTGGAGCAAACGCAACGCTCACAGACGGTTCCTCCATCAATACGATCTTGGACCTTCCCGCCAGCACGGGCTCGGGTCTGAGCTATTATTTCACCTTCTTTGATTACAACATTGACGCTGTTGTCAATATGCTCGCGTCGTCCTCGGAGGCAAAAATCCTCTCCATGCCGATTATTCTGACCACCGACAACAAGGAAGCCAAGATCATGGTGGGCGAAAAGCGACCCGTCATGACCGGCTCCAGCACTTACAGCGGCCAGCAGTCAACGACCTACCAATACGTTGATATCGGCATTCAGCTGGAAGTGACCCCGCATATCAATAAAAAGGGGTTCGTTATCATGGATATTAAACAGAAAATTGATAATAAGGGCGAAGACGTGATCATTGACGACAACAATGTGCCGGTGATCACAACCCGCGATTTCACCGCGTCTGTTGCCGTCAATGATGGGCGAACGATTGTGATCGGCGGGATTGTTTCCTCGGACGGTTCCAAAAGCCGGACTAAGATTCCCTTCCTGGGTGATATTCCGTTTCTGGGCGTGTTGTTCCGGTCGGACGATAATGAAACGACTCGGCGTGAACTGATTGTACTTATGACGCCCTACGTGCTGAACACGCCGGAGAAAGCATATGCCGAAACCGTGCGCCGTCATGGCTATATCGCGGAAGCCTCTAATCTGTGGACCAGGGGCTGGTCAGACAGCACGCTGGCGTCGCCGAGCGCCAAGGAACAGAAAGGGATGAAAAAGCAAAAGGATGCACCGGCACGCGACCAGAAACCGGCGTCCTCGTCCTCCTATAAATCCCGCGAGGTTGACGTCATGCCGAAATTGTCGGCAGGTGGGACCAAGTCGGCACTGATGCCGAGTGTGCCCGAGTCGCCCTCAATGGATACATTGGTGGACCTTAAGTATGAGAACATTGATGTCGAAGATCCACTTGATATGGTCGGAGCCAAATAGGGCAACATTTTGCCATTAGTCAACGGGAAAGGTCAAAATGAAGTATAAACATGTACTTGCCCTCAACCCTCATTTGAGCGATTCCACGTCAACGATGGGGATATTCCCTCCCACGGGACTGGAATATATTGCGACAAACATTAAAGACCTTGTTGATAAGGTAACCCTGCTTGATTTGAGATACGAACAGGAATATCAGGATGTCATAATATTATCCGACTTTATTAAAAAAGAGATAGACCTTTTATGTATAAGCATTACCTGGAATTCCCGATTTAATGCGGTTTGCGATCTTATCTGCAAATTTCCGGATGAAGTGACCACGGTAGTTGGAGGAAATAAGGCGACGGCGGAGGTTGAACGCCTTTTCGATAAATGCCCGAATATTGATATCATTGTGAGAGGCGAAGGGGAAGAGACGATTAGGGATTTTGTTAATGGCGTTCCCCTAAAAGATATTCTTGGACTTTCGTATCGTGAGAACGGGACAGTGATTCACAATAAGGCCAGACCCTCCCCGGATATCTGTCGGATTGCTTTCCCGGACAGATCACTTAGAAGGCATAATTATTATGGAATGCTCAACGGGGTTCGGCTAACAAATCTAACCTTTGACACTGTGCTTGCTTCCAGGGGGTGCCCCTATAATTGCAAGTTTTGCACATTCAACTTAAACCCGCTTGGGCAGAAAAGGACATATATAGAGAGACCTCTTGAATCAGTTATTAAAGAGATCAAAAGCATTTCCGCTGATGTCATCATGTTCAGTGATGATAATTTCTTTACGAATCCCGAAAGAAGCAAAACGCTATGCGACCTGATCATAGAGAACGGAATCAAGAAAATATTCATTGTCCAGACCCGGATTGAAATCGCAAGGGATGAAGAACTGCTGAAAAAGGCGGAAGAGGCTGGTTTCAAGATTCTTCTCGTGGGCATAGAATCGCCCCATGATAAGATTTTAAAGCAGCTCGACAAGGGTTTTACTCAGCAGCAGGTAAGGGCAGCATTCAAAATATTAAACAAATACAATTTCTTTATCCACGGCTATTTTATTTACGGCAATATCGGTGAGACGGAAGAAGAGATGGTATACATAGCTCGGTTTGCGAAAGAGTTAAAGCTTGATTCGATAAGTTTTCAAAAGCTTAGAGTAGAAAAGTTTTCTCCGTTGAAGGAAGTGATCGAAAACACCCCCGGCTATCATTACACCGCCACGCATGGCTCAGTATATTCAGACCGGTATAGCATCACGGACTTAAAACGGATACGAAGCAGGATAAAATTTAAATTTTATACTTTAGGACAGATCGTGAAGATAATCCGAAAGGTCTGCAAGATACAATTACTGGCGAAATCCGAATTAATATACGTTTTCATCGGGCTTCCAGAGATCTTGTTTAGAGTGCTAAAAAAAGGGATTAAGAAAGCATGACTGGCAAAGTGTCCTGTCTTTACGCCCGCCATTATTACAGTTTTGTAATCCGGACACACGTGAAAATGTAATGAGAAGATTATTTAATAATGGCGATAAAAAAAATCCGAGGCGTATTTTTCAACAAACGAACGTGCAGGAACAAGTAAAACCATTAAGTGGAGGAAAGTTATGCAAAGCAAAAGAAGCAGAAAGATCATGGACCTGCAAAATAGAGATCAATATAATTCTGTAAAATGTACGGATACCAGACACAATCAAATACCGACAGGGGTGTATGCATGGATCATAATATGTATCCTTCCCGTGTTGATCGCCGGATGCGAACTGGGTGGAACCGCCTCGGAATCGGACTTAGTGATTACCCCGGCCTCGGTCACGCTTGACGCCAGCTCTGTGATCGTCACCGAGTTTGCCGCCAGCGGAGGGACCAGCAACTATACCTGGTCGCTAAGCGATGATTCCCTTGGCACGCTCTACACGGCAGATGCCACTGCCCTGTATCAGAACACGACGAACATTGGAACAAATACGCTTACGCTCACAGACGATGGCGGTAGCTCCGTATACGCAACAATAAGGCAAAGATAACAACTAACGGCAACACTCCCATCGGAGGAATCATTCATCATGAAAAAGTGTTTGCTTTTTTCCTTAATATTCATTTTTACGGTTGGCATCGCCTATTACGGCTCGGCTCAATTATTCAAACAGATTGGACAAGAATTAAGCAATGCCGGAAACGTCGCTACCAGCAATATTGTCAAAGACGTTAAGAAATCATTAGGCCTGCCGACAGGCACCAATACGCCGACGAATTCAGTGTCGTCGTCTGCCATCCCTGATGCTAACGCGTCCACAAATTCGTCGTCCTCCATACCTGCCGAAAGCAAAACAAGGCCAAAATTGCACAACCGCTGCCCCCTCGGCACAGATGCCCAATTAGGGTGAGCGCCTGGAATGGGCGAAACAATCCGGGCGTGGAAAAGCAGTCATGACGCGAGAAGAAGCAAAAGAAAAAGCGATCGTGCGGGACAACCTCCTGTTCGACACCGATACCGAGGAAGTTAACGGCCATGAATCTGCTGCATAGCATCTCCGCAAGAGGGTCGCTCATATCAAGTCCGAATTAGCCAAGTACGGATTCACGTGCAATGATCTGATGCGTTAAGGGCTACAATACGAACGTTCGATGAATAAACAAGAGAAGAGGCGTAATACGATGAACATTGAAGGCAACCGTCCATCGCAATCCAAGACCAAGACGCATATTCTGGATGTGGCCGAACGTCTGTTTGCCGATCATGGATTGGAAGTCGTCTCGGTCCGCGATATTACCAAAGCAGCCAAAACCAGCCTGGGTGCCATCAACTACTATTTCGGTACCAAACAAGGGCTGATTGCGGCCATTTTTGATCGGCGTCTGACGCCCGTCACCCAGGCGCGGCTGGCGGCGCTCGACGCCGTTGAGAAAGCTGCGGGCAAGCGTAGGCCGCCAGTGGAAGACATTCTGCGAGCGTTCATTGTTCCGGCGTTCAGCAAGGAGGGCGAGAATCGGAACACCACGTTCAGAAAGCTGATGGGCCGCTGCCTGGCGGAACCGAGTCCTAAAATAGAAAGCCTGTTTCACGCCCAATTTCAAACCCTGTCGCAGCGGTTTGATGCGGCCTTGCTCAGGGCGCGGCCGGACCTTACCCGGGAGGAAGTCTTCTGGCGCATGAGTGTCGTTATCGCCGCGCTGCATCATGCCTTGCTGATGGTGGAAAGAGCGTTTCCTCTGCCGCCGGATATCGCCATCAACGAAGCCGATGTCGTGGAAAGACTGGTAATCTATGGCGCCGCAATCATGCGTGCGGCGCGGCCGGAACAACTATCGAAACCTTGAATGGCGATGAAACTTTTTCCAAACATAACGATCGGCGTCACGCTGTCCCTTGCGGCAAGTCTGCTGTTGACTGGGGGGTGCATCAGCGTGGGGCCGGATTATATCCAACCCCAATTGCCTGCTGTGACAAATTGGAGCGCGACGTTAAGTGCCGGGGTGACTGCCGCCCCGGCGGCGCCGGAAACGTTGAGTCGGTGGTGGGCGCAGCTGAATGACCCGGTCTTATCGGATCTGATAGAGCGGGCGCGCGCGGGCAATCTCGATGTGCGCCAGACCGAGGCCCGCTTGCGCGCGGCGCGCGCGCAACGTGGCATGGCCAAGGCCGCACTGTTTCCGACCGTAGGAGCCGCCGCGGCCGCCTCCCGTAGCCGTGGCAGTGAAGAGAGCGGCAACGGGGACACGGCCAATCTGTTTGCCAATGGCTTCGACGCCAGTTGGGAAATGGATATTTTCGGCAAGAATCGGCGCGCACTGGAATCCGCCGACGCGACGATGCAGGCGTCGCAGGAAGCGGTGAACGACGCGCTGGTCAGTCTGTTCGCCGAAGTGGCGTTGAATTATGTCGAGGTTCGTTCGGATCAACTCCTCATAGCCCTCACGGAAACCAACCTGGCCACGCGTGCCGAAACCTGCGACATTACCCGGTGGCGTCATGAAGCCGGGCTTACCACCCAACTGGACGTGGACCAGGCCAATCTCAGTCTGGAGCAAGCCCGTGCGGAACTGCCCACGTTGCGAACGTCCTTGGAAAAGGGGCAACACCGCTTGGCCGTACTCGTGGGTCAGCCGCCCGGCCGGCTGAAAGAGTTGCTTGCCGAGCCCAAAGCCATTCCAGTGCCGCCCCTCGACATTGCCGTTGGGGTTCCTGCGGACATGTTGCGCCACCGCCCCGACATCCGCCAAGCGGAACGCCAATTGGCCGCCCAGACTGCGCAAATTGGCGTGGCTCAGGCCGCGCGCTATCCGGATTTCTCGTTGCTGGGCAGCATCGGACTCGAGTCGCTCTCGCTCGGAACCCTTTATAACGCCGGCGCCAGGACAGCCCAAGCGGCGGCCAACGCGACCTGGACACTCTTCGACGGCGGATCCCTTCGCCAAGCCGTCGAGGTCCAGACAGCCTTGCAGGAGGAGGCGCTGAGCCTGTATGAAGCCACCGTGTTGACGGCCCTGGAGGATGTCGAAAATGCACTGGTTGCCTATGCCAACGAGCAGGCGCGCCGCCGCGCGCTTGAGGCAGCGGTGCAAGCCGGGCAAAGCGCGTTTGGTTTGGCACGGAATCAATACACGTCCGGGCTCGTCGGCTTCCAGACGGTTCTGGACATGCAACGGACGCTGTTGTCGGTGCAAGATCAGTTGGTCGTCAGCGACGCGGAGGTCACCGCCAATGTGATCCGTCTCTACAAAGCCCTCGGGGGCGGCTGGACCTCGCACTCATCGGCGCTCGCTACGGCTAAAACAAATCCTTCAGGAGATACACCATGACCCTATCGAAGATTCAACCGCAAGATGATGTCGCCAAGACGCTCGGTATTACCCATTCCAGCGCGCGCCACTTGCGCCTAAAATACTGGGTGGGGGGCAGCTTGGCGGCGGCCATGGCGATTACCGGAGCATTCTGGTTCGCCGGGCGCAAGACCGACGCGCAGCGCTATATTACCCAGCCCGTGCGGCGCGGCAACCTGGTAGTGACGGTGAGCGCCACCGGCACGCTTGCCCCGATCAAAGAGGTGGATGTCGGTATCGAGGTGTCCGGCACGATCAAGACTGTCGAGGCGGATTACAATGATGAGGTCAAGGTTGGACAAGTGTTGGCCCGACTCGACACCTCTCGACTGGAAGCACAGGCATTGCAATCCGAATCGGCGCTCGCCTCCGCGCGGGCGAAGGTTCTTCAAACGCAGGCCACCATTCAGGAAGCGGAAGCCAAATGGACGCAGTTGAACCGGGTTTATACCCTAAGCGGCGGCAAAATGCCCGCACAAAGCGACCTGGATACGGCCAAAGCAACGCTTGCCCGCGCCAAAGCAGATGAAGCCAGTGCCAAGGCGTTGGCGGCTCAGGCGGAGGCGACCCTGAATGTCAACCGAACGGATTTGTCCAAGGCGGTTATTCATTCCCCCATTGACGGTGTCGTTCTGAAACGCGCGGTGGAACCGGGGCAAACCGTGGCGGCGTCCTTTGCATCGCCCGTGCTTTTCACGCTGGCCGAGGATTTGAAGCAGATGAAATTACTGGTGGATGTTGACGAAGCCGACGTGGGCCAGGTGCGGATGGGGCAGGAAGCCACGTTTACCGTGGATGCCTATCAGGACCGCGAGTTTCCGGCTCACATTACCCAGGTGCGGTACGGTTCGGAAACCGTCGAGGGGGTGGTTACCTATAAGGCCGTGCTCCGAGTGGATAACACCAGTCTGGTGTTGCGGCCCGGGATGACCGCGACCGCTGTAATTACTGTCAATAAGATCGAGAACACGCTCCTCATTCCCAACGCGGCCCTACGATTTGTCCCGCCCCAAACGACCCAAGCCAACAAGTCCGGCGGTGGCAGCCTGATCAGCTCCCTCATGCCGCATCCGCCCGCGGAATCTAAATCGAGTGCAGACACGAACGGCAAGAGCAAGGAACAGCGGGTTTGGATTCTCCGCTCCGGTCAGCTGACGGCCATCCCTATCACCAAGGGGACCAGTGACGGGTTACTGACGGAAGTGACTGGCGGCATGCTCGATGCTGGGATGGAAGTGGTGACGGACACGGAGACGGTCAAGCAATGAACACCCCCGCAGACAACGGCGTATCGCGGTTGCCGCTCCTCGAGCTGTGTGGCGTGACCAAGGTCTACGGCACCGGTAGCGCCGCCATGGAAGCATTACGCGGGGTGGACCTGCGAATTTATCCGGGCGAGTTCGTGGCCGTGATGGGACCCAGCGGTTCCGGCAAGAGCACCTGCATGAATATCCTCGGCTGTTTGGATACGCCCACGGCCGGCGTCTATCGCTTCCAGGGCGTCGAGGTCGGCCGGCTGACGCGCAACCAGCGCGCGCTCCTGCGGAGGCACTATCTGGGGTTCGTGTTTCAGGGGTTCAATCTCCTCAACCGCACGTCGGCGCTAGAGAACGTGGAATTACCCCTGATCTACCGGCACACGCATATGATCGAACGGCATTCGCTCGCGCAGCGGGCCTTGGAACAAGTTGGATTGACGGGCTGGGAACATCACACTCCCGGAGAGCTTTCCGGCGGACAGCAACAACGGGTCGCCGTTGCTCGCGCGATCGTCACCCGACCGGTGGTGTTGCTGGCCGATGAACCGACGGGCAACCTGGATTCCAAGCGCAGCGCCGAAATTATGGCGTTACTGACGTCGTTCAATCGCGATCAGGGGATCACGATCATCATGGTGACTCATGAGCCCGATATGGCGGCCTACGCCAAACGAACCGTTCACTTTCTGGATGGTCTGATGGCCACCGATCATACGCATGAGGAGAATCGCTGATGTTGGGAAATGCCTTGCTTCTGGCCCTGCGCGAACTTCGCCGCAATGTGATGCGCTCCTTTCTGACGATGCTGGGCATCATCATTGGCGTGGCATCCGTCATCATTCTCGTTACCCTTGGGGGCGGCGCCACCCGGCAGGTCACCGAGCAAATTGCGAGCCTGGGAAGCAACCTGCTTATGATCAACCCCGGCAAACGTATGGGACCGGGCCAGTCGTCGGGAGCGACGCCGTTCAAGCTGGCCGATGCCGAAGCCCTGGCGCGCGATATTCCGTTGCTCGTGGCGGTCGCGCCGGCTGCCAGCAGTTCCATGATGGCCATTCTGGCCAACGAAAACAGGATGACAGCGGTTACCGGGAGCACCGAACAATACTTCACGCTGAATAATCGCAAGATCAAGGATGGGCGGGTCTTTACGTCCAACGAAACGCGGGTCGGCGTGGCGGTATGTGTCATCGGCGAGACCGTGCGCACCAAACTGTTCGGCCGCCAAAACCCGGTTGGCAATCATATCCGCCTGAACAAACTTTCCTGCGAAGTGATCGGTCTGCTCGAAGCCAAGGGACAAAACATAGTGGGCACCGATCAGGACGACCTCGTGGTGATCCCGTTGCGGACGTTCCAGCGGCGCATTGCCGGCAACGAGGATGTCAGCATCATCCAGGTCTCGGTCCGGGACGGGGTGTCCACCGACCGGGTCAAACAGGAGATCATGCGCCTGATGCGTGTCCGCCGCCATCTCGCGGACAGCGAGGAGAATAACTTTGACGTAATGGATATGAAGGAAATCGCCACAATGCTCTCCGGCACGACGCAAGTTCTGACCGCGTTGCTCGGTGCGGTGGCGGGGGTCAGCCTGCTGGTCGGTGGTATCGGCATCATGAACATCATGCTGGTCTCGGTCACCGAACGCACCCGCGAGATCGGAACGCGCCTGGCGATCGGCGCCATGGAGCGCGAGGTGCTGCTTCAGTTCCTCGTGGAAGCGGTCGTAGTGTCCTCGTGCGGCGGTCTGATCGGCATTATGCTCGCGCTGGCCTCCTCGGTTGCCCTGGCGAAAGTCCTGAACGTGCCGTTTATTCTGAACATGCCGATTATCTTCATCGCCGCCTTGTTCTCGGCCGCCATCGGTGTGATCTTCGGCTTCGTTCCCGCCCGCAAGGCCGCCCGCTTGAATCCCATTGACGCCCTGCGCTACGAATAATCCACCGGGCACGGCCGACTTGCGTTGGCCGGATATTGGCGGTATGCTTATCCCAGTTTGAATTGCAACAAGCGCCCGCATCTTTGCGAAAGGAGTAACGCCATGTCAAGAATACTGGTGGTCTATTGCAGTCTGTCGGGCAACACGAAGGCAGCGGCCGAAGCGGTGGCAGAAGGCGCCCGATCCACCGGGGCCACCGTGCTGGTCAAAAACGGCTTCGAAGCACAGCCGGCCGACCTGTTGAATTGCCAGGCCGTGGCCTTGGGTTCCTACGACGCTTTCAGCTACATGGGCGGCGGACTCAAGGATTTCCTTGATCGCGCATATTATCCAACGCAGGACCAGGTCACAGGCAAACCTTATGTCGCCTTTCTAACCCATGGCGGCGGTGGAAAAGCCATTAAAAGCATCGAATCATTGGCCCAGTCCTTCAAGCTCCGGAAAGCCGCTAACGCAGTGCTGGTCAAAGGCCATCCCGATGGGAAGGAAGCCGCCGACTTGAAAGCGCTTGGCATCAAGCTGGCGGCCGCCGTGGCGACTTAAGCCGCCCGCGCCAGGCAAATGTTGTTACCCATGCAGGCGGGCACCGCACATGACGCGTACAAACGAAAATTTGCGGCGCATGGCATGGGGGAGCTTGTTCGCCATAGGCTTTACGTTGTCACCGATCAGCTGGTGGAACGATGCCGTGGTCAATTTGCCCATAGCGTATCTGGCCGCTCAACTGGTGGCAATGCTTGACCAGCGTTTATTCCTGTTCGCTTTTGTAGGAGCGTATTGGGCTACAAACCTGATCGGCCTGCTCGGCATGCACGTAAGCGCCCGCAAGCTGCTTCGTCAAACGGAGCCAAGAATTTCGCTTAGGCGCTTCTTCCTGATTTCGCTTCTCTACACATTGTTGATCGTAGCATTGGCCCAATGCAAATGGATCCAATCACCCTTTAATCAATTAATGGGTCATAAAGCCGCCAGCGGAGCGTCGCTTACAACTGGTCAATAAATCGTTCAGGCTTCTTGCTCAAAGCGCCGAAGGTTCGCCAGGCCGATGGCAATGCCGGTCAGCACATCTTCCATGCCCTCGAACTCGATCGAAAGCACGCCGTCGTAACCCGCCCGTTTCATTGTGCGCAGGCATTGCGTCACCGGCACATCGCCATGGCCAATAATCGAGCCGCGCAGCCAATTGCCGGCCCGTGATTGGAACCAACCCTTGCCGGGGTTCGGCGCTGTGCCCGGCTTGACGTGAAAATCCTTGGCGTGGCAGTGAAAGGCGTAGGGCAGCATGCGGCCCACCGCCCGGGCCGGATCTTCGTCGGCACAAAGGAAATTACCCATATCGACGAGCGCGCCAAAATTGGGATGGTTGACCCCATTGATCAGCTTCTCGACCCGTTCGCTATCCTGGCAAAAATAACCATGGTTTTCCACCATGGTCCGGATACCCAGGTCAGCCGCAAATTCCGTGACCAGCCGACAGCCCTTGATCAGGGTGGGCAAGGCATCGTCAAAGCCGCGGGCCCCTTTGTGGCCGGCCGGGAAACCTTGCGTCGCGTCATGGCGCATACCGGGCACCCCCAATATCTTCGCCACCCGCACTTCGTCTTTAAGCCGTTCCGCCTCGGCCTTCCAATCGCCTTTCGATCCATTGATAAAGTCGGCGCCGATCGTATAGTTGACCAGCGGCAGGCCCACCCGGTCGCTCTCCGCCTTCAGGCGAGGCGCAAAATCAAGCGCGCGTTCGCCCTTCGGCAGGGTCAGGGTGGAGAACTCTATAACGTCAAAACCCATCTCTTTGGCCTTGGCAATAACGTCGATTTGCTGCATCTGCCCGCCGGCAACCAACCGGCTAAAACTGTAGGACGACACGCCGATTTTCATGATGCTTCCCTTTCAGTTAATTTTTCAATTTCACGCTCGGATTCAAAACGGTCGCTACTATAACCACCCATACGCCCAATGCAAGGACTATACACGCTGGAATGCCGACATGAAAAAATGTCCTCCTTGACGCATCACACACAACCACTGCTGTCCAAAACAATCTGATTTTGGGCAGCTGTGTCTCAGAAGAAGATTATCGGCGGAACCAGTTTTCTTGTAAGAAAATATTTTAAACGCGGCTTTGGGCAACGGGCCCTCGAGGGCCCAATCCGCCCCAAGATAATACTTGGCTGAATAGACTCGCATGGCGCACCATATTCATGACCTCCTTGTTGCGGCGTTCTTGTCCCTTTTCACCAAGAACTATCCCCCGCCAAGGAGGTCTTTTCAAAACTTTATTTTGGACAGGCGTGCCCTGACCCAATCCGCCATTATGAAGCTTTTTCATCAAAATTCGGTGATCGTAAGGGGAATAGTCATATCCGCTGCGGTAATGATTCTGTGTATGCTTCTCGGCTTTGGGCTTGTGGGATGGAACAGGGCGCAAATTAACAGACGTATTGCGGCTGTACCTGCTCATTCTTTGCGCGAAGCCGAGAGCATAAGGAGGAGAGCATAAGGGTCACGTCTCGACATGCGACAAATCAATATTGACAATGGCAATGCAAGTGTGTAGAAAGACGGCATGGCAAGACCATTGCGAATAGATATAGCCGATGGATGGTATCACATTACGAACCGCGGCATCGATCGGCAACGGATATTCGATGACGACCGAGATTGCGGGCATTTTCTTGAATTGCTTGGCGAGATGCACGAACGGTATGCGGCGCGGATTCACGCGTATGTTCTGATGGGGAACCATTATCACCTTTTGATCCAGACGCCGGAAGCGAATGCGAGCAGAGCGATACAATGGCTGAATGTGTCGTATAGTTTATGGTATAATTGTCGGCATAATCGAGTTGGGCCATTGTTTCAGGGGCGATTCAAGAGTGTTTTAATAGAGGGCGAAGGGGCCTGGGTATTGGAGGCGTTGTTTTATCTGCATTTAAATCCAGTGCGAGTGCGTGGGTTGGGGCTGGATAAAGCCGGTCGGCGATTGGAGGGGCGGGGATTACAGGCGGCGGGAGCCGAGCAGGTGCAAGCACGCTTGGAGCAGTTGCGT
>JAPLSY010000017.1 GCA_026398415.1 Kiritimatiellota bacterium | reverse complement strand
CGGCTTCGGAGGCCGACACTCTATCCAATTGAGCTACAGGCGCAGTTAGCGGCGATCGGTACAATTTATCCATCCCCTACTCTATTGACAAGGGATTTGTTTTCTTTGCTTTTTTTCCGCTGCATTTCCCCTATAGTATGCCTCCATGAGCGACCCCCTTACCCCCATGATGAGCCAGTACCGGCGGATCAAAGCCGAATTGCCGCCGGGCACGATTCTCTTTTTCCGGCTGGGCGATTTCTATGAAATGTTTTTCGAGGACGCCGTCGAAGCCTCGCGGATTCTGGATATCGCGCTCACCAAGCGCCAGAAAGTGCCCATGTGCGGGGTGCCGCATCACACTTATGAGACTTACCTGGCGCGGCTGATCCGCGCCGGCAAAAAAGTGGCCATTTGCGACCAGGTCGAAGATCCCGCCACCGCCCAGGGCATCGTCCGGCGCGAAGTGACCGGCATTCTGACCCCCGGCGCCGTGCTTACGGATCAAATCCTCGATCGCAACCGCAACAATTACCTGGCCGGCCTTTACGAAACCGGCGGCCTTTTCGGCCTGGCCCTGCTGGACCTCTCTACGGGCGCATTCCAGGCGGAAGAAACTTGCGACCCGGAAACGCTCCGTGACAATTTACTCCGGCTCGCGCCCACCGAATGCGTCCTGCCCGCCGAGGCCGCCCGTGATCCGGTCTCGTCCTTGCGGGTACTGCTCAATCAACTGCCGGCGCTCATGGTGAGCCCGTACGACGATTGGACCTTCGAATACGAAACGGCCCACGACACGCTGTTGCGTCACTTTAAAGTGCAGTCCCTGGAGTGTTTCGGCGGCGAGGGCCATCCGGCCATCATTGGCGCGGCCGGCGGCATGGTGCATTACGTCAGCAATGCGTTGCGGCGCAACCTGGCACATGTCCAGCGCCTGTGCATCCGGAACCCCGGCGATTTTCTGATCATGGACGAGGCCACGCGCAGCAACCTGGACCTGGTCGCTTCCCGGAGTCTGCCTTCAGTGTCCTCGCCCAACGCCCCAAACCGTAACGACGGCACCGGCCGTACCGACGGCTTCGGCCGTACCGACGGCTCCAGCCGTGATCACGGCACAGCCACGACACTCCTGGGCGTGCTGGACAGCACCAAGACCCCCATGGGCGGGCGGCTCCTGCGCGAATGGGTCCTGCGTCCTTTGACCAGGCTCGACGCCATCAAGGATCGCCACGACGCCGTCGAAGCCTTTTGCAACACCCGGACGCTCCTGCGCGATTTGCGCGAGGCCCTGGCCCCGGTGCGCGACATGGAACGCATTATGGCGCGCCTGGGCGCCGGCGCCGGAAATGCCCGTGACATCCGCGCGTTGACGCAATCCCTGGCCATATTGCCGACCGCGCGCGCGCTCGTGGCCGCTTCCCCCGTTCGATCCCTGGCAGCCCTGGCACAAACCATTCTGCCCCACCCCGAGCTGGTGGAACTGGTGGAAAAAGCCATTGTCGATGAGCCGCCGATAAGTATTAAAGAAGGTGGCCTGATCCGGCACGGCTACCACGCCGAACTGGATACCCTGCGCGACGCCGCCACACAGGGCCGCAACTGGCTGGCCGAGTACCAGGCCCGGGAGCAGCAGCGCACCGGTATCAAGACGCTCAAGGTTCGGCATAATAAAATATTCGGCTACTACATCGAGGTTTCCAAGGGCCAGGCCGCCAATGTACCGGCCGATTACGCCCGCAAACAGACGCTGGTCAATGCCGAGCGTTTCATCACGCCCGAACTGAAAACCTACGAGACAAAAATTTTCGGCGCCCAGGACCACGCCATGGCGCTGGAATACGATCTCTTCCTGGAAGTCCGCGACACCCTCGTGCGCGCCACGGAATCCATCCAGGCCTCGGCCCAAACCCTGGCCCAATTGGATGTCCTGGCCGCCCTGGCGGATCGGGCCCTGGCCCTGCGCTACGCGCGGCCGGTCATGACCCGGACCTCTGCTTTAACCATCTGGGACGGTCGCCATCCGGTGGTTGAGCAAATGCCCGGCGCGGAACGCTTCGTGCCCAACGACACCCTGCTCGATGGCGACGCAAACCGGGTAATTATCATCACCGGCCCAAACATGGCCGGCAAATCCACCTATATCCGCCAGGTCGCCCTGATCGTGATCATGGCGCAAATGGGTTCATTTGTGCCGGCGCGCTCCGCCGAAATCGGCATTGTGGACCGGGTCTTTACCCGCGTGGGCGCCAGCGACGACCTGGCCCGCGGGCGCAGCACCTTTATGGTGGAAATGCAGGAAACCGCCAACATCCTGAACAACGCCACGTCCAACAGTCTCATCGTGCTCGACGAGATTGGCCGCGGGACGAGCACCTTCGACGGCATCAGCATTGCCTGGGCCGTGGCCGAGCACCTGCACAACGCGGTCAAGGCCAAAACCCTCTTTGCCACGCATTTTCACGAACTCACCGACCTGGCCATGACCATGCCCGGCGTGAAAAACTATAACGTGCTCGTCCGCGAACAGGCCGACGGCGTCGTTTTCATCCGCAAGATCGTGCCCGGGGGCACCGACAAGAGCTACGGGATTCAGGTGGCCCGCCTGGCCGGCCTGCCTCAGGAAGTCGTGGACCGCGCCCGGGAAATTCTGCTCAATCTGGAAGACGGTGAATTTGGCGAAGCCGGCCAGCCGAAACTTGCGCTCCACCGCCCGCGTAAAGGCAAAAACCATCCCGGCCAGATGGCGCTGTTTGAGGTCTGAAGATAGACTTAATGACCACTGAACATTGTGCCTTTACTGAGATACTCGTAGGCGCCGATATCAACGGTTTTACGGAAAATATCAATGCGCCGATAGCCGTAAAGATCCAGCGCCCCCTCCATCCAGTAACGATTCACGCCGGCATCAATGCAGGGCGAATCCAATTGCAAGCGGAAATCCGTGGCGGAAACATACCGCGGATCGTTGGTGACGGTATTGACCCCGGAGGCCAGAACTCCATAAACCGACGGACCAGGATTATTGCTGTAAATGTCCGGCGCAGTGCAGCAGTTGGTAAATGTGACCCAGGTCGTTGATGGATTCGTGCGCCAAACGTACCAATTAGAGTAAATTCCGCTTCCGCCCGAGCGATTGCCCCATATTATGGTGTTTTCGATTACAGGAAAACCAGCCGAGCCAGAGAAATCGAATCCGCCTCCGGTGTCGGAACTAGATACGTTGCTGACGATCGTGCAACTTTGAATTGAATGGCTATTATTTCCGGAGATTCCGCCGCCAGTCGCAGCAGAATTTTGAGAAATCAAGCAATTTCTGATCACGCTATTATTGTTCACACGAATGCCCCCCGCTTTCACAGTGACTGTATTGCCCATGATAAAGCTGTTATGGCACTCGGTAAAAGCCGTTCGTATTCCACCGGCATAGCCGGCAGAATTGGACACAACCCAGCAATTGCTGATAACCAAAAGCCCTCCTGACGCCGGATTGGCGTAGATCCCCCCGCCTTCGTAGCCACCTGCGGATGGCGCCGTATTGCCTGAGATGGTGCAATTTACAATCCGCCAACTCCCATTGTTGACCATAATTCCACCACCACAATTCTTCGGCCCTACGGAATTACCGCTAATTGTGCAATTCCACACACCCCCGCTTTTGGCGTTATCCATCCCCATAAATATTCCGCCCCCGCCCGCTTGCGAATATGAAGGATCCGCGCTAAACACAGAGTTGCGCGTGATAATGCAGTTTGTCACGGTGCCATAATATATGGAGATGGCGCCTCCACTGGCCCCGGTGTTGCCCAAGCCGTTGGTGTTGGCTGAGCCCCACCCGTTCGAGAGCGTAAAACCAGCCAGCGTGGCCCAGTAATTGCTAAGCGTAAAATGCCGATTGGTCGTGATGGGATAGTTGCCGTCCAGGATCGTGTTGGTCGGGTCCAGGATCCCGCCCGGCCCCCAACTCCGCACCGTAATGGCGTATTTGACGACGATTTGATTCGTGAGGTAATATTTGGCGTTATTGGTCACATAGACCGTGTCGTTGTCGCCGGCGAGGGCAACCATTTCGATCAGATTTGAGTGCGTATCCGTCCACGATGTGCCACCGCCCGTGCCGTTGGGGGCCACGTAACGATCCGCCGCCGATGCCCAGGGCGTTGCCAAGACCATCGTCAGCCCCAACCCGATCAACATCCGTTGCAAACATCGAGCTTTCATCGTGCACTTCATCGCAGATTGGACCCGCACGGGTTTTTACCTGCCCCCATTTTCCTTATTGGCAACTTTATACAATATGCGCCTGCTAGCGGGCAACGCAAGACGGGTTGGTAATAAATTCATACCAGTACGTGCTTATGGCCGGGAAAAGGGCAACACCACCGCAAGGAAACGTCAGCGCGTGGCGATCGATTCGCCTTCGGACAGGACCGGCATCATGGGCGCAACGTTGCAATCGATCGGCAGGCCTTGCTGAACCAGGCGCACGATCAGACGCACGGCTTTGCGGGCATATAAGTTATTGTCGAACACATATTCGGCAATTTGCGGTGAGTGCCACTTGAAATAATCGTCGTAATCCCGACAGACAATCGAGACATCCCGGGGTATCCGCAAGCGATGCTGCATCAGATAACTGGCCAGGCCGATGGCGGCCTGCGGCCGGTTAATCAGGATTGCCGTCGGCCAGGCCGGCCTTTTAAAACAGCCGTCCAAAACGCTGCGCAATCCTTTGACGCTGCCATTATGACAAAGGACCAATGGTTGCGCATCGGTCATGTTGGCCTGTTGAAATGCTTCCTGAAAACCAATAAGGCTCAGGCGATCGCCGCCAAAGCGATGATTATCCACAATGAAGCCGATCCGACGATGTCCGCGCCTCAGCAAGAGCGTGGCGGCGTGCCGGCATACGGCGCGATAGTCAATATCCAGCGCCGGCAAGACGACGTTTGCATAACAGGAGCCCAACACCAGCGTGGGCAATCGTTTTTCGGCGAACCATCGTTGGACTGCTTCGGGAACCGCGTACAACAACCAGCCCGCCGCTTTATGATTACCCACCAGCGTGCTTAGAAACCCCGATAGATTCCGCCTGACAAACACGGGGTGCAGCATAAGTTCCACGCCATAGCCGGCCAGGCGCAAATTATGTTCGACTTTACTTAACAAATAATAATCTTTGAACGGCATCGTTCGCCACGTCTTGCCGATCAATACGCCGATGGCCTTACGTTCCGCCGGGCGCTCCGGCTTAACGCATGGCCCGACAATCGCATACCCGCTCCGCGCCAGAGGCTGCAGGCACCCCTGGCGGCACAACTGCTTCAAGGCCAGACGCAACGTGAAGCGACTGACGCGCAATTGCTTGCAGAGATCCCGCTCGCTCGGCAAATGGCCGCACCACGCGCCATGGACCAATTCGTTTTTAATATGGCCGGCAACGCGAACCGGCAAGAGATCATATTGAAAAGCAGCATGCATCATTATCCCGTTATTCTTATCGTTTTAGCCCAATGATCATATTAAGCGTATTGATGTTAATGCAACGGCGTTCGGTGTCAAGACTGGAGGATAAAACGGCAGCGATTGCTAATATTCTGCCATGCTTGATAATATTCTTGCATCCGCTGCATAGCCGTGCTAACGTCCCTTTCACGGTAATTCAGCACGACAACTTAATGAAGGAGAAAGCACCATGCCAAAAACAAAAGCAGGGATTGCATTAATTGTTTTTCAGCGGCGCGAAAACAAAGACTTGGACGGGGTCTTGAAGGATTGCGCGGATGCCGGCTATGCTTGCATCGAAACCGGCTTCCTATTTGACCTATATTCCCCGGAACAGATCAGGAATGCTTGTAAAAAACACGGGCTCGAATATGCCGCCGGACATGGCGGCTATGATACTTTCTGCGATGAAACAAAATTAAGCGAAACAATTAAAAACGTCAAAGTTACCGGAGGGCATTATATAATCTGCAGTGGTATCGCCCCGGGCCAGGGACTGGAGGCCTACCGGGCATCGGCCAAAGTATTTAACCGGGCCGGCAAGATGGCAAAGGATGCCGGCTTGACATTCTGCTACCACAACCATGCTTTTGAGTTTGAAATTATTGACGGCCAAAAAGGCATTCATTTACTCGGCGAAGAAACCGACCCGGGCCTTGTAAAATTCAACGTTGATGTTTCCTGGGTGCAGATCGGCAGAGAATCCCCCGCCGAGTTTATCAAGCGCTACAGCAATCGTGTCGGGTATTATCACTTTAAAGATGCCAAAATCAATAAAGCTGCCGATTTAAAAAGAGGAGCCCAGGATTTAGGCGCGCCATTTAAAATGGAAAATATTACATGGACCGAGCTTGGCAAAGGCGACATCAAACTCGCCGAGGCTTACCAGGTTGTGAAGGACAAAGCCGATTATATTATTTATGAAGAGGATGTCAGCCAGATTGAAATCGGCCAGGCAATCCGTGACAGCCGGGCTTATTTAAGGAAACTGGGGATATAGGGCGGCGCGCCCCATTGCCCATCAGCACCGCCGTCCCTTGTCAGCGCAGGCGAGCGGGAGATAAGGCGTTTCGGTCGGCAGTCCGTTGCAGACGCGGCAACGCGGTTTCAGCGCATCCAACTCGTGGATGAAAGCCGAAATTGTGCGCCAGGGAAAAATGTCGCTGCCGTTGCACAGGGAATAGGGCTGATTTTCCGTATCCTGCGAAAATCGGCCAAGGTCTTCCGGGTTTATTGCCGGGCCGGTTGCCCTGAGTAATTGGCGGCTGCGCCGGTAGCGGATGCGGCTGCTCTTCATGGGCACTTCCCGATTCCGTCGCCGGTTAATCAGCCGGCGGCCTTCCGGCAGCAAAAAATGATTGGTGTAAATGAAGGCACCCCGCCGTACGAATTTAAAAACCACGGTCGCACTGGTGTTTTCCACCAGCAGTCCCTGGCCGGTTTTATCCGCGAAGAGAAAAATCATGCCGCGCTCAAACCCGGCATTGCTGCAGAAACCGGCCGCCACAATTTCCCGGATGACTTCCAGCGCTTCCCGGCAGTCGGCGGCTTTTTCCGCAACCAGCCGCATGATATGGCAGTCATTGAAGCCCAGATCATTGATGCCGGAAATAATCGGCGAACCGGTGTTGTTGGCGCCGGCCAGGCCCCTTTCGTTCAAAAAATGGGCAATGCCGAGATTATTGAGATTGGTTCCGAAAATATACCGGAAGGTTCCATCAATATGCTTGGTGCCGACCACTTGCGGCAGCGGCGCCTCGTCCCGGATTTTTAAAAGCAGGGGAATGCCGGTTTGGCTGCGGTCCGGCATGACCAGGAAGGACGTACAGCCGCCCAGGTAATACTTGTTGGGTTTTTGCGGCAGGCAGTTTGCCGCAAGCAGTTTGTCCGGAACTATCCCGGCTGTTTCCGCAATACCCTCGGCTTCCTCCAGCCACCAGGCGGCGGTTTTCTCCAGCATCCGCCGGAATTTCTTCAGCCGTTCCGGCTGGATAACAATATCCCTGGTCAATGCGGCAATTTGGGCGCCGAAAAGCCGGCCGATTTGCCGGCCGGATTCCCGGGCGGAACCGGTGATTTCAGGGAAGGTATTCATATAGAACTTTGGACTTTACTTAAACGACTTCCTGCAGGATTTTTTTGAGATTCCTGATGCTCTGTTCCGTTCCCAGGGCGTCTTCGATGGCGACGCCTTCGTTTTCGTGGCCCTCGTATTCCAGCGAAAGGAAACCCTGGTAACCGCCGTTCTTCAAAACCTGCAGGCATTCGCGGATCGGCGTTTTGCCTTCGCCCAGAACGCAGGCCTTGACCTTGCCCGTGGCCGCCGGGTTGTCGGCAAAGTCCTTGACGTGGCAGTGTGCCGCCCGGCCAACCAGCGCCTTGGTTGCGGAAACCGGGTCTTCTTTTGCGTTCATGTTGTTGGCGATGAAATTGGCAATGTCAATCGTGGCTTTCAGGTAGTCGGATTGGAACTGGTTCAAGATGCGCAGAACTTGGTCGCTCCTGCCCGGCAGGTCGCCGTGATTTTCCAGGGCCAGGACCACCCGATTGGCTTTGGCATGGTCAATGCACCGGGAAATGCCGTAAACTATCGCCTCCATGCCTTCTTCCCGATTGTTGATTCCATCCGGGGACAGGTGGCCGCCGAAAATCCGCAGGGTTTTCGCACCAAGCACCGCCGCGGTGTCAATGCCCTTTTTGACATAATCCACCTGCTCCTGCATTTTCCGCGGGTTTGAAACCGCGAAGTTATTGCCGATAGCAAAGGCGGATAAGACCAGGTTATTGTCGGCCAGCCAGCCGGGGATGGCCTTCATTTCGCGGGGTTTGTCCTTCCAGTAGTATTCCAGCAAATCCACGCCGTCCACGCCGATTCGGCCGCAGAATTCGATAAAACCATGGACATCGATTTTGCCTTCATTAAATCTTCCGCCCACGCTGATCATTGTCACGGCGGTCTTCATCTTCTTCGTTCCTGTTTGTTTCTTGTTTGGTCGAATTTTTGGCCTTTGCCAGTAAACTCTTAGACGGTAATCGAAATTTTCGCAGGATAAAGCAGCCCGTAGTCCCGGCGCAGCTTGTACGATTCCAGCATAACGTCCGGGGAGGGAATGACCCGGCCTTCAAAAATCTCTTTCCCATTGTATTCCACGGTAATCGGCTTCCGGAAATCCACCATCTGAGCGTCCGGCCAGATGGAAAATTGCGCGATATTCTGCCCCCGGACCAGAAAGCGGTTCCCTTCGCGGGTCGCCTCGATTATGGCGCCGTCAATCGTTTCTTTCCGGTACCGCAACTGCCAGCTGTTCCATTCAGTTTCGCTGAAGTCAAACTTGTCCGGCGTATGTCCGCCGTAGAAACGGTCGTCCGGAATACAACGGTGGCAGGCAATCTGGCCGGGCCCGGTTTTTTCCACGGAAATCCAGAACCGGCTTTTGACGGCATGCACCTGCCAGATGCGCCAGCCGGCCGGCGTGGACAGGAAAACTTTTTCCGGCCGGTTGTTGCGCCGGTTTGTTTCCGCCCAACCGAGGAACTCGCGCAGAAACGGCTCGTGGAACTGGTGCCCGCCGTCATGCTCCAGATAGCGGTGGGGCACGCCTGCTTCGTTCATCAACCGGTCGCAAAGCCGGCCGTAAGCCACGTCGGTAAAGCGGCCCCGTATTTTGTACTTCGCGTCGTTGATGCCATGGCAAAACCAGAAAGGCGTATTCATCGTATTCCGCCAGAGCGCCAGCCGCCAGGAACCGGCGACTTCGAGGATGCCGGCATAGCGGTCCGGCCAGCACTGGCAGATATGCGCCGCGCCGAAGCCGCCCATGGACATGCCGGCCAGAAAAACCCGGTCGGGGTCGACGTCGAAAAGCGCGGCTGCTTCCCGGACCACGTCCGCCAGGTATGTTTCGCATTCCGGCAGGCACCAGCCGTTCGGCACATTCGGGTAAAGCGAAGGCATAACCGTGACCAGTCGATAGGCGCCCAGAATTTCGCGCAGGTCGCTCCGGGGGCTTTGACAAAAGGCATGCGGCATGGGCTCGCGAAGATAATGGTGCGGCGTTTCCCGGTCAACGCTGCCGCCATGCAGGAGAATGAGCAGGGGCGGTTTTTCCGGCAGCTTTTCCGGCACAATGAAATAAAGCAGCTCCTCCGGATACTTGGCCAGCAGTTCCGGTGTCCGGAAATGCCGGTGGTCCAGATAGCCGGTTTCGCCAAGTGGCTCCGGAATCCCGCGAATCTGTTTTAATACCTGTTTGAATGGAGCCATGGCCGGGACCGCTACTAAGGCGAGATTTTTAAGTTCCAGAAGTCCAGTCCGGCGGAAGCAACCCGGTAAAGATGCCAGGCTTCTATGGCGTTGGTTGCTTCAATGGCCAGCCAGTCGCCTTGTTCTTTGACGAACGGAAACTGGCAGAATTTTTCCATCATGCCCTGATAACGGAAGATGAATTTCACGGTAACTGGTCCGGTCTGAAAAGGTTTTGTTTTTCCGATATGGGTCAGGGCTTTTTCGGTTTTTTGCGCCAGTTCCAATCCAACTCTGGAAAATGGTGAACGCAGCTCTGCAAGCGAAGCCGGGTTGATTTCGCTGGAGACACATTCAAACGGCCCGGGCAAATTCCGGCCCGCTTCCTGCAAATACGGTTCTGCGCCAAAAACAAACAAGACCGGAATGCCCATTGCGCCGGCATAAGCGGCACACAAAGACATTTCCGAGCAGGGCATCCCGTTTATTTCCATCCGGAAAATCAGCTTTTTGTCCCTGGTCTGCACATGGCATAATTGCATGATGCCGACCGGCCGGTGCGGGGTAATCAGGAAAAGTCCGCCGGACCCCTTGATTTCATCCATTTCCCGGCCGATATAAATATCCCGTACGCCCTGCCGATTAAGCGTTCGGACGATAAGGTCGGTTTCCGCCCGGTAGATTTTATCGTAATACTGCATCTCCTGCGGGTCCGGCACCTTGTATCCCTGCCAGGTGAAAATCTCCAGGCGGTCTTGAAAATTAATGACACCGATTTTCATTTTGCCCTTCTTCGCCAAAAAACCTTATGGATTGCCACAGGGATAAATGGCCCTTGTGGCTTCCGTCTTCGCCAAGGCTTCGCCGGACAAGTCGCAGGGTTCCGCAAAGACTCGACCTGCGTAGCCAGAGCTACTCCTGCGGAGCAGGTTGCCCTGCGGGCCGTATGGTGCTTCACTCAATACTTGCGGCTGGCCTGCATGAGAATGCCGGCATATTTATAGAATTCCAGCAACTTATCCGGATTTTCCACCCGGCTGTAAAAGCAATTCTGGCCGACCCGGGCGACGCCGGGGTAATGAACCACGTCGTTGAGCGGGACCGTCCGGTCGAAGCAGACCGCGAATTCGCCCGGAAAGGAAAGTCGCCGGTCCAATTTTTCCCGGCTGACCAGGTCGGAAACAAAGCGGCTTTTCTGCCGGCCGATATAATCCCGGCCGTTTGTTTCGGAATACACCAGGGGGATTCCCTTGCCATGCAGGACCGCTACCACGATATCGGTTTCATCTATTTCCCGCTTAGCCAGCGTCAT
This sequence comes from Kiritimatiellota bacterium, assembly GCA_026398415.1. Taxonomy (GTDB): domain Bacteria; phylum Verrucomicrobiota; class Kiritimatiellia; order JAAZAB01; family JAAZAB01; genus VSJD01. The sequence goes on along the minus strand of JAPLSY010000017.1, from coordinate 36,743 downwards.
TTTTTTCAGCAACCCGAGCCGGGGCTGCGGTTTCAGCCCGCGGAAAGCCACCGGCAGGAGGGCAAACCCGGCATAATTTCTTTCCGTCAGGAAACGATCAATGCCCCTGATAACCAACCCGTCTTGGTCCAGCCGCATCAGGTCAATCGGGAATGATTCATGAATATCGCAAGCCGTAAATCCGGAACGCCTTGCCCGGCTGATGAGCTTATTGACCTTCGCGGTCAGCGTTTTCCTGAAGGACGGATCGGCCTGGATTATCGGCAGGTCATACCAGGGCGGCAGGCCGTACCCGTGGAAAAGCAGGGTTGAAACATACCGGTTCTGGGTAACAATCAGCAGCCTTTTTTCTTTTTCACTTTTCATACGCTGATTTTTTTATTCCGGCCCCGGACTTCCGGCTTCCGAATCCTGTTTGTTATCACCTTAATCAAGGTGTCAATCAGTGTCCCGGCGTGCGGCACGCTTCGTAATTGATGTTCCAGGCCTCGATCATGTTGTCCGCCCTGATGACCTCCCAGTCATCCTCATACGTCCGAAATGGCGGCCTTTCCGTGCGCCGGCCGTAATCCCGCCGGAATTTCGTTTTCCAGGTTATCTTGCCCAGGTCGAACGGCTTGGTCTTGCCGATATGGCTCAGAGCGGCCCGGGTTTTTTCCTCCAGTTCCTTTTTCAAGTCCGTGAAGGGACGGCAGATGGCGGAATGGTTGGAATAGCCAATTTCATCAACCACGTATTCCACCGGTTCCGGCAGGTTCTGCCGGCCCTCTATTTCCACCTGCTTCTCGCCGGCCACGAAAACCGTGGGTATGCCCAGGGCGCCGGCATAAGCCGCACAAAGCGTTAATTCGCCGGTGAGCAGGCCGTTCAGTTTCTGTTGATAAACCATGGTGGAATTCATGGTATGGGCCAAGACCGCCTTTCGCACGTTGGCCGGCCCGTGGGTGCCGGTGAAGAAAACCGCATCGCTGTCCAGAATCAGGTCAAAGTGTTTGGCGATGGTGATGTTCTTGGGCAGGATACCCGGCTGCAGCGTGTGCGCTTCATAGAGAAAAATATCGTCAACGCCTTCTTTTTGCAGCGTCCGGATGATGACCGCGATTTCTGCGGTCATCATTTCCGTATAATAAGGCAACTCGCCGGAAAGCGGCAGTCCATAACCGCCCCATACCGAGCCGCTCACGCCTTCAATATCCGTAATAATGCTGATTTTCATCGCAACATCTTTACGCGCCACGTGCTCTTGGCGTCAAATCGCCTGCGGCGCCGCCACCTGGCAGCCCAGGTAGCGGTCCAGCGCCTCGCGCACCGGCGCGAGGATATGACCGCCGGCCACGCTGACGTGGTGACGATGGCCGTTCTGCCCGATATGCAGGAGCACATCCTGGAGCCCCGGTATTTCCACAACCCCCGCGCACCCGAAAAAGTCCGCGGGAATCGGATCGTTGGTAAAGCGGCCCTGCCCCAGGAAGAATTTCAGCCGGCCGGCATCGGTGATCATGCTCCCGAAGGTGCAGTCGCCCGGCGCGATGCGGCCGGTGTTACAACCAAATCCCTTGCCCTTGCCGACCGCATTGGCGATAATCAGGTGATCGCTGATCGTTCCCTTGCCCTGCATCAGGTCGGCCGGCACCGGGCCGCAATGGAAGAGAATGCACTTATCCTCGTCATCGGCATAATTATTATTCCAATCCAGGCAGGTAGCGGGGCCATCGGAAGCCAGGGCCAGCGCCTGCATGGTAACCGCGTTACAGATATCCACTTCGCAGGCCGCTGTAATTCCACGGTTATTGAGTTCGCTCAGCACGACGCAGGGTGAGATGCCCATCAGGGATTGCATTTCGGTCCAACAACGCACGGCAATGGCATCCATCTTATTGGCGGCAATGATCTCATCGAGCACGACGCCCAGGCGGACCAGATTATCGAACGCCGCTTTTGGGGCCTGATGCCAGCAGGCATAATCCCGCAGGACGCTCGCCTTGGCCTTGTAGGCCTTGCCGCTTGCCGCCATCTTCCGCATCCGGTCGAAAACTTCCGATAAGTCAAGCGTCTCCACGGTGATATCGGCTTTTTGGAGCGTGAGTTCGTCAAAGCGGACGGTCTTGAACGGCGTGGTGCGTGCGCCGATGGCGCCCACGACCATGCCCTTGACGCCATTGACCACCCGACAGACACGGTCAAAATGCTCCACGTTGGTTTTGAATTCTTCGCTCAAAGGGCTGACGGTATGCGGCTTGAGCGCCGTAAATTTCATATCGCACTGGCAGAAGACGTCCATGACGGATATCTTTCCGCAGAACGCGTCGCGCCGCAGGGCCGGCGCCATTTTGTCCAGATCATCCGGGTAAGCCTGCACAAGGATCGGCACGCCGGCTTCCTTTAGCGCGGCCACGGCGCCGGTTTCGTCCCCGAAATTGGGCAATGACAGGATCACGCCGCCGTATTTCCCCCGGTTGCGCCGCAGGAACTCGGCGTAGATCTCCCCTTCCCGCGGTGTTTCCACTGCGCCGTACCGGGTGGCGTTTTTATCCAGCATAATGGAATCGTGTCCCATGCTCTTCAGCACGCGCGGCAGGTCGCGGCGGGCACTATCAATCAGCGCGGCGGGAAAAAATCCGCGGTTTCCGAAATACAGGGCAAACGTGGTCTTAAGCGCTGTCATAGGTTCCTCCTGATTGTTTGCATGCTACGGACGAGAAAAACACTTCATCAGCATAATACGGTCGCCTCCCGTGTCAATGGCAAAACGAACCCAGCTTACCCGTCAGGAACGTGTCCAGCGCCTGGCGATAGGCCGGCGCAGTCAGGACTTCGCCCTCGTTATGATTGCCGGCCAATTCGCAAAATGTTTTTGGCGCGCAAGCCGCCGCAAACAACTTCCGGCCGTGCTCGAACGGGATCATTTCATCATCCCGGCTGTGGGCGATGAGCACCGGGCAGTGGATCCGCTCCAGCCGCGCCAGGGTATTATAACGGTATCGGCTCAGCAGGCGGATCGGCAGCCAGGGATAAAGCTGCGCGCCCATGTCCGGGATCGAGGTGAAAGTGGCCTCCAGGATCAGCGCGGCGGGTGTAACGCGCTCAGTCAGGCCGGCCGCCACGGCGCCGCCCAGGGACCGGCCAAAAATGACGATTTTATCCGGCGGCGTGTTGTGTTTCTCAACCAGGTACTGCCAAGCCGCAAACGCGTCCTGGTAAGTGCCCTCTTCCGAGGGTTTACCCACGCTTTCGCCATACCCGCGATAGTCGAAAATCAGCACATTGAGGCCCAACTCGTGGAAAAGGCCGATCGGATGCAGGCGGTCGCCGATATTGCCACCGTTGCCGTGGCACATGAGCACCGTGCCGCGCGCCCCATCGCAGGGCACATACCAGCCGGCCAGACGCACATTGTCGGCCGTAACCAGAAATATACGTTCATACGCCAGACCGGCATCCGCAGGGGTTGCCTGCACCTTAGCCAGCGGGAAATAAACCATGTGGGACTGGCGTAAAAAAAGCAGGATACATAAGCCGATATAAGCGACCGCCGCGATTTTTAAGACCGAAAGAGCGATTCTGATGATATCGGCCATGTGCATGGATCGCACTCTCATTCCCGGATGGATTTACGTGTAAATTCCGGATGCCACAGTCCTCTTAATCTGTCGTCCGTCGTCAGTCTTCGGTCAGCGCAGGCGGCGTCAGGAAGCGGCCTTCCAGCGCGTCGGCAACAATGCGTTTGGTATCCGCCGGAAAATCGCTTTTCAGGATCCACATTAGAAACTTGGGATTATCCCGCACGAGGTCCTTGAGTTTCCGGCCGATATTCTGCACGCCAAAATTGATGAGCAATTCGCCGTTCTGCCACTTGAGTTTGCCCGTGCGGTCGGCCCAGGCCGGATTGCGCGGCGGATTGCAGTATTTGTCCAACTCGTCCAGGGAATGCGGCAGGTCGGCGTATTTCTGCAACTGCGCCTCGAGGACAGCCAGCGTGGCCAGGGCATCGGCTTCGGCGCCGTGGGCGCCCAGGTGCATTTCGCCGCAATAAAAAGTGAGCGCCGCGGAGAGGTCGCGCGGCTCCTTCTTGTGATAAATCCGCTGGGCATCCACAATGCGCCGGTTGTCGGGATTAAACTCAACGCCGGCGCGCGCAAACTCTTCGGCGAGCATCGGAATATCAAAGCGCACGACGCCGAACCCGCCCAGGTCGCAGTCCGCCAGGATTTCCAGGATGGCGGCGGCCATCTGCCGGAACGGCGGCGCGTGGGCCACGTCGGCATTGGTAATATTGTGGATGGCCGTGGTCTCGGCCGGGATGGGAATTTCCGGGTTCACCCGGAAGACATGCTGTTCGCGCCGGCCGTCCGGGAACAGCTTGACAATCGCCAGGTCAATAATGCGGTCCATCCGGGGGTTAATGCCCGTGGATTCGATATCCAGCACCGCCAGCGGCCGCTCCAGCTTCAATTGGGTCATGCCCTTTTCCCCTTTCGCAAGTTGCCGGCCATACTATAAAGGAGTATGGCGCCGCTGTCCAAGCCAATCGTTTTTAATCTACCGTTGACACCTGAAAAGTAATGTGCAAAATTCTACATATTTGTATGGCGCCGGTTGAACATTTCAATCAAGGATTCCAAGCATGAGACCAACATTAGTCGTCATGGCCGCGGGCGTGGGCAGTCGGTACGGCGGCTTGAAACAAATCGAGCCGGTGGGACCCTCCGGGGAAATAATGCTCGACTATTCGGTGTTCGACGCCATCCGCGCCGGGTTCGGCAAGGTGGTGTTCATTATCCGGCACGATATCGAAAAGGATTTCAAGGAGGCCATCGGGGCACACTTCGTCAATCGCATCCCCGTCGAGTACGTGTATCAGGAACGGACCGATCTCCCGGCGGGATTCACCCTGCCGCCGGACCGCACCAAACCCTGGGGCACGGGACATGCCATCATGCGTTGTAAGACCGCGGTCAAGGAGCCTTTTGTCGTCATCAATGCCGACGATTTTTACGGCGCCAAGTCATATGAGGTGATCGCCCGCTACCTGCAGGCCCTTGCCCCCCAGGCCAACACCTATGCCATGGTCGGCTTCCAACTGGTGAATACGCTCTCCGACCACGGGTCGGTCACACGCGGCATCTGCGAGTTGGATGCGCATCACATGCTGAACAGCGTCGTGGAACGGTTCAAGATCGAGAAAACGGCTGACGGCGCCCGCTACGAAAACGAGCACGGCCAGTGGGTGCCGCTCCAAGGCCACGAAACCGCCTCCATGAACATGTTCGGGTTCACGCCAACCCTGTTCGGTTTCCTCGATGCAAAATTTCCCGCGTTCCTTAAAAAGGCCGCCGGCCACCCCAAGGCTGAGTTCCTTATACCGGCCATCGCCGACGAACTGATCCACGAACGAAAAATAACCATGTGCGTGCTCGCGACGCCGGAAAAATGGTTTGGCGTCACCTACAAGGAAGACAAGCCCTTTGTGGCCTCTGGCATTCGCCGGTTGATTGAGACCGGCGTGTATCCGGAAAAGCTGTGGAACTGAAAATCTGACGCCGGATACCAGACGCCAGCCTGCCCGCCGACGTGTCCTCCAAAGCCTTAGCGAAGAAGGAAGCCTTGGCGAAGGCGGGACTGCAGAGCACGAAGACCGGAAGCCCGAAGTCAACGGCCAGCTTGTCCGCCAAAGCCATGGCAACGGCAGAAAGTCAGAGTTCCTTCGGCATTCTTCTTGTCTCTTCCGGACTGGCGTCCGGCGTCAGGCGTCTGGCGTCCGACTTAGAACGCCCCGTTCGAGTTCGCCGTGTTTGCGCAGTTCGCGCTTCATGATTTTACCGGCGGCGTTCTTGGGCAACTCGCTCAGGAATAAAAATTTGCGGGGCACCTCGTGCCGGCCCAAATTCTCCAGGCAACAAGCCCGGAGCCGGGCAATCGTCATCCCGACGCTCTGCGAAGTCGGAACGCCTTCCTTGAGTGCCACATAGGCCACGGGAATCTCGCCGTGCATTTTATGCGGCTCGCCCACCACCGCCACCTCGCGGACACCCTCGCACCGGGCAAGCACTTCCTCGATAATGCGCGGGTAAATGTTCATGCCGTTGACAATGATCATGTCCTTGCGCCGATCCACGATGCTGAAATAGCCGTCCGCGTCGCGGGTGCCAAGATCGCCCGTGCGGAACCAGTCGCCGAAAAACGCCTCGCGTGTTTCATCCGGCATTTTCCAGTAGCCCTTCATCACATTCGGCCCGTGCACGCAGATTTCCCCAATCGTGCCGTCGGCCACGTCCCGGCCCTGCTCGTCCACGATTTTCATTTCGACATCCGGCACCGGCAGGCCGACCGTGCCGGGCTTAGTCTGTCCGCCGATCGGGTTGACGCACGTGACCGGCGAGCACTCGGTCGGGCCATCACCCTCATAAATTTTCTTGCCAAACCGCGCCTCGAACTCGCGCATGACCGCCACCGGCAGGGCGGCGCCGCCGGAGACGCAGAATTTCAGCGTCTCGAAATGGGGCGTGACGGAGTCCGGCAGGCGCAGGAGCGCCACATACATGCTGGGCACGCCCATGAACAAGGTGATCCGTTCGGCCGCAATCATCTTGGCCACATGCAGCGGATCGAAGCGCGAGAGGGGCACCATGGCGCTGCCCGACATGAGCGGCAGGAACATGCACGCCATGGTGGCAAAGGCGTGGAAGAGCGGCAGGATAACCAGGAAACGCTCCTCCCCCGGCTGAACGTGCATGGCTTGCAGGGTGCTCCTGATATTGCTCACCAAGTTACGGTGGGTCAGCATGGCGCCCTTGGGCCGCCCCGTTGTGCCGGAGGTGTACAAAATAGCGGCCAAGTCTTCCGCCGGATTGAAGGCCACCAACGGCATTGGCCGCACCAGCGGCGTTGGCCCTTCCGCCTCCGCGAATTCCGCCCACGGAATGTCCGGCGGCGTCGGCCGCACCGGCGGCGTCGGCGGCGCGCCGATGCACACACAGAATGCCAGGTCCGGCGTTAACGGTCGCAGGACGTTGACGGCGGGAGCAAAGACGCCATGGTAAAACAATGCCTTGGCACCGGCATCGTTGAGAATGAACGCGACTTCCTTCGGATTCAGCAACAGGTTGATCGGCACGACGACCGCCCCGGCTTTCAGGATGCCGAAATAGGCCAGTGGGAACCAGTCGGAATTAATGCAATAGAGCCCGATGCGGTCGCCTTTCCGAATACCCCGCCGGGCCAGCGCGGCGGCCACGCGGTCGCTAATCCGGTCCACAGCGGCAAAATCCAGCGTGCGGCCGTCAAACACAATGGCAGGTTGACCGGCAAAACGGCGGGCGCAATCTCTGAACATCTCCGGCAATGAATGCTGTAAAAGCTCCATGCGTCAAATCTCCAAATATCGGCGTTAATAATTTCGAGTACTCAGGGCATTATAAATTCCATGGCCGCTCCGGCAGATCGAATTGCTCGGCCAGCCAGCGATACGCCAATCGGACCGCGGCTTCCGTCGGCCGATGGCCGGCAGCATGATCAAAAAAGCCCAGGGCTTCCGCACGGCCAAAGAGCTGATACACCGGTTGAACGGCGTTCAGATATTGCCAACTGGCGGGCCGGTCCGCCTCGCCCCCGATCAATAGAAACGATCGCGGCGCCATCAGCGCCAACACATGGTGATGCGCCCATGGAAAATCGGGGCGCTGAATGCGGTCTCCCAGGTACCAGGGTGCATCCCAGTTGGTAAATCCGAATCCCAAACCGAAATCCGAGCCAATGACCGCCTTAATGCGATCATCCAATGCACCGGCATAAAACGCCATTTTCCCGCCCAATGAGTGCCCGATGCAGACAATCCGTTCCGGGTCAATACGTTCCTGGCTCAGCAGGTAATCCACGGCAAGGCTGGTGTCCCAAGCCAGTTTGGCTATGCCGGTCCAGCCGGGATTTTCCGACAACAGTACGTCGGCTGCCGCCTGCCACCAGGCAAAGCCCTTGTTATTTTGTGGCTCGGGCACCGTGTTATAGGGAAACGCCTCCGTGCACACAACGACATATCCCTGCTGAACCAAATGGCGCCCAAACTGTATAACGCGGTTTTCGGTGAGAGGTTTCCGTTTCTTGAGATCAAATCCCGCCATGCCATCGGGTTGATAAAACGGAACGACTGCGCCGGGTCGCCGGGAACGGCCGGCGCCGCGCGGTTCCAGCTTAAGCAGGAGCTGGCGGGTTTTCGGCCCGGTTGCCTGCCGCACGAGCGTGGCCAAACAGTCCGGTTGATCCCAGCGATCAACCACTTCGACGTCATGAACAAATGACCGGAACGATGGTTTGCCCAACACCCGGCGCACCTGTTGAAGCAGTTCGGCGCGGCGGCGTTTCCAGGCCAACCGGGTCGGTACGACGCCGGATGCAAATATCGTTGTCAGATGCTGATCGTCACCTAAATCGGTATAAGGCGGTTGGCTTAATTGCTGTGAGACGGAGCTCATTCTGTACCCCCGAAAATCCTGCGCATCTCATCATCGAAGCCTATCCGGGCAGTGACGCGAACGTCGTCTGGCCCGACCATTGGGCGCCGGGGGCCAGCACGGCCGGCGCGCGCATGCGGCCGGTTTCGACGCAGACCATGTGCCGATACTCGTCATCGCCAAAATCGTCCAAGCGCTTCGATTTTTCAATCCACGGGTTCCAGACCACAATGGCGTTCATCCCGCTTTTCGCAATGGCGATCTTGCGCTTATTACCGCGGTCGTCCAGCACAACGCGATCGGGCGCATTGACATAGATCCGGTCGGTCTCCCGGTCAAACGTTACGACCTCCCGCGTTTCGACGGCCGGTCCGGGATGGAGAAAGTCCTCAAAGGCCGTTCCTTGCAAGCCGAACAGGCTGGTTTGTGCGATATCGGCCACCTGGAAGTAGGTATGCAAGGCCGTCTGGAATGGGAATGGCGCAGAGCCCGGATTTTTTACGGTAAACTCGAGGGTCAATACCAGCCCAAGCGATACCGTTAGTTGCAGGCAAAACGGGTGCGGCCAGAGCGCGCGCGTTTGCGCATCGTCTTCCAGCCGGAGGATGATCGAAACCACTCCATCCGCGCCCAGCGCCGTACGTGCCACGGCCCAAGCGCGGGCCCGGACCAGTCCATGCTTGGGAAGCGGGCCGTCGCCAAACTGCGGAAAAATCACCGGGATACCGCCGCGGATAGGTATTCCATCCTGAAAGTGCGACGCACAACTCACAAAAAGAACTTCGCAGCCCGGCGCGGTCTGCCAGGAGGTAATGTGCGCGCCATGCAAATAGATCTCGGCCTGCGCGCCTGAGGCGTGCTCAAGGCCTGCCCGCGTCAACCCTCCCTGCCCTTCCGTAAAGCGGACCCGATTCGGTATGCCATATTTTTGCTGAAGTTGTCTTAGATTCATGATTTGTTCAAAAACTCACCGACAACAGCTGAAACATGGGACGCCCGGTCAACTCGTTCGGTGCCAGGTTGCTGTCCCGGTCGCGGTCCAGCGATTTAAACGAATCGTTCAAGGCGCTCTTCCAGTCCGCCGTATCTGCAAATTCCGGATAACTGATCCTGCCGTTGCGATCTATATCCATGGCGGCAAAATGCTTTTCTGCCTCCGGCGAATGGTCCACGGCCTTCCATTCCTCCAGCGTAATCATGCCATCCTTGTTGGTATCCAGCTTTTCAAAGGTCGATTTCTTGATATGCCCTTCAAACTCAGCCGGGCTCACCCACCCATCGCTATTGGTATCGGCGCTTTGAAAAACGGCCGACGCGGCGTTGGTTTGCACGCGCGCCGCGGTCGCAAGCCCAACGGCGCTTGTTTGCGCCTGGGCCATAGTCGCCGCCAGGATCGCGGCCAATCCGAGAAGCTGTAGTTTCATGAATAACATCGCGAGTCCTCCTCCACATGTTAGCGGATCTATGTTAACTAAAAACAGCCTTGACTCATAAAGTACAAGATTATTCTTCGATCTACAAGCGATCAGTGATTGATGGTCCGTTGCCGGAAGATAATCTACAATCGCATGGCGGCGAAATTACTGATGATGCGATATTATTCGAAATCGAGAGATATTGGCAAGATATAGCCGGCTGATTTCAGCATTACGAAAGGAGTTTAAATCGGGGCGGATTGCTTGCAGGCTTGGGCAAGGCCGTTTCCGGAACAACAATCATACTCAGGCGTTACTGCACCGGGGTCCAGCCCGGCTCGCCCCAGGTGTAAGTGATGACGTTACCCACCATCGTGTGGATGGCCCAATTGCCGTCACGGTACACGGCCAGGTCGGATTTGCCGTCGCCGTCATAGTCTCCTGGCACGGGAATCCAGCCCGGCTCGCCCCAACCGTCAGCGATAACGCTACCCGTCATCGTTTGGATGGCCCAATTGCCGTCATGGTATACGGCCAGATCGGACTTGCCGTCGCCGTCATAATCCCCTGACACGGCGGTCCAGCCCGGCTCGCCCCAGGTGTAAGTGATAACGTTACCCGCCATCGTTTGGATGGCCCAATTGCCGTCACGGTACACGGCCAGGTCGGACTTGCCGTCGCCGTCATAGTCCCCCGGCACGGTGATCCAGCCCGGCTCGCCCCAGCCGCCGGCAATAACGTTACCCGCCATCGTGTGGATGGCCCAATTGCCGTCACGGTACACGGCCAGATCTGATTTGCCGTCGCCGTCATAATCCCCTGACACGGGAATCCAGCCCGGCTCGCCCCAACCGTCAGCGATAACGCTACCGGCCATCGTGTGGATGGCCCAATTGCCGTCATGGTACACGGCAAAGTCGGACTTGCCGTCGCCGTCATAATCCCCTGACACGGGGGTCCAGCCCGGCTCGCCCCAGCCGCCGGCAATAATGCTACCCGCCATCGTGTGGATAGCCCAATTGCCGTCACGGTACACGGCCAGGTCGGACTTGCCGTCGCCGTCGAAATCGTTCGGGTTCCGGATGACAGGATTCGCGACCTGATAAGAATAGGTGTCGTACGTTGTCCACGTTGTAAGGTCGGTTGATCCCTTCCATTCCAGTTTGACATTGAAGTTGGAGACCGTGACAAGCACATACCCGTATGTACCAACGTTATAATAGCAGTTGGAGCCCATAGCTTGTTCGCCATAGGCCTCGCCGTATATGCCGTCCCAATTGGTTTCGAAAGGCGCGCCGCCGGCGCCTGAAACAACCTGCATGATGTTGATGCCGTTCTTTGGCATCAAAAGGGCGCGGTTATAAAAGTGGTCATGCGCGCACAAATACATCCGGCATCCCGCCTCTGTTATGGATTTGAGGAAAAGATCCCGCGCCGTAGTGTTAACAGCAAGGCATTCGGCCTCGTCAACTTGAACCGCCGGTTCGTGTCCAAAAACAAAGGTATGCGCATAACGATTTGAGGCAAGTTGGCTGTCAAGCCACGCCTGGTTCACCTGGTTTGGATTCTTATATTGATCCAGACCGATAAACAAAGCGTTGTGATGCGCGAAACCGTAGGTTAATCCGACTTCACCCGCCGGTCCATTACTTGGAACCGTGGCGCCAAAGACCGCAAGATAATCAGTACCGTTGGTATCGTCACCATAGGTTTCGTGGTTGCCGCGCACCGGGTAGATTGGAATGCCGGCGGCGTAAATACTGGAGAACGCATTCGACCATTGTGTGTATTGAGCAAGCATGTTGGTCCGGTCGATGGTTAAGTTGCCATAGATCAGGTCGCCGGGCACAAGCACAAAATCGGGCCTTTCATTGACAATTTGGCGTGCCATGGGAATGCAAACGTTGGTATTGACGGCATTTGAGACGCTTATGCCGCTCTGGGTGTCGGCTACACAGACAAACTTCCATGTGTCGGCCGCGGCAATATTCAATGACAGCAACAGGCAAAAAAACACCAAACCTGCCTGCATCCACCCATTAATTCGATTATAGGATTTCATAATTGGCCAAAATCTACCTATTGCGAAAATCAGCCCTCTTCCGGAATGACAATCATACCCAGGCGTTACTGCACCGGGGTCCAGCCCGGCTCGCCCCAGGTGTAAGTGATAACGTTACCCGCCATCGTGCTGATGGCCCAATTGCCGTCATGGTACACGGCCAGATCGGACCTGCCGTCGCCGTCATAATCCCCTGACACGGTGGTCCAGCCTGGCTCGCCCCAGGTGTAAGTGATAACGTTACCCAACATCGTGTGGATGGCCCAATTGCCGTCACGGTACACGGCCAAGTCGGACTTGCCGTCGCCATCATAGTCCCCTGGCACGGTGGCCCAGCCCGGCTCACCCCAGGTGTAAGTGATAACGTTACCCAACATCGTTTGGATGGCCCAATTGCCGTCACGGTACACGGCCAGGTCGGACTTGCCGTCGCCGTCATAGTCCCCTGGCACGGTGATCCAGCCCGGTTCGCCCCAGGTGTAAGTGATAACGTTACCCAACATCGTGCAAATGGCCCAATTGCCGCCATGGTACACGGCAAAGTCGGACTTGCCGTCGCCGTCATAATCCCCTGACACGGTGGTCCAGCCCGGCTCGCCCCAGCCGCCGGCGATAACGTTACCCGCCATCGTGCAGATGGCCCAATTGCCGTTACGGTACACAGCCAGATCGGACCTGCCGTCGCCGTCATAATCCCCTGACACGGTGGTCCAGCCCGGCTCACCCCAGCCGCCGGCAATAATGCTACCCGCCATCGTAGTGTGGATGGCCCAATTGCCGTCACGGTACACGGCCAGATCGGAGATCTGGTCGCCATCGTAGTCATGATTACCGCAATGCTGCAGCGGCACTCCGTAACGCGCGATTTTTGCCTGCATGGCGGGGGTCAACTTTTTGACCAGTTCCGCATTATACGTATGCGACGATGTATCGGTGAAGCTGATGTCACCGAATATCCGATCGGCGCCGATGCCATACCCGAGCGACTTCCACGCGGGCGTATTGCTCTCGACCTGGGGATCGACATCGGTCGTCAGGATGGAGATGCTATTGTCGCTATTGCGGCGGATATCCCAGGTGCGGAACTGCCGGGGGAAATCCCGTAGCGAAGGGGTTTCGACCTCCCAAAAACCGTATTCCGGATGGGATGGATCCGGTGATGGAAATGGTGTCACCACGTTCACATGGCGATGCCCCGCCATCACCAGGAGAAGATTCGGATAGTTGTGGAGCGTGGCGATCAAGTTCGTTTCGGTTTGATTGTCGGGATCGTCATAGAATAGCGCGCCGTCGTTCCTGTTTGTATCGAAGAGACCGTCTTGCGGATAGATTGGGATGTGGCACGCGATGATCATGAGCTGATCCGCGTCCTGCCCCTTTTGAAGTTCGTTGGTGAGCCAAGCCAGGCGCGCCGCGTCAACCCAGCCGCCGCCATAAAACGTCGGGATTTGGTCCTGTTCGTTCGACTTGCAGGTATCGTCGAGCACGATCATCTTGATCGGCATGTTCGTCAGCGGCTCGAACGTATAGCAGGCCGCCAAGCTCCCGGTGGTGGTGGTGGCCAGGTTGAATCCGTGCCCCCGCGGGGAAGATAAGGTATTAAAGAACGCGTTAATGTAGTTCGTGGGCGAAGAGATATCCAGCGTGAGCGTATGGCGGTTCGTGTCGGCGACGACGGTCGGGGGCGTGTCAAAGTTGTTCGTCAAGCCCCATTTGATCACGGCGCCGTAGGGCGAGGTCCCATCAACAGCGCCCACATACATGCCGGTCCCCGCTGAGCCCCCCGGTGTTAACAACGGGCCGTTGGTTGAAATGTTGAGGATGTTGCTGCCGACCAAAGCTTGCTGAATTTTTGGGGCCGTCGGGCAGCCAATGCCCATCCACATCTGATCGTGGTTGCCAATGGCATCATACCAGGGAATGGAGCGATCAAGCCCGGCGGCCTGAAAGGGTTTCTGATAATCGATGGTGTCGGCGCCGAGGTTAGCGCCGGAACTGGGCGTAATATACTGTCCATCCATGACATCGATAAACCAGCGCAGTTCGTTATATTGAGAGGCGTTGGCGTCATCACCGAGACTAATGCCGAAATCGAAAGGGGTCTGCTGGTGCAAGGCGTTGATGGTCTTGACAGCGGCATCGAGGTGGTAGGTCGTGTCGAACATGGCCGGCGAATAAGAGCAAATATTAAGATTTCCCAGACCAGCGTTGGTAAAACCCGCGCTCCAACCGAGGTAGGGCACCTCGGCCGGGGATTCTTTGTCGGTGATATGGATATCGCTAATGGAGAAGAACGACAAAAGCCGCGCCGCATTGCCGGCGCCGGCGTAGCCGGCCGGCATCAGGTCGAACTTCCGGCCTTCGTTCGTGCCGGCCCCCAACTGCCACGCGCTGTAGCCATAGACCGCGTACATGGGCACGTTTGACGGGGCAACCTGCGGGGTGCCATCAGGTATGGCGATCGGTAAGATCGTCTGCTGGCGTGTCGTCGGCACGGCGCCGCTTCCGGAAACCGGGAGCCATAGCAGCATCGCCATGCTGATGATTGGGATGAGTGTTAGTTTCATAGCCGTATAATTGTTCATTACGCACCTCATGTATGGGAGAAATTTTTCCGGTTCTTGATCGTCTTTCTTACCTTGGTCCTTTTCCCTTTCTTTGCCTATGGCATTGCTTCCGATGGAGGGAAGTGTTGGGGTACTGCTTCGGCTTGTCAAGGATATTGCGCAGCTATATGTTTGGTAAAATCCGGGATTGGTTTTTTATCCGTCAAACTTGACTTTCCGTCCGCCGTCTGGTATTTTACCAGTACTTGTAAAGTTTGGTCAGTTTGCCCGTTGCATGGTCAAGGGCGAAACCGAGGAGAAGATCATGATTACTAATCTATGCGTGCTTGTCCGGGTGTTGCGCGCCGTTGCATACGCTTTGATCCGCAAGCAGAAGGTATTGCTCATGCTGACGTTGTTGGCATTCGCCCCGTGCGCGCAGGCAGCCTGGTCGCTGGTAATGACCAACGGCTACGGCGACTGCTATCGCATGAACCTGCTGCGCAACCGCGATAATTACCAGGCCTATCGCGGCATCTGCTCCTACCGCGGCTTTTCCCTGTCCGGCTGTTCCACCACGGGCGACGTGGTCATGCTGCGGATCAAGGCCACGCCGGCCATGCCGGAGCATGATTCCATACTTTCCACCTCGATGCGCTGGGGCACGACCCAGTATGTGTTGAACGACTTGTTCCACCCGCTCTGCTCCTGGGTTATGACCGGGTATGAAAACTGGTACCCGTTCGACATGAGCTGCAGCGTGGCGATGTATATTAATTCCGGCGGATTCGGCCTGCAAGCCAAGCCGGCTTATGCTGCCCCCGATCTTCTGGGTGCATCGCCATTTTCCATGTTGACCTCGGAAGAACGCGGCGAATTGTTTTCCAGTTTGGTGTCTTCATCCCCACTGAAGGCCTTTTCGCTGGTAATGACCAACGGCTACGGCGACTGCTATCGCATGAACCTGCTGCGCAACCGCGATAATTACCAGGCCTATCGCGGCATCTGCTCCTACCGCGGCTTTTCCCTGTCCGGCTGTTCCACCACGGGCGATGTGGTCATGCTGCGGATCAAGGAATCGCCGGGCATGCCGGAGCATTATTCGCTGGTATCCACCTCGATGCGCTGGGGCACAACCAAGTATTTTTTGAACGACGTGTTCCGCCCGCTCAATAGCTGGGTCATGGCCGGGTATGAAAACTGGTACCCGTTCGATATGAGCTGCAGTGTGGCAATGTATATTTCTTCCGGCGGACTCGGCGCCAAGCCGTTCCGACCGGAACCGCTTGCCGCCACCAAGCGGGCCACTCCCTTTGTAACGGCTAGCGGCACGGGCACGAATCTGATCGGCGTACTTTTGCCACTTACCGGTGATTTGGCCGACACCGGCTTGGCTTATCAAGCGGCTCTAAATCAGGCCTTGAATGCCATTAGCAACACACCCGATATGCCGCCGATCCGGTTGTTGATCGAGGATACCAAAACGGATGCCGCGACGGCCTACGATAAACTGGTGGAATTGCATTCCAATGGATGCCATATCGTGCTCGGCCCGGAGTCCAGTGAAGAATGCCGGATATTGAAGACCTACGCGAACGAAAACAACGTTCTGCTCATATCGAGTTCATCAACCGCCACGCCGCTTGCCATCCCGGGCGATAATCTCATGCGCATGACCATCGACGATTCCAACCAGGCGCGTGCGTTGGCGGAGTTGCTGGCAAGTGACGGCATCTCCGATATCGCCATTTTAAGCCGTTCGGACATTTACGGCGAGGGATTCCTGACCGCCTTGATCCAGGAATACAATGCGCGCGGCGGCACGGTTTTTGCGACAAATTACTGCCCCAGGGCCACCGATTTAATCCCGGAGACGGTGGCAAATCTGGCAACGCAAGTAAGCGACCGTATTGCGATTAAGGGCGCGAACCGGGTTGGCATGGTTACAATTCTTTTTGACGAGGGCGTGGCAGTGCTGCAGGAGGCGGTTGCCTGGCCCGCCCTGTATGCCGTGCGCTGGTACGGGACCGACGGCATGGCCCAAAACCGGTCGCTGGCGGCCAATACGCTGGCCTCCGCCATGGCAGCGTATGTGGGATATACCTGTCCATCGTTTGGACAGTTTACCAATGCGCTTTATGGCGCCGTGGAAGCCCAGATCGGCGCGCAACTTGGCATCCCCGTGGTGACTCGTTATCCGATGTCAAGCTATGACGCGCTCTGGCTGGCGGCGTTGGCGCTTAAAAATACCGGGGGAACCCAGACCATGGACCAGCTTATCGCCGCCATCCATTCCGTGGCAGCCGATTATGTGGGATGCACCAGTCCGATCGTGTTCAACGATGCCGACGACCGTGCGACGGGAACCTATGACCTGTGGTCGTACCGTGGCAATGTACTGGGTTGGGTGGAAGGCAAGGTCGGGCCGATTGTGACCGTGAACCAGTCGGACGGTCCGGTGACGGTGTCCGAAGGTAATGAAGTTGCGGTTGAAGTGAATATGTGTCTGCCCGGGAACAGACAGGGCATGGAAGCGGATTGGTGGGTGATGGCCTTGACTCCGGCGGGCTGGTATTATTTCGGCCCTGACTGCAATTGGCATGCGGAGAATGATTGTACGGAATGGCGCCCGCTTTACCAGGGCACGCTCGGCGATATGAACCCGACGGCGGTTTTGCGAAGCGCGACCTTGCTGGCCGGGAATTATACATTTTACTTCGGAGTGGACGAGCGCAACGGCACGATAGATGACGGACTCTGGTTCGATACCGTCCAGTTGAGCGTGCCCTAACAGGCCACCTTCCATACGGGCGGCTATATCCTGGTCGAGTGCTGTTGCCATGGCCATCACCCCGGCGAGGCGGATCAGGGTCACTGATTGTCCGCGGATTTCCCGGATCGCTTCACAAGTCAATGCCATTGACATAGGGCGTCTGTCATATGGGAAATTCCGGTTAATCAAGAGGCAGAAAATTATGGTTAATATAAAAAAACGTATAGCGATTGCGCTCGTTGCCGGGGTCGTTACCGGCGGGTATTGTGCTGGAAGCGTGCTTTTAAATCCGCCCCCGCATGTCAAACCGGAACTCTGGTTCGTTGCCATGATATTTTACGGCCGGGTTTTGCAGGGCTTTGTAATCGGCATTGCGGATGGCATTCGCCTGCATTGGGCAATAAGAGGCGCAATTCTCGGATTGATTTTCAGCCTGATGCTGGCCATTGTTCCATTGAATAGTGGCAACATGCGCGGCGCCACGATGCTTTTAATATTCGGCATTTTCTATGGGATCATCACGGATGCGGTTGCGACCTGGGCCGCGAAAGCGAAGGCGGACCAGGGTCACATCGATACAAAATAAATAATCTCGAGGGGCGGGACACGAACGATCTTAATGTATTTTGTATAGATGTGACCATGATTGCCTATTATAAATGCTAAAAGTAATCCGTAACATTGGCAGACAACAACCATTATAATCATCAAGGAGCGTAGCCATGAAGCACAAATTCGGTAAAATCGGTCTGGATAAGGATCAGGCCCAAATAGACCGCGATCTGCAAACCTATCAAAAAAAGGCCCTCGAATTAGGTGCAACCAAAGCCAAGATCATCAGGGCCGATGAAATCATCGTGGATGAACGCGTGACGCTCAAATGCCAGGTCCCGCGCTGTTTCGGGTTCGGAACGGGCGCCAACTGCCCACCCCATACGCTGAAGCCCGCCGAAATGCGCAGTCTGCTGGAGAAATACCGCCAAGCCGTGTTCTTTGTGAAGGAAGTCCCTTCCGCGGTCATTGTCAGGGACAAGGCAACGATCAAAGAACGCGTCAAGGCTTACCAGGAAGTTTTCAAAATCGTCTCGGATATTGAGGCCATGGCTTTTTACGACGGACACTACCTGGCATTCGGGCTTGGCGCCGGATCATGCCGCCACACGTTCTGCGGACTTGAGGAAAACTGCGCCGCATTGAAAGGCGAAAAATGCCGCTTCTCCCTGCGTTCCCGACCATCCATGGAGGCCGTCGGTCTGGACGCCTACCAGATGGCGGCCCGCGCGGGATGGGACATCTATCCCATTGGCAGCAACGCCAAGCCGGAAGATATTCCGTTTGGCCTGCTGGCCGGCATCATTATCGTGGAGTGAAACGCTATTAGTTGCCGCAAAAATAATGGAGTACTATGAGAAACATGAAGGCAGGTTTAATGGGATGCCTGGGCATGATCGTTTTTTCAACCGTAACATTTGCCGAGCCGCATTCGACCACCGGCATCATCCAGTCGATCAGCATCAACGATCACAGGAATTATAAGGGACTGGATAGCACAGAAAAGCCCTATGTTGTGACCATACAGCTGGATTCCGCAACGAACAAGGTTTTTGGTCTTGTCCCGGACAAAGACGGTGAATTAGTAGGTAACCAGTATGCTATGTTCCACTTGTTGCAGGAAGCCTTTATTAATAAATGGAAAGTGACAATCCGTTGGGATGGCGTGCTTACATCGCACTCGCCAATCCTAGCAGTGACAATCCCAAAGCAGTAGTGGCAGGGGTTCGCGG
The DNA here is from genome assembly GCA_026398415.1 of Kiritimatiellota bacterium. GTDB lineage: Bacteria > Verrucomicrobiota > Kiritimatiellia > JAAZAB01 > JAAZAB01 > VSJD01. The sequence goes on along the minus strand of JAPLSY010000017.1, from coordinate 17,716 downwards.
GTATAATCAATGAGACGTGACCCTGCTCGCTGTCCTTCCGACCAAACACATGGAGAAGCAAGTTGAATTCACGCGACCGAACATCTCTGGCCCTTGCACACCTAGCCGGCGACAAAATCCCGATAGACTTCTGGGCAACCGCCGCAGTGATTCAGCAGTTAGAGACCTATCGCGGCAAACCTCATGCAACGTTCCTCGACGACTACGGTGTGGATCTTCGCTATATCGAGGGCCCAGCCTATGTCGGGCCTCAGCTTCCGCGGGGAACAGACATCTGGGGCGTGGAACGCGCCGCCGTGAACGTCGGGTTCCCTGGGCAATCAGAATCCTACAGCGAGGCGACGAAGGCCCCTTTGAGCGACGCGGAAGATCCTGAAGATGTTGAGGCCTATGCCTATTGGCCGGACCCCGACATGTTTAACTACGACGTTGTCGAGCAGCAGTGTGACGCCATTCTGCAAGGGAACCGCGTTGTCGTGTTCATGGGGGATCGTTTGAACCGAGTCGCCCAACTCAAGCCAGCCATGTATCTGCGCGGCACGGAGAAAATATTCGTCGATCTTGCCGTCCGACAGGACATCGCCGGAACGATCTTCCGAAGGATCAGGGAGTTCTATCTATCGTATCTTGAAAGAATTATGCGTGCGGCCAAGGGAAAGATCGATATCGTTCTGACCGGCGACGATTTTGGCGCACAGAGCGGGCTTCTTATTAGCGCGGAGATGTGGCGCAAGTTTATCAAGCCGGGCTTTGCAGATTACACCGCCCTTATCAAGCGCCACAGAGCGCTGGCCATGCACCATACATGTGGATCGGTGGTGGAGATCATTCCCGACATGATCGAGTGCGGGCTTGACATCCTGCAGTCAATTCAGCCCGAAGCCCAAGGAATGTCGCTGACCGCTCTCAAGAAAACGTTTGGCAAGCAGCTCTGTTTTCATGGGGGTGTTTCCATTCAGAAGACCATGCCGTATGGATCTGAGGCTGATATCCGGTGTGAAGTCGCAAAACTCGCGGATATTTTCAAACCGGACGGCGGTTATATCTTCTGTACTTCTCACAATATCCAGGCTGACACCCCGATCGAAAACATCATCACGTTGATGGAAGCCTACCGGGAATATGGAACATATTGAAGTCGCAGGTGACAGCGAAGCACCCAATCGGGTCGCGGGGAATAATTAGTCTCCCCCTGAAATTACGTTTTTTGACAGGGGCGCCACGGATTATGGTCACCCATTAATTGTTATATTCCCCAGCAGAGTCTTTTGTCCTTTTCGGAACGATCTGGATTGAAAGCTAAACTGATCTGACGGCCAACTGACGCTAAGATAAGATCAACCCGCCCTTGCGATTGGTTGCCGGACTAGGATCCCGCTGAGGAGCGGGATAAATTTTCCGCCAGCTTGTCCGCCATAGCGCCGATCCGGAACGGGGCGATGACGGGAGGCGGACCAGCCTTCGGCTGGGAACCTTGCGTTTGGTTGCCGAAGACAGCGCATGGGCACCTATGTCCCCTTGACCTGTTTCTACGCGGATCAATCCTGAGGCATTCTAATTAACCCTACATCCGTGTTTCCCGTGTTGACCTTCTGCCGGGGCGGGTATAGGCTTGAACCCAAGAATGGGTTGTTCGTGGAATTCAACCGATGTCTCGGACTATGGCGTCAACGACACGTCCTCACTTGAAAAGAAGGTCACAGCCGTTGTTACCGTCAGTTTTACAATCGAATAAAATAATTCGTTACACTGGCAAAACAAAAACACCGGGAAGGGTATTAGGGCTTAACGTATGAAGGCAATGAAGCGGGTGATGGGATTTATTCTGGCGGGGATGCTGACGGCTTTGGCGTATGAACCAGTCATCTGCGCATCGCAGGTGTTCTGGGTTGCCCCGACCGGGAGCGACACTAATCCGGGAACGATCGGCGCTCCCTTTCAGTCCTTGATGCGGGCACGGGACGCCGTGAGGAGCGTGGATCCGCTTTACTGCGAGGATATCGTCGTGAACCTGTTTGACGGGACCTACCGGCTTACGGACAAGCTTGAACTCGATGAGCGCGACTCCGGGCACGGAAGGAACAGCGTGATTTGGCGGGCCGTTCCTGGAGAAAAGCCTGTGATCTGTGGGTCGCTCAAGGTCGAAGGGTGGCAGCGTCTCTCCGGTATCAAGAACATTTATTATGCGGACGTTGAGCCCGGCACTCGATCGAGACAGCTTTTCGTCAACGGCCAGCGGGCGACAAGGGCGCGAACGACTGACTATCCAGCCAGTTTCCTACCGAACAAGGATGAGGGAATTCAATATGAGGTGACCTTATGGAACTACGATGATAACTGGGCGTGGGCCGATCCCGCCCAGTGGCACAACCCCGGAGAGGTTGAAGCCGTGCTGATCACTCAATGGAAAATGATGATCTGCGGGGTGGATTCCGTGCAGGTGACCGGAGCTTACTCCGGACGGTTGGTCATGGAGATGCCGGCATGGACCAACGCAAACTGCTTTTACGGGGTAGACTTGGCAAAACCCGGCATCTACGGGCCGGGCATCTGGAGCTTCTGGCAGGTGACGCGTTTCGAGAACAGTCTGTCCTTCCTTGATCTCCCCGGTGAGTGGGTCCTGGATTCCGCGGCCGGCCGGGTTTATTACATGCCCCGACCGGATGAAGACATGGCAACCGCCGATATCGAATTGCCGGTCGTCGAGGCGTTGATCGCCGGTGCCGGCGCGCCCGGCAGCCCGGTTTCCAACATTCGCTTCGAGGGGCTAACCTTCCGCTATGCTACATGGTTGCGGCCCAGCGGGGACGAAGGATACGTCGCAGATCAAAGCGGCATGTACCTGGTCGGCAACAATCTGCCCAACCTCATCGGCCACATCCAACCCAACACGCCGGGGTCCCCCGACCGCCTCGACCGCACACCCGGCAACCTCCGATTCAGCTATGCCCAAAACATCGTGTTTCAAGGAAATGTCTTCGAGCACCTCGGCTCAGTTGCGCTCGATTTCGATACCGGAAGCCAGAGCAACCTCATCCAAAACAACTGCTTTGACGACATCTCGTCGTCCGCGATTCAAATCGGTGGCGTCTCGGAGATCGACCATCACCCGCCCACCCCCGACCAGCTCACTTGCGACAACACGGTTTTCAACAACCTGATCCAGAATACCGGTCGCGATTACTTCGACTCCGCCGCAATCTTTGTGGGATGCACCACGCGCACGACCATCCGGAACAACACGATCACCAACGTCCCGTGGTCCGGAATCGCCCTCGGATGGGGATGGGGTCTCCTGGATCCGGGGAGTTATCCCGGCGTGCCGGGTGCTATTTCGGGTCAGTGGGGATCGTACGGAACCCCGACTGCCATCTGCGGAAACAAGATTATCAACAACCGTATCGAGCAGTTCCTCCAGGTGCTCTGGGACGGCGGGGCTATTTACACGACAGGATTCCAGGGGAATTCGGCGACGAACGGAACCCTCATCTCGGGCAACGTCGCCATCGGCAAAAGACCCAAGGCCGGCGGCAACACGTTTTACACCGATGGCGGCAGTCGCTATGTCACGCTGATCAACAACGTGTCTTTCGACAACCCGATCGGCGAGATTGACTTCGGCCCACCCCCCAACCTGCTGGCCCCCCTCCCTTACTCGATCCTCCCGAGTCTCGCCAACGGCTGGCCCTACGGCAAGGACATCGGTGGATGCCGCACCTTTGGCGACATCAATTATATTGGCAATTATTGGCTGCACGACGAGTTCTTCAATATCTCTCCCTATACGGACCCGTGCGGGATCTCCCATCCCACCCGCCTTATTTACCTTAACAACCACATCATCAATTCACTGGCGGATGTTCCCGCATCCATCCTCAGGAATGCAGGCTTCCCGGCTCCCGTTCCCGGGGACTATGACGGGGACGGCAAGGCGGATGTCTCCATCTATCGCGGTTCTGACGGTTTGTGGTTAGTGGCACTTTCGGGTTATGATTATCAAAGGGGGCTGGTTGTGGAAACAGGTTTGGCCGGCTGGACACCGGTGCCGGGTGATTACGATGGCGATGGAATCACGGATGTGGCAGCCTATAATCACTTGAGCGGGCTTTGGCTTATAAAATTTTCATCCAGCGGGCTGGTGGGTGAAGGTTGGCTTGGCGGCCCAACATTCACCGTAGCGCAAGGCGATTTTGACGGGGATGCCAGGACTGATCCGGCGGTTTATCGCGAAGCAGATGGATACTGGCTGGTATCGGCTTCATCAAGACAGTATGCGCTTTGTCCTGCATCCCTCGGGGAAACCGACTACCAGGCGGTGGTGGCGGATTATGACGGCGATGGCCTGGCTGATCCGGCGGTTTATAACCGGGAAAACGGCCTCTGGGCAATTAGTTTATCAGGCAGAGGCTATCAGCCGCTTGTGACCGGGACGTTCGGCGGATCCGGTTATCTGCCGGCCACGGCCGATTATGACGGCGATGGGTTAGCCGATCCGGCAATATATGCTCCCGACACGGCTTATTGGCAAGTGTTGTTTTCAGGGTCACTGGCAACGCAAGGGTATTATACATGGGGTGATGCTGTTCTGGCAACTATAGGGGGAGTACCGGTTCCAGCTGATTATGATGCTGACGGAAAAGCGGATTTGGCTGTCTATCATCAGGACACCGGTCTCTGGGAATTATATCTCTCAACTCAAGATTACCAGTTAGCCTGGGGCCTCTTCGGCGGCCCGGAATATCAGCCGGTGAAGGAATAAACGGCAATACTGTTTAGATTCTCATTGCTGGAATATATTAAATTCTCAACGCCATTCTGACAAGAAACAACACCTTGCACTTCAACACCCTGGCAATGTTGACGAGACTATCAACGGTTAAATTCTATTCCCCTCTCTCTTCACGGATTATGGTCACCCATTAATTGTTATATTCCCCGGGAGAGTCTTCTGTCTTTTTCAGAACGATTTGGATTGAAAACTAAACTGATCTGACGGCCAACTGGCGCTAATCCCGCCCTGAAGATTGGTTGCCGGACTAGGATTTGAACCTAGACAAACAGATTCAGAGTCTGTTGTGCTACCATTACACAATCCGGCATTGGATGCGCCCTTCTTCGCCAGTCTTGGCTTCGCAGGGTTCCGCAAAGAAGCCCCGTAACTTTCCGCGGGGTGCTTCACCGGCTGTCTTTTTCAGCAACCAGCGGCTCCTACTATAATGGGCGCAAGACGAGGGTCAAGGTTTTTTCGCTTACACCACCGCGCGGTGGGTGCTATGATAACGGCATGCGTTATACTCCGAAGCCGATTTGCCGGTGCAACACCTGCCTGTTGAACCTGGGCACAACCTGCTGGAAATTCGCCTGCCCGCGCCGGGAATGGGAACGGGGCCGATGCTTTGGGTTCGAGGAAGACGAGCTCTACCGTCAATTCCGCGAATGGCAGGAGGCGCCGCACGTGAAAACCCGCAAGCAACTGCGCCGCGAAGCTTTCCGTCAGAACCCATCCGTTTCGCGCGTCCACCACTTCCGCAAAGCGCGCACCCGGAATTAGCCGTTAAGAAGAAACCGCTAATGGATACTAACGAACACGCACAATGTAAAATCTACAGTAAACCAAGTTTTCCTATTAGTGTTTATTCGCGTTAATTCGCGGTAAAAAAATGGTTTGCACAGTCGGTAAAATAAATACAATGAAAACACAGTCCGCCAAGTCCCAGGAACGCGCCCTGTTGATCCAGGTGTTTAGCGGCCATCAGTCGCGGGAGGAAGCGGCCGATTCACTGGCCGAACTCGAACGGCTGGCCGATACTGCCGGCGCCGTCGTGCTTGGCAGTATCACCCAGCGGCGCGACCGCCCGGACTCCGCGTTCTTCATCGGCCAGGGCAAGTTGGCCGAAATCCAGTTAGCCGGCCGCGAAACAAAAGCCAACCTGCTGATTTTTGATAACGAGCTCTCCCCCGTGCAGGTCAACAATCTCGACCTGGCCGTCGGCATCAAGGTCATTGACCGCACGGAACTGATTCTGCAAATTTTCGCGCGGCGCGCCCGCACGGCGGAGTCCCAGATCCAGGTGGAACTGGCGCAACTGCAATACCTGGCCTCGCGTATTCCGGTCTCGGTCAAGCAGGCGCGCTTTTCGGGCGGCATCGGCATGCGCGGCCCGGGCGAAAGCCCCTTCCAATTACGCCGCGCGCCCATGATGGCGCGCATCACGATTCTGAAACGCAAGCTCAAGGAAATCCAGAAGCGGCGCGCACTGACGCGCGAACGGCGCCCGTGGCCCGTGGCCTGCCTGGTGGGATACACCAACGCGGGCAAGTCCACTTTGCTGAACGCGCTGACCGCCGCCGAGGCCTACGTGGACGACCGGCTCTTTGCCACGCTGGATACCAAGAGCCGACTGGTCTACCTGCCCGACCGGCGTCAGGTCATGCTTACGGACACCGTGGGGTTCATCCGGCATTTGCCCCACGGACTGGTAGCCTCGTTCCGCTCGACGCTGGAGGAAATCGGCGAAGCCGACCTGCTCCTGATCGTGGCGGACACCAGCCATCGTTACGTGCGCGAGCAAATCCAGGTCGTGCAGGCCACGCTGAAGGACATGCAGGCCGAGGGCATTGCGTCCCTGCTCCTGCTCAACAAGGCCGACCGGCCGGAGGCAGCCGGGTGCCTGGCCGATCTCCAGCGCGCGCATCCCGAGGCCCTGGTCATTTCGGCGCTGGAACACCAGGGCCTAACTATGTTGAAAGAACGCATGGCTGCCTTGATGCAGCCCAGCGCCCCGCACGCAACCTTGCCTTGAGCACGAAGGCCTGTTATAATATACGGGTGACAAGGAGATATTTATGATTCTCGTCAACATCATGAACGTATCGCTTTCGAACATGGGCTTCGTGATCTTCCTGCGGGGCAGGACCGATACCGACAAACGCACCCTGCCTATTTTCATCGGCATCCCGGAAGCCCAGGCCATCGCCCTGCACTTGGATCACGTGACCGTACCGCGGCCCCTGACCCATGACCTGCTGAAAACCGTCATGGATAATCTTGAGTGCCGCATGAAGCGGGCGGAAATTTGCGCCCTGCGCGAGAACACGTTTTTCGCCAAATTGATCCTGGAATGGAACGGCGTGGAATCGGAAATCGATGCCCGCCCCAGCGACGCCATCGCCCTGGCCCTGCGCTTCACAGCCCCCATTTACGTGGCGGAAGAGGTCATGGAGACGGCGGGCGTTATCCTCGATGAAACGACCGGGAGTGGAATGAGCCCGAACGCTGTGCCGCCGCACCCCCGGCTTGCGCCGGTTGAAGCCCTGAAACAGAAACTTGACAAGGCCGTGGCCGAAGAACGGTACGAGGACGCCGCCGCCCTGCGGGATGAATTAAAAAAGCTGTCGCAGACGAATTAGCCTGGCGGCGACTCAGGGAGACAGAATTCAGTAGTTACAAGGCCGGCGGCTTCAAACGCTTGGTCAGGACGTGCATCTTGAACGCGTTCATCTCGGCCACGTCCGTCTCCTTGAATCCCTCTTTGAGGCAGAGCTGCAGGGCGGCCTGCATGGTGGCGCTGCCGCGGAAGGTTACGTTCTGATAATGCTGTTCGAAACAGAACGCCAGGGCCTTTTGCAACAGCTTCTCGCCATACCCCTTGCCTCGAAATGCCTTGTTCAGAAAAATACGCCGCAGAAGCGCCGTGTCCGGCGCATCCTCCTTGATGGCCACGGTGCCGATGATGGCGCCATCCTTTTCGGCCACCAGAAAAATATCTTTCGGACCGCTGTAATAGCAGGCGGGATCATCGAGGTCCGGGCCGCCATAGGCCTGGTGCTCGGATGCAAACTCCTTGTCCATGATGCCGCGAATGAGCTGCTTGACCTGGGGAGTATCGCGCGGACAGATTTTACGGATGAGCACCATGGGCATAATCAGCGCTACTTGGTCGGCGCGCCTTTGGTGGATTTGGTTGAAGACGAGCTCACCGGCGTAAAGGTCGGGGAGGTCGGCTCCTCTGCTTTTACTGCAGGGGGCTTGGCCCCGCCCGCGGGCAATTCCGGCATGACATCCACTTCGCGGGATTTATAGGAGGATGCGGACGCCGGTTTCTGGTTGCGCGAGAGTGCATCCTTTTGTTTCTTCATCTCTTTCTGTTCCTTGGCGCTCGGCGCCGCCAGCGTGCTGTCCGACCAGCCCTTGGTCCACAGGTTGGAGGCTTCCGAAATATAACCATGGCGACGCGCGGTTTCGGCATAAGCTTTTTCCGGCGTGTTCAGCACGTAGGGCGTCATGAGTACAATCAGTTCACGCCGAGTCGTTTCGTTGTCATCCGACCGGAACAGCACGCCCAGAAACGGAATATCGCCCAGGAAGGGAATCTTACTCCGGCTCTTGTTGGAATCGGAGGAGACAATCCCGCCGATCACGATCGTGCGCCCGTCGTTGACGGAGACAGACGCGGTAAAATCGCGGGTCGTGATGACCGGCACCTTGTTACCGTCAATGGTCACGTCATCGCCCTTGTTATCAATCTTCTGCTTGATATCCATGATGACGAAGCCCTTCTTGTTGATGCGCGGGGTCACTTCCAGTTGAATGCCAATATCAACGTATTGGTAGGTCGACGATTGCTGGCCGCTGTAATAGCTGGAACCGGTCATGACCGGGCGCTTTTCGCCCACCATGATCTTGGCTTCCTTGTTGTCGGTAGTCAGAATAATCGGCGTGGAGAGAATCCTGGCCTCCGAAGCAGACGCGAGCATATTGATAACGGCATCAATGTTGTAATCAAAAAATTTCAAATAATAGGTCAGACCCGAGCCCGCGCCGGCGGGCAGGTCCCCAATCGTATTGATGGAGGAACCGTCTTTGAGCGTTGCGTCCGCCCCAGAGCGGCTGGCGCCGCCGAAGCCGACGACTGCATTCCGCCCGCCGCCTTGCTTGGCGTTGTAGGCGATCATGGAACGCTGGAGCCAGTCAATCCCCACCTTGATCTGATCGTTCAGCCCGATCTCGACGATCACCACCTCGATCAGCACCTGTGACAGCATGATATCAACCTGCCGCAGGACATCCTCGATGATGGCCATGTCCGACCGGCTGGCTAAGACCAGCAGCGAGTTGATGCGGGTATCGGCAATGATTTTAACTTCGGAGGACAGCTTGCCCGTAAGCTGGATTTCACCGGCTGATCCCGTGGTGGTGCTTTTCTTGGATTCCGTCGTGGAAATCGCGGCAGCCGGGAGTCCGAAAGTTGACGTGGACGCGGACGCGGACGCGGGCGCCGGATTTGCCGGCGTACCGGCAGTTTTGGAGGATGACGACCCGCCGAGGAGATTATTCAGCACCCCGACTACGTCTTTGGAATCGGCGTATTCCAGCGCAAACACCTTGATGCTGACTTCCGGCTCCACCTTCCGGTCCAAGGCGGCAATGATGTTGGTAAAAAACGAAAGCTGTTCGGGCCGGGTAATGACAATCAGCGAATTGATACGGTCATCCGCCACCATCTTGACCTTGCTCTGAATCAAGCCCCGGTCCAGGGCCGCCGGGTTAACGTCCGTGACCGCTGTCTGGGCCATGGCCGGCTGACCGGGCTGGAGGGGCTGAAAGGGTTGCAGCGGCATGCGCGTGGTGAGCTGTTGCCGGACGACTTTATTCTTGGATTCCTTGGCCTGGACATCGGCAATGATGGACTCGATTTTGCTTTGGATTTCCGAGGCCTTGGCGTAGGTAATGGGAAAGATGCGCAATTCCTCGCGGGATTCCAACGGCTGGTCAATAATGGCCAGGATTTCCAGGATACGCTTCAGGTTCAGCGCCGTTTCCGTGATCAACAGGCAATTGACCCGTTCCAGCGGCATGACCTTGCCATAGGAATGGAGCAAATTCTGAATTGTGGCCTGGGCTTCCGCCATCTCAAGGTGCTTGAGTTCGACAATCCGGCTCACGAGGCGGTCGGTATCCACGATATCTTTTTCCATGGGACCGGTGCCGATTGCCATGCCCTGCTGGCGCGCCGCGCCGATCGCCACGACTTTCAGGAATTTGTCGCCCATCGGCACCAGGGCAATGCCGTTCATGGCCAGCACCCCTTCAATGGCCAGCAGGGCTTCGCGCTTGGGCAGACGCTTGGGGCACTTCAACGTGATTTTGACGGCGGGCACATCGGGCGCGCGCATGAGCGCCAAGCCGGTCCACACGGCGTACTGGCCGAGGACCTCCTCGACATCCATGTTCTCATACTTAAGGCCCACCAACGTATCCATTGAGGGCGACTCGGGCACACTCGGCACCAGTGCCGGCTGATTCGTACCGGAGGATGCGAACTCATCCTCCAGCTCCAAATCTTCCGATTCGGTATCATCCGCCACCGCCAATGGGATCGAGCCCGTGGCAACGGGCATAAAGCCCTTGAATGTGCTCCGGACCGCGCCCGTGCTTGCAGTGGCAAACTCCTTAAACGGGTTCCGACCAGTCGCACCAACCATGCCGGTGGTTACAGGGGTAAACCCCGTAAACGGACTGCGACCCGGTGCGGCAACCGCGCCCGTGCTTACAGGAGCAAACCCCTTAAATGGGCTCCGACCCGGCACGGCAACCGTGCCGGTACCAGCGGGCGCGGGCGCAACAGCCTGACCACAGGCCACGCTCTGCCATAGAGCGCAGATCAATCCCACCGTCAGGACCTGTATGTGCCAGTGATGCATGGAAATTTATAGACTCCTTATTGACCGAGTCAATTGCAAAACTCACGTTTTGCCGGAATTCAGGATTCAGAAGACAGAATTCAGAATAAATTCAAATCCTTGACAATAAGCACGTTGCCGAGCGTAATAATTCTGAACCTGGCTTCTATATTCTATATTCTGATTGCAAAAGCGGACTTTGGCAATTGATTTAAGTATTTCACATATCCGGTTAAATAGCAAGCGGCGATCCCGGTTTCGACTTGGTCGGCGCGTTGGTTTCCGACACCGGAGGGCCGCCCCCCTCACGAGTGTATATACACATCAGGGTAAAGTTACCTTTGAGCCGTCCCTTGCCGCCGGCCACCAGCGAGACACTCAGGTCTTCCATGTCCATGGTCACATTTTCCTGTTCCAGCGCATACAGAAAATGCACCAGGCCGTTCAAGTCGCCTTCCCAGGTGCAATCAACGGGCATTTCGTAACAGTCGCCCTGCGGCTTTTCCTTTTGCGGCTTGATCTGGACCAGTGTAATACTGTTATCCTTGGCCACGCGCCCCAGGATTTTAAGGTAGTCAGCCGTGACGTCCATTGTAACCGGATACCGCGACAGCCGCGTGTGCAAGTCTGCCAGCCGCTTATCCCAGCGCGCCCGGTCTCCGACCAGCCGCTTCGAGACTTCGATCCGCCGGACCTGGGCCTTCTGGGTCTCGATCCGCTCCTGCCAAACCTTGATTTTCGACGCACCCACCAGGAAGGTCAGGCCGAACAGCAAGAGCACGCCGGTGGTAATACCGAGCCCCACTTCCCGGGAAGACAGTTTCATGGCTTATCCTCCTTAAGCTGAGCATTCATTTGAAAGGTCTGCACGGTCAGGTCCTTGCGTTTGCTGGGCTGAGTACTGCCCATCTCGATGCTTTTAAACATGGGCGATTTATCCAGTGCTTTCTTAAAATCATAAATCGGATCCTTGTCGCGCGCCTCGCCGCGGAGCGAAATGGTTTTACCCTTCTTGAACTGGAAAGAGGTGAGATCCACGTCCTTGGGCAACGCGGCGCTGACTTCGCGCAGGCACTCCAGTGCCGAACGCTGGCGGTCGAGATAGGTCTCAAACGAATGAATCTGGCGTTGCAGACGTCTTACGTCATCGGCCGGTTTCTGCAATTCCGCCAAACGCGCCTCAAGCCGGTTCAAGCGCAACCGATTCCATTGAAACCCGACGAAAAACCCCACGACCCCCACCAACCAGAGCCCAATCGCCACACCCACGGCCAGGATTAGGCGCTTCTGAAAAAGCTGGGAAGTCGCCGTTGTTCGCCAGGCCACCGGCACCAGGTCCAGTACGGCCTGTTTGCCTTGGGCATGCTCATGCGCCGCAAATGGCGGGACAAACATGCGCCGCGCCAACCCCTCGCTCAGGGGCGGCAGGACCGTCAACGACTGCTGGCGCACCGTATGCCCCAACTCCTGCTGCAGGCGCGCGACAATCGCGGTCGTATCCAGGTCGCGGCTCCAGCAATCCAAGCCGCCCACCGGTACCACGCCGCGTTCCAGATCCAGCGACACGATCAGGGCGCTCATGTCACCGGCCAGTTCCTCGGCATATTCCCCCGGCGTCAAACCCTCTATCGGACTGATTGCTTTAACTGCCTGCGGCAGACCATCCTGCACGGCGATCCATACGCCGCCGGACGGTTCCAGCAGGAGCAGGAGATGCCGACCCTGGGCCGGGATGGCGCCATGATCGGTCAGCAGGCGCCACCAGCCCATGATCTCGGCGTCTATGCGCCGGATGGTTACACCGAGCGGGCGAAACAATTCGCCCAGCGATTCAACCTGCTCCCTGGGTACCGCCGCAATCAGTACGCGGCAGGCCGTTTCCGTCGTGCTCAGGACTTCGCAGGATACCGCCATGCGATCCTCGGGAAACGGTGAAAACTGGTCCACTTGCAACTTGACCATGTCGGCCATCTCGGCGGGGTCGGTGGTGGGAAATTCCACGACCCGCATCAACATCTGGCCGGGCGCCAGGCCAATGGTTACCGGGCCGGTCAGATCGGGACATTGCCGGCGGATCGTCTCCGTGCGCTTGCCCGGGTCCGCGAGTCCGTCAGCCGACGGACCGCAATCCAGCTGAACCTGCCGGGCGGCGAGCACCTCGATGCCCTTTTTGCCCGAACCTAACGTGGTCCACTCCAGAAAAGTATCGCGCACACGCAAGCCGGTTATGGAATTTCGGGCCATACTGAAGAATTTTCGATTTTCGATTTAAGATTGAAAATCCGCAATAAAATCATTGCTCCACGAACCATTCCCTATTAACCATAGATGATTTCCAGCTAATCATCAACCATTTCCCATTGACCATTTTTGCTCCGCGCCTATGTGCGGAGCAAGAGTGTCAATGGCTTATTTGGTTCTCCTGGAGCGCATCGCCTTCCGTCCAACGCAGAATGGTCAGGTTCTTACCGGCGAGCGACACCACACAGGCCACGGCATGTTCGATGTCGCCCACCTTGCCGCGCGCAAGAATGGAGAACCGCCCCATGGCGGTGAAGGAAATGCGTTCAGCCACACCCGGCGGCAGGGCCGGCACCCGCGCGAGAAGGTCGGCAAGGTTCTTGAACGGCATATCGTCGTCGGTACCGTCCTTGAGATCGGGGCCCTGGCGCTGGGCAATGATCTCATCCGCCAACGCAGCATCAATTCCGAGAAAACCCATAATCGTGTTACGGTCCACGGCATTAATGTTGATTTTCTGGTCGGTTGCATAAGTCGTCAGAAACCCGGACAGCACCTGGTAAATGGTAACCTCCGATTCCGGTAATTTTTCGTCGAACCCCTTGATGAGCGCAAGTTCATCCACGGTATCAAGGGCAGCATTCTTGGACTGGTAGGGCGGATCCAGGCTCTCATAATATTCGGATTCGACGCCGTTCAGGTGGGTCATCTCGTCCTGATCCACCCAGTCGAGCAAACAGTCAACCAGGGCATCACGCTTTTCAAAGGCAACCCCGGCAGCCTCAAAGAGCGGTTCCCACATGTCGTAGGTCTTTTCCCGGTCGTTGACAAAAATCATGCTGTTCAGATCGATGCGCGCATTTTCGGGACGAACGGTAACGTCCAGCACACCCGCCCCCAGCTCGCGCGTCACCTCGGCGACGCCGCCACGATTGAGGGAAATGGCCGCGCCACGCACTTTCTCGTCCGACCCCTTGGTGAGGTAGACGGAAATATCCGGGTTGCTGATATCGGGATCAGCGGTTTCAAAAAGTATCATATGGGCCAGTTCGACCCCCGCTTTGGCCAGGTATTCGGCCTTGAGCTTTTTGCGCCAACTGGACGTAATCCGCGCCTCAACGTGCATATCGAAGGCAAAGGCCATCACAAACATTGAAAGGAGTCCGATGACCCATAACACGACAATGAGCGCCGAGCCGTCTGGCGGACGGACGCCAGACGCCGGACGCCAGATGGCGGACCTGATAAGACAGACAACGGACACCGGACAACAGACGACGGATGCCAGTCTCTGATCTAACCGTTGGCTTCCGGCATTCAGTTTCTGAAGTCCGGCGTCCGGCATCCGGCATCCGGCGTCTGTTTTCATGGTGTCGTCGGTTTTCATGGTTTCTTCGGAACGCCGCTCCATGATAAGGGGGCAACGGGAATTTCGATGGTGCGCCGGATTTCAACGGGCGGCTCGTTGCGATCAAGGGGCTCCAGATAAAGGGTTACTTCCACCGCCAGCGGGAGGCAGTTTGTGGCTTCATCTTCCCAAGTCTCCATCCAATCCCATTTGTCGCCCTTTATTTCCTTGGCCACCCGGCAATTCAAGCCAACGACTTTACCGGAAACAAAATGAGGATCGATCGCCATGGGATCGAAAGTGATCGAATTGGCATAGGGGCGCCAGGCCCGCACGGCCACAGCCAATCCCTCGTCGCCATCATCTTCAACGGAGAGCCGCACCCGGTGCAGGCCCTTGTACAGGGGATCATTCAACCTCAGCAGCGCAGTACCGGTTTTGACCCAGCTGATGATGTCCCGGGCACCCACCCCATTCCCATTATCTTCCAGCACAAACCCGTAACCGCCGCCCGAGGTCGGCGTAGCCGACACAGCATTGGTACTGGTAGCGTTGGTGGATACCTGCTTGGCTGAGGGCGGGGAAAAAGACGAGCGCAGGCCGCAGACAATCTGTTGCATCACATACTCGCCGTGATCCAGGTCATCCGCCATGGCCGTGCCTCTCTGCCACGCCTTGGCCACGCTGTAGAACGTTGTAAACGTCATGGCCATGGCCATGCCCAGAAGCGCCACGGCCACGAGCAATTCGATCAGGGTGAAACCAGACGCCGGACGCCAGACGGCGGACGACAGATGACAGATGACGGATGACGGATTCTGACATCTGACCTCTGATCTCTGACTTCTGGTTATAGTCGTTTGTCGTTGGGAATTCATGACCTGTCCTTTACCATCCGTCGTCCGGTGTCTGGCGTCCGTCGTCCGTCCTCCGCTCCTATTCCTCATTCGGAAAATATAGATAGCTGACAACCTCTTCCGCGGAGGCCTGGCCGGATTCCGACCAGGTTACCCGGGTCTTCACTATGTACAGCTTGGCTTCGCCATCCACCTCTTCCAATTCCCGCGAAAAGGTATAGCCCGGGGCTAATTCCTCCCCCTGGACAACGTTATCCGACACCGCATTGGTGGGTTGGAGCGGGAATTCGGACTCGCCCTGATCGAGCACCGCGCGAGCTGTCTGGTAATTACGCGAAACGCGGATCACCGCCAGGCACCGGGCCGTGGCCTCGACGATCACAAAAATCCCGATGCTAAGGATGGCCAGCGCCACTACAGCTTCGACCAGCGTGAAGCCCAGGGAAGCCCTTGGCCGAATTGCTGATTGCGGATTTTTGATTGCGGATTTCATTCTGTTTTAGAGTCCGTCCTCCGGCGTCTGGCGTCCGGCGTCAGGTTTTATTGCGTTCCAAACACTTTCGACTTCACACTACCGAGGTTATCCACTTTCAGGATCACATAGTTGCCGTTTTGATCCACAATGGTAACCGCAAACGGAACGCAGACCCCGCTGCGCAGAAACGGCACACTGCAGGTGCCTTCCGTCACCGGGGCGGCGCCCTCGATCGCCACCGCCTGCAGGCGGACTCCATTTACCGCGCGGGAAAAACTCGGCAGACTCGTATTGGAGGAGACCAGGTCAACCTGGCCGTTGGCCAGGTTGAAGGTCAGGCCCAAGTCACTCTGCTTCAGCACAGCCATGCTCCGGGCATAGCGCGCGACGGTCGACAGCGTCCGCGCGGCCGTGCTCAAGCGCTGACCCTGGATGGAACGCACAAAGGACGGCATGGCAATCGCTGCGGCAATGCCCATCACCACGATGACCAGGAGCACCTCGATGAGCGTAAATGCAGAATGCAAAATGCAGAATGCAGAATGTTTTCCGCCGAAGGCGGATCCTATGGCAGAATGACATGCTTTTTGCAAAACATTAAATTCCTGAACCCGAAATGTTTCTGCATTCTTCATTCTGCATTCTGCATTTTATTTAGTTGGTGATGTCGTCGCCGCCGCCATCCGTGCCGTTGGCCCCATAGGACTTGATCTCATACCCGTTTTCCTTGAGCGTATAGACGAACTCGTGGCCCCAGGGATCAAGCGGTATTTCCCCTTTTTTCAGGTACGGCCCGCGCCAGTTCTGCTCACTGCCCTTGGTAAGCAGGGACTGTATGCTTGCCGGGAAATTGCCGTTGTCGGTTTCGTATAGGTCCAGCGCCAGGCTGATGCTGGCAATACTGCTCTTGGCGGCCGAGATCTGCGACTGCCCCACGCGCCCCGACAAGCGCGGCACCACCACCGCCGCCAGAATGCCGATGATGACCACCACCAGCAGAACTTCAATCAGCGTGAACCCCGAAGGGATGCGCGATTCATATTTATTAATGGCATTCATGATACGTTTCCTTTCGTGTGATGAATTATCAACTACTCAGGAGCCAGAATTCAGAATTCTGTCTTCTGTCTTATCCGGTCCGTCATCCGTTATCTGGCGTCTGCCGCGCGCTTCGCGCTACGCCCGCAGGCCGCTGGTCAAATCAAAGACCGCGAGTAAAATGCTGATGGCCACAAACCCGACCATGATTGCAATCAGCACGATCATAATCGGCTCCAGCACGGTGGTGAAAATCTTGACACTACGATCCAGGTTGGCCTCATAACGCCGGGCAATATGCGCGAGCGCCCCGCTCATGTCGCCGGTCTCTTCGCCGATGGCCAGCATGTCGGTAAGCATGGGTGGAAACACCTTGCCGGCCGCCAGCGGGCCCGAGATGGTCGTGCCATCGGTCACGCGATCCCGGGCATTGCGGATTTCGGCGGCCAGCACCGAATTCTGCACGGTGCGCTCGCCGATGGCCAGTGCATCCAGCACGGGCACACCGTTGGCGATCAGCATGCCCAGCGTGCGGGCAAACTGGGCAAACGCACTGGAAGTGATAATGTCACGGATCAAAGGCACGCGCAGTTGCAGCCCGTGCCACCAGACCCGCCCGATTTCCGTGCGCAGGTAACGGCGGAACATGACCACCGCCCCAACCAGCACGATCACGATCAACCAGCCGTAATGAATCATGACCGTGCTGATCCCGATCAGGATACGCGTCGGCACCGGCAGGGTACTGCCCATATCCTTGAAAATCAGCGTAAAGCGCGGAATCACAAACGTCATGGCAAAAATCAGGGTGCCTATGCCGACTACCATCACAATGCACGGATACACCAGGGCCATGAGGACCTTTTCCTTGACCTCCTGGATACGCTCATAATGCTTGATAATCCGCGCCATGACTTCCGACACGTTGCCGCTGGCTTCCCCCGCGCGGATCAGGCTGACGTACAGGGTCGGGAACGTCTCCTTGAACTGGGCCATGGCATCCGAGAGACTGGTGCCGCGGATGATTTCATCCCGCAGGGCGCGCACGATTAAATCACTGGCCGTATTGGTTCG
>JAPLSY010000030.1 GCA_026398415.1 Kiritimatiellota bacterium | reverse complement strand
GGAGGCATTCGCTTTGTCGACGACTGAGATTTCGGGCGTGAATTGGGAAGAGGTAAAGAACCGGGCAACGCGCATGGTGGAGGAATACAACAGGAAGAAAATACCCTTCAGCGACCGGTTTTATGAGAGCGGTATCGGTATAATTGGCGGGGGGTGGGTGTAATGCGAAAGACGAAAGCCTAACACGCCGTTCCTCGGTACGGCTTTGCCGCCCGAGAACGGCAACGTTCGACGGAAAATCATTAAAGAAATAACATTGACAGCGGTATGACCATGGTAATACCATATAACCATGAAAACAGCCGTATCTATACCTGACGCCGTGTTTCGAACAGCGGATCATTTTGCGCGACAGCGCAAACTATCACGCAGCGCATTGTTTACTCAAGCGCTCAAGGACTTCCTTGCGCTCCGGCGGAGCGACGACGTAACCGAACGGCTCAACCGCGTGTACACCGCCTCAGACTCAACGGTCGATCAGGTGTTAAAAACCATTCAAAGCCGTTCAATTCCGAAGGAGCAGTGGTAATGCGACGCGGCGAAGTTTGGTGGGCATCGTTACCGGAGCCTGAAGGATCAGGGCCGGGTTACCGTCGTCCCGTACTGATCGTGCAGGCCGACGAATTCAACAGCAGTCGGATTCACACCGTGGTTGTGGTCGTCATCACCTCCAATCTCAGTTTGGCCATGGCTCCGGGCAACGTCACGCTTAAATCTCGCGCATCAGGCCTCCCGAAGGAATCTGTTGTGAACGTGTCGCAAGTAATCACGGTTGACAAGCGATTCCTGACCGACAGAGTCAAATTGCTGGACGCTCGCACATTAGGTCTGATAGACGAAGGGCTTCGTCTCGTGCTTGCCCTCTGAGGAAAAGAGACCATCGCAACCGGGGCATCCGGGCTCCAGTTTGAAGAGGTATTCGCACGCTCTGTCGAGATCAATATCGAAGGCCTGCAGGTCCGTATTCCATCCATCGGTGATCTCATCCGAAACAAGAAAGCGTCAGGACGAACCAAGGACTTGGCCGACGCCGAGGCTCTGGAATCCCTGAATATTTCCAGACAAGACAAATCCAGCGTACGCGGTAAACCGCGCCGCTGATTTGCCGCGTTCAATGGCGACTTACTGCTGGTTTCCCCCCAGTCCATGAGCAGACGGCATGGTCAGCTTGGCCTTGTCTTTTACGAGGGGCACGATGCCGGCCATTTCGCCGATCACGTTGACGAGATCGGCGCCGATGGGCACCACGATCTTGGCATTATGTTCCAGGGCGGTTTCCATGGCCTGCAGTTTACGGAGCAGTTGGGCATTGCCGATAAAGTATTTCTCCGCGGCCTCGTTCACGAGCCGGATGGCCTCGGCATCGCCTTCCGCGGACAGGATCTTGGACTGCCGCTGTCCTTCGGCCTTCTTGATCGAGGCGCGCCGCTCGCCGTCGGCGACCGTTTCGGTGGCGGTGGCGAAATCAATCGCGGCGATTTTCTCGTTCTCTGCCTTGACCACCTTGTTCATGGTTTCCTGCACGTCATGCGGTGGGTCAATCTCCTTCAATTCCGTCCTCACGATTTCGATGCCCCAATGGACCGTTTCGGTCTTCAGCGTGGCATGCAGGGCGTCATTGATTTTACCCCGTTCGCTGTTGGCGGAGCGCAGGGTCAGCGTGCCGATGATGTTACGCAGCGTGGTGCGCGCCAGATTGACGATCTGGTAGGAATAATTGAAGACCTTGTACTGGGAATCCTTGACGCTTTCCTCGTCCTCGCGGACTTTGAAATAAACCTGCGCATCCACCTTGGCGTTCAAGTTGTCATTGGTGATGATCTCCTGCGGTTCGGCGTCAATCATGCGCTCGGTGATGTCCACCTGGAACATGCGGTCAATGACCGGAATGATCCAGTGGAACCCCGGGTTTGCAAAGCGCTGGTAGCGCCCCAGCCGTTCGATGAGCCCGCGATGCGTCGGCCGCACAATCCGGATCCCCATCAGGAACAGGACAACCGCCACGATTACCAATAACACTATAATAGGCATCTGCTACCTCCATTCATTGTTTCCCGATTATTATCAGACCTCTACCATTTGTATTCAAGCATCATAGAAGATATCGAATCGGATTGTCCACTTGAAAAGGGGCGGCAAGTTTGCCGGTGAAAAGCCTGATCTGCCCCATGGAAAAACCGCGTTCGATTCTGGCTTCCGGCCGCGGAGTGCGCTATGGTTCCGACATGCCAGATTCCACGACATCACAGACTCACAAACCGGACGTGGCGCCGGATTTCAGCGCCTTGTTGCCGGATACGGTTATCAATGCCGTCGAAGGTGTGCTGGGCGCGCGGTGCACCAACCTCTGTCGCCCTTTGAACAGCTACATAAATCGCGTGTATGAAGTCGGTCTCGCCGACGGGGGCTATGTCATCGCCAAGTTTTACCGTCCGGGCCGTTGGAGCCGCGCGGCACTTCAGGACGAACTCGATTTTCTGCAGGAACTGGAGGAGGCGGAGGTGCCCGTGGTGGCGCCGCTGGCCGATCATAGCGGCACGCGGCTGCATTCCCTGGCGGGGACCTGGTTTGCGCTCTTTCCCAAAAAAGGCGGGCGGCCTTTGGAAGAACCCGATGCCGGCGCGTGGTCCCAACTTGGCCGGTTGATTGCGCGCATGCATACGGTCGGCGCCAGCCGGACACCGCGCGACCGCATCCAGCTTCATCCGCGCCAGTCCATGCTCGGCCATCTCCGTTATATCCTGGATTCCGGCACGGTGTCGGCACAATATCGGGACACTTATGAGACGGCCGGTTTGGAACTCATTGACCTGATTGCGCCGCTGTTTGAAGACGTGGCGACACTGCGCCTGCACGCCGATTGTCATCGCGGCAATATCTTGCATCGGCCGGGCGAAGGCTATCACCTTCTGGATTTTGACGATATGGCCGTCGGCCCGGCCGTGCAGGACCTGTGGCTGATCCTGCCGGACCGGCTTTCCCGCGCCAGGACCGAATTGGCGCTCCTGCTGGAGGGCTATGAAACTTTTCTGGCGTTTCCCCGCGCGACCCTGCGACTTATCGAGCCCCTGCGCGCCATGCGGTTTATCCATTACACCGCCTGGTGCGCGCGGCAGAAAGCCGATGGTGGTTTTGCCCGCCTGGCGCCGAACTGGGGCGCCCCGCCGTTCTGGCGCCAAGCCCTGGCCGATCTGGAAACGCAGCGCCAGGAAATTCTCGACGCCCTTGAGAATTAGGTCTTTAGCAACTTTCATGTGGGAGGCGTACTATGTACGGCGACGGTCGCGGCGCATAGCGCCCCTCCTACAAAGATTGTCCGCCTATGGCGAAAACCATCATCCGCGCGTTATATGCCGATCATTTTTAAAAACCTGACGTCCGACCAGCTCCAGGCCCGCCTGGCGCCCATGGGCGTAACCCCGCGCATGGCGCGGCAGATCCAAGTGGCGGTCATTCGGCATGGCACATTGCCGGAAACAAAGCCAGGACTCTCGGTCCGGTTGCTGGAACAAGTCCGCCAGGCGACGGTCATTCCGCATCTGGCGTTGCTCAGTAAAGTCGTTTCGCCGCAGGACGGATTCGCCAAGTACCTGTTTAGCGGCGATGGTCCGGACGTATTCGAGGCCGTCAGTATTCCACTCCTGCATCGGCCAAACGATACCAAGTGCATTGTATGCGTCAGTTGCCAGGTGGGTTGTGCGCTAGGGTGCGTGTTCTGTGCCACCGGTCGGATGGGGTTTCGCCGTAATCTGGCGGCTTGGGAAATTGTGGATCAGGTAGCCAAAATCAGGGCTGATTCCCCGCATCCGGTGCGTGGAGTGGTGTTCATGGGCATGGGCGAGCCGATGCTTAACTACGATGCCGTGATCCAGGCGGCGCGCATCCTGTCCGAACCCTGTGGACTGGCCATTGCCGGCAAAGCCATTACGATTTCCACCGTCGGCATCATACCCGGCATCCGCCGGTTTACGGCGGGAGGGCATTCCTACCGGTTGGTCGTCTCGCTGACCAGCGCGGATCCAAGCCTGCGGCGTACGTTGATGCCCGTAGAGCAGGCGCACCCGCTGGTGGATCTCATGCCGGCGTTACGCGAATATCATGCCGCCACGGGCCGGCGTGTCACCTTGGCCTGGACCATGCTGGCGGGCATCAATACGCGCGCTCAGGACGTCCGGCAACTGGCCGACCTGACCCAGGGCCTGCCGATCAAGCTCGACCTGATTGACGTGAACGATCCCACCGGCCGGTTCCATCCACCCTCACCGGAGGAACTGGCCGCTTTCCGCGACGTTTTGCGGGCCACGCTTAAGGCACCCGTGGCCCGCCGCTACAGCGGCGGTCAGGATATTTCCGCTGCCTGCGGCATGCTGGCCGGAAAAATGAGCGCAGGGCGATATTCTGTCCAAACCTCTTTAACCGCTTTCTGAAATTCAAATCTCGAAAACATTTGTATCATTTACCCAATCACAGTATGTTCATGCATAGAAGCCTTTTCCCTGATGTTTATTATGGTTTCGTTCGTCAATCCAAAACCATGATAAAAATAGGACTAGGCTTATTCAATTTCTAATTTGGACGTATGTGATTTGGCAACTAACCTAAAAACAGGAGAAAAAACATGACAACCGGAAACAAGCTTAATTTTGCCGTGATTGGATGCGGGATGCTTGCCAGGAGCCAACATATTCCCAATATCGCCCGTTCTGCCAAAGCCGCGCTGCATACCTGTTGCGATCTTTCGGATGCTGCCTTGGATGAGTGCCGTCAAAAATGGGGCGTCAAGCATACATCCAAGGATTTTAAAGCTGTCATCCATGATCCGGAAGTGGAGGCCATCTGTCTGGCAACCACCCAAAATGTGCGCCTGCCGGTTATTAGCGAGGCTGCTCGGGCTGGCAAGCCTGTTTATGTTGAAAAGCCGCTGGCCGACAATATGACTGAGCTGCTGCAAATCCAAAAAATTATTAAAGAATCCGGCATACTGTTTTGCGTCGGCCATAACCGGCGCAGCTCGCCGGCGGCGATTGAGGCCCATCGCATTTTCCGTGCGCACATGACCCATCCCCAGTCCTGTCCCTGGCGCTGGGAGCGTGAAGGATCGGCCCGGTTAAAGCTGAAGGAGGATGGTGTGGCGGCAATGAATGTGCGCATCAATGACGATTGGTACAGTTGGAAAAAATGGGTGTTTAATAATAAACAGTCTTCGCAAGGTCCGCTGCTTTTTGAGTTCACGCACTTTTATGACTTGTGCAACTGGTTTATGGCGGCCGAGCCGGCCGAAGTTGTTGCCGTTGAAACCGGCATGATGACCAGCGCCGTGATAATCCGCTATAAAACCGGCGAAATTGCCACGATTATGGATAGTGCCAACGGCACGTTCGGGTATCCCAAGGAATTGTATGAAGTCATGGGCAATGGCGGCATGGTGGTGCTTGATCATATGCTGGAAATCCGGACAGCGGGAATTGCCGACGCCGTGCCGCGCCAGGTTTTCCCAATGCTTGGCGATCGGCATCCGAATGTCGGCACGGAAGGCGGACTATACGGCTGGCTGGCCAAGAAAAACACGGCCTGCCGGGAGGCTGTCGCAAAAGGCGATCCGTTGCTTCAGTTCACGGCCGAACCGGATAAAGGCCATGCGCGGGCGATTGACGCCTTCGTGGATGAAATTCGCGGCACTGGTCCGCGGGTATGCGGGATTGATGATGCCGTGCTTGCCACCAAAATTGCCTTTGCCGCGCTTAAGAGTTCCGCCGAGAAACGTATAGTGGAGGTTTAAATTGATAAAGATTAAACGTGTTAAGAGCAGTTTCGAACGTAATATTTTAGTGGCGCCGTTCGGATTCAAGGGGGGCTATGTAACTGAAGGATGGCAGGTAGTCGCGCTTATGGAAAGCGTAAACGGCTTTCTTGGACTGGGACTTGGCGGACAAGGTGTGCTTTGGTCCGATGCCGCGGTGTTTGCCAAACATTCCGAGGCCGAAGGCAACGCCATGATGTATAAGATGACGCAATTTGCCCTCCAGCGGGCCGCCGAAACAAGCTTTGAAACGCCCTTGGATCTGCTTGATAAACTCCTGCCCGCCACTTATGAATACGGCCAAAAGATAACCGGCAATAAAGATCTGCGCTTGACATTTGCCCTTAATGCGCTCGTTTCCGTGGATAATGCCGCCTGGCAATTATATTGCCACGAAAATAAAATTACCAACTTTGACGGTATGATTCCCGCCGATTGCCGGCCTGCTCTTGCCTGCAGGCATCGGGAACTCGCCAGCATTCCGTTGATGTCCTACGGTGTTGGGCTCGAAAAAATCATCCAGGCGGTGGATGAAGGCTGCTTTTTCCTTAAAGTAAAAATCGGCGCCGATCCGGACAAGGATGGCGACCAGGAAAAAATGCTGGCATGGGATAAACAGCGGCTGTCTTCAATCCATGCAGCGATAAAGGACCGGGCCATCACCCATACTGCCAGCGGCCATATCCCATATTATCTGGATGCTAACGGCAGATACGACAGCAAGGAGCGGCTGATGCGCCTGATTGATCATGCCGAAAAAATCGGTGCGCGTGAACGGATTATGATAATTGAGGAGCCTTTCCCGGAGGAATACAAAATTGACGTTCATGATGTTCCCGTCCGGCTCGCGGCCGATGAAAGCGCGCACTCCGAGAAGGACGCAATTGAACGGATTGAACTGGGCTATAGCGCCATTGCGCTTAAGCCGATCGCCAAAACCATGAGTATGAGCTTGCGCATTGCAAAAAAGGCGCACGAAAAAGGAGTGCCGTGTTTCTGCGCCGATTTGACCGTCAACCCGATTCTCGTTGACTGGAACAAGAATGTGGCCGCGCGGCTCGCCCCGCTTCCGGGGCTGAAAATCGGCGTGCTGGAAACAAACGGCCATCAGAATTACCGCGATTGGGAATTAATGCGCTCTTATCATCCCTGCTTTGATGCCCCCTGGACGCATACTCTTCAGGGCCTTTTTAAACTTGATGATGATTTCTATGCTCGCAGCGGCGGCATCCTTGATGTTAGCCGGCATTACTTAAAAATGGTTTCCTAAAATATCTTTTGTCAACTCCGGCCCCGGAACTTGACAAACTTATGGCGCTGTTAAAACAAAGAAAGGCGGGGTTTTGCTCCTTTTGCGAATTAACCGGGAGATTTGAAGCGTGAAAATATTACGGCAGTTGAGGATGGCCGCTGTCACGGCTTGTGCCGTGGAAGGGGCGCAGGGCGCGGAAATAAACCCAGCAACAAATCTTCCACAGAAGTTGCGGCTGGTGCTGCCTTCCGAAATTCAGGCCGTTCCGGATCACGAGATTAACATTTACTTTGACAACATTATCCTCACGCCCAGCATCAATAATTATTCTTTGCAAAGGAGGTGTGTTGGATGAGCATAACGACCGGTAAAAAATTAACTGCCCGGCTGATCCAGGAACTGGGCCAGAAAGCGGCGGCGGCCCCGCGCAAGCGCACAAATCATAATTTTCACGAGAGCCTGGATGACCCCATTCAGCGGCTGGTCGTGGTCATGAAAAAGGGAACCTATATCCGGCCGCATCGGCACGCGCAGGAAAACAAGTGGGAGTTTGCCGTTGCCGTCCAAGGCCGCATGCAGGTCGTCCTGCTGAATGACGATGGCTCCCTGAGGGAGCGGGTTGAGCTGGCGAGCGGCGGCCAGACCATCGGCCTGGAAATTCCGCCCGAGGCCTGGCATACCTGGATGGCACTGGAAGAGGATGCCGCGTTTTTCGAGTGTAAACGCGGTCCGTATAGTTCTGCCCAGACCAATGTATTTGCCCCCTGGTCGCCGCCCGAGGGCGATCCGCGGGTCGCGGAGTATAGTCAGTGGCTGGCATGTGCCAAGGTCGGCGAACGGTTCGCGGGGCTTTAGTCCTAACGCGGACTGTGCAGGTATGCCTTTCTTATGGCAGTGCCTCGAATTTGGTTCGGGAAAAGCGTCGGCGATCTTGAGCCGCCTGCGGGTTTGCTCCGCTTGCATGGACACGAGTCCGATGCTTCGCGTAGCGCACCTACAGTCGGCCCAAGCTTGCCTTGCTTTCCCGAATCCCGACACTTCGGTCGGGAAACCGAATTCGAGCCACGGTGGCATCGGGCTTCGCGCAGCGCTACGCCCGATAAGTTGCTGTTACGCAAGTTAACAGTTCTTACTGGAGATATGAAATAAAAGGAGTATCATGCAAAACAAAATAAAATTGGCGTTCTGCGGGTTGGCGCTTTGGATGGCGGCCACCTTGTCGGGGTTTGCCACGGATTATAGCGCCACGATGCGGGACCTATCGTCCTATATTACCAATCAACTTCAGACGACCGGTGCCTCCAGCCTGGCGTTGGTCCTGGTGGACAGCAACCAGGTCGTGTGGGCCACGGGCTTCGGTCTGGCGGATCCGATCGCCGGACGAGCCGCCGACGCGGATACCGTGTACGGCATCTGCAGCGTCTCGAAAACCTTCACTGCCCTGGCCGCCATGCGTCAGATAGATCGGGGTCAATTGTCCTTGGATCTCCCGGTGACCAACTATGTACCGACGTTTGCCTTCCATTCCCGCTTTCCCGGCGCCGCCGTCATCACGCCGCGCCTGTTAATGAATCATCAGAGTGGATTGCCGGGCGATTATCTCCCTTATGCCCAGACGACGGTTCCCGATCTGCGCTTCGGGGTGGAAGTGCTGGAGGGCCTGGCGGATGAATACCCGGTTTATCCCCCGAACTTTTCGGACACTTATAACAACAACGGGTTCACGCTCATGGAGAGCGTGATAGCGGCGCTCAGCGGCACGACGTTTGTGGCGCAAGTGGACGCCGATGTTTTTGAGCCACTGGGAATGACTAATACCGGATTTTTTTTGATTACGAACCAGTTCAATGGCAAACTGGCCCGCTCGATGCTCGGCACCAACGCGTATCCCGACGATATTGTTAACGTCCACGCCAGCGGCGGAATGTGTTCCTCAGCCAACGATATGGGGCGGGCGATCGAGATGCTGTTGGGCGGCGGTGTGATCCAGGGCCAGCGCTTCATGAGCACCAATGCCCTGGCGACCATGCTGACTTTCCAGGGTACGAATATAGCCGTGGCTTCGTCGAATCGCGACACCCGTAATGGCCTGGGCTGGGACAACGTGGCCGACCCCAAGCTGGAGTATGCGGGCCAGGCCTGCTTCAAGGGCGGGGACACAGCTTATTTTCACAGCCATCTTGAGATTATGCCGGAGCGCGGCCTGGGTGTGGCCGTCCTGTGCAATGGCGGCAGTCTAGCCCAGAACGTTGCCCAGCAGGCGCTGATGCTGGCGTTGCGCGATAAATTTACAATAGCCTTGCCGACTAACGCTGCCCCGTTTCCCGACAGTCCGGTGACGAATACCCCGCCTTTGCCTTTGGAACAAATAACGGGTTTCTATGCGCGCCAGTTGGGGCTGATCCGCGTTACAACCAATAACGGCTACCTGACATTATACCTGAATGTATTCGACCCCACCGCTACTGTCTATACCAATTTATTGCCGCATGTAAACGGCTGGTTCTGGAATGCGGGTAATACCAATGGTCAGGTTGCCTTCAGTAATGTCCAGGATCATTTGCTGCTAATGTCAAAAAACAACAAGGGCCAATACTGGAATACCGAGATGATCGGCGAACGCATTACCACCTCGCCGGTGTCGGCGGCATGGTCGAATCGAACGGTCTCGGCCTGGATCAATGCGGATCTCAGTCCATTCGATTTTGATTGGGCGATGGACGCTGTAAAACCTGTGGATCTATCGGGTTCAAACGGCTTCCTGTTTTTCAATAATGTTGCGCTCGCGCCCACGAACGACAATCTGGCGTTGCCGTTTATCGCCGGGCGCAACGATGCCGGCACACTCAAGGTGGTCAGCACCAACGGCGAAGAGTGGCTGCGGTTTATGGGCAGTCATTATCGTCCCGTTGACAATATTCCCGTGTTGACGGCGCCGGGTGGTACCAATGCCGTCCTGACTGGAGATGCGATCGGATGGTATTGCATTCCGCGGTCGGGAAGCGGCTGGCTGGAACTCAATCTGACGGGCACGCCCATGCCGCAACTACGTGTGCTGAATGCCGATTTCAGTTTGATGGCAACCATCCAACCGGTGGCGGGCCGTATCCTGGTTGCGCCAACCAGCGCCGTTTTCGTGGCGGTGACCCGTGGAGCGGATGGCGGCAATGCTTACGCGTTACGGGCGTCCTGGCGGGGAGTGGCGGCGGACTATGATGGCGACGGCAAGGCCGATGTCGCCATCTATCGCGGTTCTGACGGTCTATGGTTGGTAGCGCTCTCGAGCTATGATTATCAAGAAGGGCTGGTTGTGGAAACAGGTTTAGCCGGTTGGACGCCGGTATCGGGCGATTACGACGGCGATGGGATCGCCGATAGGACGCTTTATGAGCGTTCAAGCGGGCGTTGGCTGGCAAAATTCACATCCAGCGGCCTGGTGAGTGAATGCTGGCTTGGTGGTCCGGAGTTCACGGCCGCGCAATGCGATTTTGACGGAGATGCCAAAACCGATCCAGGCGTGTATCGCGAAGCGGATGGCTACTGGCAGGTGCTGGCTTCATCACGACAATATGCTCCTTGTCCTTCATCCCTCGGAGAGACAGGATTTCAGCCGGTGGTGGCGGATTACGACGGCGACGGTTTGGCTGATCCGGCGGTTTATAACCGGACAACCGGCCTATGGATAATCAGCTTCTCCAGCATCGGGTATCAGCTTGCGACCTGGACGTTCGGCGGATCCGGTTATCTGCCGGCCACGGCCGATTACGATGGCGACGGCAAGACCGATCCAGCCGTGTATGCGCCCGGCATGGCTTATTGGCAAATGTTGCTGTCCGGTTCGCTGGCTACGCAGGGAGTCTATACATGGCGCGATGCTGTTCTGGTCACTATAGGGGGCCTGCCGGTTCCGGAGGATTATGACGGCGATGGACTGGCTGACCCAACAGTATATCACCAGGACACCGGTCTCTGGGAATTTTTCCCCTCACTCCAAGGTTACCGATTAGTAGTCTGGGGTCCCTTCGGCGGCCCGGAGTACCAGCCGGCTAGGTAACGGGAAGCCATAAGAATTATTCATGATCGTTCATGAATTTTCAGATTAGGCCGCTGGGCGGAGTGCCACGGCGGGCGCGAGCGGCAGTTCGCGGGAAGGTACGCGGCCAAAACCGGTGACCGATAAGTGGTCGGGGAATATGCGGATGATGGCGAAGGCGGGCTCGTCCTTGGTTTCGACGGTCCCCTGCAATGTCAGGTGATGTACGCCATTGCGGAGGGCGTAACCGCCCGAGTGATCGTGCCCGCAGATCCAGGCCACCACGCAACCGGCATTGTCCAGCGCTTCCAGAATCGGCTCCGGCTTGGCCATGATATGTTTGCGCGGCGAGGCCTCATTGATCAGAGGGAAATGGCAGAAGCAGATGACGCGTTCGTCCCTGGCTTGGGCCTGCTTCAGTACGCCGCGGAACCAATTGAGCTGTTCCGCGCCGATCGCCCCATAGCCCGCTTCGGTGCCGTCGAGCACCACGAAGCTCCAGCCGGGGGCATTGGTCAGGGCGAACGTATAATAAAATTCCTTGAAGCCCAATGCGTCGGTCAGCAGTTTACACCCGGCAGTATGGTCGTCACGATTGCCGGTGCCGGCGTCGTGGTTGCCAAGCACATGCCGCCACGGCACGGTGATGCATTTCATGGCCGTTGTGATCGTTGCGACATCCGTCGACTTTCGGCTATCGGTAAGATCTCCAAGCTGGATGATGAACGCCGGCTGTTGGCGGTTGATTTCTTCCGCGCACCAAGCGAGTTTAGCGGGTGAATTGCGGTAAAAGCGTGTGTCGAGAACGATAGTGTCCCTGTCGGCGTATTGAATGTCGGTAATCGCGGCGAACGTGAGGATTGCCGCCGGATCGGCGGCCAAGGCAGCAGTCCAACCACACCACAAACCGACAACAACGGTGAAAAATAAACGATGCTTCATGAGTGTGCTCCTGAATTTGTGACAAAAAAGCCTGTCATCATGGTTGTTTCCACGGTTTCCGCCGGAGGCGGTGTCCGCTTGAGGGTAAAAACGATTGCAAAAGGTACCTTACATTATAAGGCTTAATTTTATTATAACAACACCCGCTTGACGATGGCGGCGTCATCGCGCTGGACCGTGCGGGGATAGCGAATGGCGGGGATACCGAAAAGCATGCCATAATAATAACGGTGGCGTGGTGGCAGGCCGAACAGCCCCTTGAGGTCGGGAAGGGTCTCGAGGGTCATCTTAAGCATACCCCACCAGACCGTGCCGAGCCGGGCGCTCTGCGCCAGGAGTTCAAAATAGGCCAGCGTCAAGGCGACATCCTCCCCGGGACAGGGGGCATCGGATAACGCCGAGACCACCAAGGCATGCGGCGCACCGCGGAAAATTATGTCCACCTTGTGTTCATAGTAGGCTGGCGGGGCCTCCTGCAAGTATTTTAACCGTTCAGGAATACGGCCGGCCTTGTTGGCCGCCGCCAATGCTGCCAGGACTTTCTCCCGCAACCGCTGCATGACGGCTTTATCGTCAATAACGGTAAAGGTCAGCTTGCGGTTGTTGACGCCCGTGGGGCCATTGGCCAGCGTGGCCAGCAATTGATCGATCAAGGCCGGGTCCACATTTTCATCCTTGTACTGCCGGACACTGCGCCGTCCGCGGATAAACCGGGCCATTTGGTCAAACCGGGGGAAACTATCGCTGGCGAGTGGAAGGCTGTTGTCCGGATTTCGTCCCAGGATGGAGATGGCCGCCGTGGGACAGACGGCCAGACAATGCTGGCACTGCAGGCAAAGCGGCTCCTTATCCGGACTGATGAACGGCGGGACTTGGCCTTCCTGTGTGATGATGCGCGCGGGGCAGTCGGCGGCGCACAATCCGCAATGCGTGCAGCGTTTGGCGTTCACGGTAAATTGGAGCATGCTGTTATCCTCCTATCCGGATATTATATGAAATACTATCTGTTCTTCTGCAAAACCAACGCGGTGCGGGAAGGCAGATAGGCGGTGAGCAGAGTGCGCCCGGTGGCGTCGGGCGCCGAGACATAAGTCTGGTTGGGCGCCAGGCGGCTGTGGCCGCCGAAGAACGGCGCATCGCTGTCCAGGATCAGCCGGTACTCGCCCGGCGTGGTCTCCACGGGATAGTCGGTATAAGACTTCGCCGGATGGAAGTTGAACAGGAACAAAAGACCAGCGCGTTCGAAGCCCAGCACCTTGTCGTCGCCATGTTCAACGCGCAGGCGCACGTCGGGATCGTCCAGCAGGCGGGTGAGCCGCGTCAGCTCGATCATGGCCTTGTCGAAATCGGCCAGGAAATGATAGACCAAGTTCGGATCATCCCGCAGGCGCCACTGGCGCCGGGCGTAATGGTAGGACCAGTTGTTGCCTTCGCGCGGGAAATCAATCCATTCCGGGTGGCCAAACTCGTTGCCCATGAAAGTGAGATACCCGTAGCCTGCCGTGGCCAGCGTGGCCAGCCGGATCATCTTGTGCAAGGCCAGTCCGCGGTCCACCCGCAGGGTGCGCGCGCTGATAGCCATGTGATCGTACATTTCGCGCTCGATCAGGCGGAAGATGAGGGTCTGGTCGCCCACCAGGGCCTGGTCGTGCGATTCGGCGTAACTGATGGTGCGTTCGTCGCGGCGGCGGTTGGTGAGTTCGTGCCACAGGGTTTTCATGGGCCAGTTCTCATCTTGGGTGTCCTTGGTGAGCTTGATCCAGTAATCCGGAATGCCCATAGCCAGTCGGCAGTCAAAGCCCATGCCGCCGTGCTCAACGGGTGCAGCCAGGCCCGGCATGCCGCTCATATCCTCCGCCACGGTCAGGGCGTCGGGGCGCACGGCGTGAATAACCTCGTTGGCCAGGGTCAAATAGACAACGGCCTGTTCGTCCACGCCGTCATTGAAATAATCGGCGTAGGAAGTGAACGCCTTGCCGAGTCCATGATGCCGGTAGAGCATGCTGGTGATGCCGTCGAACCGGAAGCCGTCAAACCGGTACTCATCCAGCCAGAATCGGCAGTTGGAGAGCAGGAAGTGCAGGACCTGGGGTTTGCCGTAGTCGAAACAGCGTGAATCCCAGAGTTCGTGCACCCCGCGCGGGCCTTCGTGGAAGAATTGGAAGAGCGTGCCGTCGAACCGGCTCAAGCCCTCCACCTCGTTGCGCGCCGCGTGGGAATGAATCAAATCCATGATGACCGCGAGACCCGCCGCGTGGGCCGTATCCACGAGGTCTTTCAATTCCTCCGGCGTGCCGAAGCGGGACGAAGCGGCGAAATAATTGGTTACGTGGTAGCCAAACGAACCGTAATAGGGATGTTCCTGAACGGCCATGAGCTGGATCGTGTTGTAGCCCGCCGCCACGATGCGGGGCAAAATTCTTTCCTTGAACTCCCGATATGTCCCGACTTTACCATCTTCCTGGGCCATGCCGACGTGCGCCTCGTAAATCAGCGGCGCGGCGTGTGGTCGCCGGAACGTGTGTTGCCAGAGGTAAGGCGCGGCCGGCGCCCAGACCTGGGCGTTGAAAATCTTGGAGTGCTCGTCCTGGACCACGCGCCGGGCATAGGCGCTCATGCGGTCGCCGCTGCCGCCGCGCCAGTGCATCCGCAGGCGATAGAGATCGCCGTGCTTCAGGGCCGCGGCGCTCAAGCGCAGTTCCCACACACCTTCGTCGTTCAGGCGACGCAGGGCCAGGGCCGGGTCCTCGCGCCACTGCGAGAATGCACCGATCAACGTGATGGCCGTGGCGTTGGGCGCCCACTCGCGCAGGATCCATTCCTCACCCAGCCGGTGCAGGCCACCCTGCGGTTGCAGGCCAAAATACTCATGGCCGGCGGCGAAATCGGCCAACGTCATTTTTCCGCCCGTCAGGCGCGCCTGCATATCCCTGGTCAACTGAGCCCGCCGCGCGATCGAATCGGCATAGGGCGTTAGGTAGGGATCGTCCTGAACTAAGCGTTGAGCGTTGAGCGTTGAGCGTTGAGCGACTGCTGGAGGAAGACAAGTGGCCTTTCGGCGTTTAGGTTTTGTAGCCATGGCAACTCTTATAATTTTATTCTGCACGCTCCACGTGCTTTCAGCGTTTCTCTTTTCCGGTCCGGCGTCTGTCGTCTGGCGTCTGCCGTCCGTCCTTATCCCTTGATCATCGGGCGGTCCAGCATGGTTTCGTAAAGCCGGAGATAACCCTTGGCCGTGACGGCGTGCGTGAAGCGTTCGGCGCTGTCGCGCATAATCCGGCCGATTTGCCGCATGCGCACGTCCTCCGGTTGGCGGAAAAACGCCATGGCCTGATCCAGGCCCCAGCTCAGGGCCCGGCTGTCGTAATCCTGGAACAGAAATCCGTTGCCGGTGTTGCGCTCGATATCCAGCGGCGTAATCGTGTCGTGAATGCCGCCCGTATCGTGCGCCACCGGCAGGCTTCCGTATTTACAACTGATCATCTGCGGCAAACCGCAGGGCTCGAACCGGGACGGCATGAGCACGAAATCGGAGGCCGCGTAGGCCAGGCGCGACAGGCTTTCGCTGAAGTTGCAGACCGCCACGTGCGCCTGCAGGCCGTGCCGGCGGACGATGTCGTGGAAATGGGTCTGGAAAGAACCGTTGGCCACGAAGACAATCTGCAAGCCCTCGCGCCGATACTGATTCACCACCGCATAGAGTATGTCGGCCAGGAGTTGACAGCCTTTCTGGGCCGGGTCCAGCCGCGACGGCCAGAAAAAGAGCGGCGCACCGTCGGCTCGCGTCAGCCCAACCTGCTTTTGGAGTGCGTGCTTGGCCTTGAGCTTGCCGCGCAAACAGTCTTCCGCGCCGTAGTGGCAGGGCAGGGCGGGATCGGTTGCGGGGTCATAGGAGGGATTGGGCGCATTGAGAATGCCCGTGGCACAACCTGCGGCGCGCTTGTTGGCCAGCTCATGACGCAGGGCGCCATCCACGAAATCGAACCGGCCCTCAGTCAGTTCGTTCAGGAAGGTAGGGCTCACGGTGTTGATGAAGTGCGCGGCAAAAATGCCGCTGATCAGGAAGTCCACCGGATTACGGTCGCGGCTCTCCTCGTAGGCGCGCGGCATCCACTGGTAATACAGGGAGCGCCAGAACTCGGCGGCGTCAATACCACTGTCCTCAATGTGGGCCAGGGTGGTTTTCAGGGAGTGGATATTATGCACGGTGAAGAGGCAGGGAATCTTCAGGCGCCGGGCCAAAGCCGGGATGAGCCCCGTCATCCAGTCGTTGCAGTGGATCAAGTCCGGCTGGACGCGCGGGATGATATTGTTAATCACCTCCCGCTGGAAGGCCAGGGCCAGGTTGGGGTTTTCCTCCTCGTGCGAGTTATAGACGTTGGCGCGATAATAGAAAATACGGTCTTCGGCCAGGTGAATGCGCTCATCCGGCAGTTTGGCCTTGTAGGCGCGCAGTTCGTCGCTGATCAGGTTACCGATGTTGAAATTGAACATCTGGCGGTAGTGCGGCAGGGCCACGTGGACGTCGGCGCCGGCCTCGAACAGGGCGCTGACCAGCGCTGCGGAGACATCGGCCAGTCCGCCAGCCTTGGCCACGAGGTAGTTGGCCATATTGCCCATGCCGTGCGGGAGATAGGTAATCTCCGGCGTGACAATCAAAATGCGGGGGTTGTGTGTGCTGGCCACGGTTGACAGTTCCTATTTCTGCATTCTGCATTCTACATTCTGCATTTCTTTCACTCTGCCCAAGTCAGAAAGCCCGGCAGGGTTTGCGTCCAGGCGTCGCCGTGGGGCATAATGCGCGCGGTAAAGCCGTAGCGGCCGGTTGTCCGGCATTCCAGCCGGCACTCGAAGATGTGTTGGCCCTGGCCGAGCTCGGGCAGGCCGTCGTCCGTTTTCCGGCTCGCGGTCATTGGCTGTCGGTGGCCGGCGGTGATGGCGCCCTTCATATTCAACTGGCCGTAGTAAAGCTCCACCGCCACTTCCTCGGGGTGCAGTTCGCCCAAGCGCACCGGAACGGTCACGGTAAAGGCATCGCCCATGCGCAGGCGTCCCAGTTCGGCCTGTGCCACCGGCCGTCCGGCGCGAATCTGCGGCCACAACCGGGCCAAGCGCGCGTGTTGTTTGACCAAGGCATGTGCCTCGGCCGCGTTGTCGGCGCGTAACGCGCGGCTCCGCTGAAGGGCCGGAATGTAAAATCGCTCCTCGTATTCCCGCACCATGCGGTGCGAACTGAAACTGACAAACGCCATCTTGATGGCGGCCTTCATCATTTTGACCCACGGTGCCGGTCCGGCCTGGGCCGGATCATTAAGCCGCGTGTAAAAACATGGAATCACTTCGCTCTCGAGCAAATTGTAGAGAACCTGGCTTTCCACGGCATCCTGGTAGCCGGCATCCTGGTATTCCTCGCGGCGCCCGATACTCCAACCGCGCTCGGGCGCGTAGGCTTCGTCCCACCAGCCGTCCAGGATGCTGACATTCAGTGCGCCGTTGATTGCCGCCTTCATGCCGGAGGTGCCGCTCGCTTCCAGCAGGCGGCGCGGCGTATTGAGCCACACGTCTACGCCCTGGACCAGGAAACGCGCCACATCAATGTCGTAATCTTCGATGAAAATGATCCGGTGGCGAACCTGGGCGCGGTGCGAAAAGTGCACGATCTGGCGAATGATTTCCTTGCCCTCGTTGTCGCGCGGATGGGCCTTGCCGGCGAAGATCACCTGGATCGGTGTTTCGCCGGTTAACAGGGCCTCGAAACGTGCCGCATCGTGCAGGAACAGCCCCGCGCGCTTGTAGGTGGCAAACCGCCGGGCGAACCCGATGGTCAGGATGGCGGGATCGAGCACGGACTTGGCCGCTTCTAATTCGGCCTTGCCGGCATTGCGGCGATGCATTTGGCGTGTCATCCATTCCCGGCATTCGCGGATCAGGCAGGAACGGCTGAGTTCATGGGCGCGCCAGAGTTCCTCGTCTGGAATCTGGTCGATCCGCTCCAGCATGGCGGCATCCCCGGGCTTGGTGTGCCATTGGGGGCCGAGGTAGCGGTTGAACAGCAAGGTGTTTTCCGGCGAGAGCCATGAGGGTGTATGCACGCCGTTGGTAATTGAGGTGATGGGAATTTCGTCCTCCGGCCGGCCGGGCCACAGGTGCATCCACATACGGCGTGCCACGGCGCCATGCAGGCGGCTGACGCCGTTGCAGTATTGCGACAGGCGCAGGGCCAGCACCGTCATTGAGACGGGGGCGCTGTCAGCGGCGTGCGCCTCGCGGCCCAGGCTCAACAGGTCGTCCACGGTTGTATGCAGGGACTCGTGCAGCGCCTCGAAAAACGGACGGAGCATGTCCACGTGAAATTCGTCATGGCCGGCGGCCACGGGGGTGTGGGTCGTGAACACGTTGGTGCGCACGATAATTTCCATGGCCGTCTTTTTGTCCAGGCCATTGCCCATGAGACGTGCCAGCCGCTCCAGGCTGATGAACGCGGAGTGGCCTTCGTTCATATGGCAAACCTGCGGTTCAAGCCCCATTTCATACAGCGCGCGCAGGCCGCCGATGCCAAGCAGGATCTCCTGCAGCAGGCGCGTGCGATGGTCGCCGCCGTACAGCTGACAGGTGACATCGCGCCAGTCCGGCGGATTGTCCGGGATGTTGGAGTCGAGCAGGATGATGGGAATGCGGCCTACCTGAACTTTCCAGACGGCCGCATGCAGGGCGTGGCCCGGCGCGGGAATATGGACGGTCAGCGGATTGCCGTCGGGTTTAAGCACGCGTTCCAGGGGGAGATTGTGAATTTCATTTTCAGGATAGGTTTCCTGTTGCCAGCCGTCGTTGTTCAAGTACTGGCGGAAATAGCCCTGTCGGTAAAGGAGGCCCACGGCGACAAGGGGTAACCCCATGTTGGAAGCGGCCTTCAAGTGGTCGCCGGCTAACGCGCCCAGGCCGCCGGCAAAGAGCGGCAGGCTTTCATGAACGCCGAACTCGGCGCAAAAATAGGCGATGCAATCGCCCGGGGCATACACCGGGCTGCGCGTATCGGCCGGTTGCAGGGTCTCTTTCTCGAAGGCCTGGCGCACGCGCCCCAGGTGGGTCATAAAGCTTTCATCAGTGGCCAGCGCCGTCAACTGGTCCTGGGCCACGCGGCTCAGGAACAGGACCGGATTGAACTTGGTCTCCTTCCAGAGTTCGCGGTTGATCCGGCGGAACAGCTCAGTGGCGTCGGCGTTCCAGGACCACCAAAGGTTGCGGGCGAGGGCTTCCAGGAAACGGATTTTTTCGGGAACCGCGGGGGCGATTGTGAAGAGTTGCAATGCTTGCATGCTGCGATCAAACACTCTTCTGGCCCGTGGTTCAAGAACAAAACACGGGAATGCTCTAAAATGACTGGGGCTGTGTCATTTTCTTGGAAGGGCTGTTTTCAGACGGCTTGGCGAGACGCCTCGCCCTACCATTCCCGAAGAAATTGCAATAGGTGGGGCGAACCGTCCCTAGTGAGCCGCCGAGAAGTCACGCCATTCGGCTATTCCACCTTGAGAACGCTGTTAAGCGTCCCGCAGGTGTTGCGGACCCAGTTGCGGCATTCAGGATCCACGACCCAGTTGCCATTGATTACGAACTTATACTCATGTTCCCCCTTGGGGAGCATCAGGGTGATCGTGTAGGTACCGGTGCCACTGATGTCTTTCATCGGATGCCGCTTGACATTCCACTGGTTAAACGTGCCTGCGAGCGACACCGTGCTCTTCGGATTGGCCGTGACCTGGAATGTCACGCGTTTGGCAGCAAGGGCCGTTTTCATGGCTTTTCTCATGGATATCCTCCTTTTTGATCGACAAACCCGGTATTTACAACAGAACTGATCTTTCTATTATCGCGTTTATTATAGCCAATGCTGTTCAATATGCAAGCGTTTTATTAGCGATTGTTGGAAATTACAAAAATTCAAGAATATTCGTGCAAAATAAACCAGGTAATATACAATGAAACACGCAATGCAAACTCAATACTGGCAACGGATATTGATCGGGTTGGGGCTGGCGATGGCCTTGGCCGTGCCCTGTCCATCGGCGCCGACTAATTATTACGTGGTGACGTCAAGCCAGCAGCCGTCACCGCCAGCCTCGCTGTGGACCAATTGGGGATTGGCCCACACCAATCTGTTCGAAGTCGTTGCCGTTGCCCGCGACGGCGACACGGTGTATGTGACCAACAATGCCAAGTATTACCTCACGAATCAAATAGTCGTCGCATACGCCTTCACGCTGCGAAGTTGGGGGCCGGGCGGGATCCAGGACCCGAGCAACACGATCATAGACGCCAACATTCCAGGAGCGGCGACGACTAACCGGCATTTTACGCTTAGCAATTACTGGGCTACGCTGGCTGGTTTTACGCTCACGAATGGGTCGGACAGGTCATACACAACCAACGCGGCCAGCGGCGGGTCCATCTGTCTACAGTATGGAATCGTGACAAACTGCATTATCATGCGCAACTATGCGTTAAACCCGCATTCTGATTATAGTCGTGCTGGTGGGGGCGGAATATGTATGGGGGTGAATAGTGCCCAATATCCCGACATTGGGAGCGGGGGTGTGTGGAATTGCACAATTAGCGGTAATTCGGCATATAAAAATGGTGGCGGAATTCTCATCTACAGCAAGGGCCCTTGGCGGATTGCAAATTGTACAATCTCAGGCAATTCTGCCAGTGGCGCGCAAAATGCCGGCGGGGGCATCTACGCCAATTCGTCGGCCGCTGGTACGATTATCAGCAATTGCTGGGTAGTATCCAATTACTCTCTACAATACGCTGGCGGAATGTTTTTGGGTTATTCCGCGCAATGCCATAATTCCT
Organism: Kiritimatiellota bacterium; assembly: GCA_026398415.1. GTDB lineage: Bacteria > Verrucomicrobiota > Kiritimatiellia > JAAZAB01 > JAAZAB01 > VSJD01. The sequence goes on along the minus strand of JAPLSY010000030.1, from coordinate 134,397 downwards.
TTATCATGGGCAATACGGCCGCCGCGCATCAAGGGGGTGGCGTTCGTATGAATACTTCCACCATGCTCAGAAATTGCTTGATTGCTAATAATATTGCGAATGGGACAGGAAATGCGTGGGGTGGTGGCATCTCGGCTTCGGGTGCTAATCCTTCAATTCAAAACTGTACGGTCGTCAGTAACTACTGCAAGCAGGATGGCGGCGGAATCGATTTCTCTAATTATGATGGTTTTCCGAAAGTCGAAAACACCATAATATGGGGCAACAGCGCAAGCGCAAACAGCGGAGTTAAATCTAATTATTATATTGATCGCTCGAATGCAACCTATGCCGTGGTCACATTTACTAACTGCTGCACCTCGCCGAATATTGTTAGTACGAACGGTGTTGCCACCGAGGTCAATACCATCACCAACGATCCGCGGTTTGTACAAGCCGTAACCGGTAATTACCGCCTGCAATCTGGTTCGCCCTGCATCAATGCCGGGACCAATGAGCCTTGGATGATTGGCGCGCAGGACTTGGACGGATACCGCCGCATAGATCAATTTAGCGGGCAGGTTGATATCGGCGCCTATGAATATCTGCCGTCCGGAACGCTGTTCGTTGTGCACTGATTTGCAATGGTTTATCCGGTCACGGATTCAGGAGGTTTTTGAGATGCAACAATTAGACAAGCTGGTTATCATAAGCATAATTGCGTTATCAGCGATGTGTTATTGTGGTTGCATTCCGGCGCTTAAAACTACAAAAAAATGGGAGGCTGGGAAGTTGAAACTTAGCAGCAAGGAAATAATGGAAAGCCCTTCTCCTTTCCATGGCGCATTTTACTGCGCAAGCGAGGGATTGGAAATGAACGGGCCCAGGGGAAAATCCTATGACAATGGGAAGACCTGGCAACCATTTACCCCCGGGCCCGACCCGATGAAAGGTTTGCCCAAAGATTACCGCCGAGGTCCTTATGAGGATTTTGTTGACCCCTCTAATGGTTGGTTTCTTCAATTGATCTGGTCTTTGGATGTGGAAACCAATCCGAAGATTGACGAACCGGTTGAATATCTTGCCAATACATATTTGAGATACAGGGTTTCAACCGATAAAGGTAAAACATATCCTCTGGATAAGCCCGTGATCATGCAGGGCGATTTTGACGAGAAACATCCTTTCCCGAAAGTTTACAGAGGCAAGAACGCTTATTTGCTGGGTGATGCGGGTTCCCGCCCAATCCGGACAAAAAAAGGTTACATACTGGTTCCCGCCATTGCATTCCTGCTTGGACCGGAAGGAAAAATGATCAGTCCGGGCGGCGGATTTACCTACGGCGACGCGATGATTATAATCGGAAAATGGCGCAAGGATCAGGACATCGAATGGTTTTATGTTTACCATATCGAAGCCGACCCGACAAAAGCTACGCGCGGCATGGATGAGCCCACCCTGATGGAAATGCCGGATGGAAGAATATTATGTATAATGCGCGGAAGCAATGGCGGGGAAAAAGACCCGGAATGCAAGATTCCATCTTACAAATGGCAATCCATATCGGAAGATGGCGGATTTACATGGTCCAAACCGGAGCCGTGGAAATACGATACCGGCGAAAATTTCTTCTCGCCTTCGGCGATGTCTTATTTATTTAAACATTCTAACGGAAGATTCTACTGGATCGGAAATATAAGCGATAAAAACTGCCAGGGCAATGCTCCGCGTTATCCTTTATATATTGGCGAGGTAAATCCCGCAACCTTTGCGCTTGTAAAAAGCTCGCTTGTCATGCTGGATACAATTGGTCCTGATGACACGGAGGGTTTAAACCTTTCGCATATACGTGTTTTTGAAGACCGTGAAACGCATAATATTGTTATCCCGATGTCTAGACACAATCTGGCTTACACCAAGAACAAACCGGTGGTTTATAAAATAAGCGCGGAATAATGCGCATTCCGGTCGAGCCGGGCCCACATTCAAGCTTTGATGAGCCCCAGCTTGATTAAGTTGGCCAAGCTGATGGCCAGGCTCTTAAAGGGATCATTGGTGGCGGGGCACGCATCCTGTTCGATGTGATAATCCCGGACGCCGGTGCCGACGCAAGCCTTAATAATGGCCGGCCAGTTAAGGTTGCCTTCGCCAATCTCCGCAAAGACGAAATTGCGGTCAGAACCCACGACCGTATCCTTGAAATGGACCTGATCCATGCGGCCTTTCACGCGCATAATCCAGTCAACCGGATTCATGGCGCCGCGCGCTATCCAGGCCGTGTCAATCTCGGCCTGCAGGTAGCGGGGATCCGATTCGGCGTAAATTATTTCAAGGCCGGTCCGTCCGCCGAACTTCATCAATTCAAAGTTATGGTTGTGGTACTGGAGGCGGATACCCTCCGTGACCAGGCGTTTACCGAACGCGTTCATTTCCTTCGCGCTGGCCACGTAGCCGGCCTCATTGACGCAGTCTTCCGGCGGCAGGCTGGCCACGGCAGCGTATTCGACTCCCCAGGTGTGGAGTTTGGCCACCGTTTTGTTAAAATCCTCACGCAGATCTTTCATTGCCAGGTGGTAACCGATGGGCGTGATGCCGGCCGCATCCATAATGCGCTTCAGTTCCTGCGGGTCAATGGGACCAACCGCTGAAATTTGCACATAGCGATAGCCGATTTCGTGCAGACGCTTCAGCGTGGCGGCGATATCCGCCGGCGTTTTCAGGTGTTCGTGCAAGGTATAGAGCTGGGCGGACACGCGCGGATTGGTGATTTTAGGCATGGCAATTCCTTTTATGGGTTGATCGTTCCAAGTTGGACGGCTAAGCAAGTTAAATAGCACACATTATTTCGCTAATCCAGCCTTCTTTTAGCGTGATTCGCCGGCGGTCGTCACGGGAATCTCCTCTGAATCTCCCCACGAAAAAATTGTTTCATTTAGGCCCGATTACGGGGTGCGGCAAATTTTCCTGACAAAATCAATCGGAGCAATGCCGTATGCGCGCTTAAAAACGCGGCTGAAATATTGCGGGGATTTGAAACCAGCCGCATATCCGGCTTCGCCGATTTGATACCGACCGGAATGCAAAAGATCGCGTGCTCGAATCAAGCGCATGCGCAATAAAAAACGCATCGGACTGGTTTTATAATGGGCGCGAAAAAGCCGGCCAAGCGTTTCTGCGGAAACGGATGCGTAACGCCCCGTTTCAGCCAGCGTTATCTTTTGCTCCATGCGGCGCTCAAAATAATTAACCGCCTTTTCAAGGCGCTGGGCGGATAATGTGTCGTGCGGGCTCAAATAAGTCTCGCGCAGCCGGCGCCATATATCCAGATACAACAGGGATAAAGTCAACTCCGCCAAATCGGTGGGAAACGATTTCCTTGCTTGGATCAGTCTCTGGCTGACGGCTTCGGAATCAATTTCAGCCACCAAGGCGATGGTCGGCAGGCCGCGCAATGTCAGGGTAAGATTTGCGGCGGACACGGCCTGGCGTGCATCTCTTATTATCCGGCCGGATACAAGACAATTAAAATGCGAGTATATCATTTTAAACCGCTGATGCGCTTTTCCGCACGTCCGGATGGTTACGCCCGGCGGAACTAAAATCATCCGATCCTTGTGCAGTTCAATCCGGTGCCCCAGCAGATGGGCTGTGGCCTGTCCCTCCAAGCCGATCCAGACATCAAAATCACGAAAATATTCGTTTCCGCAATCCTGCCCGGGATTCACTTCAAAAGGCCCCGTAGCGGATCCGGGAATAATCGCCAACTTGCTCCAAGGGTTGGCGTTGTTAGATTTATACCGTTTGGGCATGACGGAATTGTTTAAATGTTTTACGGGATTATACAAGCAAAAACACTTGGCCCAAGCATTACGATGTGTTCAAATTTCTTCAGTATAGAAAGGAAAACCATGACCACAAAAAAAATGACCGGACGCGAACGCCTGCTGACGACCATGCGGCACGAAGAACCTGATCGGGTGCCCATTTGTCCGCGGTACGGGTTCTGGTTGGAGGCGGAGTATGGCGCCAACGTGTCGCTTGACGAAGTGTTCAAGATCCTCCCGGACGTGGATTTCATGTACATGGGAGGTAACGAGAACACGCCCAATTATCTTGAGAGCTTTCCGGATGAATACGCTCTGCCTGGCGTAACTGTGGAACAAAAAAAGTATCAGGAACAGGAGTTCGGTGTGGTGGAGCGCGTTTTCCATACGCCGGCGGGCACCCTGTCTGATCGGACCAAAATCCCGCCTGCCGGGCGCGAATTTGGCGTGGCGCCAAACCCGATCAGGACCGAGCATGTGGTCAAGTGTCGTGCCGATTTGGAGCCGCTGAAGTATATTTTGCCCGAAATCAACGCCAATCATGCGCGCCTGCGCGATCTCAAAAAAGAGATCGGCAATCGTGGCATTGCGGGGCTGACCGTGCGCTGCGCCTTAGATCATCATGCGGGTTATGCGCGCGATATGCAGGATTTGATGACGGACTACTTTGATGATCGGGAGTTTTTCGACGAACTGATCCGGATTTTTCATCGGCGGTCATTGTCCGAAATCAAAGCGGGACTGGAATATGGGCTGGATTTCATTTTTGGGAGCTGGTATTTCACTTCGCTCTCGGCCGGTTGGTCACCCGCTATTTTCAAGGAGGTTTTTGTTCCTCTAATTCGTGAGCATGTGGCGCTGACTCATCAGTATGGGGCCTATTATGATTACTATGACGATGGCAAACTCAATGGGACGATGGAGATGATTGCCGGAACCGGAGTGGATGTGCTGGAAACCTGTACCCCGCCTCCGGTGGGCGACTTCAATCTGGCCTTGGCGAAGGCAAAAATCGGAAAAAAGACCACATTGAAAGGTTACGTTGACTTGATCTATGTAATGAAATACGGAACCCCGGCTCTGGTTGAGAAGACTGTTCGCGAGGCCATGGAGATTGCCAAACCGGGCGGGGGATGGATCATTGGGAGTTCCGACAGCTTTCGCGATGGGACGCCGTGCGCAAACATCGAAGCCTATTTCAAGGCGTGCAAAGAATACGGTAAGTACTGATGTTTCGCTTGTCAACTTTGGATGTAAGCCTGCCGCTGTATATATGCAATCCAACGGCGGCTTTTCAATTGACATGTCTTGGAGATGTGCTTGAATCATCAATTATTGCCTGGAATAAATGAAAGGAAGGGATCCTATGCGTCGCTCGCATTCAAGCGCCCGTTCCGCCGCTCGTCTGGCCCTGCAGGGAGGACCCAAAGTGCGCAACACCCCGTGGCCGACCCGTCACCTGATCGGCCCGGAGGAAAAATCAGCCGTGGATGCCCTGTTTGACCGGGCCATTGCCTCCGGCAATGCCTTTGGCTACAACGGGCCGGAGGAAGAAGCGTATTGCCGGGAATTTGCCGATGCCATGGGCGGCGGGTTCGCGGATGCCGTCAATTCCGGCACGACGGCCGTCTACGTGGCCTTGCGGGCCCTTAACCCGGAACCTTTTTCAGAAGTGATTGTCGGCCCGATCACCGATCCGGGCGGCATTATGCCGATCCCGCTCCTGAACTGCATTCCGGTCATTGCCGACGCCGCGCCGGGCCGGTTCTCGCCCGGGCCGGAGGAAATCGAAGCGGTCATTACCCCGCAGACGAGCGCGATTGTCGTGGCGCATATTTTCGGCGAGCCGGCCGATATGCCGGGTATTCTGAAAGTCGCCCGCCGGCACAAACTGCCCGTGGTGGAAGATTGCGCCCAGGCGCATGGCGCGCGGCTTAAGGGGCGGCCGGTGGGCACGTTCGGCGATATTGCCGCTTTTTCCACGATGTTCGGCAAGCATCACTGCACCGGCGGCCAGGGCGGCGTGGTGTTCACGCGCCGTGAAAAACTTTATTGGGCAGCCCGCCGGGCCTCCGATCGCGGCAAGCCGTTTGGATTGCCCAAGGGCGCCGACAATGCAATCGCGTCGCTCAATTTCAATCTCAGCGACCTGGCAGCCGTGATCGGGAGCGTCCAGTTGCGGAAACTGCCGATGATTGTCGCGCGGCGCCGGGAGCTGGCCAGCCGGATTGTCAAAGGCCTGCGCGGGCTGAAGGCCGTGTCGCTCCCGCCAGCCGTAGCCGGGGCCGAGCCGAGTTACTGGTTTTTGCGCCTGCGGTTTCATCCCGAGACCGTGACTTGCGACAAGGCGACCTTCTGCAAAGCCTTGGCCGCGGAAGGACTGTTGCTGAACGCCCGCTATGTCAATCCCTGCCACATGCAGGATTGGTATCGCCGGCGCCACGTATTTGGCACGAGCGGCCTGCCGTGGACCGCGCCGCAATACCGGGGCAATCCGGACCGGACCTTCCCCTGTCCCAACGTCATGGCGGCCTTGGACGCGCATTTTCACCTGACCCTGTTGGAAAGTTGGGGTAACCAGTCGGCCGATGATATCGTGGCCATTTTCAAAAAAGTGGCGCGGGCGTTTGCGAAGCGGAGGTGATCGACGCCAGAGGCCGGACGCCGGATGCCGGATGCCGGAAAATCAGCAATCAGCAATCCAAAATCAGCAATTAGACATACGAACGGACACCCCATGATTATTGACGCGCACAACCATCCCGACTGGCACGGGCACAACCTGGAAAAATTTCTGGCCAATATGGCCAAATATCATATTGATGTCACCTGGCTCCTATCTTGGGAATGCCCGTTCGACGAGTATGCGCCCGACAACATTGTCGCAATGCCGGATGTCGGCCCGAACGGTCCGATCCCGTTTGCCCGTTGTATTTCCTATGCCGAACGCGCGCCGGCTAAATTCGTGCTTGGCTATGCGCCCGATCCGCGCCGACCGGAGGCCATTGACCATCTCAGATCCATGATCGACATCTACGGCGTGCGTGTATGCGGCGAGCTCAAACTGCGCATGATGTACGATAACCCCGATGCCCTGCGGCTGTACCGGTTTTGCGGGGAAAAGCGCCTGCCGGTTACCGTGCATATTGACTACGAGTTTGACACGGGCGACAAGTACCCGCGGCCGAATTACTGGTACGGCGGCGGGATCGAGGCTTTGGAGCGGGCCGTGCGCGCCTGCCCGGAGACGATTTTCCTGGGCCACGCGCCGGGTTTCTGGGCGCACATTTCCGGCGATGGCAAGCACGACAAGGAGGCCTATCCCAAGGGCAAAGTGACGCCGGGCGGCAAGCTGATCGCCATGCTCCGGCAGTACGAAAATCTGTATTGCGACTGGTCGGCCGGCTCCGGGGCCAATGCCCTGATACGCGATCCGGATTTTGCCAGGGATTTTATCCTGGAGTTCCAGGACCGGCTCCTGTATGCCCGCGATTATTTTGACAACCAGCACCAGGAATTTCTGAACGGGTTGGGTTTGCCGGCGGCCGTGCTGGCCAAGATTTATTCAGGCAATGCCCTTAAACTCGTGCCGTTGCCCGGAATATGTGTGCCATGAAAACAAAACGCAAGATCAACACCGCACTACGCAAGGAAATGGCATTCCTGGAATCGCTCGCGCGCCGCTGTCCGCAGGATGTGGATGTGCTCAAGACGTTGGGCGATCTGTACACGCGAACCGGCTGTTACGAGGATGGGTTGAAAACAGACCTGGAATTGACCCGGCTGTGTCCCCGCGAGCCGCTGGTTTGGTATAACCTGGCCTGCAGTTACGCCTTGCTTGACCGGACCGACGAGGCGTTAGCGTCCCTGGAACGAGCCATTGTTCTGGGCTATCGGGACGCGCGCTGGATTCGTGAGGACCGGGACCTGAACTCGCTCAAGAAGGACCAGCGCTTCGACATTCTGCTCCAGCGCCTTGCGCCGTGATAACCTGGGTAGTTACTCCCGCTTCACTTATCCGTCGCATCTTCCGGGGCTGGCGTGGTCGGCGCGCTGGTCATTGGCTCGGCGAGGACGCGGAACCCGATGCTCGACGATGTGTAATCCGCCGTGTAACTGCTCCGCCGTGAAATTTTAAGGAACAAAGCCGCGCAGTCCGACCATGCGGCGCCCTTCAGCACCCGAGTTTTGCCTTCCGTGTCGTCGGCGTCGGTGTCCTCGCACCATTCCCATACGTTGCCGCCGACCCCAAACAGGCCCCAGGCATTCGCGCCGCTTTTCTGCACTGGGCAGGACACTTGGTAGCCGTCATTGTGATCCAGTTTCTGACCCGGTCCCGGGTTTTCGATGCCATAGTAATTCCAGTCGCGAGGAATGGGCCCATCGCCCCAGGGATATTCCGCCGACGTGCCACAAGCGGCCACCGTTTCCCATTCCTTTTCGGTCAGCAGGCGAAACCGCAACTGATTACTGCCAACGGTCTTGGGCGTGACCGCGGGGGCGTGGGTCATCCATGCGCAAAAGGCGCGCGCGTCATTCCAGCTCACGGCCACCGCCGGCTGGTCGTCCTTGTTGAGCGTCAAATTCTGGTGTTCACCGCTGTTATGCGACGCCTTGAAACAGCGGTATTGTTTATTGCTGACCTCGTATTTGCCGACGTACCGCTTCAACGCCGGGATATAGATAAACCGCATCTTGGTTTTAGGCCCGAGTGTCACGACCAGGTCGGCCACATTGCTGATCGGCTTACTGCAACCCGCCAATCCCGCCAGCAGGCCCGCCGCCAAACACAAGTTCACGATATACACCCATGCGCGCTTGTTCATGCCTGCCTCCTTACGTTAGGGAACACTGCCGGGGCCATGTTCGGCGCCGTCAGGTATTCTGAATCTGGATACGGACCGTCGCGTTCTTAAGCGCTTCGTCGCTGACGTTTAGATCGGCCGGCTTGATGCCCGCCGGCAAGCCCCCGCAAAGCTTGATCAGCGCGGCCTGGAACGATTCGGGATTACTGCGTGTGACCTTGAAGGTCTCAACCTTGTCCGGTAAGATCAACTGGGATTTCAGGTGATCGCCCTGCGAGAGAATGACAAACGGCTTGGTGCAGTTTGGACATCGGCCGCGCTTGGCGATGTCCGTATCCCTCAGCCAAAGCTTCTGACCGCACGAGGGACAACTGATCTTGAAGTCCGCTTCGCCCTTGTCGCGCAACATGAAAATGGCCAAGGGGATACTCAACGGGTCCGGAAGGGAACGGTAAATGTTCTTGATCTTTTCCAGGGACAGCACATCCAGGAAGCGAACCACGATGGCGATGCCGTCAGTCTTGGCCAGGTGCTCCGCAAATGTCGGATCCTGGCTCGGATCCCCCGCCACGATTTCAAAAGTTACCAGGAAATCATTGATGGCCACCTCGGTCTTCGGCTCGGTGGTGAAAGCGCTCAGAAATTCTTCAGCCAGCTCGCGGTAAATTGACAGGATCAATATTTTGGACTTTTTTCCAGCTTTCATAACGGTGCTCCCTTGTGTTGATAGCGCGGATCCAAGCGTTCCGAGCTTGACCTGCATAATTTCCAGATTAAAGACTTTTTTCGCGTCCGGTTCAAGCAAAAAAAAGGCAGCAAATATTCTACCGTCCTGCCGCGGCCAACTCGCGTCGGAGCCAGGCCAGCGCCGCTTCCCGGTTTTCCACCAGGCCTTCCAGCTGCGCGTCATAAACCATCTGTTTCCATCGGCCAATCTCGCGGCCGGCGGTAACGCCCAAGGGCAGGATATCATGACCCGTGACCCACGGTTTAGGCAGGACCGGTTCGGCGCGACGTGCGGCCTGGAACGCGACCAGGAACGCATGGTTCGTCATGTCCCCGTGACTGGCCGCGCAATCCAGGCGATGCAGTTCCAGTTCGGTGGCGAATGTCGGCGCCCCCACCAGCCGGCAGAGCGTCGCTTTGCGCATGCGCTGAACATCCATAAACCGCATGTGGTTGCCGATGCAGAACGCGATGGCCTTGATGTCGTCATTCGGCAGCCGCAGGCGCTTCAGGATTCCCTCTGCCAGAGCCGCGCCCACGCCGGCATGGCAGTCGAACCGGATGCGGTTTTCCACGAACTTGGCCGTGCCGGGCTTGCCCACATCGTGAAGCAGGACGGCGTAAGCTAAGCGTAGGTCTGGTTGGACCGCTTGTCCAAGCTCGTCCGGCCCGCCTGCAACGCTATGCGTAGCATTGCGGGCAGGTTGGTGCATGGCGTTCAACATCATGATTGTATGCGTCCAGACGTCGCCTTCGGGGTGAAACTGCGGGGGCTGTTCCTGACCCCGGAGTGCGGAGATCTCCGGCAGAATAACCGGGAGCAGGCCGACGGCCTGGAGGAGTTCGATCGCCGTGCCGGGTTGCGATGCCTCCAGCAGAATGCGCGTCAACTCCTGCTGAATCCGCTCGGCGCTGACTATTGCGATCTGTGGGGCGTGCCGGCGGATGGCATCAGCCGTGGCGGGATCCAGCATGAAATCCAGCGTGGCGGCAAACCGCACGGCGCGCAGCATGCGCAAGTGGTCTTCTGCAAACCGGTCATCCGGATGGCCCACGGCCCGGATCAAGCGCGCGGCCAGGTCCGCCTGGCCGCCGGCATAATCGCGTACCGCGCCGGTCAGGGGATCGAGGAACAGCGCGTTTACCGTGAAGTCGCGGCGTAGGGCGTCCGTTTGCTCGTCGGTGAATACCACGCCCTCGGGATGGCGTCCATCGCGGTAAGCCTGGTCTTTGCGGAAGGTGGCCACCTCGTATTCATGGGCCTGGACTCGCACCCGCACCACGCCGAACGACTTGCCCACCGTCATGGCGCCGGGGAATAGTTTCTCCACCTGGTCTGGTACGGCCGAGGTGGCAACGTCAAAATCCTTCGGCTCACGGCCCATAATGATGTCGCGCACGCAGCCTCCTGCCCAAAGGGCCGTAAAGCCCGCTTCCGTCAAACGCCGGACCACGGACCGGGCGCCGTCGCTGAGCGAATTGGTGGGAATGGAAATCATGTAAAAATAATTATCCCAGCCGGAATGCCCGCGGCAATAGATCCTTTAGTGGATAAATAACCATTGCCGCTGGATTTTGCGCGGCGGCCGTGACAATGGCAAAGTCCGGTCGGCAGAATTCGGCCAGCGCCTGCAGGCAGGCTCCGCAAGGCATGGGTGCGCTTTGTCCGTTGGAGGCGACAGCTAACGCCGTGAAACGGCGATGCCCCGCTGCAACGGCGGCGCCCAGGGCCGTGCGTTCCGCGCATAGTGTGAGGCCATACGAGGCGTTTTCCACGTTACAGCCTTGGAAGATGCGCCCCTCCCGGGTCAGCAGGGCGGCGCCGACGCAGAACCGGGAATAGGGCGCATAAGCCCGCCGCATTGCCGCGACCGCCTTTTTAATCAAATTTTTTTGTTGGTTGGTAGTCATCTTAAGTAATCAGTCATCAGTTATTAGATTTATGCTACACGCTTGACGCTCCGCGCTCAACGTGTTTTTCCGTCGTCTGTCGTCCGCCATCAGTCGTCTGTTCTCCGGCCTTCGGCCAGCTCTTTCCAAAGTTCCTGTAAGAGTCGTGTCATAGCCGGCGCGGCGCTATAAGCGGCGGCGGTAATTTCTTCGTGCGCCAGCGGCCGATCACCAAGTCCGGCCACCCGATTGGCGATAAAGGAAAGAGCGCCCACGCGCAAACCGGTGGCATGGGCCAGCAGGGCTTCCGGCACGGTGGACATGCCGACGGCATCCGCACCCCAGGCACGGAACGCGCGAATTTCTGCCGGTGTTTCGTAAGTTGGCCCCGAGGTCGCGAGATATACCCCGTGTGCCAGGGGTTGTCCCAGGCGCTCCGCCGCGCGCGCCATCCGCCGGCGCAGATCGGCATCATACACCTGCGTCAGGTCCGGAAACCGCGTGCCCCAGCCAGGATCGTGTGGCCCGACCAGCGGATGCGCGCCCATGGCGTTGATGTGGTCGTCAATGACCATCAACGTGCCCGGGGTCAGGTCGGCCCGGATGCCGCCGGCGGCATTGGTCAGCACCACAAGCGAAGCGCCAAACGCTTTAAGCAGATAAATGGGAAATGCAACCGGTTCCCAACCGGCGCCTTCATACCAGTGCCGTCGTCCCAGGAAAACAAATGTTTCCAGGCCGGAACATGTTCCCCAGAGCAGGGCGCCGTCGTGGCCGGCTACGGTCGGACGGCCCAATCCGGGAATGGCGTAATAATCCAGGCGGCCTTGCGTTTCAAAGACCGTTGCGGCCGCGCACCAGCCGGAGCCCAGGATGAGTCCCACCACGGGCTTCGCCGTGGGAAATGCGGTCCGGACGGCTTGTGTGCCTTGTGCCAGTATTGCAAGATTCATGTTATGGTCTCCCTGCCCGTAGTGCTACGCACAGCGTTGCAGGCGGGCTGGATTTCGAACGTAATGAGCGGGGGCGGTGAAACGTGTTCTGCGGTTATCCGGAAGGCGTCCGCGGAAAGTGCGCGCGCTTCCTCCAGGCCGTCCCGGCGGTTTGTGTGCAGGATGGCCATCGGCTCGCCGACGGCCACCGCTTCGCCGATTTTTTTCAGCGCGGCGATGCCGGCAGCGGGATCGATTTTATCCGTCACCTGCGCGCGCCCGGCGCCAAGAAGCAGGGCGGCGCGGCCGATGGCCTCGGCATCCACGGTTTGAATGAAGCCGGTGTGGTGGGCGGTAACCCTCTCACGGATGGTGGCTGAAGGCAACCGTGCCGGATCATCCAGCGTGCGTGGGTCGCCGCCATGCAGGCGCACCATGGTCTTTAAGCGTTCAAACGCCTCGCCGGACTGCAACTTGGCGCGGAGCCGCTCCAGCGCCTGCGTTTGATCAGCGGCTACACCGCCCAGCATGAGCATGCGCGCGCCAAGTTCAAGAGTGAGTTCTACTACGTCCGCCGGCCCGTTGCCCCGCAGGACGTCCACGCTTTCCGCCACTTCCAGGGAGTTGCCGACCGCGCGGCCCAAGGGCTGATTCATATCCGTGAGCAGTGCCGCCATGCGCAGTCCCAAGCGCCGCCCTGTCGCGACCAGCGCTTGCATCAATGCTTCGGCATCCGCGCGCGTCGTCATAAAAGCGCCGTGTCCCCATTTCACGTCCAGCACCAGTCCATCCGGCTGGGCCGCCAGTTTCTTGCTCAAAATGCTGGACACAATCAGAGGGATCGATTGTACGGTGCCGGTTACATCGCGGAGCGCGTAGAGTTTGTTATCGGCGGGGACGAGGGTATCCATGGCGCGGATGATGGAACAGCCGCAGGTATTCAGCACGCGTAGGAAGGCGGCCTCATCGAGATTGGTGCGGTAGCCGGGGATGGATTCCAGCTTGTCAATGGTTCCGCCGGTAAGCCCCAAGCCGCGTCCGGCGATCATGGGTACGGCGATCCCGCAGCAGGCCACCAGCGGCGCCAGGGCCAGTGACACCTTGTCACCGATGCCGCCGGTGGAATGCTTGTCAATCTTGGGATTGCGCAGCGCTGAAGTGTCCAGCGTGATGCCCGAGGCCAACATGTTCCGGGTCAGGGCCACGGTTTCGTCAGGGGACATGCCTTTGAGCGTGATGGCCATGGCCAGGGCGGCCATCTGGTAATCGGGAATGGCGCCGCTGGCGTAGCCCCGGATAAAAAAACCGATTTCCTCGTCCGTCAGGGTGCGGCCATCGCGTTTTCTTTCAATTATCCATTGCGGTACCATGATTGATTCAGTATAGTATCAAATATCAGTATGTCAATGACCGCGCGGTTCGACTGGTTGTTGGGCAACCGGATGAAAAAAACGGTTCAGGGTGCTTTTTTGAAAGGGTAGGGCCATGAAATTGATTTTATGGTTACGCAAATACTGGTGGCTGGTACCGGGTGGGTTGATGTGCGTTGTCCTGGCCTTGGCGGGGTGTGAGGGCGGTGGCAGTCACCATTTGAGTGACGGCCATGATTTCGGCCCGAATGATCCAAACCTGTATGTGGCGCTGGGCGACAGCATTACCGCCGGTTCCGGTCTTGCCAGTCCCAGCGACCGTTACAGCGTCAAGCTGGCCGGCATGCTGAACAAGACCGTGCTGAATGCAGGTTATCCCGGGGCCTCCTCCGGCGAGGTACTGGATGCCTGTTACAACATTCTGGACGACAACAAACCGGGCTATATGCTGATCCTGGTCGGGGTCAACGATTTGATCATGGGCTATGGTGAAGAAGTGCCCGCCGTAAACATCCGGATCATGGTCCAGGCCTGCAAGGACAATAAGACCATCCCTGTGATTGCCACCCTGACGCCGGTTTTTTACAGCTATGCGCGCTTATCCGACGGCGTGGAACGGTTGAACGATAAAATCCGGCAGATTGCCTCGGATTTAGATGTTGCCCTGGTTGATCTTAACAGCGCGTTTGACAACAATCCGATCTACATGCAGACCGACGGGCTCCACCCCAATGAGACCGGTAATGCCGTGATGGCCGTCACGTTTTATGACGTGGTTAATTAGGATAGTTCCGCTGGAATGCCGGCCTTCAGAAGATACGAGGGAAATTTTCTCACGTTATCGGGTACCACCCGTGACTAAGTAGTTTTCCTAACAGCTATCACCATGCTTCAAGCTCATAATAATCTGGACGCGTTCCCCGAGACAGCGGACATCGAAACCGCGTCCGATGATTATGCGGGGCGGTTTGCCGGCGCGGTCGGCGCCTGGATGCTGAAGATCCAGGAAGTCACCGTCCTCGATCTTCTCCAGGACCATCCCGGCGCTGCCATCCTCGATGTCGGCGGCGGTCATGGCCAATTGGCCGTTCCGCTCTGCCGGGAACATTATCCGGTGACGGTCGTCGGCAGCGCGGAAGTCTGTCGCCGGCGGATTGCTGCCCTCGTGGAAACAGGCCTGCCCGCCGACGTGTCCGGCGGAGTCCGGCGCTGCCAGACGAAGACGGAAGGCCCGGCGCAGGCGGGCCAATGCCGCTTCCAGGTGGCGAATGTGTTAAAACTCCCTTTTGCCGACCGGTCTTTTGACACCGTCCTGTGTTTCCGGCTGGTGACCCACTGTGCGCGCTGGGAGGAACTCATTGGCGAACTCTGCCGGGTGGCCGCTCGCGCCGTGATCGTGGATTATCCCACGAGCCAGAGCCTGAATTGCGTGGCCCCGCGTTTGTTCGGCGCCAAGAAAAAGCTGGAGGGCAACACGCGCGCATTCCGCTTGTTTCGTCATGCGGAAATTGCCGGCGCATTTGCCCGCCATAACTTTGTTCCCGGCCGGCGGAGCGGCCAGTTCTTCCTGCCCATGGTCCTGCATCGCCGCCTGAAATGCCGGCCGCTTTCCGCCGCGATGGAAGACCTGTTGCGCCAAGCCGGCCTGGTCCGGCGCTGGGGTTCGCCGGTCATCCTGGAACTGCGGCGGCGCGAGTCTGCTGCGTTCGCCTGCCCGCCTGCCCAGGATCAGCCAGGGAGCTCGGCCAGGGAGCTTAGCCAGCCGCCCTGCGCAATCCCCGCCGGCACGCGTGTGCTGGTTACCGGCGCGACCGGGTTTACCGGCGCGCTCCTGGCCCGCAAACTGGTGCGCTCCGGCCTGGAGGTGCATGCCATTGCCCGGGCCTCCTCGAACCTGGAGGCGCTCCGCGATCTGCCCATCCGTTGGCATCGGGGCAACGTATTTGACGAAGCCGTGGTGGCCGAGGCTACGCAGGGTGTTGATTATATTTTTCACGTGGCGGCGGCCTACCGGGAGGCCCGGCATGCCGACGCCATGTATGCCCAGGTGCATGTGCACAGCACCCAGCTCCTGGCCCGCGCGGCCCTGAAGAATCCCGCGTTCAAGCGGTTCGTGCATGTCTCCACCGTGGGGGTCCACGGCCATATCGCCAACCCGCCGGCCGACGAGCTCTATTCCATGCACCCGGGCGACATCTACCAGCAGACCAAGGCGGATGCCGAACTGTGGCTGAGGGATTTTGCCCAGAAGAAAGCATTGCCTTACACCGTGATCCGGCCGGCGGCCATTTACGGGCCAGGCGACACGCGCCTGCTGAAATTTTTCCGGATGGCCTCGCGCCGGATCCTGTTCCTGCTCGGGCGCGGCCAGTGCCTTTATCACCTGATTCACGTGGACGATCTCACCAACATCATGATCCTGGCGGCGACGCATCCGGCCGCCCGGGATGAAGTTTTCATTTGCGGCAATCCGGACTGTATAACGCTCGACCAGATGGCGCGGATCGTGGCCGGCGAACTGGGCAACCGATTTCGCCTCGTGCGCCTGCCGGCGTTCCCGTTCTTTATGGCCGCCGACGTGTGCGAATGGGTCTGTCGTAAACTGGGCGTCGAGCCGCCCATTCATCGGCGGCGGCTGGCGTTTTTCACCAAAGACCGTTCGTTCAACACGCGTAAACTGCGGGAAAAACTGGGATACCAGGTGCGCTATTCCAATGAGGCGGGCCTGATTCAGACCACGCGCTGGTATTGCGAACAGGGCTGGCTGAAGCGGCGCTCATGATGGCACTGCCTGAACGCTAAATCGAAAAGCCCGTATCTGTTTGACATAACAGCCAAACAGAGTACCGTCCGTCCTGCGTCAGTGTTCAACAACCATCCTAAAGGAGGATCTGCTGTTATGAAACTATCGTTGGCGCTGCAGTTGTACTCGGTTCGGGACCTGGCCGAGAAGGATTTGCCCGGTACGCTGAAGGCCGTGGCGGAGATCGGCTATAAGGGCGTTGAGTTCGCCGGCCTTTACGGGCGGCCGGCAGCGGAAGTCCGCAAGATGCTGGACGAGCAGGGCCTGGTGGCTTGTAGTGCGCACTGCGACGTGTTCAACCCGGCTGCGGTTGACCAGGTCATGGCCGATGCCCGGACGCTGGGCTACAAACACCTCGTGAGCGGGTTCGGCCGCGATCAGTTTGCCTCGGACGATGCGGTCAAGGCGCTGGCCGATAAGATTAACGCCGTTGTGGACCGCTACGCGAGCAATGGCTTAACGGTCAATTATCACAACCACTGGTGGGAGTACGATGCCGCCAACCGGGGCGAGAAATTGTTGGCGCTCTGTCCGAAGATCCAGCCGCAATTCGACATTTATTGGATTGCCACCGGCGGCGCCGAGCCGGCGAAACTGATCGCGAAATACGCCAAGCGCACCAGCCTGTTGCACATCAAGGACGGTCCCTGCGTGAAGGGCCAGCCCATGACGGCCGTCGGCCAGGGCAAGGTGGACATCAAGGCGGCGGTGAAGGCCGCCGAGAAGAGTAATATCAAGTGGGGCATTGTCGAACTCGACTCTTGCGCGGGCGACATGCTCTCCGCCGTGCGTGCGAGCTATCGCTATCTGGTCGAGAATAAGCTGGGCGTCGGCCGGAAATAATCTCGCCGCACGATGGAGTCCGAACCGGGCGCGGGTGGCTATACCTTAAGTGCCGGTTGCTTTGGAATGACCACCATGGGCTTGATGGCGCTTTTATCGAACATGTAGACAACGCCGCCGACGGCGGTCATCAGGGTTGTCAACACGGATACGACAAAGGAAATGATAAAGGCCTGTGCCGAGGGCACACCCACCAGCGCGAAAAACGCCACAAAACTGCCCTCGCGCACGCCGATGCCATTAATGGACACCGGCAACATGATGAGCAACATGATGAGCGGCACGAAGATAAAGTAATACGTCACCGACACGTGCACCCCGAAACCCACGGCGACTGCGTAAAAAACCAGCACCCGCAGCATCTGCACGAATCCGGTAAGCAAGAACGACGCTACCAGTGCGCGCGGATATTGCCGGTACTGTAAACAGGTGACAATCCACCGGCGTACATGTTGGATTACTTTCCGGTCCGTCACTCGCTGGATAATCCGGCGGTCCACCCAGTGCATAAAACCATTGTGAAACAGGAGCGCGATGCCGAGAAAAAGCGCCACGGCCACGCCGGCAGCAATCAGGCGCGCATGCGCCAGGCCGAAGGTATCGCCGACCATCCAGGCGCTGACGCATCCCAGGCAAACAAGTGACAGCGCGCCCATGAGCCGGTCAATCACCATGGATGTCACCGCCAGCGAGACGTTGGCGGTACTCTTGGAAAGATAATATCCCCGCACGATGTCGGCGCTGACGCTGGAAGGCAATACCAGGCCCCAGAATCCACCGATATAGTTGATCACCAGCAGGCGCCAAAACGTGATGGGCGAGCCTTTTACCCGCAGGAGCAGGAGCCATTTGCTTACGCTCAGGATGCGCTCGGCCAGCAGGAGGCCCACGGCCACGGCCATCAGGACCGGGTTGGCGCGGCCGGCCAGTTCCAGGCTTCCCCGCCAGTCAATCAGGCGCAATGTAAAAAACAGCAACAGCAGGCTGACGCCGAATTTCAGTAATTGTTTAATGCCTGCTTTGGTCATGGTCGCGATGGTAGCCCGACCCTTGGGCGGCATCAAGCCATAATTGTTGGCCGAAGCCTGTGCGTTTATGCTTTAACGTTACTGGCAGGCTTGTTACAGTGATCCCATGGTTCCGATGCGTTTATTTGCGGCATGGGCTGTTTGTCTGCTGCTGGGGTGGCCGGGATTGCTTGGCTGTCAGCGCCAGCCGACGTCTTTTAAGCCTACGGCCGATCCCGGTGAGATAATTTACTTTGTGCCCGTGCGCGAAAAAGTCATCGCCCTGACCTTCGATGACGGCCCCAATGAGCCGGCCACGGGCCAGATCCTGGATGCGCTCAAGCGCCAGCAGGTCAAGGCCACCTTTTTCCTGATCGGCGCCAATGTGGAGCGCTACCCGGAAACGGCCCGGCGCATCAAGGCCGAAGGCCATCTCATCGGCAACCACACGTTCCGGCATTCCCGGTTTGATCAAAGCACCGCGTCCGATATTTCCCAGGATATCGCCGATGGCTATCGCGCGATCGAGACCGTAACCGGCGTTAAGCCCTTATGGTTCCGGCCGCCCTATGGAATCAACGGCCCGGGCATGCAGGAGGCCTGCCGGGCACAGGGCATGGCCATTGCGGGCTGGTCGGCCGATGCCAACGACTGGAACCCGCACCCCGTCGAGGAACTCGTGGACCGCATCGTTTCGCAGGCGACGCCCGGCGACATCCTGCTCCTGCACGATGGCTGGGAGACCAACCTGGGCGCCGACCGGCGGAATACGGCGGCCGCCGTGCCGCTGATCCTGGAAAAGCTTAAAGTGCAGGGGTTTCGGTTCGTGACCGTGCCGGACCTCCTGCGTACCGCCGGGCGTCCGGTGGCGGAATTTAAAAACGGCGTCCGTCTGCTGGGCCTGCAGATTCCTGCCCAGCCCCTGCCGCCCGGAGAAGGATTCTGGGTCCGCTATTTCTGGGACGTGCCGCCCGGTTGGGGCAACCTGATGCCCGCGGCCTTTGTGCATTATACCAGCCCGGATGGAACCATTCGGTTTCAGGATGATCATAAAATTCCGCGGCTGTGCGATGTCCGTGACCGGGTCTTGAAGCATCTGGTCATCGTACCACGGCAGGCGCCGCTCGGCCGGTACCAGGTGCGCTTCGGGTTGTTCGACCCGCAGAACCCGGACTTGCGTCACCGCGTTCCCGTCCGTTCCGCGTTTCGACAACAACAGGGCGCCGTGATCATTCCGGACATGTTGGACGTGATCCAGGGGCCCAAGCCGTGAAAGCGGGGTCTCGGAAAAGCAGAGAAATCAAGAAACGGGGAAAAGACATTCTCACACAAAGACACGAAGGCACGAAGCAGACAACAGACATGACAGCCCGTTGGTCGTCACCGTGCCCATCACATCGCTATTCTTCGTGGCTTTGTGGCTCCGTGTGAAAACATCATTTTGTCAAAGTTGCGGCGTTTGCCGCCTGATTAATATGTCCAACCAAACTGAAACCCAGGATGTCCGCGTCAGTGTCGCGGTCATTAATTTCAACGGGGCGGATACCCTCCGGCCGACCCTTCAATCGGTCTTCGCCCTCCGGAAGGTCCGCTTGGCCGAGGTGTTCCTGGTGGACAATCATTCCGGGGACGACTCCCTCGCGCTTGTGCGCCGGGAATTTCCCAATGTGCAGGTGATCAGCCTGCCCGAAAACAAGGGGCCCAATCCGGCGCGCAACGCAGGTCTGCGGCGCGCCACGGCCGACATGGTCCTGATCATGGATAACGACATTGTCCTGGCGGACGATTATGTGATGCGGCTGGCCGAAGTGTTTCGGGCGCATCCCGAAGCAGGCGCGGTCAGCGGCCAGATCCGCCTGCATGACCAGCCGGATAAAGTCCAGTATAACGGGATTACCCTGCACTATGCCGGGGAAATTGCCGCCCGGCCGTTGGATGCGCGCGGGACGGTCAGGGTGCCGTGCATCTCCGCGGGTGCCGCGCTGTTCGATCGCCGCCGCGTGCTGGCGGTGGGCGGGTTCGATGACGATTTTATATTCGGGTGGGAAGACGGGGACTTGACCTTTCGCCTGTCGCTGGCCGGGTATCCCTGTTACCTGGTGTCCGAAGCTATTGCCTATCACCAGCGGCGCGCGCGCGGCATGAAATGGGTTCGGTATCAGACGCGTAACCGCTGGTGGTTCATGCGGAAAAATTATGATCCCCGCACGTTCTGGCTGGTCCTGCCGGCGATCTTCAGTATGCAGTTCTGCGCCGGATGTTTCTGCTTGGGTCACGGACAGGCCGGCGCGTTTCTGAAGGGAACCTGGGATGCCGCGTGCGGCAGTGCCGCATTACGCGCCAAGCGCCGCGCGGTTCAGCGTCTCCGCAAAGTGGCTGATGTTAACCTGCTCCAGGGCGACAGATTGGACTTGCCGGGCGGACTGACCGCGTCGCGTGCCGGGCGGCTTCTGAATGCCGCCGTCAACGCCGTTTTCCGGCTCTACTGGCGGCTCGTTCGGCCATGTCTGCGGCGAAGTTGAAAAATCAGACTTGTTGGACGAGTCCGGAAGTTATTGCACGCATGCTCTTTTAAATCGAACCTCCTTGGCATTGGTTGTCCATCATTGCCACAAATGCAACATGGACGGAAGTGTCTGACAATTACCGCTGATAAGTAATTGCCCGTCTTCTGCGCTAACCTTAAATTCCGGGCCAGTTGGCCGTAACCGGTAGTCAAGCCATTGCGCCTTAAAAGTTCCCTTAATGGGCGTTAACCGCGTAAAGAAATCCTTCGCAACCGTGTTCAAAACCCAGATTTCAGATGGTTGGGTTGTGAGGGGCACCGTACCCGGCACCACTTCAAAACACCCGATAAACGCCTTGCCCTTGCTTTCTATCCGGAATGGGCCGGACAGCGAAAAAGTAAGCGGCTCAAAATCGCCGAGGATAAGATCGGAAGCATGTATTTTATAAAAGCTTAACCAGGCCTTGATGACATCACGGTGCCCCTGGGACAAACGGGCCAGTTCCTGGCACACCACCGGCACCATGAGAAACGTGCAGTTTGCCATTTGCATCGCCACGCCCTGGTCGGACTCCGAGTCAGGCCATATTCCGTGAAAAGTGAATGGAATAACATCGCCCAGGCTTCTAATGTAAACGGCATCGTGTCTGTTTAACGCCAGGGAATATTCGCAATCAAAGGCGCAACCATGCGTTAAATACGGCTTGTTATTAAGACTGGCGATACTGCGGCGGGCAAGGAACGTCACTTCGGGATCGATCTTCCATGCGGCTTCAGTGTATGCTTGCATCTGGGCATCCCAACCTTCGCCCAGCGTGTTCCACGCATGTTCATGCTTGGCGATGCATGGTTCAAGCGGAACCTTGTCGTCACAGAAGTCCACCCAGAACGACTTGACCCCCATGTCGCGCACCATGTGCTGGACACATTCCACCAAGCGTTGCTGCATCCCCTGCGTGCGGGGACATAGCCGCGTATCGTCGGCGACGGCTGCCGGTTCACTAAGAGTTGCCACGGCATAGGCCTTGAAGTTATCGTAATCAGGAGCCCCTTTCGGGAGGCAGGGCGTGGAGAAATGCATTTCAAGAATCATTCCAAGATCATTCAATTTTTTCAGCGTGCCTTTAAAGTCGGAGAATGCCGTTTTACTTGGCTCATGGTACAAGTCCCACTGCAAGGAATCGGCCTCCAGATGGATGACGTCGAAGCCCATCTCCTTCGCCAATGGGGCTTGGGATTCCAGGATCTTCTGCATCCATCCCTTTCCCCCTTTCTTGAGTTCCGGCGGCGACCAAAGCGTCCACGCTATGCTCCAACAGGGCGATAAACTCCACGGGGATAGCTTGCGCGGCTTGTATCCTCTGCGTTGGTCAACGTATGCAGCATAACGCCGCATGGTCCTGAACCACGTTTCAGGTTTGGTAGAGATAAATATTCCGTCGCGATATTCCGATACCTGTACCGGCGGCGCTTCTAAATTCATCGGAAATCTTGGTCTTGTCAATGAAACCCTGTATTTCCTGTTCCACTCCGAATTAGAACCGGGGAGCGGCTTTGCCTCTATATAAGTTTCAGGCGCGGTCCATGCCATGCCGACCGTGCATTTATTATTTTGGCCATGGTCTAATACCGTG
Source organism: Kiritimatiellota bacterium (assembly GCA_026398415.1). Taxonomy (GTDB): domain Bacteria; phylum Verrucomicrobiota; class Kiritimatiellia; order JAAZAB01; family JAAZAB01; genus VSJD01. The sequence continues at coordinate 112,078 of JAPLSY010000030.1, read as the reverse complement.
ATAACAGGGTCGCCGGAACTGGCCAGGGCAAAATCTTTAAATCCCCAATGCCAATGCTCATACGGCGTGATGCATTGAGTGGCATGCATATATCCATATGGAGTAATGATGTTTTGGACGTTGCCCGCGCTCACATCAACCGCGGCTTCTATGCGTTTCAAAAGAAACGGCGTACCATCCTTGCGGCGGAGGATATATTCAAGGCCGGTAACGTCGGCTTCCAAAGCCGTCTTGTTAAGAATCAGGCTGTAAATATCGTTTTCAACCGATATTTTATTTTTCTCCGGTCGTAACGCGCCCCAGGGACCGCCGGATGGTTCCAAGTCCAGGTTCAATGTGACGGAATAGGGCGACTGTATATCAATTTTTATCCCGTTATTTGTCATATTTCCAGCCTCCGCAATGTTAGGGTTAAAATACCCAAACCCGATAAAGAAACACAAGACGGTCAGTTTTAATAAAATACGCAAGATTTTCATCCGTACTAATATAGTCATGGCTCTCGGCTCTCCTTTCATGTTTGAATAAACGTTTATTCACCGCGATAAAAAATATCCTCTTTATCTATTTTTTGTGTCCTCGATACTGCCGGTACACAGGGTGTCCACTGTGCTCCGCAAAATCAGTTCCGGTGTGATTAGAATTTCGGAAGACTTGGGCATACTACCCAGTTCCAGATAATCATAGAGAATTCCGGCGGCCTGCCGCCCCTGGAGTGGTTGATTCTGATTGATACTGCAATGCACTATGCCAAGTTCAAGTCCGTGTAAAACATCATCGGACACGCCGGTCGCCACCACCTTGACTTTGCCCGCCAATCCTGACTCCACTAAGTAACGGCAGATTCCCGATGCGTTTTCGGTTCCAATATAAATTCCACCAATGTCCGGATATTGCCGGAACAAATCGCGGGCAACCGGAAATCCTTGCGCGGGATCGTCATGCGTTTCTCCAATCCCGGCCAGTTTTATCCGGGATTGACCCAGCCAGCTCTGAAATCCTTCTATTTTCAAATCGTGATCGAGCACGCCTTCCCGGCCTATAAAAACCGCAACGGAACGGTCCGGCGCCATCCAGTCAAGCACCTCGGCTGCCATGCGTCCGCAGCGGTGGCAATCGTGCCATACGGCGCAAATCTGAGGCCCCCCGGGAATATTGCTTCCAAGCAGAACGAATGGGATTTTGGCCTCGTTGAGAATTTGCCAGGCCTTATTAATGCATTCGGTGGTGTAATAAGATAGACATATAATAATTCCAGAGACTCGATTGTCGGCCAAATCTTTTATAATGGATATGAAAGATTTTTCATCGCTTGCCGGAAAAGGACGCAACAGCGAATTGACCCGATGATCACGTAATTGCTCCAGGCTTTCACGGGCGCCGCGAATAAGCAAGCCGGTATGGCTGGGCCAGACGTCTGGGTATACAAAGCCGATGGAGAGAACCGGGCGGGCAAGCGCCTTGGCCAGTGTGTTGGGCCGGTATCCGAACCGCACGGCTGATTTTATCACCAATTCCCGCGTGGCCGGACTGATGCGCGGCTTATTATTCAGGGCCTTGTTGATCGTGCAGACCGAAAGCCCGATTTCCTCGGCCAGTTTTTTTATCGTGATCCGCGGCTGTGAAAACACGTAAAAACTCCTTTGAGTAAACGTTTATCCGTAACATAGCCAACCAGCCGTTTGTTGTCAATAATTATGTTGGGGAAATTACACGAGGTTCAAATCAAGTTCTGGTCTTGCACCTCAGGGGGTTGCGCCCGGGGGCGGTGTCGGCCGCGGGGCGGGAATCGGCGGCTTAACCGGCGCCGCGCTCGCGCCCCCGGTCTTAGCTAAATGCTGAGGGTGCAGGAGCATTATCAGGTTGTGGCCGAACAACCGGGGTCCCGATTCCGGCGCGCCGATATCGGCGCATTCCTTTATCAGGCGCGTGAACACGCCATATCCCAGTTCCCGGTGCTCGTTTTCCCGGCCGCGGAAAAGCAGGGATATTTTTACACGACAACCTTTTTCCAGGAACTCGCGAATGTGATGCATCTTGGTGCAGTAGTCGTGATCCTCGACATTCGCGTGGAATTTCATTTCCTTCAGCTCGACCCGTACCTGGTGCTTGCGGGCCATTTTTTCCCGGCGGCTTTCCTCGTACCGGAACTTGCCAAAATTCATGATGCGGCAGACCGGCGGATTCGCATTGGGTGAAATTTCCACCAGGTCCAGATCTTTGGATAGCGCCAATTTCAGGGCCTCGCCGGTGGCGATAATGCCGATTTGTTCGCCCGTATCAGATATACAGCGGACTTGGGGAACGCGAATGCGGTTATTCACTCTGGTCGTCGTGCGAATAATGACCTCCTGGCTTGCGGTTACGGTCCCGGTTGGGGACCCTTCATGGTTCCGGCCGAGGCACGGCCTCGGTCCTGACTTGCTGAATAAAAGCTGCCACGCTCAAAGCGCCCTGGTCGCCGCCGGCGCGGCGGCGCACGGAGACGGTGCCTGCCTCCGCTTCCTTCGGGCCGAGGATGAGCATGTAAGGGATTTTTTCCAATTGCGCGTTACGAATTTTTGCGCCTAACTTGCCGGCGCCGGTATCCACCGTCACGCGCAGGTCGGCGGCGCGGAGCGTCTCGGCCATCTGCCGGGCGGCCTCGATTTGCTTATCCGTGAGCGGCAGGATGCGGACCTGCTCCGGCGCGAGCCACAACGGGAACGCGCCGCCGTAATGTTCGATCAGAATCCCGAAAAACCGTTCCAGGCTGCCGAGCAGGGCGCGGTGCACCATGTAAGGCCGGTGCGCCTGGCCGTCTTCGCCGACGTAGGTGACGTCGAACCGCTCAGGCAGGTTAAAGTCGAATTGAATGGTGCTGAGCTGCCACTCGCGGCCGATGACGTCCTTGATTTTTAAATCCACTTTCGGGCCATAAAAAACACCGGCGCCCTCATCCACCGTGTAGGCCAGGCCTTCGGCCTTGAGCGCTTTTTCGAGCGAGGCGGTTGCCTGTGCCCAGTGCTCGTCGCTGCCGATGGCCTTGGCCGGTCGCGTGGAAAGATAGGCGCAGACCTCGTTGAAACCAAAGGCCTTGAACATTGCGAGCGCAAAGCGGATCGCGCGCTGGACTTCCGCTTCAATCTGGTCGGGAGTGCAGAAAATATGGGCATCGTCCTGGGTGAACCCGCGTACCCGCAGGAGACCGTGCAGGACGCCCGCCTTTTCGTAGCGGTACACCGTGCCCAATTCCGCCCAGCGCAGGGGCAGGTCGCGATAGGAGCGCAGTTGCGACTTGTAAATCTGGATGTGAAAGGGGCAGTTCATCGGCTTGAGGAAATACTGTTGTTCGTCAATCACCATGGGGGCATACATGCTTTCGCGGTAGAATCCCAAATGGCCGGAGGTTTCCCACAGGAGTGAACGCCCGATGTGCGGGGTGTAGAGCAGTTCGTAGCCGCCACGGAAATGCTCACGGCGCCAGAAGTCCTCGATCAGTGAGCGGATGCGCGCGCCCTTGGGATGCCAGTGAATCAGGCCGGGTCCGACTTCGTCATGCTGGCTGAAGAGATCCAGCTCGCGGCCTAACTTGCGGTGGTCGCGCTTGCGGGCTTCTTCCAGGCGGTCGAGTTGCGCCTTTAAGGCCTGGACGGATTCCGCCACGATTCCGTAAATCCGCTGGAGCATAGGATTGGTTTCAATGCCCCGATAGTAGGAGCCGGCCACGGAGAGCAGTTTAAAGGCCGGGATTTCCCCGGTGGAGCCCAAGTGCGGGCCGCGGCAGAGATCGCTGAAATCGCCGCAGCGGTAGAAACTGATGGGTTCACCCTCGGGAATATCGGCCAGTCGTTCGAGCTTGTAACGCTGGCCCTTGAGCGCTGTCTCGGCTTCGGCGCGGGTCAGCTCCACGCGCTCGAACGGCAGATTGGCCGCCACCAAGCGGGCCATTTCCGTTTCGATGCGGGAAAAATCTTCCGGAGTAAACCGGTGGGACAGGTCGAAATCGTAGTAGAAACCGTCCGCTGTGGCCGGCCCGATGTCGAGCTGGACGTTCTCAAACAGCCGCGTGACGGCGGAAGCCATGACATGCGCCGTGCTGTGGCGCACACGTTCTAAATCCAAAGTAAAAATCTCCTTCCGTAAAACAAGCCCTGCGTTACCGGCCCCTGCCCGCAATGCTACGTCCGTCAGCCGACGGATTGCAGGCGGGCTGGGCGCATGACGACGTGGCAACAGCGGCCGTAAATGTAGCATGGGCCCAAATTCATGTCAATGCTGTAACCGCGATCGCATGTCTTTCCGGGCCTGGTTCGGCAATTCGTTTCGTACTCTTACGCCATCCGCCAGATACATTCGTTCTCGTAGAAGCGAAACGTGACATTTGGAAAGGCTTGCGCCAACAATGCCGTGAAACGGCGGAGCCCGGGATTCTCGCTGAGTTCGTGGCTGGTTTCGATCATGGGAATTCCGCTTTCCGCGGCAAACCGGAATCCGTAGTTGTCCGATTCACCGGCAATGAAAACATCGCATCCCAGTTCAGCCAGCCGTTGTTGATAGCCAACATTGACAAAAAGACCGAGGCCTCCCCAAGGCAAGCCAACCCGTCTCACCGTGCGTTGCATGTCCCTTCCGTCTGCAACGCGAACGGCAGCCATGCCCATGCGCCGCTTCACATTCCGGACCAATTCGTCCAGAGGACATCCGGGGATTTCGTAGACTTTGACAAGTCCTTCGGCAATCACGGGCTTACCAAGGCCGAGAAGTTCCGCAAACGCGTCAAAGATGCAAATTTCATCCGCCGATCCATGAATACGGAGACATGTCAGGCCATATCTTTCCAAAAGTTCTCTGCGCTGGCGATTGACCTTCCAGGACTTCCAGTCGGGTGGCGGCTGCGACGAATATAATACATCGTAAGGATAATAGAGGCTCTCGTGACAAATAAGCACCTGATGTCCGCTTTGGCCGGCCGCCTCTATGGCGTCAGGCGAGGCCATCCAGGCCACCGTGGCGCTGGTTACTGGGATGCAGGCATTGCCATGATGGACACCCTCGTCTTTGCCCAACCTATGTCCCGCGAGTTCCTCAATATGGCGGATGATGTCAGGCAATTTGGTCATCGATGCTCTCCGCAGAACGTCTTTACAACACCGGGCTTAATGCCGTTGGTCTCTTTGTCTTTCCCAGAATTGCCGTGGCGTGACAATTTCGAGAACCCCAATGCGCTTTAAAGTCAGAATCTCCTTATCACCCGTGGCAAGGAGCTCCGCGCCGCCATGGATCGCTGATGAGACGATTGTGTATGCCATTACCGTTTTGTTGTCAACCCTTCGTTCCGCATAGATTATTTTCGTTGCCTGAATGCAAGGAGGGTATGGGGACGATTGGACCCTGATCCGATTGGATCCTTGTCGCACCGCACCGGTTTCGGTATCCTGACCCCATGCAAATGAATGCCCTGGCGCCGGTCATGCGTATTCTGAAGCGGGAATACGAAAAAAAGCGGATGCCTGTTGTGGAACTGATCCAGGCACGGACTAACGATCCGTTTCAAATCCTGGTGGCGACGATCCTGAGCGCGCGCACGCTGGACCAGACCACGGCGGCAGCCTGTCAAAAACTATTTGGGGTGGTCCATAATCTGGCCGATCTCCGGCGCGTGCCACGTTTACGGCTGGAACGCCTGATCTATCCGGTCGGATTTTATCGGACCAAGGCCAAGCTGTTGAAACGCCTGCCCGACGTCGTGGCCACGCGTTTCGGTGGTGTCATTCCCGATACCGTGGAGGAGCTTATCCGATTGCCGGGCGTCGGCCGCAAGACGGCCAACCTCATGGTGGCCGTGGCATTCAACAAGCCGGCCATCTGCGTGGATGTCCACGTGCACCGGATCAGCAATCGCTGGGGTCTTGTCCGTACGCGCACCCCCCTGGAAACGGAGATGGCCTTGCGCCGCCGGTTGCCGGTGAAATACTGGCAGGTGTTCAACTCCTACCTGGTATCCTTCGGCCAGAGTGTGTGCCGGCCGGTGCGCCCGCATTGCGGTGCCTGCCCGCTGGTCGCGTATTGTGCGTGGGGTGCCGCGCATAAGTAAGCGCGGGGATGTTCCCATGCCGATGGGCGAGCGGTCTGAAACATAGGACCGTAAACCACGGTACGGCCGCGCGCCCCGCATCGTTTTTCCGCCTTTTCCGCCGCCCTTCATAATAAATGTCCATTATTTAAAATAAAGTATACTTATTACTTGACAGCTATATCGCCATACGCTACAAATACACCATGCAACCAATCGAATTGGCCGAAAAAATTCACCGCCGGCTCATCGCCATAAGCGCATTGCATAAGACCAGGACGGGCGTCCGTGAGGAAGACCTGGCCGGATACTTTAACGTAAGCCGAACGCCCGTGCGCGAAGCGTTGAGAATCCTGGATGAAAAGGGCCTGGTTGAAAGAATCAAGAAGGCCGGAACCTTCCTGCGCATCCCGTCTTTGAAGGAAATCGCGGATATTTACGATGTCCGCAGCGTTCTGGATGGATTGGCCGCGAAATTGTTCTGCGAGAACGCGACGCCGGAAATGATCGCACGGCTGAAAAACATAAGCAAACGGCACGATGCAGCCATGCAGCGCGGCAAGTACGACCTGGCCGACGCAACCGATATCGAGTTCCATTTGGCGATAGCGTCAATGTGCGGCAATCGCATTATAGCCCGGTTGATCAACGACTCCCATCTTCTCGCGGATACATTTGTCCTCGCGAATCGCATCGTGCCGTTCCCGCATGCCATCCCCAAAAACACAGCGTATCCGCACCAAAGGATCCTTCTATGCTTCATGGCCCGGAATCCGGCACAGGCGGAACAAATTGCCCGGTGCCATGTTGAACGGGCCAAGGATCGTATTATCCGAAACTTTTTGCGGCGTGATGCGCAAACACTCGATGCTCCGTCAAATAAAACAGGATTAAGGAAAGGGCGCCACCATGAGCATGCTGTCGGAACTCAGCGAGCAACAGATTGACAGGATCAAGCAAGCCACCGAGGAAATTATCGCGCATACCGGCTTCAGGGTCCAACACGGGAAGGTGCGGGCGATATGCCGCAAAGCGGGCGCGCAAGTCGATGATGCCCGCGAGGTTGTCAGAATTCCGACGCCGCTTTTGGGGGAACTGCTGCAACAGGTTCCTTCCCATTACACCATTGCGGGCCTGGACGGTAGGGAGTTCACGATCGGCGGCGATCATCAGCATTGTATGGCCATTGTTACGGACCCCTGGATCGTGGACTATGCGACCCAAAAGCCGAGACGTCCGTGTTTGGAAGATATGCGTCGTCACACGATCATTGGGCAGAGGCTAGATCAGGTGATCTACATGAGCCGGATGGAGTTCCCCGTCACGGACATTGCGGGCCCCTGTTCCTCTACGCGCGCGTTGGAGACGCATGTGCTCAACCATAATAAACATCAGTTTCTTATGCCGGCCTCGCTTGAGACTTACCGGCAGGCGCTTGAGGTTCTCGATATCAAGCAACAGGGCATCAACGTGGCGCGAAACAAGCTGGTCTCGGTGGCGATGCCGGTGCTTACCCCGCTTACGCTTACGGATCTGAACCTGGAAATTCTGCTCAGCGCCTGCGAGAACGATTTTCCCGTAGTCCCCACGATATGTCCCATGGCCGGCACGACGGCGCCGTACAGCCAGGCCGGAACCCTTCTGGTCGGGCATACGGAAAACATCTTTGTTGCCGCGCTGGCGCAGATGATCAAGCCCGGGCATAAATTCCTTTATGCCATGGGAACATCGGTGACCGATATGCGCACCGGCGAAGATAGGTACTACACGTTTGACAAGGTCCTGTTGAAAAGCGCCGGAGTCCGGCTGGCCAAGGCCTATAATCTGCCGGTTGTTGCCGAATGCGGCGGGAGCATGACGTACCGTTATGATCAGCAGAACGGGGCGGAAGGAATGCTCTTCATGCTCGCCGCGCTGGCGTCCAGGGCCAACATCCTGGCGGGCATCGGATCCTGTTATAATGCCGTCGGCATGTCGGCCGAGATGATGATTGTGCAAACCGCCTGGCTGGAAGCGGCGCGACATCTCGCGCGCGGCATAACGATGGATGAAGGGCGCTTGGCCGTTGAAAGCATCATGCGCGTCGGGCCGGGCGGTAATTTCTTGACGGAAGATCTGACCATCGAACAACTCAGGGGCAATGAGTTTTTTGCGAACGAGTTGTTCGACTACAGCGCCGGCAAGGAGCACGAATCGATGCTCGAACGTGCTCACGCCCGGGCCGAAAGCCTGATCGCAGGATTTAAGTCGCCGTTATCCGAAAAAACGCAGGAAGATTTGCGGCGTTATTTCGCCAAGGTCTGTCGCGCAACGTAAGCTCGCGGCCATTACGGCGCTGACTGTGTTAATCTGCGTGTTTTCACGCTCGCCTGGAAGCGCGTCAATTACCCCTGCGCGATTATAGCCGGCGCGGATTTTCCAGGCTTCCTACCCATCGCGCTTCAGGGCGCGGCCGTACTATCTTTTAGCAAATAGGATTGGGCGTTGTGCATCAGGTGTAGCTACCGTTCGACAGAACGGCAACCCGCGATTCTATCGAACCGCATCTACACCCCCACGCAACTAAGGGGTACAAAAATATTTAAAAAGTGCTTGACTATATTTTAATATGTGGTACATATTAAAACAATGCATGGATAAACCTTTGATTAAATCCGGTAAAATATGCCTAAAACAAAGATCAATAAAGCTGCCCTGGCGGATGTGGTCGAGAAGCGGATTCACCGGTACATTTCCCGACATGGTCTCCGGTCGGGCGACGCCCTGCCCAAGGAAATCCATTTCGCCAAGTCGTTCGGGGTTACGCGTAATGTCGTGCGCGAGGCCCTGAGCCGTTTGCGCATGCTCGGATTGATCGAGTCGAAAAAGAAACGCGGCATGATTCTGGCCCACCCCGATATTCTGGCAGGATTGGAACGAATGGCCAGGCTGGATGTGCTCGACCGTGAAACGGAAAAAGGTCTTTTCGAGTTGCGGCTTGTCCTGGAGCTTGGATTGACCGATCTGATTTACCTGCGCAAGACACAGAAAGATATTGATGATCTGCGGCGGCTTGTGCGCGGCGAGAAACGCTTTAGAAACAATCCGGTCATACCGGATGCCCTCGACATCGCTTTTCATGTCCGTTTGTATCGGATTGCCGACAACGCGTTGATTAACCGGCTGCTTAATGTCATCAATTCATTCTTCAAGATTTGCAACCGCTATGGGCTTGAGCACATGGAACGCAAACCCTCTCCTTTGCATGCCGACCTGCTCAGCGCTCTGGAGCGGGGGAATATCCGGCAGTTTCGCGAAAAGATGCGCCAGCATCTTAATTTTTATTTGCAGTATATTTGTCAAGTGGAGCGCGAAAAACGCAATGTAAAAGGGGGGACATCAAATGACGCGACAGATTAAGACGGATGATGCGTCCGGGCGCGGCGCGGTGGCCGGTTTTAAAGTCCCGTTTCCGGGCCGGATGCACGGTTATACCGAGGAAGGGATTAAGGCGGTAAGCGCGGTCATGCGCAAGGCCGAGGGCCAGACCCAAGGCGCGTATCTGCGGCAATTTGAGGCTGACTTTACGGCCTATACAGGGGCCAATCACGTGTTTGCGGTCGATAATGCGACCAATGCTCTCCGGCTGGCGGCCGTTCTCTGCCGCCTGGGGAAGGGCGCTGAAGTCATTATTCCCGCCTACACTTTTTGTGCCACGGCAATTCCATTCGGCAAAACCGGAGCAAGGATTGTCTGGGCAGACATTGACCCGCGAACATGGGTTGCAGATCCTGACGATATTGAGCGCAAGATCACTTCGAAGACCAGGGCGATCATGGTGGTTCATTTGCTGGGAATGCCGGTTGATATGCCCCGTGTGATGAAAATCGCGCGAAAGCACAACCTCAAAGTTGTTGAAGACTGTGCCCAGGCGCCGGGGGCCGCCATCAATGGCCGCCGAGTGGGCACTTTCGGCGATTTTGGCTGCTTCAGTTGGCATGGCGCCAAGAACATGACCACCCTGGGCGAGGGCGGTATGCTGACTGTAAAATCGCATAAGGACGCCGCGCTTGTGCCGGGTTTGCGGCATAATGGGGTCCGGGCTATTACCGGCAAGCGACAACGTTATTGGGTTCCGGCCATGAGCACCGTTGACATTGATATTGAAGGGGTCTGGCCGAACAACTTCTGCCTGGGCGAGGCCCAGTGCGCTCTGGGAAGCGTGGAACTCAGGCGGCTTGACGCCATTAACGCCATGCTGATATCGCAGGCCGAAAAGATTAAAGTGCGGCTTGCCGATACAGCCGAGATCGAATTCGCTCGGATTCCGTCCGGCTACAAGCATATCTTTCACCAGTTTATCATGCACTTCAATGGCCGTGCCTTCAACGCGGACCGCAATGACCTGATGGATATCCTGGTTAACGATTACCGGATCCGTTGCATAGTTCAATACTGTCCGCTTTACCGGTTCCCGTTGTTTCAAAAAATGGGATTCGGCCGGCACAACTGTCCGGTGCTCGATGCCTGGTGGGACAACTCCTTCAGTTTTCCCTGGTGGTGCGGGATGCCCGGCGAGACGATAGATTACCTCTGCAATTCAACAAAGGCCGCTATTGCAAAACTTAAAGGGTTAAAAAAATGACCAGAGCAAGTTTATCAAGCCGTGAAAGGCTGTTGGCGGCGTTCAGGCGCGAACCGCATGATCATGTCCCATTTTCGCCATACATCAGCCAGGGACCATGGTGGCAAGCGCCGCTATTCTGGAGAGATCAGTTCGAACGCGCCGAGCGAATGCTGGAACTGGGACTGGACCCGACGATCGAGATATGGCTGCCGGATCCACAGCCGCATCCTGATGTGGCAATTAAAACCTGGCGCGATACGAGCGGGCCGGATTCAATTCTGACCAAGGAATATTACACACCGGCCGGCGTGTTGCGCCAGAAGGTAAAGGAAACGGAAGACTGGACTTCCTGGCGGCACGGTCCATGGATTCCGACGACTTTTGGCATAGAAAAGCGGTCGCATTACGGCGTGGAGCTTTTTGACGACTGGAATGTTTCGCGGAGGGTCGAGCCATGGGTAAAGGGACCTGAAGATTTGGAAAAGTTGCGCTGCATTCTCCGGCCGCCCGATGGATACCTTCTTGAAGAATGGCGCATGGATGCGCAACGGGCGATGGAATTTGCAAAGAAACACAACCTTTTGACGATAGCGCGCAGGACAATTGTCGGCGACGCATTCCAGTGGTTCTGCGATATCCCGGACTTTATGTGCTGGATGGTGGAGTCGCCGGAGTTTGTCAGGGAGTTTCTGGGGATCTTTCAAGCATGGGCGCGACAACTGACCCGGCTTGCGCTGGAAGTCGGCGTGGATATGGTGCAACGGAGAGGCTGGTACGAACTGCCCACTTTTTGGGGTGTGAAGTATTGGCGGGAGTATCTTGTGCCTTGTATTGAAGAAGAGACAAATTTGGTGCATGAAGCCGGCAAACTGCATTCTTATCTGTTGCCCGAGGGACAAGGCGCTTATGCCGAGGTTCTCAAGAAAATGCGGGTAGATGTGCTTCAGGGGGTGGATCCGCGGATGTTGCACGGCGGCGATCTGAAGACGCTCTTCGATGTCCTTGGCAAAACGAAATCTTTCTGGGGCGGAGTTAATGCGGAAGTCACTTTAAACAGTCAGGATCCGGCGCAGATTGCGCAAGCCGTCCGGGAAGCCATTGAGGCGCTTGATAAAAACAATGGTTTTGTACTCTCGGCGTTTATTTTTCCAGAGGTCCCTCAGCCAGGCATTCACCACATGATCGCGGCCTGGAAAGAATATTGCAAACAATAATATCTTGCCTAACACAGTGCGGCTCAGGGAAAAAGGAGAAGTTAAAATAAAAACTCCCGAAAAAATAACGATCATCGCCGAGATCGGCGAAAATCATCATGGCAACTGGGACATCGCCGCTAAAATGATCGAGGTCGCCGCCCGGAATGGGGCCGACATCGTCAAATTTCAATCTTACCTGCCGGAAAATTTTGCGCGGGACGATCCGGAATACGAATGGTTCAAGCAGGTGGCGGTGCCGGATGAAAAGCATTTCGAATTCAAGGCGCTGGCCGAAAAATCAGGCGTGGAATTCACGAGTTCACCGTTCACGCCGGAGCGGGCGCGTTTTCTCTGCGCGCGGGTTAAGTGCCGGAGCATGAAAATCGCCAGCAGCGTGATGCGGAATTATGAACTGCTTGAGGAAGTCAATGCCCATGCGGACACGGTAAAAACGGTATATATGTCGAGCGGCATGGCAACCATGGACGAGATTGCCGATGCGCTCGAACACTTGCGCCGGATTGAGCGGGTGATCATTTTGCACTGTGTCAGCCAATATCCTGCCAAAGCGTGTCAATTGAACTTGCGTTGCATTCCCGCTCTGCAAAAGGAATTTCCGGGTCATGTGATCGGTTATTCCGATCATCTGCCCGGATTGACGGCCTGTCTTGTGGCCGTTGCCCTGGGGGCGACCGTCCTGGAAAAGCACTTTACTTTCAGCCGTCATTTGCCGGGCACGGACCATGCCGGGTCAATGCTGCCGGAAGAACTTGCCCGGCTGCGCCGGGAAGCGGAGGAAGCGGCGCAAATGCTCGGCAGCGGTCAAAAGGCGCCTACGGCCGAGGAATTAAAAATCCGCGACTTTGTTCGTTCCCGTTTCAAAAATATTTAGCCTGAGTTCGTATAAAATTGAGGTATCATAAGATGCATAATCGTCGGATCCCGAATACAAACTTGGCAGTCTCGCCGCTTTGCCTTGGCACCATGACCTTTGGCACGCCGCTCAACGAGGCGGATGCTGTCAGACTGGTGCACTATGCCCTGGATTGCGGCATCAATTTTTTTGACACGGCCAACATGTATGAAGGCTATGCCCGGACAGTCGGAAGTTCTGGCGGCGTCGCCGAAAATATCCTTGGTAAAGCACTGGCCGGCCGCAGGGATATGGCGGTGATCGCCACCAAGCTGGGCATGAAAGTCGGCCCCGGGCCGGAAGACGAGGGCACCAGCCCGAAAGCAATCGACAAACACCTGAATCTCAGCTTGCAACGGATGAACACGGATTTTGTGGACATTTATTATCTGCACAAGCCGGACCCGAACACGCCTCTCGCGGAAACTCTGGCCTACTTGGACAAGATAATCCGGCAGGGCAAGATAAGGCATTACGGCATCAGTAATTTTTCCGCCGATCAAACCGCAAAATTGCTTGCGGCGGCAGATCGGAATAATCTGCCGCGACCGGTGATCCACCAGCCGCCTTACAGCCTGCTCAAACGCGATATCGAAAAAGATCTGTTGCCGCTGTGTCAGCGGGAAAAACTCGCGGTTGTGCCCTATCAGATACTTCAGGGCGGTTTGCTGACCGGCAAATACCGGCGGGGACAAAATATCCCTGAGAACTCCCGAAAGACGGAAAGAGCCGACTGGTTGCCGGAATTGAACAATGCCTTGTTTAACCAGCTTGAGCAGATCGAGCAGGATGCCCGCTCCCTCGGCCGGACCATGATGCAACATGCAATCAAATCAGTCCTGGATCAACCCGCCGTGGTATCGGTCGTTATCGGGGCTAAAAGTATCCGACAAATGGAAGCGCTCGTATCTGCTATGGAATAATATTCAGGTTCCGGAAGGGGATAAACCGGATACCAACGCGGTGCAAGGAAAATAAAGCGACATAATTTTCTTGCAGATGCCGCCAGATTATGGTTTTACATAACGGAATGAAAGGTGAGCCGCTGTTAATCGAGTTAGCCAAAAAACATTCGTTGGTAGACAATACCATGAGCGCACAATGAAAACTCAATATGTGCAACGGATGCTGATCGGGTTGGGGCTGACGTTGGCCCTTGCAACGCCCTGGGCATCGGCGGTGGATCGTTACGTGGCCCCCAATGGCATTGGTGGTGGCACGTCGTGGACGGATACGCACTCAAATCTGATCGAAATGGTTGCCCTCGCCGGCAACAACGACACAGTGTATGTGACCAACAACGCCACCTATTGGCTCACGAATCAAATAACCGTCAGCTACGCCATTACGGTGCGGAGTTGGGGGCCGGGCGGCATCCTGGACCCGACCAACACGATTCTGAGCGGCAGATATCCCGACGCAATCAACCGGCATTTTACGCTTAACAATGCCGGAGCCACCGTGGCGGGCTTTACGCTCACAAAGGGGTACGAGAATAACGGCGGGTCAGTCTATTTGCAGAATGGAATGGTGACGAACTGCATGATCGTAAGTAACGTTGCATATACCAACAGCGGCGGTGGTGTGTATATGCTAACCGGTAATGGAGGTGTGTGGAATTGCACAATTAGCGGCAACATGGCCTCAAACGTAAGCATGTCGGGAGGAGGAGTTTTTGTTGCGTCTGGGGGGCCTTGGCGGATTGCGAATTGCACAATCTCCGGTAATTCTTGTACAAATGCTTCTGGTCAGGGAGGGGGCATCAACGCCCAGTCGTCGACCGCTGGTACGATTATCAGCAATTGTTGGATTGTATCCAACCAGGCAGGGTACGGTGGCGGAGGCCTGTATATAGGGGGAGCGGCGGAATGCCATAATTCATTTATCATAGGCAATAAGGTTATATTGGAGAATAGTAGTTTCGGGGGTGGTGTCCGTATAGTTACTGCTGCCTTGCTCAGAAATTGCTTGATTGTTAATAATTCTGCTATGGCAGTTTGGGCTAGTGGTGGCGGAGTCTATCTTAGTCAAAATGTTTCAGTTCAAAATTGTACGATCGCCAGTAACGTATCTCAAAGTGCGGGCGGATTATATTTTATGGGAACCGGTGGAAATGCTGGTTTTCCGAAGATCGAAAATACCATAATATGGGGCAACATCGGCGGGTCGGTTTCTAATTGGAGCTCCGGGTCTACAAATGCATCACAATCATGGACCACATTTACTAACTGTTGCCTTGCGCCGAACATTTATAGTAATGGTAGTTGTTTTGCCTCTGGGATTAATACCGTCACCAACGATCCGTGGTTTGTGAGTGCCGCAATAGGCGATTTCCAGTTGCAACCGAATTCGCCCTGCATCAATGCCGGAATAAATCGAGGCTGGATGGAGGGTGCGCGGGATGTTTATGGCAATCGGCGCATTGATAATTTCCGTAAAACCGTTGATATCGGCGCCCATGAGTATCTCAGTAAAGGCACAATGTTCAGCGGCTATTAAGGCAGCCCTTAACGGCGTCCTGACTCTGCCACTGCCGCGATTGATGACGCTCCCGTCAGGTTTTAGATAATACCGGCTCACACACGGCCACATGCGGTATATCCCATTGAAGAAGGCCTTGCCTGTCTCTATAGGGTTGACATTCGCTGACCAGCATCAACGCGCGCGCCCCGGTAATATCCACGTCGATTACCTGGGCTTCCCGGCCGGGATGCAGCGGCACCCGCGTTAATACCTGGCCGCCGTATTTCAAGTCTTCAGAGTAGACTTTATTCAACTGTCGGTCTATTTCTACCCGGAACTCAGTACGCGTGTTGGCCGATTGTCCTTCCGCATGCCGGCTGGGAAGCCCAACCTGGCAATGAAAACGGCGATAAATATCGCCATTGACAAAAAATTTACATCCCATATGGCCGCCCATCCCGAAACCGTTGACGATAAGCTGTTCTTCCGGCGAGCCTTTCGTATTTTTCGAAAAAACGTGAATGGGAATCTTGCGGCTGTCTTTTACCAGACATCCCGGCAAAAGTTCCGTGTAATCGCAATGGTGCCAAAAATAGGGCACCAACCTGGTCAGATCAATGGTTTGAAGGGTCTGTAATTCCGATTTATCAAACCGGCCTTGGGCAATACAAATGGCCGTGTACCATGCGCAGGAAGTCAACCAGGTGGCCGCCTGCGACTGGCCGGCCAGGAGCGCTTCCCGGGCGGCGCGCGGATGATGTTCCTGGTCGTACAATAGTCGGATGATACTGCCTGCCAAAGTTTTTGCCTGGCGGATCCCACGGTCAATTTCAACTTGCATGCGCAACGCCGCTTCCGGCACGCTGTTACCCATCAGGATGGGGGCCAACGGTTCGAAATCGGTGGTTCCGCAATCGAAGGCATAATGCAGACGGATATGGCGGGAATGATCAGGATCCGGGAAAAGCTGCTGAAGCAAGTCGGCATTGATACAATGGCCGGGAGTGAAAGGTTCCTGGACAAAATGGCCCAGCGCCCCGCCATGACGGATCGCTTCTTCCCAGTCATCCCGGCGGACAGCTTCAATCATTTTATTCATCAGCATTTCAATAATCTCAACTGAGACGACCGGCGACGGACTGTTGCCGGAAGCCCCGGCGGCCTGACGATTCTCATCCGGCGGACAATGAGGAATCCACCGGCCATCGGGGAATGTGGCATAGGGGCGGCATTCGTCATAATAAACCAGGTCCATAATCGAACAGAGAAAGCCGGTTTTCTCGCGCGGACTCAGGATGCCCTCTTTGGGCAGATATGGCTTGGCCAATGCCGCCGGGCGCATATCGGGTTTAAATAGTTCTTTTTGCCAGGCAGGCAGAGCGTCAAATGCAAGACAGCCGAAACCGGCATGGCCTTTCCATGTTTTCCAGATATTTTCAGGTTCCATTAGGGATTGCCTCTATCTGTTCATCAATTTTTCCGCCGCCTCAATAACGCCCCAGGAATACCGTTGCCGGCCGATCACGCCGTCGTGTTTCCGCACGAGTGCTTTAATTCCCGGATGTGCGTTAGCCGGACAAACCATCCATCCGGCCACGTCCGTTTTAAACATGTGCCGGTCATTCCATCCGTCGCCGGCCACCATGGTTTCTTCCGCCCGTAATCCCAGCCGCTTTTGCATATACGCAATGACCGTTCCTTTATTCATATATGTCGGCAGGATGGTATCGTTATTACCTTTTCCAACTATCCGGTACATGTTGCCGGTCTCGAGTAATGGACTTATGAGCCGCCAGCCTTGGCGGGACTCGCTTGTGCTGGCAAAATTAACGGTCATATAACGGTGTCTATAAGGATTAAAATCAAGCTGATCCACCAAACCGTCCCGGAGCAATTGCGCGGCAATTCGGCGCAGAGTCTTTCCAACGCGTTTGTCGAACATCCGATCCAACGATTCGATCCAGCGCGCATAGGGGTGGTTTGGAATCAATCCCCGTTTAGTCATATGGGCCGCAATCCGGCCGCTTGAGCCCGCCAGAAAGACCGGCAATGATTTTACGCCGCTGGTTTTGATTACTTTGTATTGGGTTTCCACCGCCCAGGTCGTATTGGTTGCCCATCCAATCCCCTGCTTTGCCAATCCATCGAGAAACCGCACAAATTCTTTTGGGAACCGATCGTATGGATCATGCCCGCCCAATGCGGTCCCATCCCAGTCAAAAACAAACAACCGGATATTACTTTTGGGATGCCGGTGCAAAACCGTTACCATACTGGATTTAGCGATCATGTTATCTTTCTGGATATTCATATTGCTTACCGGTCGAACAGGGTGCCGGGGTTCAGGAGACCGGCGGGATCGAAGACCTGCTTGACGGCGCGCATGGCGGCGATGCCGTCCTCGCCAAACATCAGGCGCAGGAGCGGTTTCTTCAATTTGCCGATACCGTGTTCGCCGGAAACCGTGCCACCCCAGGCCAGCGCTTTGCGCGCCAGTTCCAGGTAAAGCGCTTTGCCCCGGGCATACTCATCCAGGTTGCGCGGCAGAATATTGATGTGGACATGGTTGTTGCCGATGTGGCCGAAGATGACATAGTCCAGGGCGGCGGCATCCAGCAACTCCCGGTAGGCGGCCATCATCTTCAACAGGGCGTCGTCGGGCACGGCCAAATCGGTGCCCAGCTTGGTTAAGCCGGGAAACTTCTGGGCCCGCTCGCCGATGCGCTGGTTGATCGTTTCCGGCAGGGCGTGGCGGAAGGTTTTCAGGTGTTCGGTTTCCGCGCTCGTCATGGCGGTCCAGGCCGTATCCGCGGAACTGCCGCAGGCTTCCAGGAGCGCCAGGAGCGCCTCGGCCGCCGGCTCCAGGTCCGCTTCCGTGGTGGCCAGCTCGATATACACGGCCGTATGCGCTTTTTCCGGCAGGGCCGGGATGGCGCTCGTTGCTCCTTGCTTTGCTTTCTGGTCCCGCAGGAGGTTCAAGGCATTGACGTCGAAATATTCCAGTGCCAGGGGCGGAGTGGGCAACGACGGTGTTTCGGCTAACGGTTTTTCGCCGCGCGCCGCGCGCACAAAATTTAATGCCTCCGGCTCCGAAGGGAAAAAGCCGATCACGCCCAGGATCGTCTCTGGGGCTGGAATCAGCGTGATGACCAGCTCGGTGACCACCGCCAAGGTTCCTTCCGAGCCGATCAGTAAATCCAGCAGGTCCATGCCCGGCTGCGCAAAATAACCGGCCGCGTTTTTGACCGCCGGCATGCGATATCCCGGGATCCGTCCCGCGCGCACGGCGCCATTCGGCAATACCAATTGAAAGGCGCCGTCCGGCGCCGCGGTGCTGGCGCCGCGGGTTACATCCAGCACGAAGCCCCCGATGAGCGCCGCACGGACGCGCTCCACGTACCGGCGCGTCGGCCCGTAGAAAAGCGTGCGCGCGCCGGAAGCGTTACAGGAAGCCATACCACCCAGGGTCGCGGAACGTTCCGTCGGGTCGGGCGGGAACATCCAGGCGCCTTTGGCGCGCAGTTGTTGCAAGGCGGATTGCGATGTGGCGTCCCAGGTTTCTTCGCCGGGGAACTGCTTTTTTTCAACGGCGGCATGGATGGTTTCCAGCGTGACTCCCGGCTGACAATGCAAATAAAACCGGTTGGTGCCCGAATCGTAGCGCAGGGCCGTCAGGCGGTTCATCTTATCCAGGCTTATGAGCCAGCCGCTTTCCGGCACGGCCCCGCCGGCAATTCCCGTGCGGCCGCCGGAAACCGTGACCGGCTTGCCGGAGTCCGCCGCCGCTTTCAGCACGGCGGCCACCTCCGCTTCCGACGATGGAAAAAACAGGCGTTCCGCGCGTCCGCGCAGGCGGGATTCATCCGTCAAGTAGCTATCCGCCGCCTCCGGCGCCAACTCCGGGGGCAGAGCCGCGGCGGCTGGCGAAAGGTTTATGGCTGTCAGTTGATTGGGCATTTCAAGAAATGCAGAATGCAGAATGAAGAATGCAGAATTAAAATCCGTCTTCAGTTATCCGTAGTCTGTATTCTCCGGTCTGTTATCTGTCGTCCGTCATCTGTCGTCTGTATCATCCGTCGTCGCAACTGACCGCAGGCGGCATCCACTCCGCCGCCTTTGGATATGCGCAGGGTAGCATTAATCCGCGCGCGTTCAAGTACATTGAGAAACGCTTGAACGACCGGCGCCGTGGGCGCACGTCCTTCAAATTCCGCCACGGTGCTCAGTGGAATCAGGTTCACCCGTGCATGGATCGGGCGCAGGATACACGCCAGTTCGTGGGCCTGTTCGGGCGAGTCATTGACACCCTGGATCAGGGTGTATTCGAAGGTGATCAGCCGGCCGGTCTGCTCGGCGTAAGCGCGGCAGGCTTCCAATAAGTCGCCCAACGGGTATTTGCGGTTGACCGGCAGGAGACGCGAGCGCAGGGCGTCGTCCGGCGCGTGCAGGGAGATCGAGAGTTCCACCTGTAACCCTTCCTGCGCCAGGCGTTGAATGCCGGGAATAATTCCACAGGTGCTGATGGTGATCCGGCGCGCGCCGAGGCTTAAACCCTCGGCATCGTTAATGATCCGGACGGCCGCCAGGACCGCGTCGTAATTATCCAGCGGCTCGCCCATGCCCATGAAGACAAGATTCGAGGGCGTTGCTCCCAAACTTCGGGCGGCGACAATCACCTGGCCCACGATTTCGCCCGTCTCCAGGTTGCGCCGGAATCCGGCTTGGCCGCTGGCGCAGAAGGCGCAGTTGAATTTGCAGCCCACCTGGCTCGAAATGCACAGTGTCGTGCGGCCCCTGGCCGGGATCAGGACTTCCTCCACCCAGTCGCCGTCCGGCAAGGCAATCAGAAATTTGGTGGTTGTTCCTTCGCCGGCTTCGCTCTGGGTGTGGGTGATCGTGGCGGAGGCCAATGCCAAGCGCTGGGCGAGCGCCTGCCGCAGGCCAAGCGGAATATTTTTCATTTCAGACCAGTCGGCTGCGAAGCGGTGATAGAGCCAGTCCCAGATTTGCCGGGCGCGGTAGGTGGGTTGATCCAGCTCGCGGCAAATCTCCACGAGCTGGTCGCGGGTCAGGCCGTGAATAAGAGGCAGTGAAGGAGGTAAGAGTGAAGTGGACATATAAGTAAATGTAGCATTTCAGGTTGTTTGCCATCCAAGGCGAACCAGCTTATGGCGGAAGACCATTAAGTCCAAGAATAATTGTTATTTCAATCTTTACAATGTTTAGATTATCATCACAATCCCGATATGGTTTTCAACCAGGTTGCCGGAGAAAATGCCGTGATGTTGGCGATTATGAATGCCAGAGGAGCTTAAGATGGAAGACACACAACGCGTGACCAAGGATATGATCAAAAAATGCCTGGCAACGCTGGGCATAGTTGAAGGTGACATTGTATTTTTCCATTCGTCACTGAAGAGCATCGGGCACGTCGAAGGAGGCGCCGACGCAGTTATTGACGCATTCCTGGAGACGCTGGGGAATAGCGGCACACTTGTACTCCCGGCGCTTTGTGCTTACGACTGCAAAACAGGTGCGGACTGGGAAAAGATGAGTCTTGAGATAATGACCAAGGCGTGGGACATTAAAACTACGCCAACATTCACCGGTCTCATACCGGAGACCCTGCGCAAGCGCCCTGGCAGCGTAAGGAGCGATAACATCACCCATTCGGTGACGGCAGTTGGCCGGTACGCTTCAGAGATTACAAAGGATCATAAAAAAGCACATGGGGGCGAATGGGCGGCCAACCGGCCGAAATGGGCGTCCCCAGGTGCATTCGGAGAAAACAGCCCCTGGGCCAAGCTTTACGCATTGGACGCCAAGTATTTGCTTATCGGGGTGGACTTCAACTCCTGCACGATGTTGCACCATGTACAGGTGGTGCTTTTGGAAAACTATCTCAGGAAAACAGACAGCCATGCTCCGTGGCCCATTTTTGATTTCAGACAGACCGGCCGGAAGCTTGAAGACCTCGGGATAGTAAAATTCGGTAAGATCGGTAACGCCGTGACGAGGCTAATGAACAGCAAGTCTTTGGTCGACACGGCGATAAGCGTTCTGCGGCCTTAATTTTAAGGAGAAATGCAATGTTCATTGACATTCATGCCCATGCGTATCGGAAGCCCACGCCCTTTATAGCGTTCCCCACCGCGGAGCAGGTGATCGAACGCTATGATGCTGGCGGGATCGAAAAAGGAGCGCTACTCCCCGTCGTCAATCCCGAGATCTATCTCCCCCAGGCGAACGAGGACATCCTCGAGATGGTGGAACGCTACCCGGATCGGTTTTTCCCGTTCTGCAATATCGATCCGCGTGCCTTGACCAATGCAGTGGATGCCCCGCTCGACCGGTTGTTAAAGTATTACCGCGATAAGGGCTGCAAGGGCCTGGGCGAAGTGATGCCGAACGTGCCGGTCATGGACCCAATGGTCCAGAACCTCTTCAAACACGCCCAGGCTGTGGGGCTTCCGGTGACCTTCGACGGCTCCGATCGAGTCGGCGGCGATTTTGGACTGTATGACGATCCCGGTCTGCCGCAAATGGAGCACACCCTGGAGAGGTTTCCGAAACTCATCATTCTTGCTCACGGGCCGGTGTTCTGGTCGGAAATCGGCTGGCTGGAGACGCCGGCCCAGAGGAAACCCGCGTTCCGACCCGATGGCGAACAGGTCGGGTGGCGGCCGCCTGCCGGGCCGATCAAAGAGGAGGGTGCGGCGCCCAAGCTTTTGCGCCGATACGCCAACCTTTATGGCGAGCTGTCCGACGCCAGTCATGCGCTGGGGCGCGATCAGGAATACGGGCCGAAGTTCCTCACGGAGTTCCAGGACCGCCTTTTTTTTGGCACGGACTTCTGCAGCGTCGGCATGCCGTTTCCCACGTTAGATCTCCTGCTCAAATGGCGCGATACGAATAAAATCAGCGCGGGGGTCTTTAACAAAATTGCCAGAGAAAATGCCATAAAACTTTTCGATTTGGAGTGAGTGAAACCACCCCGCCCGTTCGGTCCATCATAGTAGGAGAGCGATGACAAAGCCATCGAAGGAACTGCCCATCGCCGGTGAAGTCTTCAGCGTGAAGGGCTGCACTGCTTTTCTCATTCTGCCGGGACAAGTCGCCGCCGGCAACGAGACACCGTGGATATGGTATGCCCCGACGCTTCCAGGACTGCCGGGTACGGAAGAGAAGTGGATGTTTCAGAAGTTCACAAACGCCGGCATTGCAATTGCCGGGATCGACGTTGGTGAATCGTATGGCAATCCGAAGGGCCGGGCTCTCTTTTCCGCCTTTTACGAGCAACTTGTCTTGAAACGCGGCCTCTCGAAGACGCCCTGTCTGCTGGCGCGAAGCCGCGGCGGGTTGATGCTCTATAACTGGGCCGTCGAGCATCCTTCATCCGTGGCGTGCGTAGCGGGAGTCTATCCGGTATGTGATCTTAGCAGTTACCCTGGCATCAAAAATGCCTGCGGCGCATACGGTATGACGGAAGAGCAACTCAATGCCAAATTGGCTGAGCATAATCCGATTGACCGCGTCGCGTCCCTGGCCAAGGCCCGCGTCCCCATCTATCACATACATGGGGATAGCGACACCTTGGTGCCTCTCGACAGGAACTCCGGCGAATTGGCGCAACGGTATCGACAATTGGGCGGAGTGATGACACTCAACGTGATCAAGGGGCAAGGTCACAATATGTGGCCGGGCTGGTTTGAATGTCAGGAACTTGTCGATTTCGTGATCGCTCAAGCGCAAAGGCAGTGCCGGAGTTAACATTCTTGTAACCGTTGCATAGCCGTGATATCTTTCACTTCACGGTTCATGCAAAGAGACCGTAAAAGTGTAAAAGTCCATACTGGCGAATATATGTTTAACACAAAGACAATCAAGAAAGGAATGCGTATGTCCATTCAACAGGCAGAAATGAAAGTCAACATGCTTGGCAAAGAAGCTGTGTCCTCCATTCATAAATACAGTGTCCGCATTCTGAAGGAAATTGGAGTGGAAATCGGGGATCCGCGTATTTTAAAACGCCTCGTAAGCAAAGGAGCGAAAGATGTCGGCCGCGGACGCGTTTGTTTCGATGCCGCGATGATTAAAGATGCCCTTGCACATTGTCCACCCGAGTTTGACGTTTTTTCAGTTTGCGGGGAAAAGCATCGAATCGGTGGCGCAGCGCGGCAATATAGCACTTGTTGCGTTGATCCGGGCATGAACTCCGCTTCTAACGATAATCGCCCGCCCCGCCTCGACGACTGCGCCAATAACGCCAAAATCATAGACTCTTTGAAACTTATCACGATGCCGTACAAGATGGATGTTAATTATAATGATGTCCCCACGGCTCTTTCCGTCTTGAAAAGCAATGAAGCTTATTTCAGCAACAGTACCAAACACGTTCTTTGCGGCCCCTGTAACGAATCAGATGCAAGAATTTGGATGGAAATGGGCGAAATAATGGCGCCGGACACATTGCGCAAGACACCGACGATATCGGTATTGGTTTCGCCGTCGTCGCCTCTGGCGCTCCACCTTGACTGTCTGGAAATATTGCAGTGTGCTCTCGAATATGGCGCACCGGTGATTTGTCTGCCCTGTCCGATGTGTGGCGAAACCAGTCCGTTGTCCGTTGCCGGCACGGTCATGGACTTAAATGCCGAGAACTTAGCGCTTATTATTGTCACCCAAATTCTTCGTCCCGGCCATCCGGTTATCTATCATACGGTGGGCATGCCGGCCGATATGCGCGTGGGTTGCGCCCGTATGACCGGTCCGGAGAAAATGCTGATGGGCATAGCCGCGGCGCAAATGGGCCGATTCTACGGCCTGCCTTCGGGCACCGCCGGGGCATCCACGGATGTCAATGCGTTTGACGTCCAAAACGGCGCGGAAACCATGTCGCAGATACTATCTGCGGTCCTTGGGCCGGCAAATCTCATTACCGGGTTGGGATCCAATTCGAATGGCTGCGGAACTTCAGCCGAACAAATACTGATTGATTATGAGCTGTTGTTGCTGGCCGAGCATCTGCATAAGGGCATTCGGATGGACAATCTGAAGGAAGCCTTTGATTCGATAATGCGCGTGGGCCCGGGTGGCAATTTTATGACTGACGAACATACGGTTAAACAGTGTCGTTCAGCGGAATTTTTCGAACCGGACCTGCTTGATTGGACGGGGCGTCCCGACGCCGGTAAAGGATGTTATCGTCGAGCCGGAGAACGCGCCCAATCTATTTTACAAAAACACCATCCCCTTGTGCCGCAAGATAGACTTGCAAAATTGCGCGCATATGTAGTCAGCAAAAGCGCCAAGCTTGGCGCCGCCGCCAAAAAATGATCCGGAATCCGGAGCCCATTATTTATACGCTATAAAAGGCGGTTTAAGGAGTCCGCCGGGGGCCCTGTATTCGGCCAGCTGATTCGCAGAAGTGTTGAAGACTCTGATATTAAGGCGGTGGCGCCCTTTCAGGTCTCCCAGCGGAAGCATATAAGGCTGCCAGACGGCGCGCCCGATCATCCGGTCATCCAGTTCAACTTCGCAGATTTCCGCCGTTTCCGGCAGGCAGACGACGGCGCGTCTGAAAGCACCCTCGAGTTCAAACTGATATACGGCGCTTCCCGAATAGAACAATGCTCCCTGATCTGCCCACGAGCCGGGCATAAGAACGGCAGAACGCGATTTCAATTGAAGACGTGATATTTCCGGCTCAAAGACCTTCATGTTATAAAAGTTGAAGATTTCGTGATGAAAATCTCCCGCAGTTTCAAGGTCGACATCGAACTCCCCCGAAAGATAGATCGGCGTGGTATATTCCTCCGGAGAAAAGTCGATCCGGTGCTCTCCCGGAGTTCCATCAAGCGGATAATCCACATATTCGTCGTCGAAAACCATGGCCGGCGTTCCATTCCTGAGCGGCGAACCGTCATAAACCACCTGATCTTTCAGCGCAATCGGAACTTTCAGATGGAGCGTGTCGAGCGGTTCCGTATTTTCCCAGTGTGCGCCGGAATGAAACGGCACGATATTGGGGGATTCCCAACGCACCGCAGCGGGGAAAGGCAACTCATGGATCCGGGAAATCCTGAACGGAGCGCGGAACTCTTCATAAGGACCCCCGATTACGGCAATTTCACCCGGAACAAGCTCTATATTCACCGTGCGCCCCATGAAAGTCAGATTGCCGGAAAGCGGAAAATCGCTCCAGATATTCGATGCCAGCAGATACTCGGTTCCATCCGGCAGTTTTCTGCGCATGTAAGCTATTTCGCCGCCGTCGAAAGAGGTGTCGGCGGGCGGCAAGTCAAAAGCTGAATCTTTAACAGGATCAAACACGATGGGGAAATTCGTGGCGTGTTTTACGTCGGTGACCACATAGCCACGCACCTGACGGGCGAGTTTGTCGCAAAGTTCAAACATTTGCCCGGCAGAACCGCCCTTCCAAATTTCAGGTGTGGGATCGATCACGGCGATTGACGCGACATATTCGCCCTGCGTGGCGATCATCGAATATTTGGCGATCCAGTCATTGAGCTCTCGCAAGCCGTGTCTCAGGCTCCCATGCCGGAATTCGGGCGGAGCAAAATATTTTGTCGGTCCCCGGAAGCGGTGATGCACCGCGTGGGGCACGAAGAAATTGATCCCCTGCATGATCTGCCATGCGGCGATGCGCCGCAGATTATCCGGCGCCGCGCCCCAGTTGGTGGCGGCGAAACTTTCGCACACCACCCGTTCCCTCCCGTAAAGGAATGCGGCGCTGGCGGCGTATTTGGCGCGCAGATCGTATTTCGTCACGGCAAAACCGGGATTAACCAGGCGTTCAACGCTTCCTCCCCGCGAAACGGATGGCACAAAACAACGTTTGTCAAAGTGGGTACCGCCGTCGAGTGCCAGTAATTCGTGGTCGGTGCCGGGGTAATCGCATTGGCCGGCCAGCGCCAGCGGGTCGCCCTCGCTGAATACGGCGCTGCGCAGGCACTCCGCCGAGGTGAACGGCCCCGTGTCGGAGGTATGGAACGTATATTTCAAGCCGTGGCTCCGGCACCAGGCATAATTGTTTTTAAACCAGTTCTGATACAGTTCCCCCGCCAACCGCCAGTAATCCGCGGCGGCGGACGGCTCTTTTCCGTCGAGGATCCCGGGAAGAAACGGTTCGACCTGGTAGCCGAATCTTTTGTCGAAAAGTTTGGAAAAATCCCGCGGCCACGGGAAAAATGGTTTGCCATTCATATGCCGTGTAACGCCATCGTTGATCCTGCGGTTGTCGGCATCGGAGAAAAAGCCGACGATGCCATTGCCGAAATATTTTCCCAGGCGCTTGTGGTATTCTTCGTAAATAAGTTCGATGAACAAACGCGAGCTTTCCGGTTCCTCGAAAGCCGGGAATCCCCAGTCTACTTCCACGACTTCCACTTTGCCGGAGTCCGTTTTCACCAGGCGCCGTTGTTTCAGCGCGGGATCAATTTTTTCGATCCGGCCGCCGGCATCGCCGGGGGGAAAATCCATCCCGTCGTTGATCCAGATACGAAGTTCCTGATCGCGCGCGGCGAGGATGAAGTTTTCCGTGACTTCGAACCAGTAGTCCGAAAGATACTCTTCCGGATTGAAACCGGTCGGCGGCTTATTGAAAAGGATGCATCCGCCGAAACCTTCGGATTTAAGCTGCTGCATGCCGGCGGCGGCGCCTTCCCGGCTCAACTCGTTGCGGCGCGTGGTGTTCAAGAAATAAAAAGGTATCGGGCGAAAATCATCCATTCGGTTCATGGCGGGCTTCATTTTTTTAATCGTACTTTCGGCGTTATGAAGCAGGCACACCGATCAGATACCAGCAGCGGGCCAGTTTCTGCCATGACTCCGTGTACGCCTCCGCCTGCGTATAGTCCAAGCGGTATAATTCCACACAAATATTACCGGTCTGGGGGTCTTCGTAAACAAGGAAGTTGGATAATTCCATCCTCGGCGTATCGTGCTCCGGGTTCAGGGTGTCCAGGACCAGCACGCTTGCCTTGATCAGGCCGCAGCTTTTCTCGTCAATTTTTCCTATAATCAGCGGGTAACGCGGGTTGTTACCGTCCGGGTTTTCCGGGCAAATATTGCCGATCCAGTAAATCCGATCGTTTTTTCGGGAACGGATCAGCGTAGAACAAGCACTGGGGCTGAAGAATTCCGTGCCGTCGGAGTAGGTTAAATGCTTCGGTTCGCTCCAGGTCCGGCAGTAATCTTTTGAAAAACTGATCCACTTGCGTCCGGCAACTCTGGATTTTAGATCGCGGACACCGGTACAGGTATATTTGAAACGGCCGCCGGGAAACGCCTCGTATTTGTAAATCCCCCGATCGTTTGAGCCGCGGGCAACCATCATAAATTCACCTTTGCGTTTCAGTTCGACAATCGTTGGTTCGTAAAGTCCGCGGGTGGAGAGTCGGGCATCTATGCCCACCCGGCTGTAATTCCAGGTCAGGTCGCTCCCGTCTTCAACCCAGCGGCCGATGAGCACGCCGGCATAACTGAAGAAAAAGGCATTCAAGGGGTTTTCCGGCAAGCCGTCCTTGCCGAGTACACTGGAAGTTATCGGCACCATGATCTCGCCGTTGGTGGCGCGCACGATTGGTCCGAAAGCGCTAGTGCAGGCGGGATTTTTGTCCGCCCAAATACCATCCAGGGGATGTACCGGGTTGTATGGCTTGCCTTGTTGGACAAGCGGTTTTAACTCCCCGGAAGTTTTGCCGCCATCACGGGAGACCCGGTACCAGATTTTGTAGTGTCCGGAAGTCGGCGTATCGGTAACGCCCGGACAAAGTTCACCCAACTGGAGAATCCAGGGTTTATCCGGTTCCTGGTATTTACCGGCCGAAAGATGGCGGGCGTTATTCAAATAAACATTTTCGATGCTCTCCCACGGATATGGCGAAGAAATGGTTTTCGGAAGAGGGGGCAAGCTCGGCAACAGGGCGGTTTCCGGCATTGGTATCGGACGAACAGCTGATTGCGGCCCGAAGGGATAGTGAATTTCCCGGTCCAGGATGCGCAAGTCGTAGTTAGTTTTGAGCGACGAGGCGACAGCAACTGGTTTTTTGTCGGCCGCGACCATGAAAATGCGCCTGGCCGCGCCAATAATCCGTCCCTGTTCGTGACGCAGGTCACGGCCTGCCAACCAGAATACGATCAGGCCGACCAGGATAACGATTATCAAAATGGATTTCTGTTTCATTGCGTGCTCCTTGTCCTATTCTCCGGAAAAGATGCCCGAGCAGTTATAAGAATTAAATCGTTCACTCCATAGTCCGTAACGGAACGGCTTATAGATCATTAATGGATTTTGAATACTGTGCCTCGACCAAGGTGTTCATAGGCGCCGATATCAACGGTTTTACGGAAATTATCAATACGCCGATAGCCGTCCAAGTCCTGTGCACCATCCATCCAGGCCCGATTTACCCCGGCATTGATACAGGGCGAATCCGGTTGCAGGCGGAAATCAGTGGCGTTATTCACAAATCGCGGATCGTTGGTGATGGTATTGACCTCGGTGGCAGTATAAGCACCGACACCAGCAATATCCGGCGCGGTGCAGCAGTTGGTAAATGTATTCGTGCCACTACCAGTCGGATATATGTACCAGTTAGAGGCAGTTCCGCTTCCACTATTGCCCCATATTATGGTGTTTTCGAGCTGCGCTGAATATGAACCGTCAAGATTGATTCCACCGCCCTCCTTAAGTGTCGCTTCGTTACTGGCAATCGTGCAGTTTTGAATTGAAGCATTAACTCTAGCATCGACGCCGCCACCATGACTTTTTTGCGTAATATTATTAACAATCAAGCAATTTCTGACCAAGGCACCCGCGCTCATACGAATGCCACCCCCTTCATAGAGATCAACCGAATTTCCCATGATAAAGGAATTATGGCATTCCGCGCAATTAGCCAGATGTATACCGCCGGCGTACCAGGGCGAGTAATTGGATACAACCCAGCAATTGCTGATTATCGCACCGGCGCCTCCCGGACCGGCATAAATTCCGCCGCCACTTATTAGTGCGTTACCGCCGGAGATTCTGCAACTTGCAATCCGCCAAGGCCCCCCAGACTTGATACAAATCCCTGCTCCCGAGTTTGTTGCCGTGTTGCCGCTAAATACACAATTCCACACGCCGCCACTACTGCCTTCCATATGCACACCACCTCCACCCCTTTTGTCGTTACCCTGAACCTCCAGGGAGGTATACGCAAAGTTGCTCACGATCGTGCAATTCGTTACCATTCCATTCTGCAACCAGATTGACCCGCCGTAGATCTCGCACCCCTTCTTGAGCGTAAAACCCGCCACGGCGGCCCCTGCATTGTTAAGCTGAAAATGTCGGTTGGTTGCGCCGGGATATCTGCCACTCAGGATCGTATTGGTCGGGTCCAGGATTCCGCCCGGCCCCCAACTGCGCACCGTAATGGCATATGTGACGGCTATTTGATTAGTGAGCCAATAGGTGGCGTTGTTGGTAACATACACCGTGTCGTTGTCGCGGGCGGCGGCAACGACTTCGATCAGATTGGTGTGGGCCCATCCCCAGTTGGTCCACGGCGGGGTCGGCGTCGATTGGCCCGGCGCCACCACGTAATAATTTGTCGATGCCGATGCCCACGGTGCCACCAAAGTCATCGCCAGCACCAACCCGATCAACATCCGTTGCAAAGATTGTGTTTTCATCATACGGCACAGAGCTAATGATGCTTATTATTGTTTTTGAAAGTTGCTTTGGACAAGCATGCATTCAGTTAATCATTGCATTGTTTCCAGATTTACAATGATTTGACTGATCCGCGGCGTATTGAGCGAATTATAGGCTCCAACAGCCAGCCGGTACTGCACCCATTTTCCTCGAAACAATGTTTTATCTACCCGCTCCCCGATGTTGAACCAACTGCCTCTGCCGACAGGGCCCTGCCAGAAAGTTCTTTCCAATGTGTCCCTGGAATCGGCCAGGCGGAATTGCGCTTTCACCCAGGTCTTAGGCGGAATATCGGCAACACATTCGAACGAAGTAATGCCGCATTCCTCGTCGAGCTCAAATGGCATGGATGTATAATACTCGTCCGGGCCCCGGTCCATGACATTGCCGACGTCAACATTACCCATGCCGTGAATGCCTTCGGATGGCAGGTTGATCGTGTTTTTTTCATCAAACCCGTCGGGGCCGTTATACCAGACCGTGGAGTTACAGATATGATCGCCGTCGACTTTATGATTGGCAACGGCCAGATCAATCCAACCGTCTTCGTTAAAATCGGCGGCAATATTACCCGTCCCCGCATGGGTACGCAGTAATTTCCGTTTATGCGGCAAGAACCCCTTTTCCTTCTGGTTCCAGTAGATGAAGGAATCAAGGTCTCGCATCTTGCCGTCCTGGTACGAAGACACAAAAATATCCAGCCAGCCGTCATTATCAAAGTCGGCTATTGCTAAAGACCCCACAGCGTAGGCCGGCAGAAGTGTTTTCCTGTTTTCGCTGTACCCCTCGGCTGACCCCCAGTATATATATACGAAGGCCTCCTGAAGAGCGGTAAGGGCATGGACAAATCCGCCAACTATGAGCTCGGGATAACCATCTTTATTAAGATCGGCAACTTTTACATTAGTAGCATGGCGGATATTGAGAACCTGGGTATTGTCAAAACTATACCCCTTCGGGCCGCCCCATAATATGAAACTCTCATTTCCATCAATCATGGGAATGAAAATATCCAGCCAGCCGTCATTATTCAGATCGGCGCAAAATGTTCCGTGTGGTTCTTTATATTTTTTCCCCTTGTATTCCAGCTTTACTTTAACGCTGTTTTCAGGAAGGAACCCCTTTTCTGATCCATAAAATATCGCCATGTGGGAGTTATCGAAACCGGTAATCGCCAGATCGAGAAACCCGTCTCGATTAAAGTCTCCGGCAATTAAATTTGTTGCTCTTGCGGTGGGCAGAATAAAGTCGGGAGTATAACTATATCCTTTTTGCGAGCCTTTGAATATGTAGGAGCCCGGGTCGAGCCACGGTGAAAGTTCGGCAGTATTCGCAAATACTAAGTCGGGGTGCCCGCTATCATTTAAATCACAGCAAACCATATCGCTGGCGCCCCAGGATTGGAGGCTGATGCGATTCGCTTTGGTAAATCCCGCGGGCCCACCGGGATAAATGAATATATCGCCATTGCCAATCCGCGACCCGCTGTGCCGGTTTAGAACAACCAGTTGCGGTTTCTTTTCCTTGCCTGCACGGACAACCAGTGCGCGTGTGGGATTATGGGCCAGAAGCCGTAGCGGCTCCTTTGAAAGTCCGCTGGCATTCGTACAGAAAATGAGCGTTTGGCAGGTATAAGACTCGTCCGTATTGCCCTGGCCGATTACAATGTCCTGATAGCCCTGGCCGCTGAAATTAGCCACGGCAACATCGCAAGCATTAAATGTGTTCAAGGCACGCCGGTTTTTTTCATTCCAGCCGCTTTCATCTCCATAATAAATCCAGGACACCTCCTTGCCGATCGTGGTATCCCGGCAGGCAAAAACAAGATCGGTAAAACCGTTTTTGTCGATGTCGCCACTCGCTACGGCGCGCGCGTTTTCACAGTTGAAAACCAAGGGCGCGCCAAATTTGAAGTCTGCATAGGGATAGAGAAAACACTTGTTCTTATGGGCAACGAATACATAAGTTTGTGTTTCACCTGTATCTTTCAGTTTTAGCGCCAGTGTCTGGAGCCGGGAAGAACAATCTTTCACTACCTGGAGATATGTTTCATCGGGTCTGACAACCGGCTTATAATCCGGGTCTTTATCGCATAATTTTGCGGGACCGTTTTTAAAATCGAGACCATTTGATGATGCTTTGATTATGAAACAACTGCCGTCGGCT
Organism: Kiritimatiellota bacterium; assembly: GCA_026398415.1. Classification (GTDB taxonomy): domain Bacteria; phylum Verrucomicrobiota; class Kiritimatiellia; order JAAZAB01; family JAAZAB01; genus VSJD01. Next base: position 79,957 of record JAPLSY010000030.1, on the reverse strand, counting down.
TTTTTAATTAAAAGATGATGTGTTCTGCCTTTAACGTCCCAAACGGCGGCAATTTGCTCCGCCTCGGGGAAGTCATGTGCCTCGTATACGCCGATTGGGAACCCCTTGTCCCCCTGGTAAAAAACCTTGATTTTCCCCTCCGAAATGAACGCCAGGCTTGTTTTGCCGGTGCCTTTGAAATCACCCGCGGCTACCGCGGATGATTTGGGCGCCGGTAAAAAATCCAGGTATTTATTGGTCAGGCCTTCCTTGGCGCCATAGAGGATGGCCGCGTTAAGTTGCGGGTTTACCCCGTCCCATGCGCAGCCGACAACCAGATCATCATAACCGGCGCCGCTGATATCCGCGACTTCCGCGCACCATGACCCGCGGATGAAAAGTTCTTGCCTTTGTTCGGGAAAATGGACCGGGTCGGGATAAAGATATACCGGGACATTCTCCTCGTGCTTCTGGGAATTGCAGAAGACTAAATCAACATAACCATTGCGGGTAACATCGGTCTGGTGGATGCGCTGCAATATTCCTTTGCGGGACACATAGAGGTTATGTCCACCATTACCGAGTGTACCCTTGGAAAAATCGTTAAATCCTCTGGTTATCAACTGTCTTTTCAAGCTGCTCCTCCTTCATGCCATCAGGCGGCTTCCGTTTTTCGTTTCCATGCCGTGTATTTATGGCCAAAGGCTTTTTTTATTCAAAACAGATAACAAATTATCATATCCCGCAACCATAACAAGTCGATTGTGAACATTATTTTGCATGCCTGATATTTTTCCAGGGCAATGCAAGATGTTTGCGGTTAGGTGCGCTTGGCCAGCATAAAGCCCAGGTCGCGGATTTTGGCTTCCAGCCGGAGATATCCCTGGGGAAGCACCACGCGCGTGAACCGGAACTCCCGGCGGATGGGATAATTCTTACGCAACTGTTCAAAGTGCTTGCCGCGCGTCTTGGGATCCGCTGCGGCGCCCGCGCGCAGGCACTGGTCATCGGCCTCGATATCGTAAACCGGCCGCACAATCCGCCACAAGGCCGCTTCCTCGCTTAAGCCCGCGGGGTCCAGGCGAATTTCCGGAACGATTGGCGGCGGCAATAGGCCTTCCGGTGTCCAGGTCGGCTCAATGCCCAGGAACCGGCACACGGCCTGATACATCATGACGGTGCCCATGACCTTGCCCTCGAAGGAATGACCGGCAATATGCGGCGTGGCGATATCCGCCTTTGCCAGCACGTCGGTCCGGAACGCGGGTTCGCCTTCCCAAGTATCCAGCACGGCACAGGCCATCCTGCCATTCGCGCGCGCTTCTAAAAATGCATCCGAATCCATGGCAGCGCCGCGCGCCGCGTTAAGCCATACGATGCCAGGTTTAAGCCGTTCGAATAAACGCCGATCGGCCAGGTGCCAGGTGGGGTAGGGGCCGGTTTTGGTCAGAGGCACGTGCAAGGTCAGGATATCGGCTTCGGCCAGCAACTGCTCCAACGGCAGGAAGATCGGATTATTTTCGGCCGCGCGCCGGGGCGGATCGTTCTGCAGGACGCGCAGACCCAGGGCCTGCGCCTTTTGCACCACGAGCCGGCCCACATTGCCGATGCCCACCACGCCAATCGTTTTACCCTCCAATGTAAAGCCGTGACGCTGACCCAGGCACAGCAGGGCGGTGGTCACGTATTCCGAGACGCTGTTGGCGTTACAGCCGGGCGCCGCACACCAAGTGATGCCGGCCTGATTGAGGTAAGCCTGGTCCAGGTGGTCGGTCCCGATCGTGGCCGTACCGACAAACCGGACGCGACTGCCCTCCAGCAGGGCGCGGTTCGCGCGCAGGGTGGAGCGAATCACGAGCACATCCGCGTCCCGGACGCGAGCGGCCGTTATTTCCTGCGGCGCTAGGATTGTCAGGTCGCCCAGCGGTCGGAAAGCCTCTTCGGCATAGGGAATATTGGTGGAGCAAACGATTTTCATACGAGATTCCTAAAGACATTTTTTACCGCGGATATCACGGATAACACTGATAAGATGGAAATCCATGTATTTATATAGCTTCGTCTGTATCCGTGCTATCCGTGTAATCCGTGGTGAGTTGTTGCCGAGATTCAACTTACATAATCTTGAACTTCGGCAAATCCTGGATATCCACCATGCCAACGAGGCGGTGTTTGCCGTCCACCACGAGCAGGTCGTCAATGGTGTGGTCCTCAAAGATTTTCAGCACTTCGACGGCCAGGTCCTCTGTCCGGACGGTGATAGGTGCGCGGGTCATTACGGTGCGGATGGGCAGGTTGGCGATTGCCCCGCTCCGCTGGGTGATGAGCCGGCGCAGGTCGCCATCCGTGAAAATACCGGCAAGTTTACCGTCCTTGTCCACGATGCCGACCGCGCCCGCGCGGGCGCTGGTCATGGCCAGAATCGCATCCTTGACTTTGGCGTGCGTGCCGATGCGCGCCAGGCGTTTATCCTTGCGCATGATGTCGGCCACGCGCAGAAGCAGGGTCCGTCCGATGGCGCCCCCGGGATGGAGCTTGGCGAAATCCTCCTTGCGGAACCCGCGTGTCTCCAGGAGCACGATGGCCAGCGCGTCGCCCACGGCCAGCATGGCGGTCGTGCTGGCGGTCGGCGCCATGTTGAAGGGGCAGGCTTCGCGGCGGACGGGAATCAGGATGACTTCGTCACTGGCCCGGGCCAGCGCGCTTTCGGCCACGCCGGTCATGGCCACGATCGTCGCGCCCAGACGCTTGACGACCGGCAGGATTTCCAGGATCTCGGCGGACTCCCCGCTGTGGCTTAAGGCCAAAAGGACGTCGCGGCTTCCGAGGATGCCGATATCCCCATGCATGGCCTGCGAGGGATGCAGGGTCACGCTGGGCGAGCCGGTGCTGGCCAGCGTGGCGGCGATCTTCTGGCCGATGTGAAAACTCTTGCCCACGCCGGCGACCACGATCTTGCCGTCCCGGTTCAGGCCATCCAGGATGACCTGCACGGCGCGCGAAAAGCCTTTACCGAGTTGCGCGCGGACGCGCTGCAACTCCTTGATTTCAATGTCCAGAATTTTCCGGGCCCGTTTAACCATTTTCATAATTGACTCCTATAATTCCGCAGCCGGTTTGGTCTTGAGCGCCCGCGCGGCTTCCACGATTAAAAGCAGGGCCAGCGCAAACAGCAGCATGGCAATAATACCGATCAGTGACAAGCGGTATTGGCCGATCAGCATGACCAGCGCCCAGACGGTCATGCCGAGCATGAAGATCATGGGCCAGAGAATGAACCCGATCGGTTTGCCGATTTTTTTCAGCCAGACCAGGATGACCAGCAGGGCCAGTCCGGCCAGCATCTGGTTGGTGGCGCCAAAGACCGGCCAGATCGCTTTCCAGGCGGAGATCGGGTTGCCGGCGGCATCCTTGAACGGAATCAGCACAAAAAGCGTCGGCAGCGCCAGTGTCAGGATTGTGGAAAGATATCGTACATAGTGACCTTTGAGGCCTAAAAATTCCTCGAAGATATAACGGCCCAGCCGGGTGGCCGCGTCAAGGGTCGTCAGGATGAACGTGGAGAGCGCCAGGAGCCCGAACGAAAAACCGATTTTGGCGGGCACGCCGAACACGCCGAGAAACTTAGCCATGCCGTTGCCGTAAATAATCATTGGATCCTGGCTGGTGAGTGCGCCGGTTTTTGGCAGCATGGCCACCACGATGAGCCCGATGACCGCCACCATGCCCTCCACCAGCATGGCGCCATAGCCGATTTTACGCGCGTCCGTTTCCTTGTTCAACTGTTTGGCCGTGGTGCCGGATGATACCAGCGAATGGAACCCCGAGCAGGCCCCACAGGCTATTGTAATGAACAGAATCGGGAACAACATTCCCAATTGGGGATTCTGCCAGCCCTTGAATGCCGGGTATTGGATCGGAAACCCGCCGAGCAGGATGCCTAAAAATGCGCCCAGTATCGAGGAATACAACAGGTAAGAGGAAAGATAATCGCGGGGCTGTAACAGGATCCAAACCGGCACCGTAGAGGCCACAAAGCAATACACGATGAGCAACAGGCACCACGCTTTCTTGGGATCGCATCCCAAGGTGTTGTTAATCCATGCGGGCAAAATCGGGAACTCCTGGCCGACCCAGACCCCCAGGAAGACCAGGGGCACGAAAATCAGCGAAGCCATCCATACCGACATTTTCAGGCGATAGACGCACATACCGAAGCCGATTGCCAACGCAATGAACAACACCGATGCAGTCGCGATGCCGCCGTCCTCTACAAACGTGACTGCCGTCAGGTCCGTGAAAACGGTCAGCACATAAACCAGGCTTAACCAGATGAACAACAACAATAGGTGGAAGGCCAGGGGCGACATGGTTTCGCGCGCGATTTGCGCGATCGAGCGCCCTCCGCGGCGGATGGAGGCAATCAGGGCGGAAAAATCCTGCACGCCGCCGACAAAAATGGCCCCGATCAGAATCCATAGCAATGGGGGACCCCAGCCGAAAGCCAGTGAGGCAATGATCGGGCCAACGATCGGTCCGGCCCCGGCAATAGCCGAGAAATGATGGCCGAAAAGGACGACAGGATGCGTCGGTATCCAGTCAATGCCGTCGTAATCCGTATGGCTGGGCGTCGGCCGCTTGTCGTCCACGTCAAAGCGGCGATCCAGGAACCGGCCGTAAATAAAATAGGCGGCCAGAAAAACGAGCAACACGCCGATGAAAATAATTGTCAGCATATGAAATCCGGATTGTGAAGGAATACGTCTGCTGGTTGCGTCTTTTTCTATCGCAAAACGGATGATAACGCAAGGCGCAACCGCAAGGCCGGACGCACGATCTCATAGGCGGGACCGCGCAAACAGCTGTTGTTTGCTTGCGGAATCGGAAGGCCAAGGGTAGGATGAGACCCATTTGGGATTATTCTGCATACGGTGGAAAGCGTGCTTGTATGAAAATTCTGATTTTAGGCGGGACGGGTTGGGTTGGTCATCATTGCGCCATACAATTTCATCGCGCCGGTTACCAGGTGACCGTGGCCGCGCGCGGCAAAAAGCAGGAATTCATTTCAGAACTGCCGCGGGATATTGTGCGCCTTTCCCTTGATAAAACCCGCGAACCCGAGATGGCGGCTGTTTTGAAAACCGCCTATGATATCATCGTAGATACCGTCCCCACCGAAGCAACGATTGATTTAATCGTCAAATATGCCTCGCGGCTGAAGCAGTATATTCACTGCAGTTCCACCGGCGGCTATGCCCCTTTGCCATTCATCCCGGGCGATGAAACCATGCCTTACCTGGGTTCATCCGGCGCCGGATGGAAGCAAAAATGCATTGTCGATGCCAAGGTCATGCGTTTATTTCACGAACAGGGATTTCCGGCGACCGTTATCCGTCCCTGTTATATCAGCGGGCCGGGCATGCTGCCGCTCGACAATCAAGGCGATCGACGCAACGATTTCATCAAGGACATCGTCAACAATATTGCCCTGGACCTGCCCAATGACGGGCTGGCCCTTTTACAGCCCATCCATATCGCCGACCTGGGATGGTCATTTCTGCTTGCCGCGGAAACGAGCCGGAGCATCGGGCAGATTTACAACATCTGCCTGGAAAAAGCGGTCACCCTGACGCGCTACCTTGAAATTACCGCGGCCGCCTTGGGGCGCAAAGCCGCCATTAATTATCTGCCCCTGGAAGCCATGCTGAAAAAATATCAGGGTAAAATCAACGAAACCGGCCTGCGTTTTATGGCCGCGCATATGTGTTTTGATATCAGCAAAGCCAGGACCCAGCTGGGATTTCAGCCGCGTCATACCACGGAAGCAACGATCGAAGAAAACGCCCGCTGGGCGGCAGTTAAAACCGGTTGCAGCATTTGACCTGATCTATTCATGCAAAGCCATGAATAGATCACCCTGCCCTTCGACTTAGCTCAGGGCAGGCGGGCTTCGACTACGGCCTGAAGACAGGCCTTCACTCAGGGTTAACGGCATCGAAAACTTTAAACGCCTGCGGTTGAGAAATAACGAAAGGATTTTAAAAAAGGATCATGAAAACCAATTCTGCGATCGAGCGAAATTATCAATTCCGGCAACGACTCAACCAGGTGCATGCGCCCAACCGGCGAAATATTCACGCCGTGCCAACCGCCAATGAATGGATGATTGAAAACGGTGGGCGGATTATCATCAGCGCATCGGCTTCGGCCTTGATCGTGAATACTGCCCAGGATCTTCAGGATTACCTGTTCACGAGCATGCACATCTCGACCCTGTTGATCAAAATGGACAACTTAGCCCGGGCCTGCAAGGACGAGCGTTCCACGATCATCCTGGGGACCAGGGCCGACTTGCGTGCCTTTTTGGGGCCGGTTACGCGGCCGGGCAGTTATCGGCTGCTGTGCGTGCCTGGCCGCGTGATAATCTGCGGGCATGACGAGCGGGGCGTCAGCCAAGGGGCCTTCTATCTGGAAGATCTGATGAATCTGCGGGAAGCGCCCATTCTCCGCAACCTGGATGTTGTTCGGGAACCCCTGTTTTCCCCGCGCATGGTGCATTCCGGATGGGGCATTGACCAGTTGCCGGACAGCCATTTGAATGCCATGGCTCATCACGGGTTCGATTCCATCCTGGTCTTTACGCGCGGGGTTGATCACACCACGCAGGGTTACCTGGATTTCAACGATCTCGTTGAACGCGCCGCCGGATTCGGGTTGGACGTCTATTTGTACAGCCTCCTCAAGAGTACCAAGCATCCGTCCGATCCCGATGCCGCATCGTATTATGACAGCACCTACGGCGCGTTATTCAAAGCCTGCCCCCGGGCCAAAGGCGTGGTCCTGGTCGGCGAGTCCGTGGAATTTCCCAGTCACGATCAAAGGACCACGGGACGGCCCTATGATGCGCCGTTGACCGATGGATTGCCGCCGACCAAGCCCAGTCCCGGATGGTGGCCCTGCCGCGATTATCCTCAATGGATCAACCTGGTTAAAAACACGATCCGCAAATACAGTCCGCAGGCCGATATCGTGTTCTGGACGTATAACTGGGGGTGGGCCCCGGAAAAGGACCGCCTGGCCCTGCTCCGTGCCTTGCCGACGGATATTACCCTGCTGGTCACCTTTGAGATGTTTGACCAGATACGGCACGAAAATGTGACCAATGTCTGCGTTGATTACACGTTGTCGTATGCGGGGCCGGGGCATTATTTCAAATCCGAGGCGGCCGTGGCGAAGAAACGGCATTTGCGGCTCTACACGATGAGCAATACGGGAGGGCTGACGTGGGATTGCGGCGTCATTCCCTATGAGCCCGCCCCATTTCAGTGGGCCCGGCGTCATGCCGCGCTCCATGCGGCGCGTCGGCGCTGGAATCTTTCCGGATTAATGGAATCACACCATTACGGGTGGTGGCCGTCGTTTGTGAGCGAACTGGCCAAATGGTCGTTCTGGACGCCGAGTCCTTCGGTGGAAGTCCTGGCCAAGGCCATTGCGCAACGGGATTACGGCGCGCGGGCGGCGCCGCTGGTCGTGAAGGCCTGGCGCGATTGGAGCGATGCCATTCGGCACGACTATATCCCCACCAATGAAGACCAATACGGGCCGTTCCGCGTGGGACCTTCCTATCCTCTGATTTTTCATCCGAATTTTTCGAGATCCTTTTCAACCAAGGACCTGAAAATTCCATCAGCCTGGAATGCGTGGAGCGGAAGCAATATCGTCTTCAGCCTATATCAGCCCTTGGATGATCCCCGGCAATCGCCCGGATCATGCCGCGTTGCTGTGGAAATCCGGGCGTTGCGCCGCATGGCGGCGCGTTGGCGCTCCGGCCTGCATTCGCTGGAAAAGGCCTTGGCGCGCATGCCGATGCCTAAACGGCCCGCCGGCGAGAACCTGTTGAATCTCGGCCGTTTTATCCTCAATACCATCAACACCGTCATCCATGTCAAAGAGTGGTGGATGTTGAATCAACGGCTGCTGGTTACCGATCAGCCGCGGAAACTGCACGCCATTTTGGACGCGCTGGAATCACTCGCGCGGCGTGAGATTGAAAACGCGCGCGCGACGATACCGCTGGTCGAACAGGATTCGCGGCTGGGCTGGGAACCCAGCATGGAATACATGACGGATGCTGCGCATTTGCGGTGGAAAATCGCCCAGGTGCAGGGCGTGCTGCGGTCCGATATTCCCCAATACCGCCGGGCGCTCCGCTCCGGATCGCATTGATGTGCTGGGCCGGTCCCCTGAGGATGTGGCAATTGGCAGACAATGGCCGTTGATGAATACCTGGGCAACAACCGAAAGGCACAAGAACGATGAAAGCAGGTGAAATTATCGAATGGGTGGCCGCCAAGATAGGCCTTTCGGCCGACATGCTTCCCGATGGCGGCGTTATCGTCGGCGCCGCGGAGACGGAGGTCCAGGGCATACTGATAACCTGGATGGCCACAGCCGAGGTTTTGAAAAAGGCAGCAAGTCTGGGGTATAATCTGGTGGTTTGCCATGAGTGTTTTCGATTTGAAGAAATACCGCAGCCCCCGATTTATAGATGGACCTCGCCGCCCGCCGAACAGCCCTATGAGCGCCCTGATCATCCGAATTCGGTCCGCCTGCGCTTGGCCGAGCAGAACAACCTGGTTGTGGTTCAGATTCATTATGGCCTGGATCGGCTCTGCATCGGTGATGACTTTATGCGGCAGTTGGGGATTACGCAGGTCGTTGCCGGCGGCGGTTACGAGAAGGTGTATGCTCTTCCGGCTCCGCAAACGGCTGATGCTCTGGCCCGGCAGGTTGCCGGCAAAATCGGATTGGATTGTGTGCGCTTGACGGGTGACGGCCGGAAGATGATTACCCGCGTGGGTAATGCCTGGGGAGGCGTGGCGCTGTCCTCAAACCGCTACTGGATGCGCAAGCAGATCGAGTATGGCGCGGAAGCCATTATCGGCGGCGAATCGGATGAGTACGCTGAAATCTTTGCGCAGGAATATAACGGCACGGTGTTAATTGAAACATCGCATGCGGCCAGCGAAAATATCGGATTGCGGCACTTTGTCCGGATGCTTAAGGATGCTTATCCTGATCTGCCCTGCGAATTTTATGATATCCGGCGGCCTTATCATTTTGTTTGCGCGCCGCAAGCTATTTCCTGAGCCGTCTTGATCGAGGCCGGGATATTGATTGCTCCGCGACACATGCAAGGGCGGCTAAGCAATTATGAACGGACGATTTCAACGCCAGTCGCTCGTGGCGCAGGTGGCGGCCGGAGTGGCCTCCGGATTGCGGGCAAAGGAATGGCGCGGACGCTTGCCCGCTGAGCGCGAATTGTGTGTCCGGCTGGGCGTAAGCCGCCCGATTTTACGTGCGGCGCTAAGCATTCTTTGCCGCAAGGGTCTTTTGCGGCCTGTTGCGCGTCAGGGGATATTCATCGCGCCCTATGCGTCCGGCGCACGTTGGAAATCGGCCAACCGGGTCATTGGCGTATTGACCAGCAATCCGTTGCATGCCCTCCCGTCTCAATTACAGCTCCTGATCCGCGGGATCGAACATCATTTACATGTGGCCGGCTTTGAGCTATTGGTCAATGTTATGGTGTGCCAGCGCGGCCGTTCGATTACGAAGCGTTTGGAAGAACTTGTGTCTTCGAATCGGGCGGCAAGTTGGGTGCTATGTTCCGTAACCAGGGAGATTCAGGCATGGTTCATGCGGCGCCATATTCCGGCCCTGGTTATGGGTTCGTGCTATCCCGGAATGAACCTGGTTGAATTTGATGTGGATTACGAGGCGGTTTGTCGGCATGCGGCCGCAACGTTGCTGAGGTTGGGCCATCGCCGAATCGCCATGCTGACCTTAAAAACAAAATTTGCCGGAGATCTCCTTGGCGAACAGGGATTTATCAGCGCATTTCAATGCGGGTCCTGGCCCGGCTCCCTCCCGCGCATCCTGTACCATGACGGCAGTGTGCCGAATATACGGCGCGTGCTGGAGCCGGCCCTGACCAGGCCTGATGCCCCAACCGCATTTTTAGTCTCTCATCCGTATCACGCTTTAACGTTGGCCGGTTATTTAGCGCAAAAAGGATTGCGGGTCCCAAACGACGTTTCCGTGATCTGCCGCGACGACGATGATTTTTTAGACTGGTATCTGCCGCCGATAGCGCGTTACAAGGTGGATGACGATCTGTATGCGCTCCGCAGTGTGCGCGCTTTGATCCGGTTGGCGACGGGCGAGCGGTGCTTGCGTCGTTTGACTCCAATCCCATCCCAATTCATACCGGGCGGAACGGTGGCTCCTCCCGCCTGATGCAAGGCAGCCCCTGCAAAATTACGGGCCAACCTCCCTGGTAAAAATAAATTACCAGAACAATACGTTTGTGTCCGGCCGTGAAGAACGGCAGACTGGGCGCATAAATGCAAGAGAACTTATAAGGGGGTATTGTAAAAAGAATATAAGGGCTATATCTCGCAGTCATCCCCGTCTGAAAGCAACCGAGCGCAGCGAGGTTGCCCTTGAATGCGGTTTTGCGAGGATTTTATCGTAAAAAAGTCTTCTGCAAATGGCTAAATAGATACGACGGATTGTCTGGGGTCGAAATGATGGGAGGGGTCTGTCAAAAAAAATCCAAAACGGCATTGACACGCCAGAAAAAAGGAGGGGTAGAGTTTAATCAGAGCATAAAATTGATTTGAAGCGGCGTAAAAAAGTGTGGCCATCGAAAAATCAGGCGGTGGTCCATGCTACAACAATATACCGGATAAAAATATCAGTAACGGTATTTGCCGTCACTGATTCAGGATTAAATATGTTTAAAACTACATGTAGGGATAGATTGTTAATCATTGCATCGGCGATTTGCCTGGGATTGATGGTGACACCCGTGCGCAGTGGAAGTTTTGATTATCCGGCGCCGCCGTCGTCGGTTCCAACGGTCGGCGACGGCGTTTTCATAACCAACTGGACTTGGATGAAGGGTTCGAATACAAAAAACCAGTTTGGGATCTACGGCACGCAGGGCGTGCCGGACCCGGCCAACATGCCCGGCGCGCACATGCGCGCAACGTCATGGACGGATGGCCAAGGTGCGTTCTGGCTCTTCGGCGGCTATGGCTATGTCTATACCAGCAATGCAGGCGTCCTTAACGACCTGTGGAAATTCGATCCGATCACAACCAACTGGACTTGGATGAAGGGTTCGAATACAAAAAACCAGTTAGGGACCTACGGTACGCAGGGTGTGCCGGACCCGGCCAACATGCCCGGCGCGCGCTTTTTCGCAACGTCATGGACGGATGGCCAAGGTGCGTTGTGGCTCTTCGGCGGCAGCACGGATCTTGCATCCAGTGGCATACTTAACGACCTGTGGAAATTCGATCCGTCCACAACAAATTGGACTTGGATGAAGGGTTCGAATACAACCAACCAGTTTGGGATCTACGGCACGCAGGGCGTGCCGGACCCGGTCAACACGCCCGGCACCCGTTATGGCTCAATGTCGTGGACGGATGGCTCCGGTGCGTTGTGGCTCTTCGGCGGCTATGGCTTCAGCACGACAGGCATGGCGAAAGCCTATTTAAGCGACCTGTGGAAATTCGATCCGTCCACAACAAATTGGACTTGGATGAAGGGTTCGAATACAACCAACCAATTAGGGATCTACGGCACGCAGGGCGTGCCGGACCCGGCCAACATGCCCGGCGCGCACTATACCGGGGCATCGTGGAGAGACGACTCCGGTGCGTTGTGGCTCTTCGGCGGCTATGGCTATGCCAGCAGTGCAAGCGTCGACGTCCTTAACGACCTGTGGAAATTCGATCCGATCACAACCAACTGGACTTGGATGAAGGGCTCAACGAATGGCAACCAGTCAGGGACCTACGGCACGCAGGGCGTGCCGGACCCGGCAAACATGCCCGGCGCGCGACACGATATGGTCTCGTGGACGGATGGCCAAGGTGCGTTGTGGCTCTTCGGCGGCTATGGCTTCAGCACGACAGGCATGGCGGGCGCCTATTTAAGCGACCTGTGGAAATTCGATCAGTCCACAACAAATTGGACTTGGATGAAGGGTTCGAATACAACCAACCAATTAGGGATCTACGGCACGCAGGGCGTGCCGGACCCGGCCAACATGCCCAGCGCGCACCTTTACGCGGCATCGTGGAGAGACGACTCCGGCGCGTTCTGGCTCTTCGGCGGCTATGGCTATGCCAGCAGTGCAGGCATTGGCATCCTTAACGACCTGTGGAAATACACCATGGCTGGCGGGATGCTCATTGATACGAATGAGCTTGTTTTCAGCGCCACGTATAAGGGATTTAACCCAGCCGCACAGATGGCGGGGATGAGCAACGTCGGCGCGGGAACGTTCACTTACACGAATGCGATCACCTACAGCGCGGGGGCATCGGGATGGCTGACGGTGTTGCCGTCGGCCGAAACTGTCGCCGTGAAAGGCGCCGTCGTGTTGACCAACCAGATCAACATTGCCGGACTTGGCGCCGGCACATATTACGCGACCAACCGGATTACTTCCGCTGACACGACGAACAGTCCGCAAATTATAGTAGCCACGCTGACGGTTGGTATGCCGCCGGTGGCGGGCGACTTTGATGGTGATGGTCTGGCGGACCCCGCCATGGTGGATGCCAATGGAATCTGGAAAGTTTGGCTGTCGGGCAACGAATATGTTCCGGTGGTGTCTGCGATCCCGCTCTATGTGGTGGGCGGGTTCCCGGTGGCGGGCGACTTTGACGGCGATGGCCTGGCAGATCCAGCTATAGTGGGCGCCGATGACGTCTGGACGGGATGGCTGTCGGGCAACGAATATGTTCCGGTGGTGTCTGCGATTTCACTGCATGTGGCGGACGGATTTCCGGTGGCGGGCGACTTTGATGGCGATGGCAAGACGGATGCGGCCATGAGGGATGCCGATTGCATTTTCTGGACAGGTTGGCTGTCGAACGGCGAATATGTTGCGCCGGTGACTTCGATTTCGATGCATGTGGCGGACGGACTGCCGGTGGCGGGCGACTTTGATGGTGATGGTCTGGCGGACCCCGCCATGGTGGATACCAATGGAATCTGGAAAGTTTGGCTGTCGGGCAACGAATATGTTCCGGTGGTGTCTGCGATCCCGCTCTATGTGGTGGGCGGGTTCCCGGTGGCGGGCGACTTTGACGGCGATGGTCTGGCGGATCCCGCCATGGTGGACGCCAATGGTGTGTGGAAAGTCTGGATGTCCAGGGCGGGTTATGCGCCGGTGAGCACTATTCCGTTGCTTCCGTAATAGGTCATAACGTCAAGATAATCCCTGAATATTGTGGGCGAGGTGGGGTACATCATACCCCCCCTCCCTTGGCTAAACTAAGGGTTGTGAGTCATAAACGGACGAATGAGCTCGAGGGTCACCTACGGATGTGGCCCTCGAGAAGTCTCGATACGCTATGATCGGGGAATGATACCATGAAAGTGGCGTATCAGAAAGGCAACGCGGTCGGTCTGAAAGAAATCGCGACGATAACGAATGCCGAGTCCCTTCCCCTGGCGGTCGCTCCCGACCATTCCAACCTTGTCTATAGCGGATTCGTCGAGTTGCGTTGCACATCGGAAGCGGCATCCGGCTCGCGGCCGGTTGCTATTGCGGCGGGTGGCGGCCATGACGGGTTTGGAATCCATGATGAAATGGGAAAGAGAAACCACGTCCGCATCAATGAGTTTCTGATTGACGGCATGGTGGAGGGTTTCGATTGCGGAGGTGTTGGTTTGAGAGAGGAACTTGTAGAACTGAGACTCATCGGGCAGAGCGCCCATGTCGAATCCGCACATTTCGGTGAGCACCGGATGAGCGTCGAGGAACTCGATTAAGCGGGGCACGGATTTAATTTCTTCGAGATGTTTGACAATGAAGGCTCGCAGGATGGCATGGCGTGAGTAGCCGGTGCGGTCAAGGCCCGTGTTGGTGTCGCGAACAGCGGACAGATCCAGCGACTGAAAGAGCAGATCATATTTGCGATGGAAGTCTGATTTTCGAATGACGTCCTGAAGATTATAGAAAAGCGGGAGACGGATTTGTTGCATTTTTATCCTCCATTTTCGTTGCAGGTGTTTTGTGTTTAACGACTTGCATCCTACGCGGAGATGGAGGATAATTCAAGGAAACAATCAACGCATGTTGTTGTTCGATAAATAGTTAGGAATATTGCAGAAGGCTTAACCCCTGAAGGCAAAGGAGAAAAACCATGCAGGCAAAAGGAAAAGCAGCCAAGCTTAACGCCCAGGAACCCTTGGTTTATCTGAAAGGCAAAATGATCCCGGCATCGCAGGCGCATGTGGCCATCTACGACGCGTCCGTCGTGCTCGGCGCGACCGTCACGGACCTGGTGCGAACGTTCCGCCACCGGCTTTTCCGGTTGGAAGATCACATTGCGCGGTTTTATCGTTCGTGTAAATATACGCGCATTTATCCCGTGGAATCGGCCGACGAAACAACGCGGATCTGCCGCGAGTTGACCGAGCGCAATGCCGCTCTGTTGAAACCCGAGGAAGACCTGTCGCTGGTTTTATTTCTCTCGCCGGGCGAATTGAAAATTTATGCCGGCGGCGCCGGGATGTCGGGCAAGATGGAACCGACCTTCTGCATGCACACATTTCCGATCCCGTTTTATCTTTGGAAGCAGGCTTTTACGGACGGCATTCATGTGGTCACGCCCTCCATTCGTCACGTGCCGCCGCAATGCGTGGACCCAAAAATCAAATGCCGCAGTCGGATGCACTGGTGGCTGGCGGATCAGGAGGCGCACTTGACGGACCCGAAGGCGGTGGCCCTGTGCCTAGACCTGGACGGCAATGTTACCGAGACCGGCGGCTCCAATTTCCTGATCGTCAAAAACGGGAGTGTAATCTCGCCCTTGCCCCGCAATATTCTCCCGGGCATCAGCATGCTGACCGTGATGGACCTGTGTCGCGAGATGCAAATCCCATTCGTCGAGCGCGATTTTCAGGTTCATGACGTCATGAACGCCGATGAGGCCTTTTTGCCGACCACGCCCTATTCCCTGGCGCCGGTGACCCGCATCAATGGGGTCTCCATTGGCGACGGCCGTTCCGGCCCGATGTTCAAGCGCCTGACCGAAGCCTGGAGCCGGTTGGTGGGCATGGATATCGTCAAACAGATTCTGGACTCTAGTATGTGAGACCTTGGAGGCGGCTGGGCCGGCACCCGGTTTTGTCCTGTGCACCGCCGAAGCTGTTGATCCGACAACACCGGTCGATTGTTTGAACGCCTATGTGGCCGCCGCACGGCGCCATGGTCGTTGAAGAAACGCAGAAGTAAAGTCATTTGTTAAAATTTAACTGAGGATAATAGGAATGAATTCCAGGGAAAGAATAATTTCCGTCATGGAAGGCAAAGAAACAGATGTTGTTCCTGTTGAACTGTTTTTCAGTACAGAAGCGATCTGTGGGGTATCCGGCATACCGCCCTATAAATTTCTTTACCAGGACGTGAATTACCGCACCAGGGCGCAGCTTGCGTGTGTTGAAAGATTTAAACCCGACAGTTTTATTTTGTGGGCTAAAGGCCGTACCAGTAATTGGATAAAAAACCATGATGTCGAAATAAAAAATAACGGCGAGGCATATTTAATAGAGAAGGAAAGCGGTAAGAAATACAAACTGGGCAGCAATTACCATGCCCAGTACAGAGATTCAATCCCCCCTCGTGAAAAGCCATTTATAATGCACGGTGAGATTGAAGTCATTGTCAACGGGCAGCAGTTCATGACCATGGATGACAAGTACCCGATTAGTTCCAAAGAAGATATTGACCGGTTGTTTCCGCTTGAGCAAGCAGCCTCGGTCAAGCAAAGAGGATTTTGGGATACACTCAAGCTTTTTAAAAAGCAATGCGACCCCGGCTTATACGTAGAAGCGGGTGGGGTCGGTTCTGTATTCCGCCTGGCTGTGGGGATTTTGGGGCTCAATAGCGGTTTTATAATGATAAATGAAAATCCGGAGCTTTTGAAATATTTGCTTAATAGAATGATGGAACAGGAAATGGAATATCTGAAAGTAGTCAAAGATTATGGAGCTGACGGCATACATACAGGCGAAATCTGGACCGGTTCCGACATGATTTCACCTCAGGTCTATGATGAATTCAGTTTCCCGTACCAGAAAGAACTGGTTGCAGAAGCAAAACATTTAGGGCTTATGGTGAAATATTACCTTACGGGTAATGTTGTGCCCAGGCTTGAAAAATTATTGGAGATGGATATTGATGCCCTGCATGTTGAAGAAACATTCAACATTGATATTGCCGATGTGCGAAAAAGAGTAGGAAATGACATTGCGCTTGTTGGCAATCTAGATGCTATTAATCTTTTGGAAAAAGGGCTTAAAGAGGATATTATAAAAAAAGTCAAACATCAGATCGATGTCGCGGGAAAGGATGGACGTTTTATCACTTCGACAGGCAGTTGCGTGACAATGCATACGGATCCGGAAAGAATCGACCTGCTTATCAATACTTCACATGGATATTAACTTTTGGTGATGATACTGAAAGGATTTCAATAATGACTATAACAATGACGCCGCGGCAACGTTTGCTGGCCGCTTTTTCGAGGAAGGACACGGACCGCCCCGCGGTAATGCCCAACCTTATTCGCTGGATACGCGGACGATGGGGCTGTCCCTGCGAAATGCACCAACTGCAGGCCTGCGAAACGTTCGGATTCGATGCCATGATCATGTACGGGTTGTATTTAAATCATCCGATGGCCACCGATTACGTCTATCGCCCCGACGGCGGATACCGGGATTTGCCCGGGGTTAAAATCGATATTCGGGTGGAAAATGCAACGGACCAAACCATTCATATCCGCCAATTCCACACCCCGGATGGTACGTTGACCGACCGGATTGCCTGGGCACGGCCGGACATGGGCTATGGCGATGGTCCCAACCCCCATCGGGAAGAACCCCTGGTCAAATCCCTGGACGACATTCCCGCGTTAAAGCATCTTTACCCGGCGCCGCGAAAAAACTTCGTCACTGACCTGAAACTGTTTTCGCAAATTGTCGGCGAACGGGGCGTGGTTGAATTTCTCGAAGGTTCCAATGCCGGGACCTGGGGTATGGAAGCGCTGGGACCGGAAAACATGCTCATCTGTGCCGTGGATAATAAGCCCCTTTTACATGCCGTGCTCCGCGTCTGCCAGGATCAGCATCTTCGTCTCCTGAAAACCGTTTTGGAGTCCGGTCATCGGCACATCGCCGTCAGTTGGTTCCAATGCGGGCCGTCGGTCGGCTGGTCACCTGATCATATTAAGGAATTTTTCCATCCCCTCATCCGCGAAAGCGTTCAGCTGGTGAAAAATTATGGGGCTTATTACCGCTATCAAGACGACGGCAGGATGACCGACATTTTCCCATTTCTGGCGGACCTGGGGGTCGATATTGTCAGCGGACTGCAACCCCCGCCGGTCGGCGACTGCGTCTTTGGAGAGATCCGAAAAAAGTGGGGAAATAAAATCTGCCTCATGGGCGCACTGGACCCCATTTATGTTTTTGAACGAGGAAATCAACAGACCATCCAGCAAGCGGTTGAAGCACTTTTCACCCAGGCACCCGATGGCCGTGGGTTGGTTGTGGGAACGGCGGAAGCTTTTGGTCCCGATACTCCCGAGGAATGCTTGTATGCGCTGAGCCGGGCCGTCCAAACGTGCTGGCAGAAAAAATAGAAAGTAAGACGAATATGGAACACGGGCCGGCGAGGCGTACTTATGAAAGGTAATTATGATGAAACTCGGTTTCCTTATTTTAGTGGTCTGTATCGCCGCCCTGATGTTGTTGTTCTGGCGCGCAAATGGGCCGGGAGAAAAGGAGCGCGGTCTCGTGCTCAAGAGCGTCGAGCACCCGGCGGGAGTAACCGGGATAATGTTCAATGAGGATGCTTCCCACTTCTTCCACGCCCGCCGTGCAATGAAAAAACTGTCTTTGGCTGAAGTGGAGGCGTTTGTCGACCAGTACGCCGACACGCAGATCAAGGCCATGCTCTTCAACCCGAACTGTCAGCGCACGAGCTACGACAGCAAAGTGTGGACGCCTGTTTGGAAGGGTCTGGACCCCAACGGTCCGGACAATCAGCCGCTGTTTGCCAGCGTGCCCACGAATGAGCAGAAGAGCGCTCGGGCGTGGATTCAGTTGGCCTGGCAACTGAACCAGGACGGCATTGATCCTTACAAGGTGTGGACGGAGCGCTGTCGCAAGCTGGGCATAGCTCCCTGGATCAGTATGCGCATGAACGATATCCACGGCGTCCACGATCCAAACTACTATCTGCACGGCGATTTCTGGCGCGCACATCCTGAATTCCGGCGCGTCAACTACACGGAAGGCATGGTCGGCGACTGGAGCGATAACGCGCTCGACTACGGGCATCCCGAAGTTCGCGAATACCATATGAAGCTGATTCGCGAACTGGCCCAGCGCTATGATTTCGACGGCTTCGAAATGGACTTCATGCGGTTTGGTTATCTGTTCCGGCCGGGACACGAGGCCGAGGGCGCCAAACAGCTCACTGAGTTCATCCGCGAGGCGCGCCGTGTGATGGACGCCGCCGAGAAGCGTGTTGGGCATCGCATAGCGCTTTCTGCGCGCGTTCCCTATCGCCCAGAAACGGCGCTGCTGATGGGCTACGATGTCGCGACATGGGCGCAAGAAGGGCTGATCGACTGGATCGTGCCGACCCCGTTTTTCCAAACCATTGACAACGACATGCCCATAGACATCTGGAAGCGGCTGCTGCTGAAGACCAAGGTGAAAATCGCCGCCGGCCTGGAGGCCGGGATAAGCCCAACCCTGTCGTTTCCAAGGCAGGGCAATTCTATCGAGACCCTCCGCGGCAGCGCCGCTTCATACCTGGTTCGCGGGGCCGACAGAATATACACGTTCAACATGTTTGACAGCGTTCCGGCAGACCCGAGGCACCACAAAGTTATGTCGGAAATTGGGGACCTCAAGACGATACGCGGGAAGACCAGGCGTCACGTGCTTACGTATCACGACGTTGCCGCCCCCGGCGAGCCCAAAATTTATCAGCTTCCCGTAACCACCTATCCGGGGGCGCACTACAGATTCCGCATTCACACGGGGCCAAAGCCGGACACCGAGGAAGTCAGCGTGATGTTGGGCAGTGAAACAGGCGCATTCGACGCATCCACGCTGACAGTCAGAGTCAATGGTTTCGTCTGTGCGTTTTCCGGCGATGTCAAGTTGCAGAATCCCGCGCCGACCGGCCCTGTCTGCGGGTACAGCGTGCCAAAGTCCGCAATGAACGAAGGCTATAACCTGATCGAGATTCGCGCGCTCAAAGCCGTCACTGTGAACTGGGTTGAGTTCTACTTCAAGGGTTCATAGATGGGTGGCTACTGCGGCAACAGACTCTTGTCAATATGTTCGAAAAACAAAGCGAAGCACATAAGATAAAGTGAGGCGCACGATGAAAACGCAATACTTGCAACGGATGTTTCTCGGGTTGGGACTGGCGATGACCCTGATAACGCCCTGGGCAGCGCAACGAATTATTACGTGGTGACGTCGAGCCAACAACCGTCGCCGACCCCGCCGTGGACCAATTGGGGATGGGCGCACACCAATCTGATCGAAGTCGTTGCCCGCGCCGGTGACCCGCATCAATGGGGTCTCCATTGGCGACGGCCGTCCCGGCCCGATGTTCAAGCGCCTGACCGAAGCCTGGAGCCGGTTGGTGGGCATGGATATCGTCAAACAGGTTCTGGACTCGAATCCCCCAGCCACGGGAAACAAAAAATGACGCTCAAAGAACGATTGTTGGCCTCAACAGACGGCGGTCAGAGAGGTGCGCGAACTTATGACTGTATGAGTTCAGTAAATCCGCTTTGGCGGTAAAAATATCTATGTTGCCAATGAACCGGATTTTTGCCACGGATACAGGATTACTTTCCCGCAGTTTTTAGTCGACTGGAGTTCAAATGCGCGCTGGATATCTTCCATGGCAAATTTGTGCGTGATCAGTTCGTCCAGCAATTTGGCCGATTTAATTATGACCTGCATCAGCCGCGGAACATCGCCAAGGTTGAAGTGCCAGGAACCGTGCAGGGTCAAGCCCTTGCGCAGCATATCATTGCCGACGTGAATATTCAGGTTGCCGCCTTCGCCCACAAAAGCAACCTGGCCTCTGCGGCGAACGGCGTCAATGCCAAGCCGCTGGGCAGCCGGGATGCCGGTACAGTCGATGAATTTGTCCACACCCAGGCCATGCGTCAAATCCATGATCTGTCCGAGCGGATCGGCTTCCTGTGGATTAATGACCGCCGTTGCGCCAAGCTTCAGGGCAAGCTTGGCCCGATAAGGATGTGATTCCACGGCAATAACGCGCATGCCCCTGAATAAGCCGTTGATAATACCGCCCAAGCCCACGGGCCCCATGCCGGCAATCAGGATCGTATCGAAAGCATCCGCCTGCATGCGTTGCATGGCCCCGAAAGTCGGGCCCAACCCGCAGCAGGCCATGCTGGCGTGATCGTAAGAGACTTTGTCTGGAATTGGAACAAGCAGCCAATCTTGTTTCAGCAGATATTGCGCGTAGGTGACGTTGCCCGTGGCCTGCCCGGTGACTTTTGGGAAATCAAGCTGGTGCTGACAATAAATGTAGTCGCCCTTCAGACAAAGCGGGCATTGACCGCAAGCATAAAGGGGCATGACGACTACACGATCGCCCACTTTTACCCGCGAGGGTTGGGCAACTTCGACAACTTCTCCGGCCGCCTCATGCCCCAGGCAGCAGGTCTTCCCTCCGGATTCAAATCCCTTGTACTCCGTGCACATGGGGACCGCAATAATCTTGACGAGCGCCAACTCCCCCCGGGCGTGCGGGTCAGGTTTTTCCACTAATTGGCTTTGACGTTCTCCGATGATGCCGACGACTTTCATTTAGTTATTCCTTTGTTCGTTTCATGCGACCACAGCATACCAACCTTCGCATTGCGGAAATTCCGCCATTCCCGCCGACATTCCAATGGTCAGTTTTTCAGGGCTTTTTCCAGGCATTCGAAAAGATTGTCCTGCGGATTGAAACTGTCGAGCTGGACCGGCCTCCGCTCCAGCGCGCTGGCATAAAGCGCCAGGACAACCTTCCATTCATGCAGTGATTGTTTGAGATTTGTTCCCGGTATTTTGCCGGGATCCTTAATCCACTTGAGCATGGCCCGATGAAAATCAGCCTGGGATTTGAGATTATTCTCTGTCCAGGTATCCATGCCGCCGTAGTCTCCGGATTCAACCCCTTTTGGCGATACAATTTCCCAGTGATTGAACTCTTCCCAACTGACCCGTCCCAATTCGGCATAAGCCGCCACCCGCACATGCTTCCAGAAGACATCCGGGTCGCCGCAACGCGGAGCGGTCGGACCGTTATTCCACAGGGCGCGCACTCCATTTTCAAAGGTCAAATAGCCGATAGTGGTGTCCGGTCCGGGATGAACGGCGGACATTTCCGCGGTTCCGCTTGCCGCGCCGAAGACACTCTTTACGGGAACGTTATTATTAAACGCCATGGCATAGTTCAAAATATGGGTGCCCTGCCCGGAAATGTTCATGCCTGCGGACATATCCAGAAATTTTACCTGCCCCAGTTGTCCTGATTCGAGGGCATTGTGACACTTGACAAAATTCTTTTGCCAGCGGCACTGATGACTCACGGCAAAGCGGGTTTTGCTGCGGGCCTCCAACGCGCACAGCTGTTTCCAGTCGGCAACCCTTGCAGCAACCGGTTTTTCGGTTGTGCAGGCCGGAACATTACAATCCGAGACCAGCATCATCAATGGAACACGCACATCCGGATAGGTGGTGATATGCACCAGGTCCGGCTTCACTTCTTTCAGCATTTTTTCGGGGTCAGTATACGGAAGTATTCCGAATTCCCCGGCAAATTTATGGCTTTTCTCCGAAGCTACATCGCATCCGGCGACGACTTCAGCTTCCGGCAACCATTTATACGATTTTGCATGATCTCTGCCGCGATTTCCGCAGCCAATAATTGCAACACGGTACTTTTTCATTAATTTTCTCCAACAGGGTGAATAGTTTATACACCGTCTTTATTGAGGTAATCACCGCAACGCTGATGTTTGTGTAAAATCATCGTTTTATGAATCTTAATACCGGCCATAATCTTTCCATGCTTCGATCATGGCGCAATAGTTAGCTCTGGAAACTTCCTGTTGGATGGCATTAGATGCTCCCAGCACAAGTCCGCCACCTTGCTTGCAGTCCAACAGCAGATCGCGCGTTGCCTGGTACACATCAGCGGGCATTCCGGACAGCAACAAACCGCAGTCAACGTTGCCGCAGAGGCACAGCCGTTTACCTGCTTGGATTTTTACTTTGCGAATATCCATTCCGGCAACCGGATCGATTGCCTGGAGCGCGTCAATGCCGCTGGCGGCAATATCTTCCAGGCACGCAGATAGATTGCCGTCCGTGTGCAGAATGCTGTAAGCGCCGAGCTTTTTGACCTCCCGCGCCCACTCGCCGAGATAGGGCAGAATAAAACGCCGCATTTGCTCCGGATTGAAAAACAGCCCCTTGTTATCCGCAATGTCCGACGGGGAACACATGCCCTCGACCCCTAAATCCCGTAAACGTTTTGCACTATCCAGGCCCGACGCTAACGTGTTGCGGGCCCGCGCATCGATTTCTTCCGGGGCATCGAAGAGTTTGTAGGAAAATTCCACGTAGTCGTTGGAACCCGGCATGCTTATAACACCGCCGGTATTGGCGATCAGCAGGATTTCAGCACCAACCGCCTCAACAAGGATTGCGGTTTGCCGTAAGCGCGCCTCAGGCGGTAGCCAGTAATAGGCCGGTTTGCCGGGCGCAATTTCCCAGTAACCGCCGGGAACCGTCATCGCCGAAAAATGCATTTTCGCGGCAACGTCGGCCATGACCGCGGCGTTCATATGCAGGGCACGTTCCTGTTCGCCGGCCGTCAGCGAGACAAACTCTGTGCCCAGAATTATTTTTTTGTCTGAAAATAAATTCCAAATATGGAATTCAAGTTCCCATATGGGCACCGCCCATTCAGGCTGGCGACGTTCAAGCGCCGCCTTCATATTTTCTTTTTTATTAATTTGCACTGTTTGTCCGGGTGATAAGAAAGCGCTTTTCGGGCGGTACGGATACGCACCCATTAAAACCAGCCTGAAAGAGCGCTTGCATGGGGGAGGATGCCAAAACCGGATTAGGAGCGCAAGGGTGGTGTTTGAACCGCAGGCCCGAACGTCGAGGGCGCGCGGCGATAACGCCGGGGGGTGATTCCGGTCAGGCGCTTGAAATGCTTGATGAAATAGCTCTGATCGCAGAATCCCAACTCGTAGGCGATTTCCGAACAACTGAGAGACGAGCGTTCCAGCAACTGCCGCGCCTTCTGGATGCGCAACTGCATGACGTGCTGGAGGACGGACTTGCCTGTGTTTTGCTTCACCAGGTGACTTACGCGGAAAACGCTCAGGTCCGTGGCCGTGGCGATCTGCTCCAGCGTGATCGGCTTGGTATAATGCTGGGCGACAAAGTCGAGGATGCGGCTGACCTTGGGGTTATAGACGTTGAAGCCATGTGCATAAATGCCCTGCATGAAGTCGTCCAGGGCCTGCATCAGCACGTGGGACAGCATTTCAAAATCGGGTGCGCTGATGAGCTTTTGCATCCAGTGGTGGTTGCGCTCGATGAGCGGCTCCATGAGCGGGCTGTCCTCGACGGCGGCCCGCGTAAGGTAGCCCATCATTTCGATGCTCCGCGCGCGCAGGACCGCCAGCTTGGGCGAAAACAGGTACATGGCGCCTAACATTTCATTAAGCACGCGCCGCGCGCCGTTCTGATCGCCTGCGCGGATCAGCGAGAGCAACATGCGTTCCTTGTCAATCGGGTAGGCGGTCTTGCCGTTTTTTTTCTGATCTTCGATGGCTTCCGCGATTTGCCGCTGTTGGGCGGCCTTGAGCCGGTTTTCCTCCAGGAGCAGCGGCTTCCAGCCGCTGACCTGATAAAATGTTTTTTCCAGGGCCACGGCCGCTTCCCGAATACGCGCGGCGTTCCAGATCGGCAGGCGGGCGATGTATTGCCGCGCGGCCGACAGAGCAATGCCCTGGCCTACCAGGCCCTGTATGCTTTCGGCCAGTGGTTGACCCTGGGGGCGCACCTCGCCGCCCAGCAGGCCGCCCCGCACGGCATGCTGGTCCACCAAGGCCACCACCCAGCTCATCAGGCCGGCCACGGGATAAAACAGGTACGGTTCGCCCCAATGCAATGCTTCCTGCAAACTGTAGGCTCGCGTCTGCACGGCCGTCGGCAGGCGCTCCACTAACGAGCGGTGCGCCGCTGACAAGCGGTGTGCCCGGTCCGCTGCTGATGAGCGGTCCGCCGGCGATGGCCGGTCCGGCCAGCGTTCGCCGCTGATGGTGATGGGCAGGGCGTACAAACCGAAAGTTTGGTGGTAGGATCGGCTAACTTCCGCGATCATGCGTTTGGATAGAATTGTCATAAAACCAGGCCTTGCCGGCTTGAAAAACATTCAATATTCGGCACTATTTTTTTAAATACAGCAAGAATGTTATAAAATCAAGCATTATTTGTCTATCTTTTAACCGGGGTTCCCGTATGGTAAGGCTGTGTTTTTAGATCGAATTGGGCAAAGGGATCAACGTCGTAAACAAGCCGGGTAATAAACTGCCCGCAATGCTTCCGGCAACTGCCGGATGCAGGCGGGCAAACAGGAGGGTTACATGAGCGTATTGGAGCAAATCACGGAGAACTTGATCAAGGGTAAGGCCAAGGACGTTAAGGAACTAGTCGCGAAGGCCGTCGCGGAAAAGATCAAACCGGCCGACATTCTGAATAAGGGCTTGCTGTCCGGCATGAGCATTATCGGCGAGCGGTTCAAGAAGAACGAAGTCTATGTGCCGGAAGTGCTGATTGCCGCCCGCGCTATGAAAGCGGGTATGGAACAGTTGAAGCCGCTCCTGGCCGCCGCCGGTGTTCAGCCGAAGGGCACGGTCGTTGTGGGAACCGTCAAGGGCGATCTGCATGACATTGGCAAAAACCTGGTGTGCATGATGCTGGAAGGGGCTGGTTTCAAGATCGTGGATGCGGGCATCAACGTGGAGCCCGATAAAATGGTCCAGTTGGCCAAGGAAAATAACGCCAACCTGATCGGGGCCTCCGCCCTGCTGACGACCACCATGACCAATATGAAGAGCGTCGTGGAAGCCGTCAAGGCGGCGGGTATGAGCGGCAAAGTCAAGGTCATGATCGGCGGCGCGCCCGTGACCCAGGCGTTTGCCGATGAGATCGGCGCCGATGGTTACGCGCCGGATGCCGCTTCGGCCGCCGATTTGGCGAAAAAGCTGTCGGGCGTCAAGTAAACTCGGTCTATTGTCCTGTATATTTAAAGCCGCCCTGCTGGGTAACTCCAGCGGGGCGGTTTTTTTCCGTCGTGGTGCGCCAATTTTGCTTGTCGGGTCGGGCGGTTGGCGTATATTAATCGGCGTCGTTGTGAAGAGAGTTGGAACCATACAATGGAAAGGCTGAATTATGCAGATCAAAACCTTTATTGTGATCGGTGAGAACATTCATTGCACGCGCGTGCTGAAGCGCGATGGCAACCTGGTGGATGCCGCTGCGCGCGTCATTCGCTATGACGATGGCGGCAAGAAGAAAACATTGCCCATTCCCGAAATTTTATTGAAAAGCGCCGACTGGGAAAACGGAAAAATCAAGCACTGCGTTGCGGCGATCTGGCAGGGGCTTTACGGACAGGGACCCGCGCAGGAAGCCGGTTGCGATTACCTGCGGGTCATGGCGGCCAAGCAGGAGAAGGCCGGGGCTTCGTTCCTCGATGTAAACGTGGATGAATTCAGCATGGATTTGCCGGAACGGATCAAGGCTGTGCAGTGGACGGCGGCGCTGGTCCAGGGCGCCTCCCGCCTGCCGCTCAGCATCGATTCCTCCAACAGCGATATCATGCGCGCCGGCCTGAAAGCCTGCGAAAAAGCCCGCGGTCGGCCGATGGTGAACTCCATTTCCCTGGAGCGCATCGGGCTCCTGGGCGCGGTGGCCGAGTATAAACCGGCCGTGGTGGCCTCCGCCGCCGGTGAAAAAGGCCTGCCTGCTAACACGGAGGAACGCCTGGATAATTTGGGACGGCTGATCCCGCAGTTGACGGCCAAGGGCATCCAGATGGATTGGATTCACGTGGACCCGCTTGTTTATACAATTTCCACGGAAGCGAACAACGGCAAGATGTTTTTGGCCGCCGTGCAAGCGATCCGGGCAAAGTACGGTCCCGCCGTTCACATTATCGGCGGCTTGAGCAATGTGTCCTTTGGCATGCCCGCCCGCAAGCTGATCAACCAGGTCTTCGCTTATCTGGCGGTGGAAGCCGGCGGCGATGGCGGTATTGTGGACCCGCTCCAGATCAATGCCAAAATCCTTCAGGGTCTGGACGCAAACGCGGAGCCGTTCCAGCTGGCCAAGGCGCTCCTGCTGGGCACGGACGATTTTGGCATGAATTTTATTGCCGCTCATCGCGCAGGCAAGCTTGGGTAGGGCGGGGGACGGAAGCCCGACGACGGATGACAGACGACAGACGCCGGACAAATCCGTCAAGATCGCCCTTGTCATATGATCCGATAACCTTGGAACCGTGAACCATGCCCCATGCGGACATAAGATCCGGAGGATGAAGAGGTGTTTGAAGATACGGAAGACCTCCTGCTGGAAGTGGAGCCATCCTGGTGGCATTACTTCGGGTACCTGGTGTTCGGGTGGCTGTTGATCCCGCTGGTGATCGCGCTCTGGAAGCAGGCCAGTCTGACTTTGCGTGTATATCCGGACCGGGTAGTTCTGGAAACCGGGCTCGTCAGCAAGCGCGTTGTAGATCTGGCGATAACGGACATCAACACGGTTGAAATTAGCCAGTCGTTTTTCCAGCGGCTGTGCCGGATTGGCGATATCAAGATGGCCACCTCGGGTGTGGAAGGCTATGAACTGGTTGCCCGCGGCTTGCCGAATCCCAAACGGATCAATGAAATCGTTGCCGTCCAGCGCCGGAAATTGATGAAGACGTGAGGCCAGACAACGGACGACAGTCTGAAAAGGGAAGAAGCAAACGCTCAATGCCCAACGTCAAACGCTTAACGTCGAATGCAAAACGAAGAACAAAAAACGAAGAACCAAAAACGAAGAACCAAGAACGAAGAACTGATAACTGATTACTAATCACTGATCACTGGTTTTGCCATGGATTCTTTAACATTAGGCCAACACACCTTCACCTCGCGCCTGATCCTGGGGACGGGTAAGTTTTCGGATGCCGAAACCATGCTGAAAGCCATTCAGGCTTCCGGCGCCCAGCTTGTGACCGTGGCTTTGCGCCGGTTCAATCGGGAACGGCCCTCGGATGATCTGCTGGGCCCGTTGTTGACCATCAAGGGCCTGACGCTCATGCCGAACACGTCCGGGGCCTGCAACGCGCAGGAGGCCGTCAAGGCCGCCCGCATCGCCCGGGAACTCAGCGGCAGCAAGTTTATCAAGGTGGAAATCCATCCCAATCCCCATCACCTGATGCCGGATGCGATTGAAACCCTGGAGGCCACCAGGATCCTGGCGGCGGAAGGTTTTGTGGTCATGCCCTACATGCCGGCCGATCCGGTCCTGGCCAAGCGTCTGGAAGATGTCGGCTGTGCGTCGGTCATGCCCTTGGGGTCGGGGATCGGCACGGGCCACGGCCTGGCCACGGCCGACCTGCTTAAAATCATTATCCGCGACAGTCGCGTGCCGGTGATTGTGGATGCGGGATTGCGTTCGCCTGCCGATGCCGCCCTGGCCATGGAAATCGGGTGCGATGCCGTGCTGGTCAATAGCGCCATTGCCATCGCCGGCGATCCCGTGGCTATGGCCGCCGCCTTTGCTTTAGCCGTGCAGGCCGGTCATTCCGCGCGTCTGGCCGGGATCATGTCCCAGAGCGAGGAGGCCGTCCCCACCAGTCCGCTGACCTCGTTCCTTTCGAATGCCGGAAGCACGTGAAGCGTGCGGAACAAAGAACAAAGAACGACCAGGCTCCGCCGAAGCGCTTCGCCCAGGCGAGAGAACCAGGGAAGAATTCCGTCCCTCAATTATGTTGGCTTTTGTGCAACCCGGGAGGGCGGCACAATCTGGCGACCGTTCTCCAGGATATGCCACGCACGAGTACCGGATGACAAGCAGG
Source organism: Kiritimatiellota bacterium (assembly GCA_026398415.1). GTDB lineage: Bacteria > Verrucomicrobiota > Kiritimatiellia > JAAZAB01 > JAAZAB01 > VSJD01. The sequence continues at coordinate 51,681 of JAPLSY010000030.1, read as the reverse complement.
AGACTTTTCACGGAAGGCGGAAAAGTTCCCTGGCGTTCTCGGCTCCGATGCGCTGAATATCGTTCTCCGTTGCCCCGGCGGCACGGAGGAATTCCACGAAGGACGACACCTTTGGCGGGAAGGGATTCTGGCCCGCCTTCACATCAAACATGGTTCCGTATGGCTGGAACGGTGGACCAACCCGTGTCACCCAGTCTGTTCCGGCGAGCAGGCGGTTGGTCGGTACGTCGCGGATCGTTCGCGGTAACGCTTTGCACTGAAAGTCCCTGATCTCGATCCAGAAATTGTCGGGATACGTGTCATACGACCCCTGGATGACGTCCAGGAACATATCGGCCCAAGAGATGTAATCTGGAGTGGGTCCGCATCCGATGGCGTGGGCGAGGACGTACTTGGCCTCCGGCACACGCTGCGCGACTCCCAGAAGGTCCGCGATATGGAAAATGCCGTCGCCAGAGGTCTCATCCCGATACCGGCCGCCCTGGTGTTTGGGCCGGCAGTAGGTTCCCAGGTGGACTTGCACCGGGACGTTGTACTTGACGGCGTGCCGCACGACCGCCTCTCCGGCATCGCTGTCCATGCGGTAGTTCATCATGTACTGCAGCATCTCGCCCAACTGCACGAATCCCCATTCACTGAAGCAGACGTCCATCACCCGTAGCGACTCCTCGAGTAAGTTGGGGTTGATCGTGCAGCTTCCGTAAAGCCGCCCGGGCGCGCGGCGGACCAGTTCGTAAATGAAACGGTTCCCCTCCATCATCCCAACCGGATCTTGAATCATATGCCATGTGTACGGACTATCGCAACTGATCACAAAGCGCAGATCCGCGTCACAGCGGTCGAGCACGTTCAGCAGGTTCTCGAGCATCCTCTCGCGGCGCGTTCCGTCCGGCCCGACATCAGACACGTGTATGTGCGTGTCAATCCATGTTTGTTTCATGTTTGCTCGCCTTTGTGCCGATCTTTGCCAGCCACTCCTGAATCTTCCCGGAGAACCACTTTGCAGGTTCGGCTTCAGCCGCAGTAATCCAATACTCGCCACTCGGAACCGACCTGATGAAACTATTAATGGCGGTAATATGTTAAAGGGTGGCCGGGAGGTCAAGTCTGAAGGATAAAGAATTGGCTCGCTGGAGCATCTGACAAAAGCAGGCGATTAACAGTCAAGCAAAACAGTTTGCATATTGAACAAAGTTTTTTTGAAGTGCGCCCGGTAATTGACGAAAACAGGAAAGGTGATATGCTCGAATAAGCCTATGGCATGTGGCATTGCCCGGACCATAGTCAGTTTATCTTGTCAACACGAATCAGGATTGAAATCGATCATTTGGAAATCCAAGCCGAAACGGCCGACTGGTGCAACGATGAAAACGAAGAAAGGGATTGGAAAAAGACCGTGGGACCCATGCCGGGGAATGGATGCCGTCCTCAGCGTGGATGCGATGCGCGGCGGGTCCTGGCTATGCTTGGTTCTCGGCGGTTTTGCTATGGTTTTCCTGCTGGTCGGTTGTGTGGGTGTTCAGTCGCCCGGGGAGAAAGCGGCGCATCGGAATCAACAAGCGATCGAAACAATTTACCGGCCCAACGGTCAGCGGCCGGCGATGCCGACGCTCTCGACCAACTCGCCGCTGAACGACTTCTTGCGGTTCGCCATGTTGAACCACCCGCAAGTAGAGTCGGCGTATTATGATTGGGTCGCATCGGTCGAGCGCATTACGGTCGAACGTTCCCTGCCCGATCCCCAGTTGACGTTCCAGAGCGATATTGCCGACGTGGTGATGACCGTCATGCCGGGGCTGATGCAGGAATTTCCGGGTCCCGGCAAGCTTGGCTTGCGCGCCCAGGCGGCTTCGGCGGAGAGCCAGACGAAATACTTCACCTTTGAATCCGTCGTCCTGCAGACCGCCTTTGCCTTCAAACGGGCCTATTATCAATCGTATTTCCTGGATGAGCGCATCCGCATCAACCGCCAGATGTTGAACCTGCTGATGGAATTGGAACAAATTGCCCGTGCACAGAATGACGTGGGCCGGGTGACGTTGCAAGACGTGTTGCGCGCCCAGATTGAAGAGGATCGGCTCGCGACCGACATTGCTAATCTGGAAGACTCGAGAGAGCCGCTCCTGGCCCGGCTGAAGGCAGCCTTGGGCTTGACGGCGGAACAATCCAATCCGCCGGTGCCGGCGCGCTTTGAATCCACACCGCTTGACTTGACTTCCGACCGGTTGTTGGCGGAAGCCTTTGTCCGGAACCCTCGTCTCAAAGCAATGGAGGCCGATGTGCGGCGTGCCGAAGCAGCGCTGGACCTGGCCTATAAGACGCGCGTGCCGGATTTTGGCTTGGGCCTCATGGCCGACGTCAAAGCCGCGCCCACGATGTTCCGCCCTTTGTTCGGCATGACCCTGCCCGTTTGGCGCGACAAAATCGCCGCTGAAATTGCTGCCGCGCAGTCCGACAAACGCGCGGCCCAAGCCCGGCTCACCGGAGAACAGATTACATTGGCCATGGATTTCGCCGAACAAACGTTTGCCTTCCGCGAGATCAGCCGCAATCTGGCCCTGTTGCAGGAACAACTGATCCCCAAAGCGCGGCAGTCGCTGGAAGTTGCCCGCTCCGGCTACCTGGCTGGCCGGATTGATTTTTTCAACCTGATTGATGCCGAGCGAACCCTGCTTAATTTTCAACTGGCCGAGATTGAAGCGCACACCCAACGCGAACTCGTCCTTGCCGAACTCAGTCTTATTATCCTGGGAACGCCGCCGGTAAATGCGCCGCTCCTGGTCCCTTCGTCCGCCGCCACGCAAAACCCAAAGCCCTGATCGCTTTATGAAAACAAAAATAAAACTCACGCTAACTTTTACGGTGGTTGTGGCGGCGCTTATTGTCGCCGCCGGGGTACTCTTCCTGAAACCATCCGTTCCGGACCACAGGAGCGCACGCGAAGCAAAATCCGAACAGCTCTACACGTGCGGCATGCACCCCCAGGTGATTCAAAACAAACCGGGCAACTGCCCCATCTGCGGGATGAAACTGACCAGGATTCGCAAGCAGGTCGGCGTCGGCGCCGGTTCCACTGAGCGAGAGGTCAAGTACTACAAATCCACTATGCTCCCGTGCGAAGTGCGCCAGACGCCGGGTAAGGACAGCATGGGCATGGACATGCTGCCGGTGTATGCAGACGAGGCGGCCACAGCCGAATCGTCCACCATTACGATTGACCCGGTGACAATCCAGAATATGGGTATCCGCACCGCCGAGGTTATCCGCGGCCCGTTGCGTCGGACGATACGCAGCGTGGCGACGATCGATTATAACGAGCCGTCCTTGGCTGACGTGACCACCAAGTTCAAAGGTTGGATTGAAAAGTTATATGTGGACGCCACCGGCCAGCAGGTGCACCGCGGCGAACCGCTCTTCGAAATCTACTCGCCGGAACTTTACAGCGCACAAGCCGAATATCTGACGGCACTTGCTTCTCCCGTCAACGCCGTGCTGAAGAAAGATGTGCTGAGAACCAGTGCCTTCACCAAGTTGAAATACTTCGATATCTCGGACGAACAGATTGCCGAACTGGAGAAAACGCTCCAGCCCAGGAAAACCCTGCGCATCCTTTCGCCCATTGATGGTTTTGTCGTCGAAAAAAATGTGGTTGAGGGCCAGATGGTGGATCCCGGCATGAAAATCTATCGTTTGGCCGACCTGGCGCTGGTCTGGGTCTATGCGCAGATTTACGAACAGGATATCGTCTATCTCAAACTGGGCCAGGAAGCGGCCATGGCACTCTCTTACCTGCCGGGTCGCCAGTTCCGCGGCCGCGTGACCTACATCTATCCGAATGTGGATGAAAAGACCCGCACTGCCCGCGTGCGCATGGAGTTCCATAACCCGGGATTTTTCCTCAAACCGGGTATGTTTGCCTCGGTCACCGTCACCTCTGAATTGGAGCCCTCGGTCCTGCTGGTGCCCGACTCGGCCATCCTCCGCAGCGGCGAAAAGAACACTGTTTTTGTGGCCCTGGCAGGCGGACGTTTCGACCCGCGCACCGTCACGCTCGGTCCGCAGGCGGAGAACGATTATTACCAGGTCCTCAGCGGGCTGAATGAAGGCGAAAAAATTGTCACCTCAGGCCAGTTCATGCTTGATTCAGAAAGTCAACTGCGCGAGGCCATCCAGAAAATGATCAAGCCCGGCCAGCCGGCCGCCACCGCCCCGGCAGCGGTTCGCGAGACAGCTCCCGCCCAAACCGCCATGGCGATGCCGGCGAAACCGGAAAAGCTGGTTTACCTCTGTCCAATGCCCGAACATGTCTCGATCGAATACGATCATCCGGGCCAATGTCCTATTTGCGGGATGACGCTGGTGCCGATTTCACCGGCGACGTTAAGCAAGCTGCCACCGGGCGGCAAGCTGCTTTATTATGCCTGTCCCATGCCTGAACACAGCGATGTCCACTTGGACAAACCGGGCAAGTGTCCGGCATGCGGCATGACCCTCATCCCGGTGATGGAAGCTCCGAAGCCGACGCCGGCTGAATGGCGGCAACAGCATCCGGCCATCGCTCCGGGACCGGTTGCGCCGTAACATCAGCACTAAGTCGAACAGGAAACGGTTTTATGCTCCAAGGAATCATCGATTTTTCGCTCAAGAACAAATTCATCGTCTTGCTGGGAACGATCGCACTGGCGTTAGGCGGTGTTTACGCGGTGTGCAACATTCCGCTCGACGCGATTCCCGATCTGTCGGATGTGCAGGTCATTATCTATACCGAGTGGTCGGGTCAGGCGCCGCAGATCATCCAGGACCAGGTCACTTACCCGATCACGACCAAGATGCTCTCGGTGCCCAAAGCGAAGGTGGTGCGCGGCTACTCGTTCTACGGTTTTTCCTTTGTATATGTGATCTTCGCGGACGGAACCGATCCGTATTGGGCGCGCAGCCGGGTGCTCGAGTACCTGAGCGGCTTGAGCGGCCGGCTCCCAGCCGGCGTAACGCCCAGTCTCGGCCCGGATGCCACGGGCGTCGGGTGGGCGTTTATGTACGCCATCAACTCTACCAACCGTAGCCTTGCCGAACTGCGCTCCATGCAGGACTGGTATTTAAAATACCAACTTTCCGCCGTGGAGGGCGTGTCCGAGGTCGCCTCCCTCGGCGGCTTTGTCAAGCAATACCAAGTGACCGTGGATCCGACCAAACTGCGCGCCTACAACCTTTCGATCTCGGATGTGGCCATGGCCATCCGGCGCAGCAATGGGGAGGTAGGCGGTCGTTCCATCGAGTTGGCGGAGAAGGAATTCATCCTCCGTGTGCGCGGTTACGTGCAGCAATTAGATGACTTGCGTAAAGTCGCGCTCGGCGTGGATGGCCAGGGCGTGCCGATTCTCCTTGGGCAGGTTGCCAACGTGGAGTTCGGCCCGGACATGCGGCGCGGCATTGCCGAGTTGAACGGCGAGGGTGAAACCGTGGGCGGCATCGTCGTGGTCCGCTACGGCGCCAATGCCCGCCAGGTCATTCTTGATGTGAAGAAGAAGCTCGACCAGGCCATGCAAGGGCTGCCGCCGGACGTGCGCTATACCGTCGCTTATGACCGCAGCGCGCTGATTGATCGCGCCGTCAAGACGCTGGCAGAGAAACTGATCGAGGAAAGCATCGTCGTGGCGCTGGTGTGCATCGTATTCCTGATGCACTTGCGCAGCGCACTGGTCGCTATCGCCATTCTGCCGATGGCCGTGCTGATTTCGTTCCTGATCATGTTTGGCCAGGGCATCAGTTCCAACATCATGTCGCTCGGCGGGATCGCCATTGCCATCGGCGCGATGGTGGATGCGGCCATCATCATGATCGAAAACGCCCACAAGCACATGGAGCGCGACCAGGGCGCAAAACCCCACTGGGCGATCATCCGTGACGCGGCCGTCGAAGTGGGGCCCACCTTGTTCTACTCCCTGCTGGTCATCACGGTCTCGTTCCTGCCCGTGTTCACGCTCCAGGCCCAGGAGGGGCGGCTGTTCAAGCCCTTGGCCTTCACCAAGACCTATTCGATGGCCGCGGCCGCCATACTCTCCATCACGCTGGCGCCGATCCTGATGGGCTTCTTCATCCGGGGCAGGATCCCGCACGAAGAGCAGAACCCCATTAATCGCTTTCTCATCTGGCTCTATCATCCCGTCATTGATTTTGTCATCAAATGGCGCTGGGCGGTCATCGTTACCGCGGCCGCGCTCATCATCTGGGTATTTCTTCCCTGGAACCGCTTGGCGGCGCAACGGCTGCCGGACGGCCGCGTCAAGGAACTGGCCTTCAAAGCGGGTAAGTTCTTTCCCTATCAAAACATCGGCTCGGAGTTCATGCCCCCGCTTTATGAGGGCGATTTGCTGTACATGCCGACCACGTTCCCGGGTATTTCGCCCACCAAAGCGCGTGAGCTGCTTCAACAGACGGACAAAATTATCAAGACGTTTCCGGAGGTGCATCGTGTCTTCGGCAAAATTGGCCGCGCCGAGACCGCCACGGACCCGGCGCCGTTCGATATGCTCGAAACCACGATCATGCTTAAAGACGAAAAGACGTGGCCGGTCGTGGATATCAAGGATGCCGAGGGAAAGATCATTGCTCATCGCCGACGCACGCCGGACGAACTGGTTGACGCCCTGAATGCAGCGATCCAGTTTCCCGGCCTCAACAATGCCTGGACGATGCCCATCAAGACGCGCATTGACATGCTCGCCACCGGCATCAAGACCCCGGTTGGTATCAAAGTGGCGGGAGCGGATCTGGGCGAACTGGAGCGCATCGCTTCCGAGATCGAGGCCGTGGTGAAAACCGTGCCCGGCACGCTAAGCGCGTTCGCCGAGCGCACCATGGGCGGCAACTACATCCAGTTCACGATCGACCGCGACGCCATTGCCCGCTACGGCCTTAAGGTTGGCGACGTTCAGGATATCCTGGAAGTGGCCTTGGGCGGCATGCCTCTGACCACCACGGTCGAAGGTTTGGAGCGATACGCCATCAACCTTCGCTATAGTCGCGATTTCCGGGAAAATCTCGGCGCTTTGCGCGAAATAGTCGTGCCTACCCCCATGGGGGCGCAAATTCCTCTTGGCCAATTGGCAACCATTGAGACGGTGCATGCCCCGATGGGCATCAAGAGCGAGGCCGCCGTGCCCAATGCCTGGATTTACGTGGACGTTAAAGGCATGGATGTCGGTACCTATGTGCAAATGGCGCAGCGCGCCGTCAACGCAGCCATTGCCAGGGGTGCGATCAAACTGTCTTCCGGCTACAACATCTTCTGGAGCGGCCAGTATGAATACATGCTCCGGGCCAAACAACGGCTGATGATCGTGGTGCCCGTGACGCTGCTCATCATCATCCTGATCATCTATCTGAACACGCGGTCCGCAGTCAAAACGATTATTGTCATGCTGGCGGTGCCTTTTTCGCTCGTGGGCGCCTTTGGGGCCCTCGCCTTGTTCCACTATAACCTGAGCGTTGCCGTCTGGATTGGCATCATCGCGCTGGCCGGTCTCGACGCCGAAACGGGCGTCGTGATGCTCCTTTATCTCGACCTGGCATACGGTGAATGGCAGCGAAAAGGTCTCATGCGTAATCTCGCCGACCTGCGCGATGCCATCTATCACGGCGCAGTCAAGCGCGTGCGTCCGAAGGCCATGACGGCTTCAGTCATTATTGCCGGTTTGCTTCCTATCATGTGGAGCCACGGCGCCGGCGCCGATGTTATGAAACGCATTGCCTTGCCCATGATCGGCGGCGTTATAACCTCCACGATCATGGAACTGGTGGTTTATCCCGCGATCTTTTTCATCTGGCGCTCGCGACGGTTAAACGACGCAAGCAGATAAAATATGATTACATTAACAGTCAATGGCGAAACGTGCCGTTACGAAGAACCCCTGACGCTCCAGGCGTTTCTCGAACGCTGGAGCCCCGGGACCCGAATGGTTGCCGTAGTTAATGACGAAGTTATCAGTCGGCAGAAGGTCGGCGACGTCATCCTGCGCGAAGGAGACCGGATCGAGTTGCTCAGTCTCGCGGGAGGAGGATGAGTGTGGAACTATTGAGTAAAGCGCAACGCCAGCGCTATGCCCGGCAAATCAGCCTGCCGGAAATTGGCGCGGCGGGACAAAAAAAGCTGCTGGCGAGCCGCGTCCTGCTGATCGGGGTGGGGGGCCTGGGTTCGCCCGCCGGTTATTACCTGGCGGCGGCGGGAATCGGCACGCTTGGTCTTGTGGATGGCGATACCCTTGAACTCAGCAATCTTCAGCGCCAGATTGCGCATACCACCGCCGACCTGGGGCGATTCAAAATAGAATCGGCGGCGCGCGCCTTTGCGGCACTCAATCCGGATGTTCGGATCAATGCCCACAATCTGCGCCTGACCGCTGGAAATGCGCCGGGGTTGTTTAAGGAATATGATTTTATCATTGATGCCACCGATAATTTCGAATCCAAATTTATGATTGCCGGGACCTGTCACGCCATTGGCAAACCATATTCGCATGCCGGTATACTTAAATTCATTGGCCAGACGCTGACCGTAATTCCGGGTAAAACCGCCTGCCTGCGGTGCGTGTTTGACGAGCTGCCGCCGGGCAACAAAGAACCGCCGCAGGGTCCGCTGGGTGTTGTGCCGGGAGTGATTGGAACCATCCAGGCCACGGAAGCCATCAAATATCTGCTCGGGCTCGGCGAGCTTTTGACCAACCGCCTGCTGACCTATAACGCCTTGCGTCTGGAGTTCCGCTCGGTGCGCATCAACCGCAATCCGGCCTGTCCCCTTTGCCGGGGGGTGTAGGCGGGCGAAGCCGAAACGACAAGGCCGCGCCCACCAACAGTAATAGTACCGCCACGCTGAACGTCAGCCGTCCGGCCTGTTCGGCGTAATGGTCCTTGATGAAAGCGGCCAGCTGGGGCCCCACAATCCCCGCGGCCGACCAGGCCGTAAGAATCGTGCCATAAACTGTGGGCATGACCGACTGCCCGAACATGACTCCGGTAAACGACGGCATGACGCCGAATCCGCCGCCATAGCACAGCAGTACGTAACAGACCAATACGCCGAACAGCCATGGTTCCCGCACGACGATGAGCCCGGCAAACACGAATATCTGGCTGATCAGAATCAGCCGGAACACCCGGATTTGTCCCAGCTTATCGGAAATCGCGCCCCAGAACAGCCGCCCAAAACCATTGAACAATGAGCTGATGGCAATGAGCGTGGCGCCGGCTGCGCTCAATACTCCTGCCGTCAATTCCGTATTTTTGGCATGCATGAGATCCTGCAACATTGGCGATTGAAAGCCGATGAACATTATTCCGGCTGTGATGTTGATGAAAAATACAAGCCACATCAGCCTAAAGGCGCTGGATTTCAAGGCTGTTTTGGCGGATGCCACCGGTGTTGCGCCGGATTGCCGGCCGGACTGGGCCGCAGGGACATTCTGCAAACAAGCGGCCGCCGGCAATGTCATGACAAGCATTATGCCGCAAATCCAAAAGAAAACTTGCGGCAGATTCTGTCCGGTCGCCGTCATCAAGAGCGGGGCAATGATCTTGGCCATGATCAGGGCGCCGAAACCGAACCCCATCACCACCATTCCGGTGACAAGTCCCTTTTTGTCCGGGAACCACTTAGCGACCGTGGCGACGGGCGTGACGTAGCCCAACCCGAGGCCGATCCCGCCGATCACGCCAAACCCCAGATACAGCCAGACCAGGGATTTTGAGGCAATGGCCCAGCCGGCGATCAGGTAGCCGAGGGCGTAAAGGAATCCACCCGTCATGGCCAATCGTCGGGGTCCGAAACGTTCCAGGTTAAGGCCGCCCCAGGCGGCGGACAGGCCCAGGAAACAAATAGCCAGCGAAAAGCCCCAAGCGATCTGGCTGTTTGAACACCCGTAGACGGCTACCAGCGGTTTCTGGAAATAGCTCCAGGCATAAACCGTGCCCAGGCAGAGTTGCAACAGCACCCCCATCAATGCGATCCGCCATCTCTTCCAAGGTGTGGTAATGATGCCTCCTTTTTTGTCAGCTTCCTCAGCGCGTGTTTCCTAATACTTCCTTGAGCAGCGGGAACTGCGTCTTGTAGCCCAAGAGCGCAAGGTACAGGCCGCAATCCGGGTAGTGCCTGTGCAATTGACGAAGGTTCGCCATCGGATCGTAAGGCGTATTCTCCGGGATGGTGTAGCCCACGCACTCGGAAAGCAGATGAATGTTCTTGGACATCCATGCATTAATGATGATGGGCAGACCGAAGGGCCGGAGCGCGTCCACGCGCTCATCCTTGCCGATCACCGGCTGGGTGCACACAAACTTTGCCCCGGCATCCACCTTGCGGCGCATTTTTCCCAGTTCATGATCCTGCGGCTCGTAGGGATTGAAGACCACGCCGCAGGTGAAAGTCCCTGGATGACGTTGGTGAATGTAGCGCAGCAACTCAACCGAGGTGACGACCTGGCTCTTCGCGCCAATGGCCTCGGGCTTGAGTCTGGGTAGCCGCTCGTTGCCATCGCCGGAGACAACCAGCAGGTACTTTACGCCCATCCGGGAAGCCGTATCCAGAATCTGATCCATCGCATCCTTGGTGTGAAAGGTGTTGAGATGGATCATGAGTTGATCGGGTTTTACGGGAAGCGCTAATTCCGGAATGATGTCCGTGGCCTGGAAGCTGAGATGGCCCATGGGATTATCCGTGATGCACGCCGCATAGCCAGCCCCAACCACGGCGGTGTACTTTTCCGCGAACTTTGCCAGATCCTCGTCGAGCTTTTCGGTGTTTTGCTTCGGGGTCAGGATCTCGATGTGATAGATTTTATTGTCGATATGATGTTGCATGGTGCTGGCAATTCCTGAATGCTGCCTGCTCCATTCTGCCTGCAAAAGCGAGCGATGGCAAGTGACGCAATGTGCCAGATTATCGGCGATCAATCTTGTATATTCCTGCAATTATATGGTACATTCTTGCGCAGATGAATGAAGATTTTTCAAAGCGCATCGGGTCGTTACTGAACGAAATCGGATCGGTGAGCCGGCAGGGTGCGGTCTATCATGATCTGAGCGAGCAAGGTCCATTGCGCAATGGGGCGCTCTGTGACTTTTGCCGGCAATGTCTGGAGCATCCGTCCGCCCGTTCATTTTGCCGCCATACCTGCTGTAACGCGGCATTGAACGCGTTATCGTCCGGCGAGCCGTTTTACTCGGAATGCTGGGCGGGATTGCTCTTTGTCACCGTGGCGGTGGCGCCGCGCAATATCGGGCGTGGTGGAATTTCGCTGGGCGGATTCTATTCCCCGGAATCGGATATCCGCGAAACAGTTGGCGAACGTCTGAACATGTTGCCCCGGCGGGATGTGCCGGCGCTGCGCAAGACGTTGGATTCGCTGAAGCCGATCACGCCGAGCGCCCTGCGCGGCCTGGGCCAGTATGTCATGGATGCCACCTTCTCGTCGGGCTTGAATTCTTCTGCGTTCTTTGCCCGGCAGAATGCCCGTTACCTGCAACAGCGCGAAATTGCCGAGGAAGCGGAAGTTTTGCGCAACGCTGCCCAGCCGCCGTCGGATCTCATGGTGGATACATGCCGGATGGTTTTGCATTTGAACCGGCAGGACCGGGAGCGCACGCGTCAGTTAGTCTCGATTTTTCTCGCCAAACTGCTCATGGCCAGCAACTGGGATCTGACCAAGCTCAAAGCGCATTTGCGCATACTGCTGGCCGTGATAACCAGCCAGGATGTGCTCCGCGGTATGCCGTGGGAGACCGCCGTCAACCGTGAGCTGCGTTCCATGCATCGCCTTGAAAAGGCCGACACCATCGAAGCCGCTTGCTGTGAAGTGGCGGACATGATTCAGCAGCATCTGGTCGCTGAAGAGTACTCCGAGAAGGAGGGCTCGCTTCCTGATCGGGCGTTGAACTGGATCCAGTGTCATTACTCCGGCAAAGCAATCCTGGCCTCCGCCGCGCGCGCCACGGGCGCCAGTGTTTCCTCCCTGGCGCATACGTTGCGCCGGGAAACCGGCAAGACTTTTCACCAGTTGCTTCACGAAAAGCGCATCGCGGAAGCCCGGCGCCTGCTATCCACCACGACTATGAAAGTCAGCGACATTGCCCTGTGCTGCGGCTTCACGGATCAAAGCCACTTTACCCGTACCTTCAAGGATGCCGTCAACCTTACCCCCGGCAAATTCCGTTATCTGTTGAATCATGAGCATTAAGAATGGGATTATGCATTTCTCTTTCACCAATGGCATCCGAATGCCGACAACATTCCAACATTCTGCAGAATGTTAGAATGTTGTTCGGAAGGCGGAACGCAAGCGTAGTGACGTGGGAGGCATAGCCAGCGGCTATGGCCCCGTTGGACCTGATTCTCTTTGAAAACTCGTCATTCATTGGCCAGGTAATGCAGTAATATACTAAATAATTGCAGGAATATGCAAGATTGGCTGGCCAATAATCTGGCACATTTAATACTGTTCACGGCTGAGGATCGTCAAGCGTCATGACAACGAAATCCAACAAACCCATTCGGTGCGTGCTGGTTCTCGGCGGAGGCATTGCCGGTGCGACGGTGGCGGAACGCCTGGGACGCGCTGGTCTCGACGTGCAGTGGGTTGAAAAGGAGCCGGTAATTGGCGGCCAGGCGGCGGCCATGGGCTGTAAAGCCGCCGATGTCTGTTTGCGGTGTCACGTTTGCGTGGCCACCGATCGGCTCAAGGCCGCGCTCCACGCTCCGCGTGTGCGGCTCAATACCCGTTCCAAACTGGTGGCGCTGGTGCCGGGAAATAATGGCGCCGCCTATCGTGTTACCCTGCGAACGGAACCGAACATTATCCGCCGCGAGCGATGCATCGGCTGCGGTCTTTGCGTGGCTGTTTGTCCTGAGCATTGCATTTCCGTCAAATACCCGGCCTTGCATGGCGGCGTGCCGGTGCTGGATTTGCCGCTTTGCCGCCGCACCCGTGACAAGGCCTGTGATCGGTGTGCCAAGGCCTGCCCGGTCCAGGCGATCGATTGGAAAGAGCCGACCCAAAACCGGGAACTGGACGTGGATGCCGTTGTGGTGGCTACGGGCCATGAGCCCTTCCATCCCGGGCCGATGGGAACTTTCGGTTACGGCGTGATTCCCAATGTCATCTCCGGGTTGGATGCCGAGCATCAATTGGCCGGCCAGCACCGCATCACGCGCTTGTCCGACGGAAGCGCGCCCCGCCGCGTGGCGTTTATCCAGTGCGTCGGGTCGCGCAGCGAACACGCCCATCGCCGGCCGGAAGACACCAACTATTGTTCGACGGTCTGCTGCGCTTACGCCCTGCGCATGGCTCGGCGCATTCAGCATGACGCACCGGATACGAGCGTCACGGTCTTTTACATGGACATCCAGAATTTCGGCAAAGACTTCGAATCTTTTTTTGCAGCCTGCCAGAAAACGATGACCTTTGTGCGCGCGCGGCCGGTGGAGATTGTTGCCGGTTCGGAGGGTGCGGTTGTCATTGCATATGAAGATCAGGAGAAAGGCGCCGTCAATAAGGCGGAGTTTGACCTGGTCATTCTTTCCATCGGCATCCGCCCCGCGCCGGCGGCGCGCGCGCTGGCTGATTGCCTGCGGCTGGCCGTGGATCAAGAGGGTTTTCTGGGGATCAAGGGTACGGCGGGCTTGCCGCAGACGCATTGCCGAAACATATTTGTCGCCGGAACCTGCGGCAACCCGCAGGACATCGCCGCAACCATCGGCCAGGCGGAAGCCGTGTGCGCCGAGATTTTGAAACAGGCATAATTTTTCATGAGCCCATCTGTTAAAAAAGACAAAAACGGTGTCGGCGTGATCCTGTGCGATTGTGCCGGGACCCTCGCCAAGCGCCTGGATTTTCAGGCGCTGGCCAAGGCTGCTGCCGCGCGGGAAGGCGTGGCCGCCGTGCAGGTGACATCGCGCTTGTGCAATGCCAAGGGATGCCTTCAGGCGGTCAAGGCCGTTGCCGCCAAGGGCTGCCGTCGCCTTGTGCTGGCGGCCTGTGAGCGCGAAATTTTCGACCCGGCGTTGAATCCGGCGCTTAAGCGTGTTCGTATCGGCGATGGCCTCGCAACGTTCCTCAATATCCGCGAGCAGTGCGCCTGGGTACACGCCGATCCTGCCGCGGCCACCCGTAAGGCGAATGCGTTAATTAACGCGGCCGTGGAACGCGCCGTCCTGTTGGAGCCGATTGCCTCCAAACGCGAACCCATGAATCGCGACGTTCTTATCCTGGGCGGCGACCTGGTGGCGATGCAAACGGCACTGTGCCTGGCGCGCATGGGACACAAGGTTACGCTGGCCAGCCGCAGACCGGACTTGGGCGGGAGCGCCGCCCGGATGATCGATTTCTTCGGTTACCTGGATGACACCGGCCTCTCGGACTCGTCCGACAAGTCGGAGAACCGGGACGCCGAAACCGCGCAAGCGGTGCGGCAGGTCATGGCCGCCACGATGGAAGCGGTTCGCCATGATCCGGCCATTACCTTTATCGGCAACGCCGCCTTGCGATCGTTGAGCGGGGATGTCGGCCGCTTTGTTGCCGCATTCACGACCGGGGAGCAAGCGCGGAATATAACGGCGGGCGCGGTGGCGCTGGCCTGCGGCGAACTCGAGTCGTTCCCATTCCCGGAGCATCTGACTGGTAAGAGCGCGGTGATGAATTTGGCCGGATTGGCTGAGCGGTTGCACGCCCAATCCTTCCCGAAATCGGTGGCGATTTTTCTCGACCTTGCCGCGGAGCAGGGACGGATCATCAATGCCCTGGCGCTGACCGCCGCCGAACGGTTGGCCCGCAGCCGGCGGTGCCGAGTCCTGCTCTTTGCGCGGCATATCCGCGTTGCGGCCTGGGGCTTGGAAGCGCTATATCGCCGGGCGCGGGAAGCCGGTGTCCTGATCATGCGGTATAAAACCAAGCCGAAAATCAATGCTGCCGGGAATCAAGTTGACATTGAATACCAGGATATTCAGTCGGGGGCCGTTGTGACGGAATCCGTGGAATGCGCGATCATGGCGGATGCGCGCTTGTGTCCCGGCGATGGATTGTCTGCGCCGGGAAATCTGATCCGGCGCGGGCCCGGCGGCGCGGCGCAGGCGGATAATGTCTGGCTGACCCCGGTGCTTGCCAATCGACCGGGTCTGTTTGTGGTTGGCTTGGCGCGCGGCAACAGCGAGTTCCGCGAGGCGCTGAACGATGCCGCCGCGACCGCTGCCGCGATTCAGGCCTTGCTCGCCTCCGGGCGCGTGACCATGCCCCAGGATGCGGCCACGGTAGACCCCGATCGGTGCGTTTTGTGCCTGACGTGCCTGCGCACGTGTCCGCATGGCGCCATCCGTGTGGATGCGGCCAACAAAACCGCGGCCGTTTCGGCGCCGGCCTGCCGGCGCTGTGGATTATGCACCACAATGTGTCCGGCGGTTGCGATCCAGATGCCGCGTTTTACCGACGAGCAGATGCGGGCTGATATCGGCGTGGAACCGGATATGACGGTGTTCGCCTGCGAGCATTCCGCCTGGCCGGCCGCCACGCTGGCCGGTGTCAACCGGGCGGAATACAGTTCCGCGGTGCGTTTGATTCGTGTGCCCTGCCTGGGAAAAGTAGATGCCCGTCAGGTTCTGCAGGCGCTCGAACGGGGCGCCAAAAACGTTACGCTCCTGGGATGCCATCGTGAAAATTGCCGCTATCTGGTTGGCGCCGATCATGGCGCCAAGCGGGTGGCGCGTTTGCGCGCGATGTTGACCAAGGCCGGTATTGACGGGGCGCGGCTAAGAATAGGCCACCTGACCGAGTTCGAATCCGGCCGGTTCCTGCAGTTTGTGAAGGAATGATGCGTCATGATTATTGCCGAACAAAAACCAATGGATGAAATCATGGGATTGCTCCAGGGCCACCGGAAGGTGCTGGTGCTGGGCTGTGGAACTTGTGTCACGGTCTGCCTGGCCGGCGGCGAACGTGAAGTGGCCACCCTGACGTCGGTCTTGCGCCTGGGCGGAAAGCTTGAGGCGGTGGAGCAGACCATCGAGCGCCAGTGCGATGCCGAGTTTTTCGAGTCCGTGCGCGAAGTGGCGACCGCCTGTGACGCCATTCTTTCGCTGGCCTGTGGGGTGGGGGTCCAGCTGGCGGCGCGGCTTTTCGGCGACAAGCCGGTGTATCCGGCGCTGAATACAAAATTCATGGGCACGAACGAAGCCGCCGGCAAATGGGCGGAAAACTGCCTGGCCTGTGGCGATTGTCAGCTCGGCGTGTTCGGCGGGGTTTGCCCGGTGACCCGCTGCGCCAAGTCGCTTTCCAACGGCCCTTGCGGCGGGTCCGAAGACGGCAGGTGCGAGGTGGACCCCGATAATATCGAGTGCGGCTGGCAATTGATTCATGACCGGCTGAAAGCCCTCGGCAAGCTGGATGCGTTGACGGCCGTGGCGGCGCCGCGGGATTGGTCAAAGACCCACTGTGGCGGGCCGCGCCGGCTGACGCGGGAAGATGTTGCGCAGGATAGTTGATAAATAACCAAGAACGCATTATGTCCGAAACAACCTATAAATCCGGAAGCAATCTGGAAAAACTGATGGCGGCGGGGGAATTTATCGTCACCGCCGAGCTGGGACCGCCTAAGAGCGCCGACCCGGAAATCATCAAGACCAAGGCCGATCACCTGCGGGGCTGGGTGGATGCCGTCAATATCACGGATAACCAGACGGCCATTGTCCGGGTATCCAGCCTGTGCGCTTCCAAATTGGCGTTGGATCTGGGGCTGGAGCCGATCATGCAGATGACCTGTCGCGACCGCAACCGGCTGGCCATGCAGGCCGATATTCTGGGCGCCTACCTGCTGGGCATCCGCAACCTGGTATGCCTGACCGGCGATCACCAGTGTTTTGGCAACCACCCGACGGCCCGGCACGTATTCGACCTGGACTCCATTCAGTTGATCCGGATGGTGCGGGATATGCGGGATAAAAAAATATTTGCCTGCGGGGATGAGATTAAAGCCAGTGCCAAGGCCGCGCTCCATGAGCCGCGCATGTTTATCGGCGCCGCCGCCAACCCGTTCGCCGATCCGTTCGAGTTCCGGGTCACGCGCCTCGAGAAAAAAGTGGAAGCCGGCGCGGATTTCATCCAGACCCAATGCATTTACGACATGGATCGGTTTCAGCGCTGGATGGAGCTTGTGCGCGCCCGCGGTCTGCACAAGCGCTGCAAGATCCTGGCCGGACTGACCCCGCTCAGAACCCTGGGCATGGCCAAACACATGCGCGACAATGTCGCCGGGATCAAATTGCCCGATAGCTATATCGAGCGGATGGAACGATCCAAGGAGCCCAAGACGGAGGGCATCGCTATTTGTGCCGAACAGATTCAGGCCTTGCGCCAGATCGAGGGCGTGGCCGGTATTCACCTCATGGCAATTGAGTGGGAAAGCAAGGTGGCGGAGATCGTGCAAAAGGCCGGGCTGACGCCCAGGCCGGTTCCGTTGGTATGACAGAGGACGGGCCCGCTGAAAGCGGAGCAGGGCATGCGTTGAAGAAAGAGGTAATTATGGAAACGATCTTATGTAAGGATCTGGACCCGAAGTTCAAGTTTGATGTCGCGGCCTATCCCGGCGGCGAGAATATCAAGCTGTGTTATGCCTGCGGCACATGCACGGCGGCCTGTCCGGTGGCGGGGATTGACGAGGAATTCAATCCGCGCAAAATCATTCGCCAGGTGCTTTTGGGCATGCGCCAGCAGGTGTTGAAATCGCCCTTGATCTGGCGCTGTATCCAGTGTTACGCCTGCTATGCCACCTGCCCTCAGAATGTCAAGTTCCGGGACATCATTCAGGCTTTGCGCGCCATGGCCGTCAAGGAAGGCCATGTGGATGCCGACCGGCTTAAGGACGTAAAGGAAGTGAATTCGCTCGCGGTTAAAATACAACAAAACCTGATCAACAAACTGGTGACTGATAAAGCGGCCTATGCGGCCCAAAAGAAGCGCTTTGAGGAAGTGAATGCGAATTAAAGAGTTTCCGATTCTTCGTTCCGGATTAACGAAGAACGAAAAACGAAGAACCAAGAACGTTCTTAAAACGATTTTCTTATGATTGCACCGCAAAAAAAATCGAAGCCCGTGGGCGCGGTCCTGGTGGTGGGCGGCGGCGTAGGCGGGATTCAAGCCTCACTGGACCTGGCCAACGCCGGGTTCAAGGTCTATCTGGTCGAATCCAGTCCGGCCATTGGCGGCAACATGGCCATGCTGGACAAGACGTTTCCCACCAACGACTGCTCGCTCTGTATTCTATCGCCGAAGCTGGTCGAGTGCGGACGTCATCTCAATGTGACCCTGATGACCATGGCCGACGTGCTGGACTTGCAGGGGGAGAGCGGTCGGTTCACGGCCACCATCCGGCGACGCGCCCGCTATATCGATCTCGAGCGCTGCACGGGCTGCGGGGTCTGCCTGGAAAAATGTCCCCGGCGCTATGTCCGGCATCCTGCCCATCCCGACGAGGAAGTGCCCAAGAAAACGCTCTCTGCATTCGAGTGGCAATTGCGCGCAAAGAGCGCCATTGCGCGCCCTTACGCCCAGGCCCTGCCCAATGCGCCGGCCATTGACGCGGCCATGTGCCTGAAGCTGACCAAGGGGACCTGCGGCTTGTGCCAGAAGGCCTGCCAGGCCGGCGCCATTTGTTATGACGACAAGGATCGCATCGAGCAAATCGAGATCGGCGCCGTTATTCTGGCCCCGGGTTACGATCAGTTCCAGCCGTATCCCAAACACGAATACGGCTACAGCCGGTTCCCGGATGTTGTGACCAGCATGGAATTCGAGCGCATTTTATGCGCATCCGGTCCGTTTGCCGGGCATGTGCGCTGTCCTTCCGACGGCCGCGAGCCCAAGCGGATTGCTTTCCTGCAATGCGTGGGGTCACGGGACGTGGCCTGCCGCAACGGCTATTGCTCGTCCGTCTGCTGCATGTATGCCATCAAGGAAGCCGTGATCGCCAGGGAGCATCTCAAGCAGGTGGATGCCACGATTTTCTTCATGGATGTGCGCGCGCACGGCAAGGATTTCGACAAGTATTACGAGCATGCGCGCAGCGAAAGCCGCGTGGTTTTCGAACGCGCGCGGGTTCATGGCGTGGAGCAGGATCAGCAGACAAAGCAGTTAATGGTCAAATATGCGCCGGCCGGCGGCGGTACGGCCGAAGCTGCGTTCGACATGGTGGTCCTGGCGACCGGTCTGGAACCCTCCGCCAGCCTGCGGGGCCTGGCGGGGCGGCTGGGTGTGAACTTGAACGATTTCGGATTTGTCTGGACCGATTCCCTGGCGCCTTTGCGCACTTCCCGGCCCGGCGTTTTTGTCGCTGGCGTGGCGTCCGGTCCCCGGGATATTCCGGAAACCGTGGTGCAGGCCAGCGCAGCCGCCAGCGAGGCCGGCCGGGAACTCGCTCGCGCGCGCGGCACCCAGACCAGGATTAAACAATTTCCGCCGGAGCGCGCCGTGGAGCAGGAGACGCCGCGGGTGGGCGTGCTTATCTGCCACTGCGGAATCAATATTGCCGGCGTGGTGGACGTTGCGCGCGTGGCGGAATATGCCAAGTCCCTGCCGAACGTGGTATATACCGAGACCAGCCTCTATGCCTGTTCGCAGGAGTCTCAAAATCACATCAGCCAGTTAATTGGGGAGCACAAGCTGAACCGGCTGGTGGTGGCCTCCTGCTCGCCGCGCACGCACGAGCCGCTGTTCCAGGCGACCTTGAAGGAAATCGGGCTCAATCCTTACCTCTTCGAAATGGCCAATATCCGCGACCAGTGTTCCTGGATCCATATGGACCATCCCGCCGCCGCCACCGCGAAAGCCTGCGACCTCGTGCGCATGGCGGTGGCCAAGGTGAACTTGGCGGAGGCTTTGCATTCCCAGCCGCAACCGGTGACCGCGAAAGCGCTCGTGATCGGCGGCGGGCTGGCCGGCATGACGGCGGCCCTGGACATCGCCGACCAGGGCTTTGACGTTTTCCTGGTTGAAAAGGAAAAAATACTGGGGGGCAATCTGTTAAAGCTGGATCGTACCCTCGACGGCCGGGCGCCGGCGGATTTGGCCGCGTCGCTTGCGGCGCGCGTGCGGCACCATCCGCGCATTGCCTTGTTCCTGAACGCGTCCGTAAAACAGGCCGCCGGATTTGTCGGCAATTTCGAAACCGTGCTGCAGATCGGAAAAAACACCAAGAAAACCTTGAAACACGGGGCCGTTGTGCTGGCCACGGGCGCGCAGGAAAGCAAGCCGATTGAGTACGGCTATGGAAAATCAGAACGGGTCCTTACGCAGTTGGACCTGGAAAAACAAATGCGCAGCTCGGCGTTCAAGGTTCCCGATAACGTGGTCATGATCCAGTGCGTCGGGTCGCGCGAGAGCGACCATATGTATTGCAGCCGGGTTTGCTGCAGCACCGCCATCAAAAATGCCATCCGCCTCAAGCAGTTGAATCCGCGCTGCCAGGTCTATATCCTCTATCGCGATATCCGCACCTATGGCTTGCGTGAGGAATATTACACCCGGGCGCGCGATCTCGGCGTGCAATTTGTGCGGTTCGAGGTTGAACATAAACCGGCGCTGGCCGCCGCCGGCCGGAAAATCAATGTGACCGTTCCGGATGAATTGACCGGGTCGGTTCTGAATATCGGCGCGGATTTGCTGGTCTTAAGCGCGCGGGTGGATGCCAACCCCGATAACGCCGAACTGGGAAAATTGTTCAAGGTGCCGTTGAATGCCGAGAAGTTCCTGCTCGAGGCGCACGTCAAACTGCGCCCGGTGGATTTCGCCACCGAGGGCGTCTTCATGGCCGGCATGGCCCACGCGCCCAAGGCGATCGAGGAAACCATTGCCCAGGCCCAGGCGGCGGCGGCGCGGGTCGGCACGATTATTTCACGGAAAGAATATGAATCCGAGCCGATCATTGTGGCCGTGAACGAAGATTTGTGCGATGGTTGCGGCCTGTGCGTGCCGGTCTGCGATTATGGCGCCCTGGAGATCGTCGAAGTCGAGCGCAACGGGCAGAAGAAAAAGCGGGTCAAGGTTACCGAGGCCTTGTGCAAAGGATGCGGCTGTTGTGCGGCGACCTGCCCGAGCGGCGCCATGGAGCAGAAAGGCTATAAGACCAGCCAGATTATGGCGATGATCGATGCGGCGCTGGAAGAAAGTGGAGCGTAAAGCGGCGAGAAATCAGCAATCAGCAATCCGAAATCATAAATCAGAAATGGTATTGTGGGCTATGGCGGCTGAATTCAAACCAAAAGTGCTGGTGTTTTGTTGCAACTGGTGTTCCTATGCCGGGGCGGACCTTGCGGGTATCAGCCGCATGAAAATCCGGCCGGAATTCCGTGTGATCCGCAGCATGTGTTCGGCGCGGATTGACCCCGAATTTATCCTGCGCGCATTTCGCCGGGGCGCGGATGGCGTCATGGTGGCCGGCTGTCATCCGGGGGATTGCCATTACATCGGCGGGAATTACCGCACCCGCCGGCGCATGGCGCTCCTTAAACTCCTGCTGAAACAGTTCGGCTTGCACGAGGGCCGCCTGAAACTGGAGTGGGTCTCAGCCTCGGAAGGCGAAAAGTTTGCGCGGGTGATTAATGCTTTTATCAATCAAGTCGAGCAACTCGGCCCCAGTCCGTATCGGAAGACGGACGACAGGCAACGGACACCAGAAACCGGACGCCGGAAATTGGAAGCCGGGCAACAGACGGTGGATGATGATAAATCACTAATTACTGATCACTGATCACTAATAACTGGTACTAAGCCATGCCGGAAAAAATTACGATTGCCCTGAAACGCGGCGCTTCGTGCGTTGGTTGCGACATTGCCGTGGTCAATTTCAACGAGGACCTGCTGACGCTCATGGCGCTGGCCGATATTGTGTTTGCGCCGACCCTGCTGGACGTCAAGTATGACCAGTTGCGCGCCATGCCGGACCAGTCCATTACCATCGGTTTCTATCACGGGGCCGTGCGCAATTCCGATAACGCCGAACTGGCCAGGATTATGCGCTCCAAGTGCAAAATACTGATCGCCTATGGGGCCTGCGCCCATATGGGGGGCATTCCCGGACTGGCCAACGTTACAACCAAGCGCAAGATCTTCGATCAGGTTTATAAAAATACGGTTTCCACGGTCAACACCGACGGCGCCGAGCCGCAGGAAAATTTTCAGGACGCTGCCGGGCACAAACTGACCCTGCCTGAATTCTTCGAGGATGTTAAAGCTTTGGACGACGTGGTAGACGTGGATTATTTCGTGCCGGCCTGCCCGCCGACCCATGTCATGAACATGCAGATCCTGCAGATGGTCAAGGATTTTGTGGAAAAGGGTAAGCCCCTGCCGCCCAAGGGCACCGTCATTGCCTCCGAAATGACGCTCTGTGACGAGTGCAAACGGAAAAAGGCGGAAAAGCTCACGGTGGGCAGCTTTACAAGGGTGCATGAACTGGATTTCGATCCGGATAAATGTTTTCTGGAGCAGGGGGTGCTGTGCCTTGGTCCGGCGACCCGCGCCGGATGCGACGCCGTCTGTACCAAGGTCAACATGCCTTGCCGCGGTTGCATGGGGCCAACGGGAGCAGTGACCGAGCAGGGCGGCTCCATGCTTTCGGCCATTTCGTCGCTATACGGGCTGACCGACCATGAAGCCGAGATGAGCGAAGAGCAGATCGAAAAACTGATGAGCCAGATTCTCGATCCGCTGGGATTCTTTTACCGGTATTCCCTGCCGAAGTCCGAACTCGGTCGTGTGGTGGAAGATAATCCAAAGGGGGCCAGAGGTTATGCCGAAAATCTGGGATGAGAAGAAAAAAACTACGGCGCGGACGATCCACATCGAGCCGGTCACGCGCCTCGAGGGTCACGCCAAGATCGACATTTTCCTGGACGCCGACGGCAACGTGGAAGACACCTATTTCCAGGTGGTGGAACTGCGCGGGTTCGAGGAGTTTTGCAAAGGCCGGCCTGCCGAGGAAATTCCGCGCATCGTTACGCGGCTGTGCGGGGTATGCCCGTGGCCGCATCACCTGGCCTCCACGCTGGCCCTGGACCAGGTGTTTGCCGCGCCTCCGCCCCGGGCGGCGCATAAAATCCGGGAGTTGGGCTACTGCGCCCACATGCTGGAAAGTCACCTGGAGCATATTTACGCGCTGGGCATGGCGCCGGATTTTGTGGTCGGCCCGGCAGCCGATCAGCTTAAGCGCAATGTGTTCGGGGTCATTGCCGAGTTGGGTTTGGATATCGGGACCAAGGTGATCAAACATCGCAGCTATGCCGTGGAAATCGAAGACATCATCGGCGGAAAATCCACGCACCCGGTGTTCAGCCTGCCCGGCGGCGTGTCGCATCCCGTCACCAGGGAGGAGCGCAAACGCATCCAGGAATTGGCCGGCAAGCTGGTGGACTTCTGCGAGTTTACCATCGCGGCCGCCGACAAGATCGTTATGGCCAATCCGGAATATGTCGCGATTATCCTGAATAAAGACCTCTATTACCATCGTTCCTATCACATGGGCATGGTGGATGCCGACGGCCGTTTCACGTTTTACGGCGGACGCCTGAAAATCATGGATCCGGATGGAAAATACGTGGCGGATTTTGAGGGTAAGGATTATCTTGCCTATATCGCCGAGCATCCGGTGCCGTGGTCTTATTTAAAGTTTCCGTATTTGCGGCAGGTGGGCTGGAAAGGATTGGTGGATGGCAAAGCGAGCGGCATGTATCGGGTGGCGCCGCTCGCGCGGCTCAATGTCTGTAACGGCATGGCGACCCCAAAAGCCCAGCAGGCTTACAAACATTTTATGAAGCGGTTCGGACCTAAGCCCGTGCAGCATTCGCTGACCTACCACCTGGCGCGTGCCGTGGAAGCCCTGTACGCCGCCGAGCGCTTGCAGGAACTGGCCGCGGATGACGAAATCCTCAGCCGGAACTACCGCACCATCAGCAAGCAAGTGGTGGGCGAAGGCGTGGGGGTCGTGGAGGCGCCGCGCGGGACGCTGTTCCATCACTACAAGACCGATGCCAACGGCATGATGACCGATCTTAACCTGTTGGTGGCCAGCGCCCAGAATTATGGCGCCATGAATATGGATGTGCGCAACGTGGCCAAGACCCTGATCAAGAACGGCATGGTCAGCGACGGCATTTTCAACATGGTGGAAATGGCGTTCCGCGCCTACGACCCCTGCTTTTCCTGCGCCACGCATGCGGCCATTGGGCAGATGCCCATGCAGATCGTGCTTCGCGACAACACCGGCGCCGAAATCCGCCACATCACCCGCAGCTAAATCCATATCGCATGAAGGCTGGCGGGGCAAGCCGGAGGACAGGCGCCGGATATAAATATGCAAAAAAGTCGCAGGACGCTGATCTGTTATCTTGGCAATCCGATCGTTAAAAACGACTGCATTGGATATGCGCTTGGGCGACGCCTGGAACAATTCTTCAAGTCAGACGCCCGTGTGGTCGTGCGTGAGTTCACCGGATCGCCGTTGGATTTCATATCCGAGACGCAAGGCTTTCAGCAAGTCCTGATCGTGGATGCCATGGTGACGGGAACGGTGCCGGCCGGCACGGTCAAGGTGCTGACTGAAACCGACTTGGAGCGGTATCGGGTAGGGGCTTCCGCGCACAGTATTAACCTGCCGGAGGCGCTGGCCCTGGCGCGTACGATGCATATACCCATGCCGGAGCGCGTTAGCCTGATCGGCATCGAGGTGGCCTGGTCGGGCGAATTTGGCGAAGAACTTGCGCCCGAGCTGGCGGATCAACTGGAGCGGATTTATAAGGACGTTCTCGTTTCGATTGAAAGGATGACAAAATCAAAATTAGGAACCTATGACTAAAGAAATTTTAATACTATCAGGAAGTCCCAGGAAAGCCGGCAACACGGCGACACTCGTGGATTGGT
This sequence comes from Kiritimatiellota bacterium, assembly GCA_026398415.1. Lineage (GTDB taxonomy): Bacteria > Verrucomicrobiota > Kiritimatiellia > JAAZAB01 > JAAZAB01 > VSJD01. The sequence continues at coordinate 26,737 of JAPLSY010000030.1, read as the reverse complement.
TCGCCGCGGGTGCGCGCTCAAAAGGCGCGCGGGTTGAGATCGTGCGCACGGCTTTCTTAAAGTATAAATCCACCGGATGCACAGCCTGCCGGACCTGCCAAAAACTGGATGCGTACGCCTGCGTGATTAAGGACGAGGCCAAGCCGGTCCTGGCCAGGATGGCCAAGGTGGATGTGATTGTCATGGCCACGCCCCTGTATTTCTATGGAGCAAGCGCGCAGCTTAAGCTCGTCTTTGACCGGATGTTCTCGCTCTACAAATGGGACAATCAGGCCGGCACCGTGGCGACCCCGTTAAAAGGCAAGACGCTCGTTCTGCTAGCCAGCGCCTTTGAAGATGAGGGGTTGGATGCCCTCAGCAAGCCGTTTGCCTTGACCGCCAAATATACCGGCATGAAATTTGCTTCGCTCCTTGTTTCCAATGCCGGCGTATCGGGTGACATCAAGCACAAGCCGGGGATACGCAAGCAGGCGGTTGCGTTGGGCAAGCAAGTGGCATCGACGAAAAGCCGGCGTGTGCTGCTGAAAATTGCGAAATGAAGCTATGTTTGCAATGGTTAGAGCGTGACTCCGCCCCGTGATTTTCCGGAAAGTGCTGAACGCTGTCGTTGAATTCTTCTTGACAACATTCTAACATTCTGCAGAATGTTGGAATGTTAAATATGCTCGTTTTTGCAACGAATGAAGACGCCAAAACAACTGGAACGGCACTTTAAAGGGGCGGCCAATCATCGGCGCATTGCCATTTTGCTTGCCGTTGAGAAAAACAATGGCATTGCGGTTGAAGAGCTTGCCGGCGCGCTGGGAGCCAACTTTAAAACCATTTCGCAACACACGCGCGCGCTGGTTCAGGCCGGCCTTTTGAATAAACAATACCGCGGCCGCCGGGTGGCCCATTCCCTTTCGCCTTACGGCAAATCCTTCCTGAAGTTCATGAGAACATTCTAACATTCTGCAGAATGTTAGAATGTTATTTTGGGAATGGGGAAGGTAGGGACCGGAATATTCGGAAGCGGCGGGAAAATGAGGCGCGCCGCGTAGGGAGCAATCAAGCAAGCCAAGCATTGATTCCACCTCGTTTTCTTCTATAATGCCATTCAAGTCAAAATATGCCCGTTCCTCAAGAAATATTAAAGCTAGTTGGAGGTTTTAGGGTCCCTCAAATCAACACTTAACAGACATCGGATGGCATGGTTGAATGATTAGCAATCCTTGAAATAATATTAAGTTTTATTTCGAGGGCTGAAGGAAAGAAATTGCTATGCCTACAATTCGGAAAATCCGGAAAGTTCTTAAAAGCAAGCCAACGATTGAAGGTGCGGGCGTTCACCTGAAAAGGGCTTTTGGATTCAGTGAAGTGCCCATGTTCGATCCTTTTCTGCTGCTTGATGATTTCCGCTCCGGCAATCCAGCCCACTATATACAAGGTTTCCCCTGGCATCCTCATCGCGGGATCGAAACGATCACCTATGTTCTGACTGGAGACGTAGAACACGGCGATAGTCTTGGAAACAAAGGCATTATTCGCTCGGGGGATATACAGTGGATGACCGCCGGAAGCGGGATCATCCACCAGGAAATGCCTAAAGGCGATGCAAGCGGAAAAATGTACGGATTTCAGCTCTGGGCCAATCTGCCGGCCCGGGAAAAAATGATGGACCCGCGGTATCGAGACGTAGCGAACAAACAAATACCCGAAGTCAAACTATCCAATGGCACGACCATCAAGGTCATTGCCGGTGAAGTGGCCGGCATTAAAGGTCCGGTCCGGGGTATTGTAATCGATCCTGAGTATATCGACGTTACCGTTCCTGCAAATTCAGAATTCAGACACCCCACGATACAGGGCCATACGGTCTTCGCTTACATAATCGACGGGCAGGGCTATTTTTGCAGGGATAAAAATCCCTTCACTTACGAAGTGGAAGGGAGCAATTATTTCGATATTCAGCGCGATCCATTTGTCGGCAACGGGACGATTGTCATGTTCGATGACGGTGACGAGATAAGGGTTTTTACCGAGGCGCGTGCCGTGAGATTCCTGCTGATTTCCGGCAAGCCCATTGGTGAACTCGTCGCTTGGTATGGTCCCATAGTGATGAACACCCAGGAAGAATTACAAATCGCTTTTGAGGAATATAAACAGGGGACTTTCATCAAATACAAATGACGAATTCAATCAGGGAATAGGTGACGCATGCTGGAGAAGAAACACGAGCGACTACTGCCTGCCCGGCAGTTTGCCTGGCGGGTAGCCGGTTTTGCCGGAGTCGCCGGCCTGCTGATCGTCTTTGCCTTAGGCATTGGGATCGCCGGCTTTAGTCTGATCGATTCATTGCTGAACGCCTCCATGATCCTCGGGGGCATGGGACCGGTCGGCGAACTGCATGGCAGGGCGGCCAAGCTCTTTGCCTCGGCTTATGCCCTCTTCAGCGGCGTCGTATTCATCACGGTAGCGGGAGTGCTCTTCACCCCGCTCATTCACCGGATCCTCCACATATTCCATGTCGATGAATCAAGCAAGTAACAAGGGGAACTCCCATTAAGTCCGGTCAGGAACAGCATATTTAAGCGGGGTGTCATGAGCAGAATTGTTGCCGTTGCCATTCTTATTTCGTCCTTCTTCGCCGGGATACTCTGTGCTTTGCCTCAGGGAGAAATGGCTTCGCAGGATTCCGCAGAAATACCCCGCGGCTCACCGCGGGGTGCTTCACTTGGGATTACAACTTGTGCCTTGGCAGAGACCGCCACGAATGCCGCCGCTTCCAATGCGGCGCCGGACATGGCTGCCGTGGACGCTATGTCCGGAGCGGCTTTTGAAAAACTTGTAGGCAGTCTTCTGGCGCAACAGGGCTATGAAGTTGGCAACCTGCGGGATTCTAACGACTATGGCGTTGACCTGATCATCAATAAGGACAAGGAACGTATGGCGGTCCAGGTCAAACGCTCCAAGAATAAGATCACAAGGAAAGCCATCAGCGACGCTGTGGCTGGAATGAAATACTACAAATGCACCAAAGCCATGGTAGTTACCAATAGCGAGTTCACAGAAGATGCCCGTGAATTTGCGCGTGGCACCGAATGCATTCTCATTGACCGGACCATTCTCCAGCAATGGCTTGACTCATTCAAAATCCTGAAATAACATTCCAACATTCTGCAGAATGTTGGAATGTTATTTAGGAGGAATTAAGGCCAGACCTGTAATTAGTATTTAACATTTATGTGTGGGATAAATTTTGGGGATTGAGGTTTCGGCAATATACAATTCGGCCCTGCCGTGAGGGCGGCGATTGTTGACAAGGTCGTAATCGCTTGTCAGGATACTGAATACGAGCCGTGCGACCATTTTTGCGCATACCAGCAAAATGGTGGATCGAAGCTCCGGCGCAAAGCGAGAAATCGAGGGTAACAATGAAAAGCCAGGTCATATTAACAGCGAGTTGTATAGGACTGTTTTGTCTATTATTGGCCTCATGCGGTAAGCTCTCAAAAGTCCCGCATGGGCAGAAGCCAGATCCCCTGATCAATTGCAAGTTTGCCGTTTCGCCGGATGGCACCCAGATTGCCTATCCGGTGCCGGCGTATGATGAATACGGCGACCCGGCCACGGCGCTGTGGATTGCCAATCTGGATGGTTCCGCTAAGAAGCAGGTTGGTAGTCTGCCGGGAGAATGGGACATAGCGTGGGGCGGACGTGACGAACTGGCCGCCAGTCAGCTCTGGGGCAACGCCGTTTACCTTATTCCGCTTAGCGGAGGTAAAGGAAAAAAATTCGCGCTTAGCGAGTTTAGCGGCTATGCCTCAATTTCACCGGACGGCAAACAGGCGGCATTTACGGGCTATCAGCAGACGGGCACGGAATCGGGGAGCGGGATATTTTTACTCGATTTGCTGACCGGCAAGGTTAAGCGACTCGCGCAGGCCATTGTGAAATCCCATGCGTCATGGTCACCCGACTCCAAGAAACTGGCCTATGGACTAGGCGGCTACCAAAAAAGTTATAAAATCCAGATCCTGGACGTGGATACGTCTGCCGCCAGCGAGACAGGGCTTGACGGCGTTGGCATTGCGTGGTCGCCCGACGGCAGATGGCTGGCATATACGGGCAAGATCGTCCGGGGAGGGTCGTGGTGGCAGGGCATTGCGATTGACGGGAGTATCATAATCAAGAACTTCGCAACCGATGAGAGCAGGATTCTGACGGAACCTGCGATAAACACCTACGACGAGAAAACAAAGCGCTGGGAAATCAGTGGTGCGTATAATCCGCTTTGGTCGCCGGACGGCAAACGGATCGCCTACATCAAGGTTCACAACATCAGCGAGGGGGATAAGGATAAGCTCAGTCTGAACGAGATTTGGGTCATGAATTCGGATGGTTCCGGCAAAAAGAAGGTCTTTGATAAGAAAATGCCCTTTGCCTGGGCGCCGGACAGCAGCGCCATCCTGGTCAAGAGTGGGAACGGAATAGCCTCCATTCCGGTGGATGGCGGTCGGGCTCGGAGCGTGGTTGCATGGAAATCTCCGGAACCACCGAAGACGGGCGCGGTCGCCGAGCAGACGCTGGAAGCGCCGGGCGCCAAAGTGGTCAGCGTCGGCATACCGCCTGCCTATGCCAAGGCCATTTTAACCCTTACGGCCGAGGCGCGCCGGGTTTACGCGGATCAATTTAAATGCAATATGCCCGACGCATTCGTCGTGCGGATAACCAAAGATCCTGACGGCCAGACCAGTCTCTGGACCGATGGCGAGTCCGAGATAAATCTTACGGTGACCTCGATCGCCACCCTGGCTCCGTCCATGCAGAGCGGGGTGTTCAACATTTACGGAATCTGCCATGAGCTCGGCCATATGGCCATGTATCGTAATGTCAATTCCCTCGGCCTGCCGGAAGGAGTGCCCGAGGGATGGGCACACTACACGGGGTCGGTGGTAGTGGACGAGGTTTATAAGAAGCTCGGAGCGACCCTGTGGCCGGAGCCCTATGACTATGCCAGCGTCGAAGGCCTGGCCCGGCTCGAAAAGCAGAGCCAGAATCCGGAAAAATTCAAGGATCCGGTCAGCAGGGCTGCGGTAGCCTTTTATGCCGTTCACCAGCGCTACGGCGCGGCCAAAGTGATGGAGGCCATGAATGCAGCGATGGAAAGTCGGCCCCAAGGCAAGGACCTGATGACGCGGTTTATGGATGCGCTGGTGAAGGGTACTGGTGACGAGTCCGCGCGGAAGCTGATTCCGGAGGATATGCTGACCTCGAAGGTCAAGTGGGAGGTCGCGCAACGCGAGATCACTGACCAGGCGGTGGCCGGACTGGTCCGGGAGCAGGACGCGGCCGGCGTCCTGCTGCGGTATGACGGCGGGACCAGCACAGACATGCGAAGCACAACCGGGGCAGGACATGCCGTGGTCTTCAAGACACCCCCGGGCCGATGGGCCGTTGATTACGTGACCATGTATGGTTCGCGCTATGGAACTTCCACGCCGCCGAAAGAGAACTTCCAGATCTTTATCTGCGACCAGGATTTCGGCGTGATCCGGGCGATCGACCGACCCTACCACCTGTTAAAGCGTGGCAAACCGGAATGGTATCGGGTGGATTTTGATCCGGTGCCGGTGCCGGAGGGATTCTATGTGTGCATCTATTTCAGCCCGACGGCAACCCGGGGCTTCTACATGCACCGAAGCAAGAGCCTTAAACAAAGCCACTCGAAATCGGCACTGCCGTGGACATTCGTGGCGGACATCGAGGCCGACCCTCCGCTGGACTGGATGATTCGCGCTCATCTGGTGCCGGTGAAGGACTGAACCGTCCACCGCCGGCTTTTTTGCTGAGGGAATCCAGAAAGCACAGGGGCAGCCATTTTATGGGTGCCGACCGGCATCTACGCTTATAAAGTATCCCAGGATTTCACCATGACCGTGGGAGCGCAACCACCAATCGTCACATTGCTCGTCCCTTGAAAAACTATCATGCACGTATAATATCTTATTCGCAGCCACATCGATCATAGATGTGTTGGATGTCGAGCATTTTCCCTCAGTTTCCTCCCAAAGTTTGACCTGATACGGCCAGCTCGCGCCCTTATCCAGGCTGACGTTAAGTGTCGCATCGGGACGGCCGGTGGACATTACCACGGCGCCATTCTGCAATAATATCGCCGACGGCAAGACCCCGCGCACCGACAATCGCACAGGTTCCGTCCAACTCTTTCCATTGTCCTTGCTTTTAACGGAATATAAAGGATGGTAGCTGCCCATCCGCATGATTACCAAAATCTCTCCATCAGGTAACTTTACAATGGCCGGTTCGTCAAAACCATCTACCTCCCTGGGGCATAACATCAGCTCATCGACGCTAAAACAGTCATCGTAGCGTGCCACCATCGAGAGAAAACGCCAGTGGCGTCCCCCGTCGATAGATTCCACCGCGGCTACAGAGAGCTTCTTCTCCCGATCAACAGGAAAGATAACTAACCCAAGCAAATGATTAGCGCCAAGGTTGATGGCGCAATAAATTCCCGGGCTCCGTTTACGCGAGTACCTTTCGAATAACGCCATCATCGCATCCGGCGGTTTCGCTTTAACAAACCCCCGCTCGATCTCCACGTGGTTCTGTTTCCGCCACCATTCCGGAGGGTCATAAATGTCTATGGGGATAATATGAGGCATTTGAAGGGTGCAAGTTTCCATGGGTCCCCAGGAATTCCCTCCATCTTTTGAAAACCAGGCGGGTATTTCATAAATCCCATCTTGCTCGGTCGCAAAAGAATCGCGGAAGCAAGCAAGGGTTGTTTTGCGGTCAACCGGGCAAAACATCCCGGGAGAAATAGCAGTTGGCCATGCTTTAGATTCCCTCCAGGTCCTTCCCTGGTCGGCGCTTTCCAATAAAAAACGTCCTGCATCGCAGACATCGCGATCCTTTGACATGCTCAAAAATAAGACGCCTTGCGGTGATTTCCATACATGGGGAAAGGCATGCACGGACTCCGGCCTTTCGGCGCGGCTGCTTATTACAAAGGGACCTTCTACGGTTATGTTTACCTTGGCCTTCATGTTATCCCCTTAATTTTGCACGAACATCAACTGTTTTCTCATGAAACCGACACTACCCGCGATAATCAAGAGCTTCAAGTCTTTTGTAACCAAATCCAGGAATGGCCCTTAAGTCAATATTTATTCACCGGGGATGGATGAAGTCGAAATTTTCAATAAATCCTGTTTCAAAACATGCCGTTGAATTTCTCAAAGCGGTTTGATATAAAAATCCTGTGAACGATAGGCAGTGCGCAGCGACTCGATCCCATGACAATACTTCGTTTCATGTGTCCGGAAAATTGCGACAAGCGGCGGAGTTTGGTTAAGAAAGGAATATGAATATGAGCTTAACACATCGGTGGCGGAAGGAAGCCGGTCCGCGGCTGCAAGGATCCCGGGCGCTTGACAGTTCCAAACTGCAAGCGCCATGCATCGTTCGCATCCCTGCCGGCGGCTTCCGCCTTTTCTACACGGCGGTGGGGCCGGCCAAACCGTATCCGACCTGCCAGGGCTACATCCTCAGTGCGGTCTCCGACGATGGCCTGGTGTTCCGCACCGAGCCCGGCATTCGCCTGGCGCCCCAGCCCGCGATAGCCTACATGTCGCTCCGCGTAATCGGGGCGACAGTAACGCAATGCACCGATGGCCGCTGGCGGATGTACTTTGAGGCGCGCGGACCGGCAGACCAGCCGACGGTGATCTGCAGCGCCATTTCCTCCGATCTACTGCATTGGGAGCACGAAGACGGCATCCGGCTACAGAGGCCGGGCGGTCTCGGCGGGCCCCGCTATCTGCCGTTGCCCGACGGCCGCGGCCGGCTGTATTGCTTTGGCCAGGAATTCGGCCCCGGAGGTCCCAAGTGTGGCGTGCGCCTCTCCCAGAGCGTGGTCAGCGCCATCACGGCGGATGGCCTGTGCTTCGAATTGGAGCCTGGCTATCGCATGCGGGACAAACAGGCTGAGTATGATACGGCGGGCATTACGGCCGCTGAAGTGATCCCGCCATCGGGCACCGGTGACTGTTGGACCATGTTTTTTTCGGCATGGCAGAACGTACCGCCCGGGACGGTGGTGCCGATGCACCCGAGCAAGGACCCCAATGCGGTGACGGATGGGTTGAGCGTGGACTTTGCCGCCGCGTCGATCGCGGCGGATATGGCGGGATACCGATCGCGGATTTTCGTGGCGCACTCGCCCGATGGCTTGTTATGGGAACGCGCCGGATGCGCGATCGAAGGCAAGGGCTACGGGAAAGAGGGCCTGGATGCCGTCCATGCGGAGGATATGTCGTTGGTCCGGATCGGCGAGGGGAAGTATCGCATGTATTATGCCGCCTGCGATAAGAACGGGAATTGGCGGATTGCCAGCGCGGTCGGCAAGGTCTGAATTCCAGCCGGAAAAGAAACCTTTGAGAACTCAAGGACCGATCCGGCCTTTTTGCAATAAACCGCGATAATCCCGCATCTTTTCCAATTCGCCTTCGAACATCATCGCCGAACGCGACCGGACGCTGGACGGGGTGTAGGTCTTTGAGAAGAGTTTTTCATTAGCGCGTTTCAGATGCCGGGCATCTTGGGCCAGCTTGGCCAGTTGCGCCAATATCTGTTTTCTTTCGCGGGGGGCGATCGGTGCGACCGAGTGAACCTTTTTTTCCGCGGACTGGAAAATGAAAAATTGTTCGATCTTATGAAGCTGGTTGCGGGCGGCAAGGACCAGGTGATGAAAGACCTCTTTGTTGACGACAACCTGTCGTTTCAATTCGTTCAGGACGTTTAAGGCATCCTGGGTTGCCGTGCGCAACCGGGCGAGTTCCGCAAGAAGATCGGGCAGTTCGGGAGCAGAAAACGCGCTTGCGATGCGTTTATCCAGCAACGTCTTATAGGAACCGCGCGTAGGAGCAAAATCGCCTTTGGCGCACAGATCGGCACGTTCACCGGTGCAGAAGCAGAGAGGCGGGTTCCTGGCGCCGACAGTTTTCATGGCCGCGATCAACCGGGTGTCCGGCATGCCGAAGAATTGCCGGCTGAATTTCTGATCGAACGTTGCCGGTGAGAGCCGGCCGCAGGACCAGGCGAACTCCGCCGTCGCGATCATGGGGTAGAGCGCCAATTCTTCAGGCGAGGCCATTTCCGACCAGGAGGTGTTAATCACCCCCAGCCCGTTGTTTTCAGCGGCAACGCGAATCATCTGGAGAATATTGCTCATCCGCCGGGTATAGTCCGGGATAATATAGCTATATTCCCCGCCGCGCACGGCCGGGCAGCCGATGGTCGGATAGCCGGAATCCTGATAAAATTTATAGAACGGAAACGGATGGATATAGTTCAAATTATTCGTTGAAGTAAAGTAGGGACGGTAGTGTTTCATCCGTTCCGGCGGAAGGTCTTTGAAATCCCGGCAATTGCCGAGGTGGACAAAATCGCCGCCCCACCATTTTTTAGCCTTCCAGTATTGTTTATTGCAATAATACCCCTCACCGCGGAAGTAGACGAACGGGTTCTGCGGATCGGCGGGGGCATAGTCCCAATACGTGATCGCTGCTTTTGGGTGGAGTTTCTTGAGTTTGGAAGGCGATTTGCACAAGATATCGTCCCAGAGGACCGGTGTCTTCCCTTGAGCGACAAGAAAAGCGCATACCTTGTTAACGTATTTTAAAAAGAGGCCCACCTTGCCTTCTTTAGCGGCGATAGGCTTGCATTTCGGGCAGGAGCCCAGATAATACGCCTCATCCGCTCCGATATGGAAGCAGCGGGAAGAGTGAACTTCCAGCATCTCCCCGGCCATCTCCTTGAATAGCGCCAAACTCCCCGGATTTTCCGGACAGAACTGGGTATGGATATCCTTGCCTTCGCGCAGATGGGCATATTGCGGGTGTTTTAAGATATTTTCCGCATGGCCGAAACATTGGAGGATCGGCACAAGCTTGATATGCAGCGATCTGGCCAGGGCGTCGAGCCGGCGTATCTGGTCTTTGCTAAGGGCGTCCGGGTGGCTGATCAGGGGATGTTTATCGAACTTGAATTTATCCAGGTAACTGATGAGCACCGTGTTTATTTTGTAGCGGGCATAGGTTTTTAAAAGCGATTCGATCATCGCGAAGGACGGCATCAGAAATGACAACTCGATCTGGGCACCGCGGATTTTCATCTCCGGGGCATCTTCGATCCTGACGGCGGGAATGGTTACGGTCTTGCCTTCCTGCCCAATAATCTGAAAGAGGGTCTGGCACGCATAAAACAATCCGGCATCATCGTCGGCAACCAGGATAATCCGCCCGGAATTGACGTCGATAATATACCCTTCGGGTTCGATGGTAATTTGGGAAAGGGTATCGCGGAATGCTTGCAGATCATCGGGAAATTTCGAGTCGGCGATGACGATCGCTTTCAATGCGGAAAGGTTTTTATGAGATTTGGCGGGAACTTTTGAAAAAGAAATGTTTTTCACTTTGCAAAGGGCCAATTCTTCTTCAAGGATATTTTTAGCAAATCCGGACGCTGCGGTGTAAAAGACCGTGACCTGATCTTTTAAAACAAAACAGCCCTTGCGATGGAGAATGCGTTTGGGTTCCGGAATAATCGATAGATTTGAAACCATTTTTTATTCCTTAAAACAAAGCGCACAATGACACGCGCCTGGGTCTGCCTGCCCAAGCTCGGCCAGGGATTCGGGGCGGGCAAGGGCATGTACTTTGCCGGCATTATTCCCGATTGGAAAGCAAGCCTATTCCCGCCCCGGCACATGTCAACACGGAAAATATATACCCGCCCGACATGAGGCGCAAATAAAGTTTTGAAATGAGCATCGCTTAATGCTATTTAATTTGCCGGTATGTTTGACGATGAAATATCAGCCATAAATATTAACCTGGAAAACAGGTTTTCATCAGGAGCGTTACCGGGGCGGGTAATCCAATTACAGCAAGGGTGCGCGATTTCATGAGCTGGAAAACATTAGCAGCAAAAGTGCTGGCGGGCGGAAGCGCCACGCGCGCGGAGGCGCTGGCCGTGCTGGCGTCACCGGCGGAGGAATTGCTGGCCGTGCTGGACGCGGCTTTTACCGTGCGCCGCCGGTATTTCGGGCTGGGGGTCAGCCTGCACGTCATCCGCAACGCCAAGAGCGGGTTATGCAGCGAGGACTGCGCCTATTGCAGTCAGGCGGTCAAGTCAACCGTGCCGGTATCCGCTTATGCGATGCAGTCGGTGGATGATATCATCCAGGGCGCCCGCGAGGCCCAGGCGCTCAAGGCCCTGCGCTATTGTATCGTCACCAGCGGGCGCGCGCCGCTTGAACAGGAGTTAAGCACGGTGTGCGAAGCGGCGCGCCGGATCAAGCAGGCGATGCCGATCCAGCTCTGTGCCTCACTGGGGCTGGTGAGTGCCGATCAGGCGCGCCGGTTGAAGCGCTCCGGCATAGACCGGTTCAACCACAACCTGGAAACCTCGGAACGTTTTTATCCGAAGATCTGCACGACCCATCATTACCGTGACCGCGTGGAAACGGTACGCGTGGTTAAGGCCGCCGGCCTGGAACTGTGTTCCGGCGGGCTTATGGGCATGGGCGAAACGTCCGAAGACCGTGTGGATCTGGCCTTGGCCTTGCGTGAGGCGGGGGCGGACTCGATCCCGGTCAATTTTCTGGATCCGCGCCCCGGCACAACTTTAGAGGGGCGGCCGCGCCTGTCGGCTACCGAGGGACTGCGCATCCTGGCCATGTTCCGTTTGGTGAACCCCGCGCGCGAGCTTCGCATTGCGGGCGGGCGGGAAGCATGCCTGGGGACGTTGCAGGTTTTGGCGCTTTATCCGGCCAACTCAATCTTTACCAACGGCTACTTAACCACGCCCGGACAGGGGCACGCGGCCGACATGGCCATGATTGCGGCGGCCGGTTTCCACGTGGCAGATACGACCCACGCCTGACAAAATTTCATTGTAAGAAAACAGTTGACTTGAGTTGTGTTTCTGCTAATCTCCACCATATCAATAGCAATAATAGGAATTATTAAGCCGTGAAAATATCAACTAAAGGACGCTATGGCGTGCGGTTTATGCTGGACTTGGCTGTACACGGCAAAGAGGGTGTTGTGACTCTGAAAGCAGTCGCCCGGCGCCAGCAAATTTCCGAAAAGTATCTCTGGCAAGTCGTTACTCCGCTGAAATCCGCCGGCCTGATTGCCGCCACGGTGGGCGCCAGGGGCGGTTATACCCTGGCCCGCGATCCGGCCAAGGTAACGCTCAAAGACATTTTGGATCCGCTTGAAGGTGATTGTGCGCTGGTGATATGTACCAAGCGCGCCAGCGCGTGTAGCCGGAGTTCGGCCTGCGTGGCGCGCGAAATCTGGCAGGAGGTAAGCCGGGCGTTAGCCCGGGCAATGGAAAAAATAACGCTGAAAACCATGATGGAAAAGTACGACGCCAAACAAGCAGGAGCAACTTTAGCCTATACTATTTAACGATAATACGTCTCCATAGGGGCAATCAAAGAAGGAACATAACCATGACCATACCAAAATTAGCGACCATAGCCTTGCACGCGGGACAGAAACCGGACCCCACCACGGGCGCCCGGGCGGTGCCCATCTATCAAACCACGTCCTACGTCTTCAAAAGCACGGAGCACGCTGCGAACCTGTTTGCGTTGAAGGAATTCGGCAACATCTATACGCGGCTCATGAACCCGACCAGCGACGTGTTTGAAAAGCGAGTGGCTGCCATTGAGGGTGGCACGGGCGCGCTCGCCGTGGCTTCCGGCCAGGCGGCCATTACCTATGCCCTGCTGGCGATCACGCGGCTGGGTGATGAAATCGTGGCCGCCAACAACCTTTATGGCGGCGCCTACCAGCTCCTGCACCACACGTTCCCGAAACTGGGGCGTACGGTGAAATTTGTGGATTCCCGTAATCCGGATGCCTTCCGGCGGGCGATCACGCCCAAAACGCGGGCGATCTACGCGGAAACAATCGGCAACCCCAAATTGGACGTGCCCGATTTCGAAGCCATCGCCGCCATTGCGCACGCGGCCGGCATCCCGTTGGTGGTGGATAACACGGTGGGCGTCGGCCTGGTCCGGCCGATTGATTATGGCGCCGACATCCTGGCTATCTCGGCCACGAAATATATCGGCGGCCACGGCACCTCGATCGGCGGCGTGATCGTGGATTCCGGTAAATTCAAATGGAACAACGGCAAGTTTCCGGAATTCACCGAACCCGATCCGAGTTATCACGGACTGGTTTACTGGGATGCCCTGGGCAATGTGCCCGGTATGGGCAACGTGGCCTTCATCCTGAAGGTGCGCGTGACGCTCCTGCGCGACATCGGCGCGGCGTTGAGTCCATTCAACGCGCATCAGTTCCTGCTGGGACTTGAGACCCTGCCTTTGCGTCAGCGTCAACATTCGGAAAACGCGCTGGCTATTGCCCGATGGCTCAAGAAGCATCCGCTGGTTCAATGGGTGACGTACCCGGGCCTGGAAGACGATCCGAGCCATGCGGTGGCCGCCAAGTATCTGACGAAAGGATTTGGCGGGCTCGTGGGCTTCGGCATCAAGGGTGGGCTGGAAGCGGCCAAGCAATTTATAAACGCGGTTAAGCTCCTGTCGCATGTGGCGAACATTGGCGATGCCAAGAGCCTGGTCATCCATCCGGCCTCGACCACGCACCAGCAGTTGACGCCGGCAGAACAACGGGAAACCGGTGTAACCGAAGATTACATCCGGCTCTCCATTGGCATCGAAGACGTTGAGGATATCAAGGCCGATATTAACCAGGCCCTGCAAAAGGCCGCCGGGAAATGAGGGAGGGAAAAGCCATGCACCGTATTTTTGAGGATAATTCCAGGTCCATCGGCAATACGCCGCTGGTCAGGTTGAATCGCGTTACGCAGGGTCTCAAGGCCACGGTCCTGGCCAAGATTGAGGGACGCAATCCCGCTTATTCGGTCAAGTGCCGGATTGGCGCGGCCATGATCTGGGATGCGGAAAAGCGCGGCGTGCTCAAGCCGGGCATGGCGATTGTCGAGCCGACCAGCGGCAACACGGGCATTGCCCTGGCCTATGTTGCGGCGGCCCGCGGCTATCCGTTGACGTTGACCATGCCGGAAACGATGAGCATCGAGCGCCGCCGGGTCCTGGCGGCTTTTGGCGCGCACCTGATCCTGACGCCGGGAGCGGAAGGCATGAAGGGCGCCATAGTCCGCGCCGAGGAACTGGCGGCGTCCGATCCGAAGCAATACTTCCTGCCCCAGCAGTTCAAGAATCCGGCCAACCCGGCCATTCATGAACAAACTACGGGTCCTGAAATCTGGAATGACACCGACGGCGCCGTGGACGTCCTGGTGGCCGGGGTAGGGACGGGTGGAACGATCACCGGCATTTCGCGGTATCTCAAGCGGACAAAAGGCAAAGCGCTCATATCCGTGGCGGTGGAGCCGGAGGAAAGCCCGGTTATTACGCAGTCGCTGGCCGGGCAGGAACTCAAGCCGGGTGCGCACAAAATCCAGGGTATTGGCGCCGGCTTTATTCCCGACACGCTGGATCTTGGCCTCGTGGACCGCGTGGAACAGGTGAATAGTGCCGAGGCCGTGGAGATGGCGCGGCGCCTGGCGCGGGAGGAAGGGATCCTCTCCGGTATTTCCTGCGGGGCGGCCGTGGCCGTGGCCGTGCGGTTGGCTAAAGACAAAGCCTTTTTTGGTAAAACCATGGTTGTGATTCTACCCGATTCCGGCGAACGCTATCTTTCGTCCGTGCTGTTTGAAAATGTGTAGTTGAAGAATCAAAGGGGGCAGTGTAGCAGATGCTGCGCATCGCTGCACCGCCACGCAGTGAACTTCGTTCTACTGCGTGGTCCGATCCAATTCCTGCCGGACGGCTTTGCTCAGTTTTTCGAACGTCACCGGTTTGCGGAGGTAAGCGCCGATACCGAGGGTCTGTGCCAAAGTGACCCGGAGCGATTCAGCATAACCGGAAACGATAATGGCTTTCTGCTTGGGGTTAATGGCCTTCAGTTCCTGGTAGATCTGGGCGCCATCCATGTCCTTGTCCATGACCATGTCGAGGATAACCAGTTGGGGAAAATGGCCTGGCGCCTTATGTGTGGCGAATAGCCGCAGTGCCTCTTCGCCGCTATGTGCGTTCTCAACAGTATAGCCCATCGCTTGCAGGAGGCGGGTCATGACGTCGATCTGCAGTTTGTCGTCATCCACGACCAGGATGGTTTCTGTGCCGGTATAATGTTTTTCCGGCTCCACCGGCTGGATCTTGTCATGGCAGGCCGGTAAATACAGGCTGAAGGTGGAGCCCGCGCCGACGGTGCTTTCCAGGTCAATAAAGCCCTGGTGATCCTTGACAATGCCGCGTACCACGCTCAGGCCCAGGCCGGAGCCGCGCTGTTTGTCGGCCTTCCGGGTGGAAAAAAAGGGATCGAAAAGTTTATCATAGATTTCCGGTGGAATGCCGTGTCCCGTGTCGGCGATCGAGACCTTGATATATTCGCCTGGCGTCATAAGCTCGTATTTCTTCACCGGCGTGTCCAGGCAGACGTTTGCGGTCTTGATCGTCAGCGTGCCGGCCGGGCCCATGGCTTCGATGGCGTTCTGGCACAGGTTCTGGATAACGCGCAGGAGCTGTTGGGGCGAACCCTTCATGTTAAACAAATCCCCGGCCAGCGCCAGGTCAAGCTTGATCCCCTTGGCCGACTCGTTGCGGGCCAGGAACGAGGCCTCGGTCTCAATCACCGCATTGATGTTCAGCACGGACGGTTCATGATAGGCGCGGCGCGACAGCGCCAGGAGCTGTTGATTGATGTGGGCCATCTGCTGGGCCGTCTTGACAATGACGTCGAGGTCCGCGTGCGCCGGCGAATTTTCCGGCAGTTTGGAGCGAATGAACGCCGGGTAGGCCACCAGGGGGGTCAGCAGGTTGTTGAAATCGTGAGCGATATGGCCGGCGATGCTGCCGGCCATTTCCAGGCGCTCGGCCCGGGCCAGCTGGTCGCGGGTCTGGCGCAGGAGTTTTTCATCCTGCTTGCGCCGGGTAATATCGCGCACGAAAAAGCAAATGTGTTTTTCATCGCCCAGGTGCAGTTTGTTGGTGGCAATCTCCGCTGGAAACAGGGATTGGTCCTTGCGCCGGCAATAAGCTTCCTCGATCAGGGTGAACTGGTCGCGATCCAGGTTGGCGCAGATTTGCTGGAGGATGGCCTCATCGAAGCCGTAGATGACATCGAAAATTGTCATTGTACGCAGTTCGCGGACCTCGTAGCGCAGGAATTCAGTGGAGCGCGTGTTGCCGTCCAGAAGATGTCCCTCCCAGTCCGTGATCAGCACGGCGTCGTAGATGCTCTGAAGAAATTCATGGTAAAGCGTGAATTCGGAGGCCCCGAGCTTGGCGCGGACGGCCTCACGGGGCAAGCCGGACACTTTCGAAGCCAGCTTGGGTCGCTTCGCGGGTTTGGCCGCTTCCAGCGCTTCGGCCGGAAGCTTGATCCGCAATGTTTGGGCTAATTGCTCGTTGTGAGCCATGACTATTGCTTTCCCCTTGATGGGCGCCCATGGGCCGTTGTTGGCAACCGGGTCTGACGCCGGAACATAGGTGGCAGATAAACCATCCCCTCCGGCACAAGAACCTTTACCAAATGCAATTGGTCATTATTATGCTTATGGTGGCATTCAATCAAGCGGTTTTCTTTGGTAATGAATTGACAATGGCTAAGCTCGTGCTTTATTGTTGCGCATAAATCATCTGGGCTAACCCGATCTATTCATGCAAAACCATGAATAGATCACCCTTCGGGCTTCGACTATGGCCTGAAGACAGGTCTTCACTCAGGCTAAGGAGTTGACATCCATGAACACCACCGGCCGTGATTTCCAGTATACGCTGCATGTGCCATATGCCCATACGGACCAGATGCGTTTCGTATATTATGCCAACTATCTGGTGTATTTCGAGATGGCCCGCGCCGCCATGTTGCGCGAGGTCGGCCTGCCCTATGCTGAGCTGGAGAAAAAGGGTGTTTTTTTGCCGGTGGTGGAAGCCCATTGCTTATACAAAGCGCCGGCCCATTATGATGACGAGCTGAAGGTAGTCAGCCGATGCGCTCTCGAGGGACCCCGCCTGCGCGTTACCTACGAAATAACCCGTGGTGACACGGTTATCGTAACCGGCTATACCGTGCACGTGTGTCTTTCGGCCGAGGGTAAGGTCCTGCGCCCGGCGCCGGAGTTGCGGCGCCTGGTGGAGTCATAGCCCGGACATTTCACGCTGCGTGTGAAATGTCCAGCTTAAGAAAGAGCGCGTTTTTCCGGTATATTTTCAGCCGGCGTACGATTCAGGAAGGGTGTCAGCTTCAGTAGTTCGAACCACAGGATGCTCGCGATGCCGGCCGCGATACTGAGCAGGATATCCAACTGGTGGAGCCGGCCGAAATGGAACAGCTCGCGCAGGAAGGGAACGTTCAAGAGCAGTGTCATCGCTACGGTCGCGCCGCCCACTACCCACCACAAGGCCCAGTTCGGTTCACGGAACATCGAAAAGATCGTGCGGTTCCATGAGCGATTGATCAGAATGAGGCCGAGATTGGCGACCACCAGTGCGATGAACGCCAGCGTCCGGCGCGAATCCTCGTCGGCATACCCCAGGCGGGCGCTGATGACCAGCAGGGCAATAATGGCGGCCAGCACGCTGGCGCCCTGGAAGAGGCTGAGCAGAAGTGTACTCCGGCTGAACAACCTGCTTTTTGAATTACGCGGGGGGCGTTTCATCACATTCGGCTCCGCGTTTTCCGCCTCGAAGACGATCGAGCAGGCGGGATCAATGATGAGTTCCAGGAAGGCCACATGCACGGGCAGGAGCAGTGGTGTCCAATCGCGGAAGAACATCGGGATTAGCGCAAGCCCGGCAATCGGAACATGCACCGCAAAAATATAGGCCACCGCCTTCTTGATGTTGTCAAAGATGCGCCGCCCCAGCTTTACGGCTGCCACAATGGAGGTAAAATCGTCGTCCAGCACGACCAGCGCCGATGCTTCGCGCGCCACGTCCGTGCCGCGGCCGCCCATGGCGATACCGATGTGGGCCGATTTCAAAGCAGGGGCGTCATTGACGCCATCCCCCGTCATGGCCACAATTTCCCCGCGGGCCTTCAACGCATTCACGATCCGCAGTTTTTGTTCAGGTACGACGCGGGCAAAAATGCTTGTGTCGCTAATGCGCCGCTTCAACTCCTCGTCGTTCATGGCATCCAACTCGCTCCCCGTGATGCACTGCTCCGGCGCGCGCAAGCCGATCTGCTGGGCGATGCTCCGTGCCGTGCCCGGATAGTCCCCTGTAATCATGACGACGCGAATGCCGGCGGTGTAGCACTCCTGGATTGCAGCCGGGACGGTCGGCCGCACCGGATCGGCCAGGCCGATGATACCCAGGAACTCGAATCGGAAGTCATGCTGGTTGGGCGGCAGGTCAGTTCGCCTGAAATGCGCCTTGGCCACGCCGAGCACACGCAAACCGGTGTCGGCCATGTTGGCCACATGGCCGGCCAGTTCTTTCTGTTGCAGAACGCTTAAGTGGCACAGGTCGGCAATGGCTTCGGGCGCCCCCTTGGCCGCGATTTCAAATATGCTCCCATCCGGTGATTTCCAGACGTGCGACAGGGCCAGCAGGTGCGGCGAAAGCGGATATTCCCGGATCAATTTCCAGTTCTGGTGCAGGTGCTCGGTCCGGGCCAGGAACTTTTTGCCCAGTTCCTGCAAGGCTTTTTCCATGGGGTCGAACGGGTCATGCTTGCTGGCGAGGATCCCGTATTCCAGAAGCGGATGGAAGCGCTCGGACAAGGTCGTCCGTTTTGAAACGTTTGCGTCGAACAGTTCGCCGTCCACGAACAGTTGCCGGACCGACATTTGGTTGAGCGTGAGGGTCCCCGTTTTGTCGGTGCACAAAACCGTGGCAGCGCCCAGTGTTTCCACGGCCGGCATGCGCCGCGTGAGGACCCGGTTCCGGGAAATCCGCCAGGCGCCCAGCGCGAGGAAGACCGTGAGCACCACGGGAAACTCCTCCGGCAGCAAGGCCATTGCCAGGGTAATGCCGCTCAGCAGGCCTTGTTGCCAAGCCTGCGGCGTGTTGCCCCGCGTGAGTCCGTAGGCCAGGACCACCAGCGCGCAGATCGACAGGCCGACGACCGCCAGGTTCCGAACCAGCCGGCCGGTTTCCTTCTGCAGGAGGGTGTCTTCCTGCGGAACGCCCTGCAACGCCTTGCCGATCTTGCCCAACTCCGTGTGCATGCCGGTTGTCAGAATCTCCGCCACCCCCTGGCCGGCGATGATCAGCGTGCCGGAAAAGACAAACGGCAGGTCGTCGCCACCCGGCCTGGTCGCGGCTGTGGTTTGCTCCGTGGCCGCCTTGCGCACCGGCACGGATTCGCCGGTTAGAAGGGATTCATCGGCGGATAGATTGATGGACTGCCGCAGGACCGCATCGGCGGGTACACGGTCGCCCTCGACGAGGAGCATGATGTCGCCCCGGACGACTTCACGCCCCGGAATGCGCCGCCGCCGGCCGTCGCGGATCACAAGCGCCCGCGGGCTTGACAGGTCCCGTAATGCCTCCAGGGCCCGCTCGGTACGCCGCTCCTGGATAACTGTGATGCCCATCACAACCAGCACGAACCCGAGCAGCATCAGGGCATCGGATAGTTCGCCGGTCAGCAGGTACAGTAGACCGCAGCCAACCAGCAGTAGGAACATTGGTTCGCGCGCGACCTCCAGGACGATATGCAACAACCCGCGCTGTTGCGTGGAAGGAAGCTCGTTAAAGCCCTCCTCGCGAAGCCGCCGCAGGGCCTCGGCTTCGGTAAGCCCGGATATGCGCGTAAGATCGAAGTCAGTATTCATAGGAATCAATTGCAAAATTCACGGTTTGCCGGAATTCGGTTACCTGACAATATCGTTGCCCGCTGTGTTGGTCAAGCCATTCCGACCAGCCAGTTTTCCGTTGCATCGGGGTCTTGCTGTGCGATATGATGCGGGCATGAAAAAAATGACGGCCCGCCTGCAATCCGTCAGCCGGCGGATAGCGACTGCGGACGCAGTTGCCGCGCGGGTGCTGGTGGTTAAATTAAGTTCGTTGGGCGACCTGTTTCACGCCCTGCCGGCCGTGCACTGCCTGAAGACCGGCTTGCAAGCGACGATTGACTGGGTGGTGCATCCGGCCTATCAGGATTTGGTAGCGTGTTTTGCCGACGTGGACCGCGTCATCCCGCTTGCGCGGGACGTCTGGTCGGGCGCCCTGGTGGGCGACGTGCGGGCTCTGCGCGCCCAGCCGTATGACCTGATCGTGGACCTGCAGGGCATTCTCAAGAGTGCGCTGGCCTCCCGGCTCGCGCGTGGCAGTCGGCGGATCGGGCCATCCTTTCACCGGGAAGGTTCGCGACTATTTTACCAGACAATCGCCGGCCCCCGCAACAAGGACCGGCACGCCGTCGAGGAAAACCTAGATGTGGTCCGGCACTTGGGATTGCCGGTCTTGCCGCCGGTGTTTCCCGTGGAGTTTCCCATGCAACTCGTGGGCGAGCCGGAGCCCCGCGTGGCGCTGATCCCGTTTTCGCGCTGGCCGAGTAAAAACTGGCCGGTATCTTCGTTCGTCCAGGCCGGCCGCGACCTGCAGGAACATGCCAACGCCTCGATTTTCCTGATCGGCGGCGCCGCAGAGGCGGCCGCCTGCGCAGAGATGGAAAAAGAATTCAAGGGGCGCGTCATAAACCTGGCCGGCAAACTATCCCTGCCGCAATTGGGCGGAGTTTTGCAGGCCATGAACCTGGTGATTGCCAATGATTCCGGCCCTATGCACATGGCGGCCAGCCTGGGCACGCCCGTCCTGGCCGTGTTCGGGCCGACCGACAAAAAACGCACGGGTCCCTATGGCGATCTTCACCGGGTGACGGCGGGCAACCTGCGGTGTCAGCCCTGTTTTTCGAAACGCTGCAGGTTCCAGGACGGTTCCTGCCTGCGCACGGTGACGCCCGGATGCGTAACGACCATCGCGTTGGAGATGCTGCATGCGGCGTCTGCCCGGAAAAAGGCCCGAGGCTGAGAAGGGATTGTTCTTTCGTCACGGCTTCGTGTTATCATTCCGTCCCGCCGGGACGATCTTTGCCATGAAGAGTTCATTTTTAAAAGTGGCGGCGCTATGGCTGGGCGTAATCGCCTGGCTTCCGGCGGCGCGGGCCAACCTGGAGCTGGAAGCGCTCGTGGCCGAAGCTTTTGCCAACAACCCCGCCGTTCAGGCGGCCCAGTACGAGGTCAGCCGTGCCCAGGCTGAACGCGACCAACTGCGCGGGTTTTTCGATCCCCAGTTGAATGCAACTGCATCGCAGTCCGCTTACAATGCCGGCTACAATCAAGCTTTTCTGCACGCCGGCGTGGATGCGGCCATTCTGCCCGGCGTTTACCTGGGCACGCGGGTCGAGGAAAGTTATTATTCCCAGTTGCAGGCCAGCACCGTGACGAATGTGTTCGGAAACTATAACGATCTATGGCAGAGCCTGGCAGGGCTCAGGCTGGGCGTGCCGCTCCTGCGCGACCGCGGCTTTCTCCAATGGAAACTTTCCGATGAGCGCGCCGCCAAACGCTATCGTATGGCTCAAAACCATTGGCAGGCGGTAACCCAGCAATGCCGGCATGACGTCGAGCAACAATACATTGCCGTGTTGGAAGCCGTGGCCCAACGTTACGTGGCGCAAGCGGCCCTGACCCGCGTGGAAAAACTGCTGAAGGAAGCCCAGGAACTTGTCCAGCTCAAGATCGTACCGGAATACCAGTTGTTCGCGGCACGCTCCGATGTGGTTCTGCGGCAGGAAACGGAAACGGCGGACCAGCAGACCTGCAAGACTACGCAAATCAGGCTCCTGGAACTGCTGGGCACATCCCAGCCGGCGCGGCCGGTGCGCGCCTCCTTCGACACGCTCATTTTGTGGGCGGAATCCGTGGACCTGCCGCCATTGTATGCCGAGGACAAGGCGCTCAAGGCCCGCGGGGATTACAACGAGATCCTGGATTTTATCGAGGTGGCGGAGAAGGAACAGGCCATTTACCGGGATAACCTGCGGGACGATTTGTCGCTGAATATGGAGACGATCCTGCAAGGGGAGGATCCGAACAACGTCATCGGTACCGGCCGCTACCTGAGCGAGCAGAACCTTGGGGCGAGCATCGGACTGACCTGGAAGCGTCCCTGGGGGTATCGGACGGAAAAGGCGCGGATACGGGCGATTAGCGCGACCATTGATGCACAGCACGAACTGCTCCGCCAGACGGCCATCCGGATCCGTGCGGATTTAAAAGTTCAGCATGAACAGTTTATATCCGCCCAGGATCGTCTGGGTCTGCTTTCGCAAGCCATTGTGTCGGCCCGCCAGGCGCTGGAAGCCGAAAACGAGCGGTTTTGCCTGGGCGAGGGACGCAGTCGTAACGTGCTCGATGCTCAAAAAGACTTGACGGATGCCTTGAAAAGACAAATAATTATTGCAGTCGAGTTATTACGGGCGTATTCCAATTTTATGTATGCGTCGGGTTATGCCGACGAATTTTAATCCATTTTTTATCAGGATGGAGGATGGGATCATGCGCATGTTGAAGCAAATGTTCGGGTTGGGGAAAAACCCGGAAGAGGCTGTAAATCAGCCGCCTCTGGAAAACATCGTGTTGCCGGACCAGCAGAGGGATAATCTGGAACGTGACATCATGATCCTGGAGGATGAATACGGCGAAAAAGAAAAACGGATTCATGAGGAGGCGGAGAAACAGGTCCAGGGGGCGGCGGAGGATTCCGTCAAGGATCTGCACGTCATTCAAATGGGCATGTGTCCCCGGTGCGGGGAGCACCTGAACGAGCACCTGTTCGCCACGATTTGCATAGCCTGTGGTTGGAACAACTTCGAGGTGCCCCAGCGCGGTCCGGTACGCGTCCACCTGCGGGAAAACAACGTTCCGATTGAGGGTGAGCACTGTTATGTCCTTACCACGGGCGATGTGTTCATTATCAGGAACGACGTCGTCAGCGCCAAGGTGCCCAAGGATGCCGTGAGCTGGATCGAATATATCTGGACGGAAGCGGAAATTGCCCAACGCTATAAGCAGGTCACCGATCGTATGAAGATTGCCTGCGCGTGGTGCAACGGTGCGGCGGACCCGAATAAGGATGGTTTCAGCCTGGTACAGGTGGCTTTCGGCTGCAGCCAGGAACGCTACGTGTTCTGCTCGACCGACTGTTATGAAGCTTTCCGGAAGATGTATCCATCACGCGTGCATCGGAACTGCTACGAGACCATGTGTTCCGAATGCACCCTGTGTACCAAGCGCTATGACGACGAAACCGACGGCATCCGCATGATTGCCAAGGATTTTCTGAAAATCAAAAACCTGAAGAAGTAATATGGGGATTTTTCAGAAAACGGATGCCGGCGACCTGCCGTTGACAACCCAGGAGCGCCGGCTGAAACAAAGGCGCTTTCTGACCTATGGGCTGATGGCGGTCTTTGGCGCGATCCTGGCCGGGTTTGCGATCCGGGTGAACCAGTACGTGCCGGCCAGCGGCTACGTAACGACCGAGCATTACGCTGAAGTGCGTTCCCCGGTAGTCGGCCTCATCTCCAACATCCTGGTGCAATCGGGAGCGCGGGTCAAGCAGGGCGATATGCTGGTCCAGTTAAGCTGTGCCGAGGAGCAGGCGTCCCTGGAGGAGTCCCTCAACCAGGCTCAAAAGGCGGAAGCGGAGCTGAAGCAACGCGAAACCCAAATTGCCGAGCAAAAGCGGAGACTGAGCGAGGACATTGCCGTTGCCAACTTGCGCCTGCAGAACGCCATGAGCCGCCTGGCCCGTACCCGGGAGGGTATGGCGCGCGGCCTGGTAGCCGGCAGTGTGCTGGAGGACGACCAGTTGAAGGAACAGCTTGCCCGCGCGGAGCTGGAATCCCTGCTGAAAAAAGATCTGAGTCTGTATGAGAAAGATCTGACCGTTTTGCGTCAGGAGTTGGAGTCGCGGCAGGACGCGGCGGCGCGGGCGGATGCCGCCATTCGGGCGCGCGAGATTCGCGCGCCGATCGCCGGCCAGGTGCTCCGCTATGAGTTCGTCATGGGCGAACTGGTGCGGCCGGAGACCCTGCTCTACGAAATTTTCGGCGGCGAAAAACAAGTCCTGAAACTGCGCATTTTGGAACGCCACGCCCTGCGCGTGGCGGTCGGCAACCGGTATGACGCCTGGCTGGCCTCCTACCGCGGCCTCCAGCGTGTCCGGTTCCGGGGCGAGATCCAGTACCTGCGCAACGTGATCCAGTCGGACGGGCAAGCGACTTACCGGGTGGCCTTCTGCAGTTTCGACTCGCAGAACCATGCCGTCCCGCCCGGCACCACGGCGGAAGCCAAGATCTATTACGGTAAAACCTGCCTCTGGTTTTTCCTGTTCGGGCTGGATTAAGGATTATGGATAATGGGCGATGGTTAATGGATGATGGTTGATGGTCTATGGTTAATGATTGATGAAGAGCGCTTGCGATACGTAAGGGTTTCAATTTATGACGGCGAATTGTGTGTTTGCCGTACATCCAACCCAGCTCAACAGGTTCTATTCTCCATGAACCATCAACCATTCCCCGTCAACCATTTCCCATGATGGCGCAAAAAAAACAATCGAATTTCCTGATTGTCCTGGGTTTCCTCGCCCCTTACCGCTGGATACTGGTGCGACTGTTGCTGTTGACGGTCCTGCTTTCCATCCTGAACATGTGCTCGCCGCTGATCACGCGAGCCTTCATTGACTACGTGGTCAGCCTGAACCGGCAGGACCTGATTCCTGCATTGAGCTTCTGGCGGATTGCCCTCATTGTGCTGGTCCCGGTATTTGCGTTTATCCAGACGCAGGGGATTGCCTACGTCGGCCAGCGCTTCGTCTTCGATATCCGCAATGCGCTCTACCGCCACATGCTGGATATGTCGCTCCGTTTTTACGGCAAGCACAGCACCGGCATGCTGGTTAACCGGCTCATGGGCGACACCGGCATGGTGGCCAACATGCTGTCCGCGCAGACGATCGGCATCGTCTCCGACCTCGTGTGCGCCGCCTTTGCCATCACGGCGACCTTCGCGCTGAACTGGCGGCTGGCTTTGGTGATTGTAGCCATGGTGGTCGCGTTTGTGCTGAATTACCGCCTGAACATCGGTAAAATCGTGGCGCTTTCGCGCAGTTACCGGCAATCGTTCGACCGGCTGTCGGGCGGGGTGCAGAACCGGCTGGTCGCGAGTTTGGCGGTTAAGTCGTTCGGCACGGAGACGCGGGAACAGGGCATCTTCCAGGAGCAGTCGGAAGTCAGCATGGAACTGCTCCAGCAAGCCGGCTATTCCAGCAACACGTTCTGGCAAAACACCTCGCTTCTGCAGAACATGGGCCAAGCCGTATTGTTTTTTGCCGGCTGTGCCCTGATCCTGCGTGGCGACATGACCTACGGCGACGTGACGGCGTTCACGGTCTATGCCATGCGGCTCCTGTGGCCGGCGGTGCGCATGTCCGAGTTGGCGCGGCAAATCCAGGACGTGCGCATTGCCATCGAACGTATCCTCGAAATCTATAATGAACCGCAGGGAGTAACCAACCGGCCGGATGCCGTGCCCGCCGGTCGCCTGCGGGGCCAGGTGGATTTTAACCACGTGGATTTTTCCTACGAGCCGGCGCGGCCGGTCATCCGGGACCTTGATTTACACATTCAGCCGGGCGAAACCATTGCCCTGGTGGGGCCGACCGGATGCGGCAAAAGCACCCTGTTGCTTCTGCTCATGCGCTTTTATGATATCAGCGGCGGGTGCCTGCGGCTCGACGACCGCGATGTTCGGCAATACGACCTTAAAAGCCTGCGCGCGCAGTTCGGCATCGTCCTCCAGGACCCGCTCCTGTTCAACGTGAGCATTGCCGACAATATCCGCTATGCCCGCTCGAATGCCACGCCCGCTGAAATCGAGGCGGCGGCAAAGGTGGCGGAAATCCATGATTTCATCATGACCCTGCCGGACCAGTATCGGACCGTGCTGGGTACGGAGGGCCTGCAGTTTTCGGTCGGCCAGAAACAGCGCCTGACGATTGCCCGCGCCGTGCTGGCCGATCCGGTCATCATGATCATGGACGAGGCTACCAGCTCACTGGATAGCGAATCCGAGCAGGCTATCCAGCTGGCCATGCAAAGGGTCCTGCGGAACCGCACGTCGTTTATTGTCGCGCACCGCCTGAGCACGATCCGTAACGCAACCCGGATTGTACTGATGCGGGATGGCCGCATGGTGGAGATCGGCAGCCATGCGGAGCTGATGGCCCTGCCGGAGGGCCGTTACCGTGCGCTATATAATCGGCACGTGAACAAGGATGTGATCGAGGACGAGAAGGAATGAAATTTCACCATCGCAACTATGCGTTTCGGCCGCCGTACCGCCAGAAAGACCGTAAAGCCGGCAAGCTGAATCTGCTGGCGCGGTTCATGCGCGCATATCTGGGGCCTTACCGGTGGACTATTTTCTTGTGTGTCCTGCTGGCGGCCATGGACTACTGCGGATCGTTTTACCTGCTGGCCTACTACAACAAGGTGGTGGTGGATTCCATTCTGGTCGTGGTGCCGGCGGCAAGCAAGTCCGCCGGCCAGCAAACGGGCCCGGCCGGCAATCGGCTGACGGACCG
>JAPLSY010000037.1 GCA_026398415.1 Kiritimatiellota bacterium | reverse complement strand
CATTGGTGGCACGCCTGGAGGATAAACGCATGAATCTATTACCGAGAATTCTGCTTTTCACCGGCGACGGCAAGGGCAAAACCACCGCCGCACTCGGCATCGCCATCCGCGCCCTGGGTCATAATCTGCCGACGCTGATTATCCAGTTTCTCAAGTGCGACGACTCCGCCGGCGATGGCCGGCCCGCCTGCAATGTTGTGCGTAGCACTGCGGGCAGGTCCACCGGCGAATATTCCATGTTCAGCCGGTTGCCGGGTGTGGCAATCCGGGCGACTGGCCTGGGTTTCGTCCCGCTGCCCTCGTCGCCGCAGTTTGCGGCTCACCAACAAGCGGCCCGCCAGGCTTTGGATGCGGCGGCGCTGGCGCTGGCGGCGGGGAAATATCGCGTGGTCATCCTCGATGAAATCTGCACGGCCGTCGCTAAAAACTTGTTGACCGAGGCGGCCGTCATCCGGACGGTGAAGCAAGCAGCGATTGACACCATTGTGGTGCTGACCGGTCGCGGGGCGGGAACAGGACTGATCGGCTTGGCAGACACCGTAACCGAAATGCGTTGTGTGAAACACGGTTATCAGCAAGGCCGGCAAGCGCAGGAAGGCGTGGAATTCTGATATGAGCTGTGCGCGAATAGTTATTGCGGCAACCGGCAGTGACGTCGGTAAAACCTCCATCGCCGTAGCGCTGAGCCGCTCGCTGTGTCGGCGTGGATTGCGTGTGCAGACGTTCAAGGTGGGACCGGATTTCCTCGATCCCACCCATCTGGCGCTCGTGTCCGGCCGGCCGTGCTACAACCTCGATGGCTGGATGTGTGGAAAGGATTATGTGCTTGACCTTTTCCAGCGCAAGACCGCCGACGCCGATATTGCGGTGATCGAGGGCGTCATGGGCTTGTTCGATGGCGCCTCCCCGCAAAACTCGGAAGGCAGCACGGCGGAAATCGCCCGGTGGCTGAAGGCCCCCGTACTGCTGGTGACCGGCGCCCATGGCGTGGCGCGCAGCATGGCCGCCACAGTGAAAGGCTTCACCACGTTCGAGCCCGGCCTGACTGTGGTTGGCATCATTGCCAACCATTGCGGGTCCGACCGTCAAGCCTCGTGGTTAACCGCGTCTCTGGTGGCGGCTTCTTTGCCTCCGTTGTTCGGTGCAATCCCCCGTGGCGCGTTTCCTGATCTGCCTAGCCGTCATCTTGGGCTGGTAACAGCTAACCAGCAGAATCTTTCGGCAACCGCATTGGATGCTTTCGCCGGCGCGTTGGAGCAGCATGTGAGGATTGACGAAATTATCCGGCAGGCGCAAAGTGCGCCGGCGCTTCATCTTCAGGAAGGCGTAACGCCGACGGCTCCAAGGGTGGCGAATTCAACCGTTACTATCGGCATCGCGCGCGACGACGCCTTCCATTTCTACTATCCGGACAATCTTGAAGCTTTGCAGGCGCAAGGCGCCCAACTGGTTGACTTCTCCCCGCTCAAAGACCGCATGTTCCCCGAGGGACTCGATGCCGTTTATCTTGGCGGCGGCTATCCGGAAGAATACGCCGAGGAGTTATCAGGCAACACAGGGATGCTCGACGCCCTGCGCGATTTTGTCGCCAGGGACGGAGCGCTTTATGCCGAATGCGGCGGATTGATTTATCTCTCAAAGGGCATCGAAACCCGCGGCGGCGCGCGCTATTCTATGGCTGGTATACTGCCGTTCTGGACGCGCATGAACGCGAAGTGCAAAATGCTCGGCTACGTTGAAGTGACGCTAACGGCCGATACTCTGTGGGGACGGCGCGGCGGCGTCCTGCGCGGCCATGAATTCCACTACTCCGAAATCGTGAATCCGATGCCAGCCGGCTGGAAGACGGCCTACCAAATTCTCTATCAGCGGGAAACCGCTCCGATCCAGGAGGGCTTTCAGCGCGGCCGCGCGCTGGCCAGCTACACGCATTTGCATTTCGCCTCGCGGCCAGACGCAGCGCGCGCGTTCGTGGAGTTCGTACGGAAGGGGAAAGCGTCGTGACGAAAGCCCTTATTCACGTCTTGCCTGCCAACCCCATGAGTGGTCCGGAAATCGAGCGGCACTTATTTGCGATCATTGATGCCGCAGCCGGCCGGCACGGCGGCAGTAATCTGGCAGTGAGTGTGGTCCACGCACTGTGCACGGCGGCGGAAGGCAGGAAATAATTTTCAAAATTTACTTTGACAATCTTTCGAGATATGACAAGGTATCCGCAGTTCTTTGAAAGAT
>JAPLSY010000006.1 GCA_026398415.1 Kiritimatiellota bacterium | reverse complement strand
GTAATTCAATTGGCACGCAAGGAAGCGGAGCGGTTCAATCACCAGTATATTGGCACCGAGCATCTCCTGCTCAGCCTGATTGCGCTGGGGGAGGGTGTGGCTGTTTCGGTGCTCGAGAAAATGGGGGTGGACCTGGATATCCTGCGGATAGAAGTTGAGAAGGCGGTCGGCCAGGGGCCGGAAACCAAGATGATCGGTGCTTTGCCCATGACGCCGCGGGCCAAGAAAGTGCTGGCCTTGGCGAAGGTCGAAGCCCAGGCGCTCAACCACGGTTACGTCGGCACGGAACACATCCTGCTGGGCCTCCTGCGCGAAGAGGAAGGTGTTGCTGCACGCGTGCTGAAAAACCTGAATGTGGATATCGAGCGCGCGCGGCTCGAGGTGCTGAAAGAGTTGGATCCCAATTTCGATCCGGGTCAAGAGGCCGCAATGGCGGCCCAGCCGGCGGCCGGCGCCGCAGCCGGTGCCAAGCCCCAGGCGGTCAAGACTCCAGCCTTGAACGCATTCGGCCGGAACCTGACGGAGTTAGCCCGCCAGGGCAAACTGGACCCGGTGATCGGCCGTTCCGAGGAGACGAAACGCGTCATCCAGATTCTCTGCCGGCGCACGAAAAACAATCCCGTCCTGCTGGGCGAGGCGGGGGTCGGTAAAACCGCCATCGTTGAGGGTTTGGCCCAGATGATCGCCGACGGCGAGGTTCCCGAACTGCTGGTCGGCAAGGAGGTCATCGTGCTCGATATGGCGCTCATGGTGGCGGGCACCAAGTACCGCGGCCAGTTCGAGGAACGGATCAAGGCGGTGATGGATGAAATGCGCCGCGCGAAAAACGTCATTCTCTTTATGGACGAACTGCATACCATTGTGGGCGCGGGCGCCGCCGAAGGCGCCATGGATGCCTCCAACATTATCAAGCCGGCGCTGTCCCGCGGCGAACTGCAATGCATTGGCGCCACGACCATGAACGAGTATCGCAAATCCATCGAAAAGGACTCCGCCCTGGAGCGGCGCTTCCAGACGATCATAGTGGACGAGCCCACCGTGGAAGAAACCATCCAGATTCTCAAGGGCCTGCGGCCGCGCTACGAAGCGCACCACAAGGTCCAGTTCACCGATGCCGCCCTGGAAGCCGCCGCCCGGCTCGCCGACCGCTACATTACCGGCCGCTTCCTGCCGGACAAGGCCATTGATGTGCTCGACGAGGCCGGCGCCAAGGTCCACATCGCGCTGATGACCCGCCCGCCGAATCTTAAGAAGGCGGATAAAAAAATCGCCGAACTCAAACAGCACAAGGAAGAAACCATCCGGGCCCAGAAGTTCGAGGAAGCCGCCAAGTGGCGCGACCAGGAGCGCGTGGAACGTGAAAAATTCGACAAGTCCATCGCCAAATGGCGTAAGGCCCAGGACAAGAAAGTCATGGCCCTGAAAGAACCCGAGATCATGGCCGTCATCTCGCGCTGGACCGGCGTGCCGCTGACGCGGCTGGACGAGAGCGAAACCAACCGCCTCCTGAATATGGAGCATGAGTTGACCAAATCCATCATCGGCCAGGCCGAAGCGGTGGCCGCCATTTCCCGGGCCCTGCGGCGTTCGCGTGCCGATATGAAGGATCCCCGCCGTCCGATCGGCTCATTCATTTTTCTCGGTCCCACGGGCGTGGGCAAGACCCTGCTGGCCAAGGTGTTGGCCGAATACATGTTCAACGACCGCGACGCCTTGATCCAGCTCGACATGTCCGAATACATGGACAAGTTCATGGTCTCCCGCATGGTCGGTTCGCCGCCCGGCTACATCGGGCACGAGGAGGGTGGGCAGTTGACCGAAAAAGTCCGGCGCAAGCCGTATGCCGTGGTCCTGTTCGATGAAATCGAAAAGGCCCACCCGGATGTCATGGATATCCTGCTCCAGATCCTGGAGGAGGGCATGCTGACCGACAGCTTGGGCCGGCGCGTAAGTTTCCGGAACACGATTATCATCATGACTTCCAACTTGGGCTCCAAATTTGCCAAGGGCACCGGCGGCCTGGGCTTCGCGAGTAGCGCGGCCGCGGCCCATATAGAGGGGCTGAAGACCCAAATGTTGGACGAAGCTAAGCGCGTGTTCAAGCCGGAGCTCTTCAATCGCATGGACGATGTGATCGTATTCCGGCCATTGAACCGAGAAGATGTGGGCTCGATCCTGGAACTGGAACTGGGTCAGGTTCGTGCACGCATGGCGACGAAGCATATCGAAATCCAATTGAGTCCGGAAGCGAAAGCCTTCCTGATTGAAAAGGGGTTTGATGAAGTCTACGGGGCGCGGCCTCTGCGCCGGGCGATCGAAAAATTTGTGCAGGATCCGCTGGCCGAGGACAT
>JAPLSY010000023.1 GCA_026398415.1 Kiritimatiellota bacterium | reverse complement strand
CGGCGGTTAGGGCCAGTATGGCGCGGCACCGTTTTTGGATTGCTTCAACGGATGAGCGGATGATGAAATCAAGGTCTATGCCGCCCAAAATGGCAATCCGCCCACCCCAGCGGCGGTACGCTTCTTCGACCGGCATAATGACGTCCTCGTAAGAATGTTTGCCATCATACCGCATATCGGTGATCATATCTTCCATGATGGCCCGCGGCTCGCCGCAGGAATGCAGAATCGCCGGCCGGCCGGACGCATGGATGGCCTCCACAATGCGCTTATGCCATGGGAAAACATACTTGCGCATATCCGCCACGGACAACATCGTCTGGGTTTTGAATCCCCAGTCATCGTTGGAAATACAGGCCCCGACCGTGTCAAAGGCAACGGCTTTCTGATAATGCTTCACCAGTCTGCTGCCGACCGCTTCAAAAATGTCCATCACCAGGCCAGGATCGTCGGCCAGCATAAAACAGAGATTATCGTACCCGACCAGGCTGATGACGTTCTCCAGCACTCCGCCGGGCCCGCAGACGATCAGCTTCATACCGCGCGGCAAATCCGGGGCAATCGTGCGCAGCGCCGTGTAATCGAAGCCGTCGGGGTCGGGCCACAAGTAGGCATCGAAGCTTCGGCGGTCCGTGATAACAAACCCCTGGTTGAGCGAAATGGTCTGGGCACGATCGTGTTCGCCACCTGGGAACCGGAAGAGCGAGCCGGCGACCGTGGCGTAGTCATATCCGGCCGCCCTGAACGCGGCGATCAGCATCCGCCATTGCACCAGCGTGTCCGGATCCTCCGTCCAGGCCGAACCCGCCAACTTCCGGTATATCCGGCTGTTCAGAAAAAACTCGAACAGCGTAGGACGTTCCGGGACTTCACAGCGCAAGACCTTGAGTAGATTATTAAAATTCGGTTCACGCATGGTGGTTTCCGAGTATAGGGTTAGTCAACACTTGTTTCCTCATGACAAAATTCGAACAGAAGTTTTATAGTTAAATACAACCCGATTGTAAAAACAAAAAACGGCTTGGACGCAACCTGCTCTATTTATTGCATCGTTCCGTTACGAACGAAGAAAGTCCGTTAGAATCCCAACGTATTCCTGCGGCTGCTCCCACATGGGGCTGTGACCGCAACGGGGCATGACCGCAACACGGCTGTTCGGAATGCAATCGCTCAGCGCCACGGCCTGATCGAAAGTGCCATATGGGTCATGCGTCCCGACAATAATCAACGTGGGCACTTGAATGGCGGCCAGGCATTTCGAAGGAATGGCCGGCGATGTATACATGGTCAACAGCATCTGTTTAAGCGCCGGATTACCGGCCTGCAGTGCTATTGCGACAAAACAATCAACATCCTGCGGGGTGACATTGGCAGGATCAAAGTAGCGAGGCACGGTGCGGCTGAAAATCTCCCGGTTTTGCGCCTCTGTTCCATAACCATCGAGGCGCGACTGCACTCCCGCGGTAATTCCCTGGGGGGGCAGATTGCAGGCATAGGCATTGGAAAAAATCAGCGCCTGAAGCCGAGTCGGGTATCGAACGGCGAAATGCTGAAGAATACAGCCGCCAAAGGAATGTCCCACAAAAACGGCCTTCGGCAGGTTCAGGACATCCATGAACGCGGCCAGATCCTCAACCAACACCTCGTACGTGTAGCCGTTCGGCGGTTTGTCGGACAGGCCGAATCCGCGGATATCGAGCGCATAGGCGCGCCAGGCGGCGGGCAGCATAGGCATTATCCTGACCCACGCTTGCGCCGACAAACTGTAGCCATGCAGAAAAAGAATCGGAACAGATCCCGCACCCGACATCAGAAAATGAACGGCCAGGCCATTGGGCAACGTGATCGTGTCCGATCGTGGCATCATGGCGACATCATCGGGGCTGTAGACGGCAGATTAACCATAGGCTTCTTCGAGCACTTTGGCCAGGTCATCTACGAGCGGATACGAAGGATTAGCGCCCGCACATTGATCATCGAAGGCCGCTTCGGCCATGAATTTCAGCTTGGCCTTGAAATCGGCTTCCGGTACGCCCGCCTCGCGCAGGCTGACGGGGACACCCAATGTTTGCTTTAATTCCGCCACGGCGCGGACCAGGTTTTCCACGCCTTTCTCCGGCGTGGAGGCGTCCAGCTTGAGCGCCGCCGCGATTTCCGCATAACGGTCCTTGGCCTTGGGCGCCGGATAATTCGGGGATGGCGGAAACTTGTGCGGCAACGCGGCGTTGTAGCGGATGACGGGAAGCATCACGAACGCGTTGGCGCGACCATTGGGGATATGGAACGTGGCCCCCAGGATATGGGCCAGGCAATGGTTAATCCCCAGAAACGC
Source organism: Kiritimatiellota bacterium (assembly GCA_026398415.1). Lineage (GTDB taxonomy): Bacteria > Verrucomicrobiota > Kiritimatiellia > JAAZAB01 > JAAZAB01 > VSJD01. The sequence continues at coordinate 2,690 of JAPLSY010000023.1, read as the reverse complement.
GTTGGTGGAGGCCATCCCCGCGATCGTGGACGCGTTAAGCATCTTCTCCCGGGCCAGAGTATTACTGCCATCCCGGAACGCCTGCGGAAGGTATTCAAACACTAACTGAATCGCGCGCAGGGCCAGAGGATCGGTATAGTCCGAGGCGGCAATGGACACATAGCTTTCCATCGCATGCGCCAGCACATCCAGCCCGGTATCCGCCGTGACCGTGGGCGGTACCGTCAGCACAAGATTTGGATCGATGATGGCGATATCCGGTGTTATGGCATAATCCACAACGGGATATTTCTTGCCGGTCTTTTCATCCGTCACGGCGGCGAACGCTGTCACTTCAGAGTCGGTTCCGCTCGTGGTGGGAATGGCGATAAGGCGAGCCTTCTGTCCCAGGGTCGGGAACTTCACAATGCGCTTGCGGATGTCCATAAACCGCAGGCTCAGGTCTTCAAATTTCAACTCGGGCTGTTCGTACATCAACCACATGGCTTTGGCTGCGTCTATCGGCGAGCCATCGCCCAGCGCGATGATCAAGTCCACCTTTTCCTTGTTGAGCACGGCAACGCCCGCCGCGATGGTTGCCAGCGTGGGATCGGATTGGACCTCCGAGAACACCGCCGGCTGAATCCCGGCATCGTTGAGATAGACAGCCACGCGGCCGGCTGTCCCTTCCTTCACGGCCGAATCCGAGCAAACGATGAGGGCACGCTTGGCGCCGAGATCCTTGATCTCGTGCGTAAAAAACACGTCCAGACAGCCCGGATTAGAATAAATCTTCGACGGTACGCGGAACAATGTCATATTTACCATCCTTTTGGAAACCCGCTTGATGTTCAATAAATGCGTAACGGTCACATTGTCGGTCGTGATGTTACAACCGCCGGTTCCGCAACCGAGGGTCAGCGACGGATGCAGGCGGTTATAAATATCGCCGACACCGCCCAGCGCCGAAGGTGAATTGACCAGAATCCGCCCAGCGTTCAACGTTCGGCTGAATTTGTCGATGGCCTGTTGGTCGCGGGAGAAAATGGACACGGAATGACCCAGTCCGCCGAAATGCGTCAGGTTGGTGCAAATATTAATGGCCTCGTCCAAATTGTCGGCCACATAATAGCCCAGGAGCGGGCACAATTTTTCACGCGATAACGGCACGGTCTCGCCCACGCCGGCCAACCGCGCAATGAGCAGACGGGTTTGCGGCGGCACCTCGATGCCCGCCAGTTCGGCAATGTATCGGGCGCTCTTGCCGACAACCTTGGATGACATGCTCTGTTTCGCCGGGTCAATGACGATGTCCTGGATCACGGCAACCTCGGCCGGCTTGAGAAAATAAGCGCCCTGGGAAACCAAGCGGTCTTCCGCCGCTTGGCGGATGTCCCGGTGCACGACGATAGCCTGTTCCGAGGCACAGATCATCCCATTATCGAAGGTCTTGCTCAGCAAAATGTCATTGACCGCCATGGAAATGTCGGCGCTTTTGTCAATATACACCGGCACGTTGCCGGGACCGACACCGATGGCGGGTTTGCCTGATCCGTAAGCTGCCTGAACCAGGCCCGTGCCGCCCGTGGCCAGGATTAAAGCCACGTTGGGATGCGTCATCAACGCCTGCGTCATTTCCCGGGACGGTTCCTCGACCCATCGGATGACGTAATCGGGCGCACCGGCCGCCACGGCAGCTTCATAAATGATCCGGGCGGCTTCATTACTGCACTTCAATGCATTCCGCGAAGCGCAGAAGACAATGGCATTACGGGTCTTGAGCGCGATCAGGCTCTTGAACATGACCGTCGAGGTTGGATTGGTAATCGGCGTGATGCCCAGGACGACGCCCAGTGGTTCGGCGTATTCCATCAGGCCGGTGGCGGGGCAATCATGGATCAGACCAACCGTTTTGATGTCGCGGATGTCATTGTAGACATATTCGGTGGCAAACAGGTTCTTGATGACCTTGTCCTCAAACACGCCCATGCCGGTTTCTTCCACCGCCAGGTGGGCCAGTTCCAAACGCTGGGCGGCGCCGGCTTTGGCTGCCGCCGTTACGATGCGGTCCACCTGGTCCTGGTCATACTGGGTAAAAATGGCGGCGGCTTCGTTGGCCTGGGCCATGAGTGCATCGGCTGCGGCCTTGACATTTGTGTCGGATTTCTTCGGGTCCATTTTCGTTCTCCTAACGCAGTTTGTACCGCCATGTCGGCGTCTTGGGCGCTAAGTGGCCACTTACTTTGCGACGTGGAAACCAAACGTCTGGCTCTAATGCCCACGCTGGTCATGGACAGATTGCCTTGACGGCATCCGCTTCATTTTCAAACACGTTAAAAGTCAAATCCAGCGCAGCCAGTTTGAATAATTTATAAATTTCCGGCGAGGGTCGAATCATGGCCAATTTGGTCCCGCTCGTGGCGGCGCTTTTATAGACCATGATCAGCATGCGCAACCCAGCGCTACTGACGAAGGCTACCGCTTCCAGGTCCAAAACAAGGCCTTGCGGACTTTGCTGAATTGCTTCCATCAACTGGGGCCGAACCTGGCCTTCGGTTTCCACGGACAGACGGCCGCTCAACGCGATGATGTTGATCCGGGGATTGGCGGTACTGGCAGATAATGCAACAGTCATATGATTCTCCTAAGGCTTGTCAGAACATTCTACCGATCAAATGATAAATGTTGAACAGAATGATAAACTTCGCTGG
>JAPLSY010000079.1 GCA_026398415.1 Kiritimatiellota bacterium | reverse complement strand
TGTGCTTGCCCTGCCAATACCGACCTGATAAGATCCGTTTCCATGTGGTGGTTCCCTTTCTTTTGTTTTTATCCAATCCGATTGTATCGGATCAGACTGGAAACCATCACACTATTTTAACAACCGACGGCACGTTACCTCCGAAATACAGCTATAGTGCTGTTCAATTGGAGCCCGGGGCACTGGATTCGAGCAGGCCAATTGATGTGAGAAAAATTTCGGTTTTATGCAGTGTTTCCTCGTAGAGCGAGCGATCGTACATCAGATAACCGTGCTGGCCACCTTCATTGACGACAAGTTCTATGCGGTTACCCGCCTTCAGCATGACGTCGCGAAATGCCTGGACACCCGCGAAAGGTGTGGTGGTGTCGCCGGAGCCATGGAAGATAATCGTGGGCGGAACGCCGGGACGCACATGATGCAACGGTGAAAGCTCCTGCCACCGTTTGCCGATCTTCACATTGCCGTAGCCATCCTTGGAGGTATCGATCACCGGGTAAAACAGCACCAGGGCATTGGGTGCGCACGATATTTTCAGGTCATCGCTATCGTCGTCAACGTTATCGAATAACGCCGTGCCCACGGCGAGATGTCCTCCGGCCGAGGCTCCGCTAACAATAATTTTGTCGGGATCGATACCCAGTTCGGCGGCATGTTGGCGAAGATAGCGCACGGCCGAGCGCCCATCCTTGACGCAATCGAACACGGTAACGTCCGCCTTCGACGTCACGATTCGGTATTGCAGGCTGATGCCGACCATGCCAAGTTTGGCAAAGTGCGCAGCGAAGGGATACATCCGCCGTGGCTCACCGCCCATCCAGCCGCCGCCGTGGATAACGAGGAAACATGGCCGCTTGTCGGCGGGCGCCAAACCCGCGGGGTCGAAAACGTGCAAATACAACCGTTGGCCGCCGACGGTTTTGTACATGACCTTGCGCATCGGCTCCAGAGTAGCTGCGATCGTGGCAACCGCATCGAGGGGTTGGCGCGCGGGGTTGTTCGTGAGAGCTTGCGCGCTTCCCGGCAGCGGAGGCAACGCCAAGACGACCAGCAGGAGGACTGAAAATGGCAAGTAGTGTATCAGAATCACATCTCCGCATACCTGATTCATTGCGACATATTGAAGTTGATAACTGCCGGCGTGGGCAAAGTCAATGACAAACAAAATTGAGCGAAAATGCAGCGCGGAATACGCCACAGTCCGCGACGGACCGGCTTATAGGGCATCACTGGAAGCCGAACACTGTGCCTTTGGCAAGGAATTCGTAGGCACCGATATCAACGGTTTTGCGGAAATTATCAATACGCCGATTGCCGTAAAAATCCAGCGCACCCTCCATCCAGCCTCGATTTACCCCGGCATCGATGCAGGGCGAATCCGATTGCAACCGAAAATCACCAGTTGCGTCATTCACATATCGCGGATTGTTGCTGATGGTATTGATATCGGATGCATAAATACTAACAATGTTCGGCGAAGTGCTGCAGTTGGTAAAGGCGACACATGACTCCGCTGTATTCGTGGCATAAATGTAATAATTGGAAACTCCAGTTCCGGCACTAGAATTGCCCCAGATTATGGTATTTTCCACACTCGGATGGCCATTATTTCCATACGCTCCAAGAAAGCCCAAGCCTCCGCCACTGCCATACGCCACGTTGCTGGCGATCGTACAGTTTTTAATTGAAGCATTCCAATTAAGATAGACGCCGCCATCCGATGAATTTGTGGCAATATTACCGACAACCAGGCAATTTCTGAGCAAGGAAGAATCGCCCATACGAACACCGCCCCCTTCATTGATGCCGCATGTATTTCCCATGATCAAGGAATTATGGCATTGTGCGGAAGAAAGCAGATATATTCCACCGCCATAAGTTTTAGCGTAATTGGATATAACCCAGCAATTGTTGAATATCGTACCGGCGGCGGCTGGATTGGCGATGATGCCCCCTCCTAAAGCCAGCCCAGAATTGCCGTAGATTATGCAATCTGCAATCCGAAAAGGCCCCCCACCCTTGATACAAATCCCTCCGCCCGAGTTTGATGACGTGTTGCCGCTAAATACACAATTCCACACACCGCCACTGCTGGTGTTCATATACACACCACCGCCACCGTAGTAAGTTGAAAGGTTATAGGCAACGTTGCTCACAATCGTGCAATTCGTCACCATTCCACTCTTTAACCAGATCGCCCCGCCGTTGCTCTCACATCCATTCTTAAGCGTAAAACCCGCCAGCGTAGCCCCGTAATTATTAAGTGTAAAATGCCGGTTGGTTGCGTTGGGATAGTTGCCGTTGCCGCTCAGGATCGTGTTGGTCGGGTCCAGGATCCCACCCGGTCCCCAACTCCGCACCGTAATGGCGTAGCTGACGATAATTTGATTCGTCAGGTTATAGGTGGCATTGTTGGTCACGTACAACGTGTCGTTATCGCGGGCGGCGGCAACGACCTCGATCAGGTTGGTGTGGGCCCATCCCCAGTTGGTCCAGGGCGGGGTCGGCGCCGGTTGCTGGCTCGACGTCACCACGTAATAATTCGTCGCCGATGCCCAGGGCACGGCCAGGGCCATCGCCAGCCCCAACCCGATCAACATCCGTTTTACGCATTGAGCTTTCATCGGGCGCTGATCCAAGCCTGCGGCCTGGCGCACCGGCCGGGTTCGGTGTTTATTCATGCAGCCACTATAATGAATGGCTGTTCACTGTCAAGCGCTTTGTGTCCGCCGGCACGCATCCCTTGACACGCACACAGGCTCCGACTATAGTAAGCACATGGCTAAAAGCCCGTTCAACCGATCCGGCCGGCGCGCACAACCGCGCCGGCTCGCCGCCGACGATGCGTCCCATACCGCCCGCCGCCTGCGCGACTTGCGCCAGCGCTGCCGTCTTTCCATGCGCCAGCTTGCCCATCAAGCCGACGTGGCGCCCAGTTACGTGTCCGGCGTCGAAGCAGGCCGTATCTCGCCCACGCTGGCCACCCTGCGCAAACTGTTGATGGCCTTAGGCACGGACCTGGGCGCGTTTTTTTCGAAAACCGCGACGCCGCCTACCGGTCCAATTTTTCGCCGCGAGGCGATGCGCATAGTGGCGGACGGCAAGCGCTGTTACACGCTGATCCTGCCCAGCCGCCCCGATATCCGCCTGCTCATGTTGGATGAGGAATTTGAACCCGGCGAACGCCCGCCATTCGAGACCCTGGCGGGTGACCTTGCCGGGTATGTGCTTATGGGCGAACTGCTCCTGGAAGTGCAGGGAGAACCCGCCTGCACATTACGGACGGGTGACGCGTTTTACATTCCCGCCTGGAAAAAGGTCCGTGGCCGCACCTTGCGCCAAACCCCCGTACGGCTCGTGACGGCACAAATCCTGACGACGGAAAAAACACGGACCGCACGTTCGTAATTCGTTTCTCGCGCCCTCGGATTTGACCGCGCGCCCCATTGAAATTTATCCCGTATTATACTTGACAATGGGCCGCTTTTTCCTATATATTATCAGCGTGATAAGGGGAAGCTTATCATGTCTTCTTGACATTTTTTGAGTGAACCGCCTGCGGAGAAAGATTCGATTAGCAAGGCATTTTTATATGGATATACAACCACCGAAAAAAAAGCCGGTGCATCTACCCAAAGATCCCTTTGCGTATATCGGCTTCTGGCAGTTTATGACGTTTATCATGCTGATCCTGCTGGTCTGGGTCAACGAAGTGCGGGACATGCCGGCCTTGCTTTTCGATACTTCCCCGCAGGACGTAAATATCTTCCGGGGATGCGTATTGACGTCCGGCGTACTGATTGCAGCGATTGTGGCCATCGGCAATACGTATCTTCAGCAGAAACGGGTTTTGAATTCGATGATTTCCGTTTGTTCCAGCTGCAACAAGGTGCGCGTGAACCAGAACCAGTGGAAACAAATGGAAGAATACATCAGCGACAACTCCCTGTTGACCTTTACCCACGGGCTATGCCCGGACTGCATGGAAAAAGTCATGCAGACGATCCACCAGCGGACGGCTGCGCGGAGTTCGTAAGGCAGATTTTTGTGCTTCTAATTCAAGTTTTTCAAGATGCAGGGGGCGACAGGTTTCGACGGGTTGGTTGAAGCTCCTGTGGCGCGCCGAGGACCCCGGTTGGCCTCGTAAAATATCCGGGAAAAAAACCATAAAAGCCAATACAGAATTGGCCCTCGCGGCTTAATTGCTCCGCGACGTCTTACTGCTGACGATCCGCTAAGCAGAATAAGGCGACGATAGCGGGTTAGTTGTCGGGTCGCGCGACCGGGCCCGGCGGCGAAATCAACAGGACGCTGGCTGTGGGTGCAAGGAGTGCCGATCTTCCGCGCCCACAGCGAGACCTTAAAGACCGGACACGCGCGTAGATGCAGGAGTGACGCTTGCTCGGACGGGGGTTCGAATCCCCCCGCCTCCATTCGACGCGTCCCGATGATCGGGACTTGCTCATGGCAGGCCAAGAAAAGTAAACAAGCGAATGCGTCGAAGGGCAATTCCTCCTTGTGTTTCTTTTCCCCGTTCCGGAATAATCTTGCGCTTCCCTGCCGGCCGGCCATAATGCGTTTCCGTTATGATCGCAACCCTGATCTTTCAGCGAGCCCGGCAGAAACGCCGAGAACTGATCATGCTGGCCGGCATGATCGCGCTTTATTTCTTCTCCTACTTCCAGCGCGTGGCCGTGCCCGGCACGGTCTTTAACGAACTCCAGGTGGATTTTAACGCCTCGGCTGTGGCCATTACCGCGTTGGGTGCACTGTTCCTGTACGTCTACGGCTTCTGGCAGATATTTGCCGGCATGCTGGCCGACCGCTTTGGCGGCATCCGCATGTTGTTGATCGGCGGAGTGCTGATGACGGTCGGGGCTTTGGTATTTCCGCTCGCGCGCTGCCTGCCCCTGCTTTACACCACCCGCGTGCTGGTGGCGTTCGGCGCCAGCTTTATGTATATCAGCCTGATCAAGGAAATTGACACGCTGTTCGATCGCCGGCATTTTGCCATGTTATTGAGCGTGACGCTCTTTTTCGGCTACGCGGGCGGGTTGTTCGGCACACTCCCGCTGGAACGCGCCGTTGACTGGTTCGGCTGGCGCGCCTCGTTTCTGGGCGCAGGTTTGCTCACCGCCGGCGTCTTGCTCGGCAATGTCTGGCTGATGAAAAAAAATCGACGCCCGGAGCCCCAACGCCGCCGCGCAACCCGCTTGTTCATCAAGGATATCATCCGCAACCGGCGCGGTTGGTTCATTATTCTTCCCAGCGCGATTAACTTTTCGATTTATTTTTTATTCCAGGCTTCCATCGGCAAAAAAATGCTGTCGGACGCCTGCGGGGCCAATTCGGCCCGGGCCGCCGCCATCATGTTCGGCATGTTGCTGACGTGCATGGTTTTCACGTCCCTGGCCGGATTCCTCGCGCGGCTGATCGGCAACCGCCGCAAACCGCTAATTATCGGCGGGACCAGCCTGACCCTTGGCGCGCTCACGTTAATGCTCTGGGTAATTGCGCATCCATCCGACACGGCGGGGCTGATGGCGGCCGGCTGTATTCTACTGGGGATCAGCGTCTCGGTCTCGCCGCTCTTAACCAGTACGATGAAAGAGGTCAATCCCGAGGAGGCCGCTGCCACCTCGGTGGGGTTCATTAACTGCCTGAGTTACCTGTGCGTGGCCGTCACCACCAACCTGGCCGGCATAGTGATGGATGCGTTTCGCGAACAGGCCGTGGTCACAACGCAGGCCATTATTTATCCCGCCAGCGCCTATCGCATGATCCTGCTGGGATGCCTGATCGCCGCGGTAGCGTCCTGGCTCAGTTCGTTCTTTATTTCCGAAACGCGCGGCCAGTGCACCTACCGGAGTCCAGGCCGCGTTTTTGATTGATTATTCAGGCGGGTATAGCCTATTATATCGGGCAGTAGCAGGAGCGAAGTCGAGTAAAGGTCTTATGGGCAAACCTCAGCATCATCTGGTTGTGGAAGCGGGCCCGGACAAAGGGCTCACCATTACTGTCCCACCCCACGGTATCCGCGTGGGACGCTCCTCCAATAACGACGTGGTGCTCAAAGATTCGGTCATGTCCCGCTTCCATTGCCGGTTTTTTTTCAAACCGGATGACGGCCTGTGGGCGGAGGATTTGGGCAGTGCCAATCAAACTCTCCTGAACCAGGCCCCCATGCACGTGGCGCGCCTGCATGACGGTGACCGCCTAGTCCTGGGCGATACCACCCTTAAGGTAGATAACGACAGCATCCTGGATGTCACCACCCGCAAGCTGTTCGACACGCCGGTCACGGACGAGCCGGCCGACGACAAGATCGAATTCCGCCACGCCGCCAACGGTAAAGAACCCGGCCGCAAGCCCTTGCGCGCGGCGCTGATGACCCTGTTGATCCTGCTGGCAGCGCTTGGCGCTCTGCTGTGGATTTACAAAACAACACCACTCACCCGTGACGCGGCCGAATCCAAGCCCGCCGACACCGCCCGCGCACAAGCACTGAGCATTTCCTACGAAAAAGTCCAGGCCGACGCCAAGAACATCTTCCGTTACGTGCTGGAACTGGAAGGCAACGAACTTTCCATCCAAATCACCGACCTGCAGAACAAACGCCAGGTCACCGGGCAACAACGCCGCCAGGTGGCCCCCGAAATATTGCAAAGCCTATCCGACACCATCGAACAAGCCGATTTCTTTGCCCTTAAGGAATCCTACCAGGGCGTTGCCACGGATGTCTGGGATCTAATTGACCTGACCGTGACCATCAACCGAAAAGCCCGCCGGGTCCGGGTGCTTAACACCCAGGAGCCGGAAGCGTGCAAGACCGTCCGGGAAGCCATCGAGGAATTCGGGCAGAACGAACTGGGACTGGCCGCGCTGGCACTGGCGCCGGAAAAGCTCATCGAGCTGGCGCGCACCGCATCGCTTTTAGGACGCAGCCTGTACGATCAGCGCGAAGTCAAGCACGACAACCTGGCCAAAGCCATCCGATCACTGCATGAAGTCGCGTGGTACCTGGAAACGATCGAACCCAAGCCCGATTTTTATGCCGGCGCCGTGGCCCTGCGCACGGAGGCCGAACGCGAAATGCAGGCCACCAGCGACGACCTCATGTTCCTTGCCGAACGCGCCATCCGCCTGAAGGACTGGAACGAGGCCGCGCTCCAGTTGCGCCTGTTGTGTGAAAAAATTCCGGACCGCGCGGACAGCCGCCACCAGAATGCCCGCAAGAAACTGCTTGCCGTGGAACGCCATCTGAAGAATAAATAACATGCCGGGAAGAAAATCCAGTTTAAGCCTGCTGGCCGTCACGCTGACGATCGGACTGGTGCTTTCGGCCTGCCGGCTGGATCGTGACACCTTGCGCGGCGGCCAGTTGTACGTAACCTCCACTCCGGCGGACGCCACCTTGATCTGTGACGGCGTCAACATGGGCCAGACACCGGCCACCGTCATGGATGTGGTTGCCGGCGAGCACTTACTGATCCTGCGCAAGAGCGGCTATCGCGAGGTTCGCAAAACCGTGGGGACACAACCGAGTGAACGGCAAGCCGTGGATTTGAAGCTGGAACCGCAGACCGGCCTGCTGCTGATCCTATCCGCGCCTTCCGGGGCGGATATTGACTTGAACGGCGTCAGCGTGGGTAAAACGCCGCTGTACCTGCACGATGCTCCGTTCGGCCAGCATCGGATCACGGCCAGCGCGCCCGGCCATCTGCCCCGCGTCATTACCGTGACCGTGGCGGATCAAATGCCACAGAAAATCGAGATCAACCTGATGTCGGATTCCGCCCGGATCATGGTCGAGACCGCGCCGACCGGTGCGGTGATTACGCTCGATGGGGCCGCCATCGGCAAAACGCCGCAGAACCTGTCGGCCATTGCCAGCGGGAAACATAAGATCGAACTCGCTTTGCCGGGGTATTCCCCGTTCCAAAAAGAATTTAGCGTACAGGCTGGCGACCAGCACACCATCAAAACAACGCTGGCCGCGCTTCCCGGCAAACTGATCGTGCTTTCCACGCCGCCGGGTGCGCGGATTTATCTAAACGACCAATACAAGGCGGAAACCCCGCTCTCCGCGGATGTACCGGCCGGCCAGTACGCCATCCGTGTTGAAGCCCGCGGATTCGATCCACAGACGCGCACGAACACGGTGGTGATCGGCATGGAATCCAGCCTGGAGTTCAACCTGGTAAAGAGCAGCGGCACCATCCTGATTTCCACCGAGCCGCCGGGCATCGGCGTTTATCTGGATGGTGAATTCCGCGGCACTACGCGGGGCCAGCTACAGCGTTCGATCTCGGAGCAACTGACGCTTGATTTTGTTCCCCGAGGCAAGCGGATGCTCCAGTTCACGCGGCCGGGCTATTTTAATATCACCCGGACGGTGGATATCCAGCCCAAGCAGACGGTGATCCTGCATGAGAAACTGAAACTCCGGCCCGTGCCGTTTGTACCGAGTGTAGTTATACGAACCGGCCAAAATGCCGAGGACACTTTCCGAGGCATTATCCGCGAACGGTTCGATAACGGCAACATCAAGCTGGAAATTGAGCCGGGCATCTTCAAGACCTTCACGCCGAACGAAGTCCTGTCCATCGAGAGCATTACGAACGCCGTGGCGCCATAAGGCACCCGTGGCACAGCCCTGAGCGAGGCCTTATCCGTGGCCGTAGTCGAAGCCCAGGGGTGACTTATTCATGACCGTTCATGAATAATTCAGGCGAAGAAAAACAACCCGCGTCAAGGCACGTAATATGGACATGCTCTTTCACGCTACCTCGGCCGCATTTTTAGGACGGATCCTCGGCGAACGCCGGCCCGGCTGGCTATGTCTGGCAGCCGTTATTGGAGTTATCCCGGATCTTGTTTCGAATGTTGTATGCATCACCAGTTATCAACTGGCCCACTCACTAGCTCTACAACTGCCTATCGTCCTGATCCTGCTTTTGCTGAACTGGCGCATCGCTTTTGGAGGCCTGTTGCACGTGGTTCTTGATATTCCAACCCACCAGTACGCGACGACCCACCTGTTTTATCCCTTTGCCAAATGGGATCTCCCGATCGGTATCGCCTGGTATGAGGGTCTAGGATTTCTGACGTGGGGTCTGCTGTGGATAACCTTGGCCGCACTGATCCTGCTCTACGGGATGGACCAAAAGGCCCGCAAACTCTGTAAAATCAAGGCGCCGGAAGAGCGGGCATGCCCATCACCGTATAGTCCGCGGGCAGACTGAATATGGCATCGGCAAGCGGCGCTTTCGAAAGGCTTTTGAGCTCCGTCCGGCTGGTCACCGGTTTATCGTTCGTCAGCACGGTGGATTCGGACCGCACAATGAGACCTTTCATGGCGGCCAAGCCGCCAAAGCTGGTTGCTTTGAAGGCATCCTGCGCATAAACCCGAAAAGGCTCCATCTCTGCGGCTTCCGATGTGTTGGCTATCCAGCATCGGAGCGTCGTGCCGCCGCCCGATGAACCGGTATATTCATCGCAGGTGTATCCGTTAATGGTCTGAACTTTACCGGTTTTTTGAATGGCCGATTTATCCTGGCCGGCAGCCGTTTCCGGCGCCGACAGTGCCAGCATGCTTTGCATGAGATCCAGCGGCATGATCATGACTTGTTTCTGCTTGTGATCCAGGAAAAACAACTTCCTGGACTTCAAATCAACAATGGAGGAAACGGGCATTGCTGAAAAATCAATGCGCGCCTTAGGGCCTTTCATTTTCATGGTCATCGTGGACCCCTTGCCCGGCTCCGCAGGCATGGCGCTGGTTTCCAGGTTCTGAACCACCGTCAGATCCGCCATCGCCGCGCTTACCCATACGGCCATCCCAAAACCGACAATCATAATCTTCATCATTATTCCTTTCTTGAGTTCCTTGTCTTGTCCGCTTCCTCAGTCTGGCATCCCTCTTCAGTCTTTTCTGGTCCGTCGTCTGTCGTCTGTCATCCGTCGTCAATCCCTCTTCAGGCCGTCTCCAGCAGTTCCAGCCTTAACATATTGAGCGCCGCCTTCGCCGCACGCTCCCGGATCATGGAGCGATCACCCAACAATAAAAACCGTTCCGCCAGCACCTGGTTTTTTCCAGATACATGTTTGCCCAAGCCGATCCAGACAGTGCCAACCGGTTTTTCCGGCGAGCCGCCCTCGGGACCGGCCACACCGGTCAGCGCCAGAGCATAATCGCCCGCCGAGCGCTGTAAAGCTTCTTCCACCATTTGCCGCACAACCCCTTCGCTTACCGCGCCCTCCCGGGCAATGCGATCGGCCGGAATCCCCAGCGCCGCGGTCTTCATACGATTGGCATACACGACCCACCCGCCCAGGAACCAGGCGCTGGAACCCGGCACTTCCGTCAACATCGCCGCCACCAATCCGGCCGTACAGCTTTCGGCCGTTGTCACGGTCCGCTGCCGCGCATGCAACATCTCGCCGACAACCACCGCCAGCGACACATCCCCTTCGCTGAACACGGCCGTCCCCAGTTTCTGTTTGACGACGCTCACGGCGCGGTCCAATTCGGTTTGGGCCTGCAAGCGCGTCGGAAAATCACTGCGGATTCGAACGGACACGATGCCGGCTGAAACCGTCGTGCCGACCATCGGATTCCGATCGCGCCGCATCAGGTCGCCCAGCGCCTCGCCCACCACGGATTCGCCGAGACCGAAAGTATTAAGCTTGCGCGTCAAAATAGTCCGTCCCGCTTGGGCGGCGATCAAGGGCGCCAGATGCTGTTCAAACATGGCCTTCATTTCGAATGGAACGCCGGGCATGGCAAAGACCAGCGCGTGCCCGATCGCCAGCCTTAGTCCCGGTGCCGTGCCCTGCGGATTATCAAGCACCATGGCATCCGCGGGAGCCAGGGCCTGTACGCGGTTACTTGCGGTCATTACCCGGCCATGGTCTTTAAAAAACTGCTCGATCCTGGCGAGCGACGGCGCATGCAAAACCAGAGGCACATCCTGGAGTTCCGCCAGGGCTTGTCGCGTCAAGTCATCCTGGGTCGGCCCAAGTCCGCCGGTAATCACCACCCACTCGGCCAATTCCGTCGCCGACCGCACGGCTTGGACAATGGCCCCCTGGTCATCCGGCACGGTCAAGTGCGACTTGGTCAAGACGCCCAATTCTGCCAGCCGCGCGCTAAGCCAGGCGCTATTGGTATCCACCACCTGCCCCAGGGTCAACTCATCGCCCACGGATATAATGATTGCGTGCATTACAAAATATTCCATTTATTTCAGCAGTTGCACCATAACAACCGAATAGCGCCTATCGTTCACTCCCGGCCCGATCCGCATAAACGGCCGCCGGTCAAAATGTACAAAGCCCATTTTTTCAAAAAAAGCGAGTGCCGCCATATTATCCGCTCGCGTGCTCAAATGCACGCCGGGAATACCGGCCAAGCGCAACTGGTCCAGAAATTGATTTACAAGCTGGCGGCCAATACCCTGCCCCTGCATCCCCGGCCGCAAGTTAATATGCAGATGGGCGGGATATCCGGCCAGCGGCATTGCCCGATGGCCCAACAACCGCCACCAGATCGGCAGATTCCATCTAACTAATCGCCGCGTGGATACGCTCCACCAGGTACCCCGCCAGAATGCCTTGAATAATGCCCGCGGCACAATCCGCCAGAACATGATGCGCCTGAACCTCCCGGTGTCGCGACAACCCGTCAGGTAACCCACCACCCCGCCGGCAATGGCCGGTCCACCGGTGATGACCGGGCCACCGGCAATGGCCGGGACACCGGCCTGCTCGGCCACCCAGGCCGACGCAGGCTCGTAGTCGGTATAATAATTCATCAACAGGTCGGCGAATAATTCCCGGTCCTCGAAAAACGCCTCCACCGGCGATGGCCGGTCCACCGGCCGCCCGGCATCGGCCGTGTCACAGCAAATTCGGCGCACCGCCACCCGATCGCCGGCAGCGTATGGTCGAATGATCCAAGATTCATTATCCATTATCAATCACCCATTAATCATTACTGGTAGCCACCTGGTCCCACTCAGCATACAGGATCTTCAGGGATTCCACCACCTGCGTCAGCTCGCGGTTCAACTCCATCGGTTTTCCGGGCGTGGTATAGGTTTCCGGATTTTCCAATTGGGCGGCCAGCGTTTTCTGTTGCGTTTCGAAACGCTCGATATCCGCTTCCAGGCCGGAGCGTTTCTTTTCGTTTTCCCGGCGCCTTTTCGAGCACGCCTGCCGGGTTTCTGCCTCAAGGCGTCGCTGGGTTTTGCGCGTGGGAACCCCCGGTTCCGCGGGACGGCCATCGGCCAATTGGCTGCCGGCCGTCAGGGCGCCCCGTTCGGACAGCGCTTGCGACCGATCGAGATAATACTGGTAATTGCCGGCATACGGCGTAAGCCGCCCCGCATGGATATGCAAAACGGTGGTGGCAATGGAACGGATGAAGTACACATCGTGACTGATGAACAGTAGCGTGCCTTTATACTGCCGGAGGGCGCCGATCAGGGCCTCGATACTGGCCATGTCGAGATGGGTGGTGGGCTCATCCATCAGCAGAAAATTCGGCGGATTGAGCAACAGTTTGACGAGGGCCAACCGGCTCTTTTCGCCACCACTCAACACGGAGACCCGCTTGAACACGTCATCACCGCGAAACAGGAACGAGCCCAGGACAGACCGCGCGGTTTGTTCGCCCACCGGATGGGACGCATCGAGCACTTCCGCCAGCACCGTCCGGCCGGCGTTGAGCATATCGATGCGATGCTGGGCATAGTAACCGACCTTGACGTGCAGGCCGAGTTCGCGGCTGCCGCCCTGGACCGGGATCGCCCCGGCCAGCAGTTTCAGCAGGGTGGATTTACCCGAGCCATTCGGTCCGACGAGCACGGTGCGTTGGCCGCGTTCCACGCTCAGATTCAATCCCTGGTACACCAGGACCGGGCCATAGGCCTGATGGACATCGGTCAGCGTGGCAACTTTCAGCCCAGTCCGCGGCGGCTGGGGCCAATGAAACGCGATCGTTCGATCCAGGACAGCGGGCGCCTCGATTTTTTCCATGCGTTCAATTTGCTTCAGCTTGCTTTGGGCCTGGGACGCCTTGGTGGCCTTGGCCCGGAAGCGGTCGGCAAACTGCTGGAGGGCCTCGATTTCCTTCTGCTGGTTCTTATAAGCCGCCCATTGCTGTTCCTGGCGCATGGCGCGCTGGGTCACATAGGCATCGTAATTGCCGCGGTAGCGGATGATCCGGGTTTGCGCGATTTCAAAAATACTGCCGACCAGCTGATTGAGCAATTCGCGGTCGTGGGAAATCATCAGGATGGCGCCGGGATAGGTCCGCAGATAATCCTGGAACCAGATCAAAGATTCGATATCGAGATGGTTGGTAGGTTCATCCAGCATCAGCAGTCCGGGTTCCTGCACCAGCAGGCGCGCCAGGTGGGCGCGCATGATCCACCCGCCGCTGAGCGTGCCCGTCGGCCGCTGGAAATCCGATTGGCGAAAGGCCAGCCCAGCGAGGATCCGCTTGGCTTTCGGTTCCAGTTCGTAGAGACGCCATTCATCAAGCCGGGACTGGGTGGCATGCCAGGCCTCGCTGTCTGGTTGTTGCGTACGCAAGGTATTCCGCAAGGTCGTGATTTCCGGAGAAACCGTCGTCGCCAATTCAAGGACTGTTTCGTGGCCACTGGGCTCGATTTCCTGCGGAAGGTACCCCACCGCCACGCGGTTCCGAAAAGCCACCGTGCCTTCGTCCGATTCCAGGTCGCCCAGGATGAGGCGGAACAGGGTGGACTTGCCCGATCCGTTCGGTCCGACCAGCCCGATCCGGTCAGACGCCTTCACATGAAACGACACGCCGCGGAACAAGGTGCGCGCACCATACGATTTGCTGAGATGAGCAACGGTGAGCATTAAATAAACGCTTCAATTCGCCTTTTTACAATTTGCAGCCTTTAGAACCAATCAACTGTCCGCTTGATTAGCACAGATTGGCAGGGGAGACAAGCTGACGATGTGTCGTGCCGGTAGCAAATCTATTTCGAGACGGCCTACGAGTTACACCCGAAAGATAATTTCATTGAGTTAAACGTCCATTTTACGCATATTACCGCCAAAGGAGAAACTGCACCATGAAAGTCCGCCCACGTATTCTTCTGCTGTTGTTGGGAGTAATCTTTATGACAATATGTGTTGACCTTGGGAAAGCCGGCGATAACGTTCCACCGAAGCTGGAGCGGCCGGGCGTGGTTTTGACCTTCGACGACACCTTCATCACGCAGTGGCTCGCCGCGCAACCCATCTTCGCAAAATACAATGCCCACGTTACCTTCTTCGTGACAACATTTGACAAACTCGACGCAACGCAACTGGCCGGTCTGCAGGAGCTCAAAATCGCTGGCCATGCCATCGGCTGCCACGGCCTGCGCCACCTGAAGGCCGTGGATACCATGCGCCAATCGTCCGCCAAAGAGTATCTCAGCATCGAGATCGAGCCCGCCCTGGCGCTGATGCATGCGGCTGGAATCGAACCGACCTGCTTTGCCTATCCGAGCAGTCAGCGCAACGTGGAAACCGATACCGCCCTGGCACAGTATTTCCGGCATCTGCGCGCGGGGACCGGCGTGGCACCGGATCAGACCCTGCCGCGGACCGAGGCAATTTTTACGCCGGTCAACGACGTGCTCACGCGCCTCTGCCTGATCGGAGCCGGCATTGACTACGCCGGGCCGCAGGCAGATCAGGATAAGCCACTCGAATATATTTTCGCGGCACTGGACCGCGCAGCGCAGCGTAACGAAGTCATCGTCTTCTACGCGCACAACATCAGCGACGAAGTCCGGGGTAATCACATTAGTCCCGCCGTGCTGGAGAAGATTCTGGCGCACGCCGTTACGGCAGGGCTGGCGTTCTATACTTACGACGATCTGCCATAGCGTCTAACCAGCCTATGGCATGCTATCACAGATCATGACCGTCACTGGGCGGTGAAGACGGCATCGGATCCATAGCCAGTGCCGGTTGCGTTCACTCCCACGAGGCGATAATGATACACGGCGCCGGGTTTCAGTCCGCTGAGTGTAACAAAGGAAGTGCGGGGCGTGATCTGCCGGCCGCCGTATTGCGGGTCAGTTTTCTGGCCGTAGTTCGTATCGAGCCCATATTCGAAATAGAACTGCGTCTTTTGCCCCAGCGGGTTGAGTCGCCCTTCCACCTTGGCCGCTCCGTTCCGAATACGGGTGGCCGGGCCGGTCACGATGTACGGCCGATTGTCCGCCGGAAGGGTAAAAGTCTGATCGGCGCCCTTGCTAGTACCGGCAGCGTTGGCGGCCACAAGCCGGAAATGATACACCTGGCCTGGTTTCAAATCGGCAATGTCCAGGTTCACGTGGTACCAATCGTCATCGGTCTGCATTATAGCGCCGGTGCCGAACATTTCGATTTCACCCAAACCCCAATATTGCGGCTTGTAACCGGAAAGGATCCGCACGCGCACGTAGCGGGCCGCGACACTTAAACCCCGTTCCAGCAAAAAAGCAAAGTTGGGACCGGCGGGTGAATTTTCAGGGAGGGACTTCTTAAGCAACGGCTTCCAGGATTGTCCGTCATCGGACACTAAAACCTCGACTTCCTTGCTGGGCCATTCGGGGTGTTGATGAATTTGGACGGTTTGAATGGTCACCGGGTTGGCGAAGGTGTAAGTGAATTCCAGGGGATCCGCGGGATTTAACGCGCTGTGCCACATATGGTCCGGCCCGTTACGCCAACCATCCGTGAGCGCGGCCGGGGCATCCGGCGAGCCTGCCGGGAAACTTAACAACTTGCCTCCGTTCGACGGCAACAGCAAAGAGTAATTACGGTAGGCCAGCTCAAACTCATCGAAATCGATCGAACCCTCGGGGAACTTGTGCGGGTTGACATAGGCCAGCAGATGAAAAAAATCGCAACTCACGCGGCCAAGCGAGTCGTTGAGGGAGGCGTAGGCATACCGGTCAGGCCGATTCTGGGCCAGGTTGTTGCCGCCGTACGTCCAGTCGTGGGAGTTATTGTTCAGGCGGTATTCGACCTTTTCCCACTTGCCGGAGCCGAGGTAGTCATTGAGGCTGAAGCCCGTGTAAGCCCAGTTGGCTCGCTGCCAGTTGGTGGCCATCTGCCGCGATATGTCGTTATCGCTCTGCGTCCACCAGACGCACTCTGCGCCGTTGGGAACCCACTTATTTCCGCGGACCTTAATCTTTACCCGCGCGCCGCGCAGGTCAGGATCGCTTCCCCCCAAAAAAACCTGGAAACCGCTGGGACTTGGACACGTCGCAGGGAAAAAATAACTGCAGAGATGCAGGGTGCCGATGCCATCAACGTGATTGGGGTCATTGCCGCTCGGTTCTAAAAACCGCACAAACCCCTTGGACGCGCTTTCCTCGACGTGGTGCACCAGGTCCTTGCCGTTCATTCCCCCCTGCCAGCCGGACAGACCGTAATCCCAGTTTTCGTAATAATAGGCGGTTAGTCGCGGGGGCAGTTGGTGCGGCACGGTCTTGAAACCATAGTTCGCCGTCAGGCCATACTCAAAATAATAGCGCGTGGGGAGCGTGTGCGGATTGATGCGCCCATTGACCGTGAGCCCCGTCGTGCCCAAGGCACTGGCGGCCTGTGTTTCGACCGCGGAAGTGGAACCCTCGACAGCCATGAGATTATCCGCGACAAGGAAGACGACAATAATGGTGCAAACGACGATAAAAGCAACCACGAGCGAGGTGCTGTTGATCAATTGACAAAGTGCCATTCTTCACCTTTTCCTACGGGGCAAGATAAGTAACCGCAACGATAAAATCCTGCAGGCTAATCGGCTTGCCTTCGGTGTAATATTTTATGTATTCCCAGTACGCTTCGCCCGTCCCCGGACCGCTTGCCGAACCGAAAAGCAAACTGTTTTTATTCCAGTCATTATCAAGGATGTCTTCAACACCCTCCTTGCGGTCAAACGCGAAAGTCGCGAATTTCCCGATACCGTCAAGTTTCAGCGTTCCATCCACATACACCCGGATATCCTTGCCCTTTAAAACTATCCGGTAGGTGTGCCTGTCCTTGGCGGCGTCCAGCGGGCAGGATAACTTCGCAAAATACAGCCCGATCCGGTCCTTGCTCAAGGTCAGGTATTCAACCGCAGCCGAGTTGGCCACCCGGATGCAGACGCCAAGCGGATTATTACTGTCCACCACCCGTACCCGCGCCTCCACCACCGTCAACGCCTCCGGTGATATATGCCAGGGATACGCAAGGTTAACCATATCCGCCGCATTAGTGCCGCGGTCGGCAAGGAGCAGTTGGTTCCCCGAATCGATATGTTCTATTCCACCACCGAAATTCATCAGACGTCGCCAGGGTAACTGCGCCGGATGGACCAACACCTTGTCGCAGATATATGTCATCTCCCAGTCTTTTATCTCCAAGGCGCTCGGATCGCCCGAAAATTCCTTTCGAGGCATAGTCCGCGAGGTAAGTTCAAACACATTGTTGCCGTTCTTCACATCGGCCGGCTCGATCCGGTAATCCAGGGATTCCCCGGATGCCTTGACGTTTTCCAGAAGCCGGCCGTTCATTTTCACATCCACCCGGTCGCCAGCCGCCATGCCTTTCACCCAGAGATGGCCGGTGATTTCCGGATGCAATTTCCTCTTCTCAGCGCCGGGAAAGTCCTCGACCATGACCATGGTCATTTTTTCGGGCTGGTTGGACCGCAGGGATATCGGTTTCTCGACACTGAGCGTAGGTGTATTGCGGAATTTTTCGCCGCCCTTCACCTGGGTCGACTGCCCTCCCCGAGGCGACATAAAATAGACCTTGCTCTTGACCATCAGTTCCTTTGGGTCGCCCAATTCCCGCCAGCCCGGATCATTGGGATTGAAATAATTAAACATGTAAACACCGTCAACGCCCGATTGCCACGCCTGCATCGCGTAGCCACGGTAAAACAAGGTGGAACCGCGCTGAAAATCTTGCGGCCAACATTGCACCTTACACTTCCACACGCCCGAATTGCTCAAACCGGCGTACACGGGCACGCCGTACTTATGGCCCAAACGCACACTGTATTCCCACGGGTTCAACTGGAAATAGCAGGTCACGGCCAGCATATCCACCAAACCTTCCGCCAGCCACTTCTCCAGATCCAATCCAATTGCCCGACAGTACTCCACCGAATCCGGCACACGGATGGACAAGAGGATCGGCTTGCCTTTCTTGATGCCCTCCGCCTCCGTCATCTTCCGGATCCGCCGTACCAGGTCGGTCATCATGTCCAGTTCCGCCTGGCTTGCTTGCCCTCCCCAGGCCACGCTTTTGAAAAACATCGGGGAGCGAAAATAATCGAGTTCGATCCCATCCAGGTCGTAATTCTGACACACCTCTTCCAGGCGCAGAAACGTCAGGTCCCTGACTGCCGGCTGCCCAAAGTCGAGGGCGGTCCATGACCCGAACGGGGGCGGGCTTTCAATACTGCCGACCAGGTATTCCGGGTGCTCCTGCTTGAAGCGTGCGAACCCGGGATAGGGGCGATCCGGCCGATGCAACGCATCGTGAATGTCGTTCATGCGCATCGAGCAGAACACCTCGAGGCCATGGCCACGGCAGAAGTCCACCATCACTTGCAGGGGGTCAGTGCCCTGGGCCACCAGTTCCCCGATGATATTTCGCCTGGTCGAATTGAAGCCATTGGCCGTGAACGTCTCGCCCACCTTCGTGCGATGCAGGCTATTGGGCCCCTGGAGCGAGCAATAGAAAATCGTGTCCACCTGTGAGCCGACCAGCGCCGTGGTGCGCAGTTTGAGCATGCTCTCGGCCGTGGCCGGCCAGTCGCGCGGAACGCCTGTGGCATCGTCGCCGTCGTTGTTGAAGATGATGCGACGCTGTTTATGAACCGCCACCTTGCGCATTTCTTCAAGTTTTGCCGGCGTGATAATCGGTTTTTTCATACCCTCTTCCACCGCAATCGCCGTTTTTTGAGCAACGACACAAAACAAAAAACCAATAAATAAACGAAACAAAAGCCCGGAATGATTTACGTGCTTTTTCACTTTCAACATCCTTGGTCCATTGTGTCTTTTAAACGAGTTAATTGCCAAACTCATTCGTTTAACTGTTGAAAAACAGGTCCTTATTGGAAGCCGAACAATGTGCCTTTACTAAGGTATTCGTAGGCGCCGATATCGACAGTTTTGCGGAAATTATCAATGCGCCGATTGCCGTAAACATCCAGCGCGCCTTCCATCCAGTCCCGATTCACGCCGGCATTGATGCAGGGCGAATCCGATTGCAAGCGGTAATTATCGTTTGAGGCGGCCACAAACCACGGATCGTTGGTGATGGTATTGACCGCGGCGGCATAAGCACTGGCAATATTCGGCGAGGTGCAGCAATTGGTGAATGTGTTCGTGCCTTGTCCAATGTAGAAGTTAGAATAAGTTCCGCTTCCGTCTGCGCCCTCGCGATTACCCCATATTATGGTGTTTTCGACTTTCAATTGCGTCGTGTACCAAATCCCAACAGTGAGTCCGCCTCCAGTTTTAATCGTACGATTACTGACAATCGTGCAGTTTTGAATAGAACTACTATAGCAAGCATCGACTCCGCCTCCGCCACCGCCAACCGTATGAAGATTATCAGCAATCAAACAGTTTCTGAGCACGCAATTTCCAGCCATACGAATACCGCCACCACAATCATTATTGGCTGTATTGCCCATAATAAAACTATTATAGCATTCCGTGTAGGCATTCATTTTTATTCCGCCGGCGCTGCATCCGGATAAATTGGATACAACCCAACAATTGCTGATAACCACGGACGGCTGATTGGGATATGCGTAGAGGCCCCCTCCTTCAATGCCCGTGGAATTGCCGGAGATTGTGCAATTTACAATCCGCCACTTTCCAACTTTCATGTTAATTCCACCACCATATTGTCTTGACGAATTAGCGCTAATTGTGCAATTCCACACACTCCCGCTTTTGGCGCTATCCTTCCCCATGAATATTCCGCCCCCACCACTATCAGAGCTAGCATTCGTGTTTAATGCATAGTTGCGCGTGATAATGCAGTTCGTCACCATTCCATAATATAGATAGATGGATCCGCCGTTGGCCCCGACGTCGCTCGTGCTGTTGGTGTTGCATGAGCCCCACCCGTTCGTGAGCGTGAAACCAGCCACAGTGGCCCCGTAATTATTAAGCGTAAAATGTCGATTAGTTGTAATGGGATAGTTGCCGTCCAGGATCGTGTTGGTCGGGTCCAGGATCCCGCCCGGCCCCCAACTCCTCACCGTAATGGCTTTGGTGACGGTTATTTGATTCGTGAGGTAATAGGTCTGGTTGTTGGTCACATAGATCGTGTCGCTATCGCGGGCGGCGGCAACGACTTCGATCAGGTTGGTGTGCGCCCATCCCCAATTGGTCCAAGGCGGGGTCGGCGATGCCTGCTGGCTCGACGCCACCACATAATAATTCGTCGCCGATGCCCAGGGAGTTGCCATGGCCATCGCCAGCCCCAACCCAATCAACATCCGTTGCAAGTGTTGAATTTTCATCGTGTGCCACATTATGTTACACTTACTATATTTTTACTTAGGTAGGGCGGTACAGTACCGCAGTTGCCCACCTTGCGCAGCCTGTTGGATATGTCTATACAATTATGGACTGACCAATAGCAATTGTATATGCCACGGTCAGACAATCAGGTTGGTCGTAGCCGGATCGAAGAAATGGGCTTTGGCCTCCAGGAAGGCCAGTTGCAATTCAGAACCCATGGCGCACCGGCGGTGCGGATCGATTTTGGCGATAAAGTTGTGCCGGCCGGACGTCATGTATAAATAGGTCTCGGCCCCCATCGGTTCCACCACATCCACGTGCGCCTTGATCTTCGGCGCATCGGCCGTATTCTCCGCAATCGGCGAGCCGACATGCTCCGGCCGGATGCCCATTACGACTTGCTTGTCCACGTAGGCCTCCAGCTTGGCCTGCATTTCCGGCAACAGCGCGACCTGCATGCTCGCGCCATCGAAAATCCAGCCGTCCGCGCCGCGCCGGATCAGTCCCTCGAACAAATTCATCGGCGGCGTGCCGATAAAACCCGCCACGAACAGGTTGGCCGGATTCTCATATAGATCCAGGGGCGTGGCCACCTGTAAAACCACCCCATCCTTCATCACCACGATCCGGTCGCCCATGGTCATGGCCTCCACCTGGTCATGCGTCACGTAGATCATGGTGGCCTCCAGGCGCACATGCAACTTGCTGATCTCCGCCCGCATTTGCACGCGCATCTTGGCGTCCAGGTTGGACAAGGGCTCGTCAAATAAAAATACCTTCGGCTTGCGCACGATCGCCCGGCCCACCGCCACGCGCTGGCGCTGGCCCCCGGATAGCGCCTTGGGCTTGCGATGCAGATAATCGGCCAGCCCCAGGATATCCGATGCTTCGCGCACCCGGCTCTCGATATCGGCCCGCTTATAATTGCGCAGCTTCAGGCCGAAGGCCATGTTGTCGTACACCGTCATGTGCGGGTACAACGCATAATTCTGAAACACCATGGCGATATCGCGATCCTTGGGCGGCACATTGTTGACCACGCGCTCCGCTATGGAAATCGAGCCTTTGCTGATTTCCTCGAGCCCCGCGATCATGCGCAGGGTCGTCGATTTGCCGCACCCCGAGGGACCGACAAATACCATGAATTCCCGGTCCTTGATCGTCAGATTAAAGTCCTTCACCGCCCAGATATTACCGCCATAGCTCTTCCAGACATGATCCAAGATGACTTCCGCCATAGCCCTTGCTCCTTATTTTTCGGACGGCACCACAATCCCGCGCATGATGAGATTCTGGCAAAACAGGAAGATGATAAAGGTGGGAATGGCCGCGATAATCAGCGAGGCATACATGACCGACTGACCCCTGATTTGCTGTAATTGATACAGCCAGACCATCAGCGTCCACATCTTCTCGTCCTGGCAAACAACAAAGGCAAACATGAAATTGGAGTACGCCCCGGTAAAAGCGCCCAGGGCAATGACCGCCAGGATCGGTTTGGACAGCGCCATGGTCAATTGCCAGAATATCGTCCACTCGCTGGCCCCATCCAATTCGGCGCTTTCGTACAATTCGCGCGGCAAGGAATCGAAAAAGCCCTTGAGCAGGAAGATGGCATAACCGCTGGCCATGCCCGGCAGAATCAGGGCGGCAAAGGTATTCAACATATTGAGCTGACGGAGCATCAGGAAGTTGGGGATTGCTGTCACCATGGGCGGAAACGCCATCGTCGCCATCAAAAACAGCAGGATTTTGTAGGTGGACGACATCTTATACCGGCTTAAGGCATAGGCCGCCAGGGGATTCACCAGCAATGCGGTCAGAACGGCCAGGCCGCAATAGATCACGGTATTCATCAGGCCCCGGCCATGAAACAGGATATATTCGGCGACGCACTTGAAATTCCGGGTGACAAATTCCATGCGCAGCGCGCGCCGATTTTCCAGGAACCAGGCATAATGGAACTCCCGTTGCGGCGGCCTGATTTCCGCAACGGTTTTACAGGATGTGCCCAGGCGGCGATTCAGCTCTTCCAGCGAACCGTATTTCTGCATCAGGTAATCGCGGAACAGCCAATCCGTGCTGTAAATCCGCAAGGCCGTGATCGGCGCCTGGTACAGGCGTTTTGTATCCGGATTGGTCCAGCCGACGATAAACGTGTCCCAATCGCTCAGCGCCATGCCGATCAGGGGTGGCTCCGTTATGAGCGGAATATCATTAAAACTCCGATACGCCGTGCCATAGTATTTATTCAGCACGGCAATCGTATTGTGTTTGGCCTGCAGGTATTGACGGTATTCCGGCAACACCGCGGCATCCACCCGGATAGATGGCAAGGCCAGCAGCATACGCACAAAGTCAGTCCAATCCTGTTTTTCCCTGGGAGTTTTATTCTCCGCCCAGGTGCGCGCCAACCGGATTTCGCCGTAGGAGCCGTAGTGCGTGCCGTGCGCCTGGTTATAGTCCTCGATCTTCGGTCCATACAAATGCTTCAAATACCGGTGCTTATAAAACCCGCAGGCGGACGCATAATAGCGGCACGCCAACGGCAGTTGGGCCTTAAACTCCAACTCGGCGGTGGCATATTTCGAAACCATGGCCTTGGTCTGACGATCCAGAATGGCCTCTGATCCTGAGTGTGCGAATATTTTAAAGTCGTTCCAAGTCAGGAAGTCCGTGCCTAACTCACGGTTGACCTGAGTGACATCCTGTCCATAGCGGGCCATCAGTGCCTGCTTAAACGCGCGCATTCCGCTGGGAATGGTGAGTGACCACGGCGTATTCATATAGCCGCATTGATAAAAATAGTCGGGCAAATTGGCGGACAGGATGAACGCGCGCCATTCATCCAGCAGTCCTTGATTGGCTTCCACGGGGGGCGACACGGTTTCGAAGGTTTTGTCATCCAGATCATAAACCATGTTCTCAAGGGTCAGGGCTTCGTTAAACAGGCCTTCGACATGCTTCCGATAGAGGAAGGTGTCATCGTAAAGAAATCGCGGGATGGCTTCGAAATACTTGATGTCCACCGCGCTTTTGGTGCTGCCGGCGATCATGAGCATGAAGGGATAGACCATGCTGGCGGCGCCGATGATCAGGAACACGTACATGCCGGCGAAAAGCGTCCGGACCTTCCAGTGCTTGCGTCCAATGGCTGATATGATCGGCATGTTTTTTGCCTCGTAAAAAAATTACTTCTTGTCCCCGGTGGTTTTGAACTCCAGCCGCGACAGGATGCGCAGCTGCTGCACGGTGAAACCGATCAGCATGAATCCCAGGATCCACGCCATGGCGGTCGCCGGCCCGAATTTCAGGAACATATAGGCCTGATAAAAAATGTGCAAGCCCGCCACCGTTGTCCCGCTGGTTCCGCCGGTCATGGCCAGAATAAACGCATCGCTGTTCCAGGAACCGATAAAAACACCCACAAATTGAATAATCAGCAGAGGTTTCAGCAGGGGAATAACGACGAACATAATCTTGTCGATAAACGTGGCGCCGTCAATATCGGCCGCTTCATAAAAATCATCCGCTATGCCTTTGAGCGCCGCCAGGTAGAGCAGACAGCCCGGCCCCATGCCGGCCCAGACCGAGGGCAATACACAGCAAAACATGGCGGTCTTGGGGTCCAACAGCCAGCGACTGGGCTCCGGCGCGGTCTTTAACAAGGCCTGGTACCAGTGAATCCCGGGCTGATTCAGGATGGGCAGCGCAAAACTGAAAAAGAACCAGGCCACAATGCCCCCGGCCGCCAGGCATACCAGCGCAAGCACATAGCGCTGGTGAATGTACAGCCGCTTGGCAAATAAAAACAGGATCACAAAAAAAATCACGGCAAGGACGATATAACCCAACGCCGGAATCGCCGACACCACGGCATTCAACACCCCATATTCGGTCGGATCGTAAAACGACTTCCACAGATAAATCACCACCAGCCCGGTAATCACGGCCGGCAGATAAAACAGCGTCCGAAACAAAATCTTGCCGACCGGGATCTCCTGCAGGAGCACCGCCAGGATCACCGGCGGCAGAAACGTCAAGCTCACCACCAGGACGCAATAGCGCATACTGTTCCAAACGCAAGTCCACCAGTCCGCATCCCACAGCACCGCGCCGAAATTATCCACCCACACCCATGCTGAACCGCCCATGATGCGGTAATCCTGGAACGCCATCTTGGACCCGATCAACAGGGGCAGATAGCTCCACACGAGAATGGTCAGGACCGCTGGCACCAGGATCACATAAGCCCACATATACTTGCGGAACCCCCAGCCCGTCGGCACGCCGGTGGCGGTGGGCGGCGGCGCGAACACCTTGGCGATATTCCGGAACACGAACCCAAAGGTAATGCCAATCAGCACCAGCACAACCCCGGCCGAAACGCGCCGCGTCAGCAATTCCCGCGGGGATATCCGGCCGACGATCCTCTCGTTCGCTTCAAGGGCGGACTCATCCAGGAGAGATTGCAGGAGCGCGGTCCGCTCGCGAGGATCGTCCGGCATCGTGCCATTGATCGTCAAATCCGCCGCCTTGACCAACGGCTTGGTCATTATCTGGGAAATCCCGTTAAAATTGCGGCCAGATGCCGGCGGCCGGCCGGTTGCGAGCGAGATCTTAAAACACTCCTCGATTTCTTTCGGCGCAAAACGGAGCATATCCTCGTAGCCAAACATCCGCAAATAACTGGGATTGACAAAACGCCCCAGGCCCCCTTCCACCTGGAAGCGGGTCCGGATACGGGCAGCATCTTCGCAATCCAAAAAGCGCATAAACTCCCAGGCCGCATCGCGGATCACCGGATCCTTGATGCCCGCGAAAATCCCCTGCAAGCGCGAGCCTAATGACGTGCCCCGCTGGCCCCCAGGGCCTTTGGGCGGCACCACAATGCCGGTCAGATCCGGATTGATTTGCGTGAACATCTTTTCGTCAATATCTTGCCCCATGAACGCGATCCGGCCTTCGCTCCATTTGTACCAGATATCCTTCGAATCGGCAGGCGCCCGCATCACATAGCCATAGCGTTTGCGACCGTTCTTGTCGTGCCAGATTTCATTGCAAATCCGCGTATAAAAATCCAGCGCCTGGACCCCGGCCGGGGAGTTATACACCGCCCGCCATTCATCCTTGGCTTCATTATATTCCATCATCTCGCCGCCGGCCCCCCAGAGATACGGAATAAAATTACCGCCTTCAAAAAAGCCGATCGGAAAGACCGCGCCATAGATGCCTTTGCCGGGGTCGGTCACTTTCTTGCAAATGGCAAAGTAATCATCCCAGGTCCAGTCATTTTTCGGATAGGGCACATTATTCGCGTCCAGCAGATCTTTCCGGTACAGCATAATTGAGCCCTTGACACCGCCCCGCGGCATGGCCCACAGATGCTTCTGCCCGTCGGGTCCCTTGCGATATATGCCCGGCATGACTTTGGGATGAATACAAAACGCTTTCTCCGCTTCCGTCATACCGGTGAAATAGTTGTCTTCCGGCTTGTCCAGTGGATACAAGAACCCTTGACTGATGTATTGGTCGGAGGAGTTGAAATATACGTCGAGGACATCGGGCGCAACACCGCCGGCAATAGCCAACAGTGTGCCGCCCCCCATGCCTTCGATCTTGATGCCGGAAAATTTGCGCACGTCCAATTCCACGCGGTCCCAGCGATGGCGGCCGTACTTCCCCGGATTGCGCGTATAAGTGGCGCGGTAGCGTTCCGCGAACAGGGCGGGAAACCGGCGGACCATTTCCTTAATCACGGCCACATCGCCCTGGTTACTCGCTTCGGGATACGATGGATCGGGCAGATCCGTGACCTGCAAATGAATAACGGTCCTGTCGGGCAAGTCTTGCACCCAGCCTCCGGCCTGGGCGCCGGAAGCCAAAACGAGCAAAAGTCCCCAGAGACCCATGCGGCGCATCGATCGAATTGGAAAACACGAATACGGCATGCGCTTAACTTTCATTCGAACATGGCGTTGCCATTTGACGCCGCCAGCATTATTCCCTGCCCGCAATGCTACGCATAGCGTTGCAGGCGGGCTGATTGTTAATTTCCTTGTTTTTTTATCGTTTGTCAAGGACATCCATTGAATAGTTGTAATATTTTTTACTTGCATTCCTGAACGCTTGTCCTAAAAAGAGGACGTTGTAACCCATTCAAAAAAATACCTGAAGGAGAGACTAAATGAACCAGGCAGATATCGGACTCATCGGGCTGGCGGTCATGGGCGAGAACCTGGTGCTGAACATGGAACGCAACGGGTTCACCGTGGCCGTGTTCAACCGGACCGTGTCGAAAGTGGATGATTTCATCAAAGGGCGGGGGCAAGGCAAAAAGTTTATCGGCGCCCATTCGCTTCAGGAACTGGTCAATGCCCTGCAAAAACCGCGCCGGATCATGCTGATGGTCAAGGCCGGCAAGCCGGTGGACGAATTCATTGAAGCGCTGATTCCGCTCCTGGAAAAGGGCGACATTATCATTGACGGCGGCAACTCCCATTTCCCCGACACCACCCGCCGCACGCAATACCTGGAGAGTAAAGGTCTCCGGTATATCGGCACCGGCGTTTCGGGCGGCGAGGAAGGCGCACTGCGCGGGCCCTCGATCATGCCGGGCGGCTCGCCCTCCGCGTGGGAATTCGTAAAGCCGATCTTCCAGAAAATCTCGGCCAAAACCGAACAGGGTGAGCCGTGCTGCGAATGGGTCGGCGAAAACGGCGCCGGCCACTTCGTCAAAATGGTCCACAACGGCATCGAGTACGGCGATATGCAGATGATCTGCGAAACCTACCAACTCATGCGGCAAGGCTTGGGGTTAACCAACAAACAGATGCACAAGGTCTTCACTGCCTGGAACAAAGGCGAACTGGATTCGTACTTGATCGAAATCACCCGCGACATTCTGGGTTATAAGAACGAAGCCGGCGAAGAGGTGGTGGACAAAATCCTGGACACCGCCGGTCAGAAAGGCACCGGCAAATGGACCGTCATGGCCGCGCTCGACGCCGGCCAGCCGCTGACGCTGATCGGTGAGGCCGTGTTCGCCCGCTGTCTCTCGGCCCTCAAGGAGGAACGCGTGGCCGCCGCCAAGGTTCTCCCCGGCCCCAAGACTGCCAAGTTTTCCGGCAATAAAGCTAAATTCATCGATGACCTCCGGCAGGCGCTCTATGCCTCTAAGATTGTATCTTACGCGCAGGGGTACCAACTGATGCGTTCCGTGGCCAAGGAATCCGGCTGGAACCTGAACTATGGCGGTATTGCGCTCATGTGGCGCGGCGGCTGTATCATCCGTTCCGCGTTCCTGGGTAAAATCAAGGAGGCGTTTGACAACAACCCGAACATGGTCAACCTGTTGCTCGATCCATTCTTCGCGGATGCGGTCAAGCAGGCGCAAGGCGCCTGGCGGCGCGTCATCCAGACGGCCGTCAAGCTCGGCATTCCGACGCCCGCGCTCAGCAGCGCCTTGAATTATTACGACGGTTACCGGGCCGCGCGTCTGCCCGCCAACCTGTTGCAGGCGCAACGCGATTACTTTGGCGCGCATACGTATGAACGCGTGGACAAGCCGCGCGGCCAATTATTCCATACCAACTGGACCGGCCGGGGCGGATCCACCTCGGCATCCATCTACACCGCTTAGGCCACTCAACCGGGCGGCGCCCACCACAGTCGGCGCCGTCCGTTTATTCGACGCGCAGAAGTTCTTATGAACCAAGATCGCGTATTCACCAGGGAAGATCTGGTCAATTTTAAGCCGCAACACGAAGCGTTTGTTGGCATTGATTCCGACGGCTGTATCTTCCCCACCATGGAGATCAAGCAGAAGCAATGTTTTCACAAGCTGATTGTGTCGCAATGGCACCTTGAAAAAATCGAGCGCTACGTGCGCGAATCGGCCGAGTTCGCGAACCTGTATTCCAAGTACCGGGGCCGGAACCGGTTTCCCTGTCTGCTCCTGAGCATCGACCTGCTTCGCAACCGCCCCGAGGTGCTGGCTTCCGGGATCAAGCTGCCGGCCTTTACGTCGCTGAAAAAGTTCATCGAGTCCGGCATGCCACTTGGCAACCCCACACTGGAAAAACTGGTTAGGGAAACCGGCGACGAGGAACTGGCCGCCGTTTTAAAATGGAGCAAGGACGTCAACGCCAAAATTGCCAGGACGGTGAAAAACGTGCCGCCCTTCAAGTGGGTGCGGGAAAGTCTGGACCAGATTCGCGCTCAGGCCGACGCCATTTGCGTATCGCAGACGCCCACGGAAGCCCTGGTGCGGGAATGGCAGGCGCATGACCTTATGGATTATGTGAAGGTCATCGCCGGCCAGGAACTCGGCACCAAGCAGGAACACCTGCAGATGGCGACGCAGCGACACTACCCGGCCGACCGTATCCTGATGATCGGCGACGCGCCCGGCGACTTAAGCGCAGTGCAAGGCGTGAATGGTCATTTCTTCCCAATCAATCCGGGCCATGAGGAAGCTTCCTGGGAGCGTTTTCAAAAGGAGGCTTTTAAAAAATTCCTGAATGGAACCTATGGTGGCGCCTATGAAAAAGCATTGATTGCGGAATTCAACCAGCTATTACCCGAGACGCCGCCGTGGATTAAAAAGCAACCAGTTATTAGCAGTCAATTGCCGGTTAATGCCGAAAGGAGCCTGCCATGAAACACCCTGGGTTTGTTGATATTCAGCAGAACGGTTATATTGGCGTTAATTTTTCATCCATGGATCTGACGCTGGAGAAGGTGCGCGCGGTAACGCGTTATTTGGCCAAGGCCGGGACAACCGCCTATTGTCCCACCGTGTGCACCGGGCCCATGGATATGTATTGTCGCAACCTCCCGATCCTGGCCGCTGCCATGCGCGACAAGGAATTGAAGCCCCACCTGCTGGGCATTCACATGGAAGGCCCGTTCATTTCACCGATTGAGGGCGCCCGCGGTGCGCACCCGCCGGAACACATCATCAAGCCGGACGTGGAGACATTCAAGCGTTTCCAGGAATGGGCCGAAGGCCGGATCGTGCTGTTGACCTTGGCGCCCGAAGTCGAGGGGGCTCTGCCGCTGATCAGCTATGCGTCCACAAACGGCACGGTTGTATCGTTCGGGCATCACTTGGCGGACGATAACGTCATGGAAGCGGCGGTTCAAGCCGGCGCACGGTTATGCACGCATTTGGGGAACGGTATGCCCAACATGATTAACCGGCACCAGAACCCGCTCTGGTGGCAATTGGCCTGCGATGACCTGTCGAGCATTTTCATAACCGACGGCCATCACTTGCCCGCCGATTTCATCAAGGTCGCTCTGCGGGCTAAAACCATCAAGCGTTTTATCGTTGTCAGCGATGCAACGGATGTGGGCGGACTAAAACCGGGTGTTTATCATTTTCAAGACCATGAGGTCGTACTGGAACCCTCCGGTCGCATCGGGTTCAAGGACACTCCTTATCTGGCCGGGTCCTCGGCCACCATGCTGCAGTGCATGAATTTTCTGGCTTCGCTGAATCTGCTGACGGAAAAGGAATTGTGGACTGTCGGCCACGATAATCCATTACGCCTGCTGGGCCGCCGCCTGAACCGACAACCGGCCGACACACCCTCCGTTGTTTTCAAAAACAACCGGTTCGCGCTGGCGTAAGAAGATTACTTGCCTTTGGCGGGCGCGGGCGGCGGGGTGCGGCCAAGGCGGGTCAATACCAACTGCATATCGTTCCAGACATCCCACATGGCTGCCGGATTGCGCAACAGGTAGGAAGGATGAAAAGTGGGCATGGTTGGAATGCCTTGGTATTCAAGCCATTTGCCGCGCACTTTCGATATTGTTATCCATGGCGAGTCGCGCGGAATGAGTCCCTCAAATGCGCTGGCGCCCAGGAGAACGATCACTTTCGGCTTCAAGACGGCAATTTGCTGTTCAAGATAAGGCCGGCACATATTCATCTCTTCGGGCAAAGGTTTCCGGTTATTCGGCGGGCGGCATTTGACGATATTGGCGATAAAAACCTCGTCGCGGGTATAACCCATGCGGGTGATCAGTCGCGTCAACATCTGGCCTGCCCGGCCTACGAAGGCCAGGCCCTGCTTATCTTCATCCTCGCCGGGCCCCTCGCCGATAAAAAGAACATCAGGGTAAATGTTCCCCTGCCCCGGTACTGCCTGGCGACGTTTTGCATGTAACCCGCATTTTTTGCAGGCGGCCACCGTCTGGGCAATGGCCTTCAGTTCCGCGCTGGCATCGGCATCGGAAACTGGCGGCGCCAGCGGCATAGGCGGTTGCGGAGAAATTTTACGGGGAGTACCCGGCACCGGCAGACTTTCGGGTGCAATGGCCGGCGAGCAAGCAACTTCCGTAATGCCTTCTTCGCCGAGAAAGTCAATGTGCCGGGCAAGATCGTCAACCAGACCGGACAGGTGGCGCTTCGCTTCCCGCCGGGTAATGCGCACGTTCGCCATAATTGGTCCTTGCAGAAAAGTGCCAATAAAAATCAGTCGGCCTCATCAATTTGGGCCTGACCGCCCGGACAGGGCTTGGCCGCGCGCGACTTGACCGTATGCATGTAAACTGGTCCCAACACGAGGTAAATCAGCCCGGCCACCATGATCACGAGCGCCGCCTTGGGAGCGATATTCATGTTGCGCACAAACAGCAAGGCCACCAGGACAATACTGGGAACGAACACCGCAGTCAGTTTGGTCGGCTTGGGATACGGCACGTTGGACACTTGCAAAACAATCATAACCAGGACACCCAATAAAAATATTACGCCCACCGGT
Source organism: Kiritimatiellota bacterium (assembly GCA_026398415.1). Taxonomy (GTDB): domain Bacteria; phylum Verrucomicrobiota; class Kiritimatiellia; order JAAZAB01; family JAAZAB01; genus VSJD01. The sequence continues at coordinate 20,797 of JAPLSY010000079.1, read as the reverse complement.
CCCTGTCCCAGGCGGAAATAATCACCGAACGTACGCGTTTCGCTGAGCAAGACAAACATAGCCACCCAGCCGGCGCTCACGGTAATCGGCAGGCCGCAATAGCCCCCCTGCCCGCGCAACGGATCCTTAACTTTGAAGCGCGCCAGCCGGATCATGCCGGAGAGCACCACCAGGGCTGTCATGGCAATCCGCCAGTCATCATGACGCTGGAGGGCCACTTGGTAGATAAGAATGGCCGGCGCCAGGCCGAAGGCCGTCATGTCCACGTAGGTATCCAGCTCTGCGCCGAAGGCGCTCGTTCCCTTGAGCAAGCGGGCCACCTTGCCGTCAATCCCGTCCAGGATCATGGCCAACATGATAAACTGGGCCGAAAGCAGATAGTAGCTCTCCCCCTCCAGCGCAAACAGAATACTGAAAAACCCGCACAGCATGGCGGCCAAAGTAAACAACGTAGGCACAATTTGTCGCCAGTTAATGGGCATGGAACATCCTCGTTTATAGTTTTTGCTTCATTGTGGCCACCACGGTCAACCCGGCCTGAACCCGGTCGCCCGGCTTGACCACCACGTTCACGTCGGCTTTCGGAAAGACCATATCAAGCCGCGACCCGAACTTCATCATGCCGATGCGATCCCCCTTTTGGACCATCTGGTTCAGCTTCAGCCAGTAAACCACGCGGCGGGCCACCGGCCCGACAATCTGGTTGACCAGGCAACGGGTCTGCGGCCCCTCGATTAGGATCGAATTGTGTTGATTGAATTCCGAAGACTTCTCCTGAAACGTGAAGTAACGTTTGCCGGGAAAATACCCCAGGAACGCGATCTTACCTGCGACGGGGGCGCGGTTGACATGCACATCGAATAAGCTCAGAAAAATGCTGACCCGCACCGCATCCGTCTTGAGATACACATCTTCCCGAATCTCCTTGATACTCATTACCACCCCATCGGCGCCGGCCACGATTACGGCCGGATCCGAGGGCGGCGTCCGCTGAGGATCACGGAAGAAATAGAGCATGTAACACGCCGCGATTACGCCCAGTAAAAAAAAGACCCAGGCCGTCCGCTTCCACTGGAACCGCCTGCAGATCAATCCCAGCAATCCAAACACAACCAGGGACCCAAAGAAAAACGGCAGGACTTCTTTAACAACCGGAATATACATGTATCTCTCCCAATCAATTGCTCCGACTCATACCCATTGCGGCAAACACTATACAGGAAGGCCCGCCGCCTGACAACCGCCGGTTTTGGCATCGCCAGATTTGGCGTGCACGGCAGGATGCAAATAGATGGGCGTCAGCGGCTCGGAGGCAAGGCCCTGTGTCAGGCGTGCAATCGCCAATCGGCCAAGTGTTGCCGCGTCGGGTAAAAATGCGCGCGCGATCAGCGTAACGGCGGGCGGAACGGCCGCCTGTAAAAGCGCGCCAATCCGCGCCCAATCCGACGTGGCTACCACTTCGCCATCACCGGCCCTGAACGCGCTGGAATGTACCAATGCCCAATCACCAACCGGACTCATGCAGACATCGCATTTCCGAAAACAACGTGTCCACCACTGATCGCGGCGGGCATCGCCGACAATCCGCACCCGTGCCGCGCGCGCGGCTTCTGCCGCCTGCCAAGCCAGCGTTTCCGCGCTGGTAACACCATAGACCGGCGTCTTGCCGGCAAGAGCCATGGCCCTTGCCGCCGCCAATGCCACGCGCAAACCGCTATAGGAACCCGGCCCTACTCCAACCACATAGAGCTGAATGGCGCCAAGCTCAAGGCCTGTTTCCATCAGCATGGCCTTCAAACTGGGAAACAGTTGTTGCCGACTCAAGCGCGTATCGGCCCAATGCCGCTCGGCCACCAGCCGCTGGTCATCCAGAATGGCGGCACTGCCGGTCTCGGTGGATTGATCTATGGATAAGATAAGCATGGTTCAAGGATACATGGTTCAGCGGTTCACAGTTCAATGGTTGCCACAATTGCCTGCGCATCGACAACCGTGAATCACTGAACCTCCTGAATAGTTACTTCTTTTCATTCATTCGGCAAGCCTGTAAGTTGAGTACGCAATGGAAACACACGCATCGATATTGTTTCCCCGCAAAGCTGTCATTCTGGCGGCCGGGTTTGGCACCCGCATGCTCCCCTTGAGCCTGGACACCCCGAAGCCCATGATGCCGCTATGGGGCAAGCCGGTGCTCGGGCATATCCTGGATATGCTGGCGCGCTGGGACGTCGCGGACGTGTTGATCAACCTGCATCATCAGCCCGAAGCAATCTGCGACTATATCCGTCACCGGCCGGCGCTCCGCCCCCGGGTTGCCCTGTCGTTTGAGCCGGAGATCCTCGGCACCGGCGGCGCCTTGCGCCACGCGGCCTGGTTCCTGGATGCACAACCCTTCTGGATGATCAACGCCGATATCGCCGCGGACCTTGATCCCCGTGCACTGGTTACGGCCTTTCACCAGCCCCGGGTGCTGGCCGCGCTTTGGTTGAACGCCGAACACGGTCCGCGCACGGTGGAGATGACCGGCGGCCGGATCACCAATTTTGCGAGCAGCCGTCCGGGAACTGAAGGCACTTATACATTCTGCGGCCTGCAATTATTGTCGCCGCGCATCCTGGAGTTCATCCCCAAAAATGGCTTTGCGACCATTGTCCAGGCTTATCGGCAGGCTATTGTCGCTGACTGGAAGATTGCCGGCGTCTGCGTGGCGCATTCGTATTGGGCAGATATCGGCACACCCGACAACTATCTCCAGGCCCATCGCGAAATTCTGGAGGCGTCTATCGCCCGCAAGCCCGGCGCGCGCCTGTTGGCTCCGGATCGTCTGCGCGCCATGCGCGCTTGGCGGCGCCGGATTCGATTCAACGGATTTCTGTCCGCCGGCCATAACGTCATGATCCGCAAGGGCGCGCGGATTGCGAATGCCGTCATCTGGGACGATGCGCGGGTCGCCGCGGACGCGATCGTGGAGCAGGCCATTATTGGGAAGGGCTGTGAGGTTCATGGTCGCGTGCCGCGCGTGGCGGTGCGTTCCGCATTTTCGCTATCCACACCCGGGAACACGGCTGACATTCCGCTGGCCATGGCCTTGCAGCGCCTGCGCTGGATCCCGGCTGAAACCACGGTTATTCCTTTTGAGCCGCGCGGATCGGCACGGCATTTTACGCGCCTGGAAAGCCAGGGCCGGCGGGTCATCCTGGTGCGCTACAGCCGGGAACGCGAAGAAAACGCGCTCTATACCCGCCACGCCCGGTTCCTGAAATCCATCGGCCTACCGGTGCCCGGTATTCTGCTCGACGCACCTGAAAAGAATTTTTTTGTCATGCAAGACCTGGGCGACCAGTCCTTGCAAAGCCTGGTCCAGACCTGGCCGACAGCCAATCGGATGCCGACGCGTCTGACGGCCTTCTATCAGTCAATCCTGGCGTCCATCGCGCGCTGGCACACGGAGGGCGCTCGCGCGGCCCGGCAGCGACATCTGGCCTTGGTATCGCCGTTTTCGCCTGATTTATACCGCTGGGAACGCGAGTTTTTCATCCGTCATTTTCTGCAACCCCAGCTCCATCCATTGCCGGAGACGGCGCGGAAGATATTGGACGAGTTGGCCGTGGTGGCCGGCGATTTGCTGAAGGCACCCATCGTATTGGTTCACCGCGATTTACAATCGAGCAATATTCTCCGGGTGGGGCGCCGTCCGTTTTTTATCGATTTTCAGGGCATGCGGTTTGGCGCGGCGGCCTATGATCTGGCCTCGCTGTTGTGCGATCCCTATATCGAATTGCCGTTAGCGACGATAAGGATACTGCTGGACGCCTATAACCGGCTGGTAAGCCGCAGGCAACGGGTATCGGAGGAACTGTTCTGGCTGGCGGCCATTGAACGCCTGGCGCAGGCCCTGGGCGCGTACGGGCGCCTGAGCGCGAATCCGGAGACCGCCTGGTTCGTGAAATACATGGTGCCGGGCCTGCGGATGATGCAACGGGCGCTCATGCAATCCGGCGCATGCCCGCAGTTGCTGAGCGTCATTTTTCAACAGTCTCTAAAGGATTTACCGTAAATGGGCTACGAACCGTTTCTGAGATCGTGACACCAAAGTGAAAATATATTATATTGTTTTTCACACAAAAACCGACGTTTCTGTAGTATTGTTCGAAAAACAAAGCGTAAAGCTGCTGGCTGGCAATGGTAATTCCCGCCATCAGCCCGTTCGCCGCTTCTGGGAGGACTGACGAAATGAACTGGCAGATTGGCATTAGTCGTCGTGTGATCACACCACAGACGCCGGTGTGGCTGGCCGGATACCCATCCAAACGCATCCCGGATGGTAAAATCCATGACCTGTGGGTCAAGGTGCTCGCCTTCAAAGCCCCCGACGGAACGTGCGCAGTGCTGGCCACGACCGACCATATGGGCATGTCCAAGATAATCTACGAGGGACTCTATGCCAGGTTGCAGCAGCGCTTCGGGCTGGAGCGCGCCGGGTTCATGTTCACCTTCTCCCACAACCACTGCGGGCCGGTACTGAAAGACGACTTGGTGGATTATTACCCGCTGGACGATGAGCAGCGGCGGCTGGTGGCTGAGTACTCCGATTGGATGGTGGAACAGGTGATCGTGGCAGTTGGCGAGGCGTTGGGCAACTTGCAGCCAGCCCAGCTTTTCAAGGGCGAGGGGCTGTGCACCTTTGCCGTCAACCGCCGTGAGAACAGCGAGGCCGTGGTCCCGCAACTACGGGCTGCGGGCAAACCCCTCAAAGGCGTGGTGGACCACTATGTGCCCGTACTGGCCGTGAAAGGCAAGGATGGGAAGTTGCTTAGTGTTCTGTTCGGCTATGCCTGCCACCCGACCACCCTCGAACCCTTCAACACATTGTGCGGCGACTATCCAAGTTTCGCGCAGGTCAACCTGGAAGCGCAGCATCCCGACACTGTGGCCATGTTCTTCAATGCCTGCGGCGCCGACCAGAACCCGATCCCGCGTGGCCAGAACTTGGAATTGGCCGAAGGCTATGGCAAGATGCTCTCCGCGGCAGTGGAGGCGGTACTGGCCAAGCCCATGCAACCAGTGTCAACGGGACTGCGCACGGCCTTCGAGTTTGTGGACCTGGCATACGACGAGGTGGTCACACGCGAAAAACTGCTACCGGTGGCCAATGGCAAGCGCGAACTACACGTGCGCTGGGCCAAACGCATGCTCAAAATGATCGACGCAGGGATCGTTTTTCCGAAAACCTACCCCTATCCCGTACAAGCGTGGCAGCTCGGCAAGGAACTGCTCTTCATCGGTATCGGCGGCGAAGCGGTGGTAGATTACTCCCTGCGCTTCAAGCGCGAGTTCGGCCCTTCGGCCTGGATATGCGGTTATGCCAATGACATGGTCGCCTATATCCCATCGCGCCGGGTGTGGGAGGAGGGCGGTTACGAGGGTGGCCCGCACCTCGATGAGTATGGCCGCCCGGCCTGGCGCTGGGCCGGCGACGTGGAGGACCGCGTCGCCGGGGCAGTGCATCGCGTGGTACAGCAACTCCGCCGGATATGCACCGTACAGCGATAGGCAGAGCCAGGGAATGCCGTTACAAGCGCCAACCGGTTGAATACGAGGAAATACCCCTGTCGCCGCCTCTATGCGCGAACGCACATCAATACGCGGTAACGACAGACAGCTACTGATTGATCAGGCGGCCATCGAACGTCTGGCGCAGGCCCTGGGCGCGTATGGGCGCCTGAGCGCGAATCCGGAGACCGCCTAGTTCGTGAAATACATGGTGCCGGGCCTGCGGATGATGCAACGGGCACTTACGCAATCCGGCGCCTGTCCGCGGCTATTGAGCGCCCTGAGACGTTATGAGGATAAGACAAATTCCGCCTAAAATCATTTCCAATACCTGGCATCCGGGCCGTCCTCAATCCTGGGAAGACAAGCCATTCTCAGCCGGGCACAGCCGAGCGGAACAAGGCTAATCGTCTCATCGGACTGGTCTGACTTGATCGGGCTTGCCTGCAGGGGCTGGACGGTATTGCCTTCCAGCTTCCAGTTTGGAATACGCTTGGCTTTAGCTTTGATCTCGATCGGCGCAGCATCCAGCGACCAGGGCTGGGTGGACGAGACCGGTTTTTCTTTCACTTTCAAACTCGCGGCGGGATGATCGCGGTCAATCACCAGGCCGTAATTCCACGGACTTTTAGGGAAAACCTCCCACTGCGGCCATTCATCCGTGCCCTCCGCCCGCCGCCAATCCTCCTCGATCTTGACGGAGTAACTCAACGGCCCGCGGTCCACCGTGACACTCCCCGTGCGCGGCCAAACGGTCAGTGCCAACTTCACGGGCATCTCAATCTCGACGGTGTCGCCATTCCGCCACGATCGTTCGATCCGGACCCAGCAAGCGGCCGGGGCATCGCCCTCCAGCCGTTCAGCGTTGACCGCAACCGTGAAGCCTTCGCACCAGCGCGGAACCCGCAAATAAAGCGGAAATGTGATTTGACCAGCGCACTTCACCGTCAGTTTCACACTGCTCCTGAAAGGGTAATCCGTGTGCTCTGCGATCGCGACCTCCTTGCCTTCCCGTCCGACCTTGGCGGTCACCTCCGAAGCGCCGTACATCCAGGCGGCCAGCCCATTATCGCCTGTCGCCTGCCATAGGTTTTGGACGTACCATGGCCAGCCCATGGCCACATTGTGCTGGCAACAACGATATGTTTGTCCTGTTTTTCCTCCAGAAGAATACGGCAGCTGAAAGCCTTTGTTCTTGAAGTCATGGTCATTTCGGTCAAGTTGAGGCATATTGGCGGCAGTCAAATAATGCAGACCTTTGAGATCTGGGGCCTGCGCGGCTGGAAAGTGGTTAAGCATGATATCTTCCGTCCGGTCGGCGTAAGCCGGGTTGCCACTGATCCGGCCAAGAAGGTAAAAACTCTTGGCAAATTCCGTCATGCCGCATGTCTCGAAACCCTGCCGGGGATCAACCTTACCCGGCCGGATTTTTTCATCAGCGCTAAAAATGCCCCTGGGTTGCTGTCCCCAGGCAAGCATGTGCTGGGTGTACCAGTATTCGGCGAGTTCCAGATGGCCCCGGTCATGCGAAAGCGCGTAGTAAATGCCAGGATATTGGAACCGCTGGGTAAAATTAACCACATGATGGTCCAGCCATTCGCTTTCCGGCGGCGTAATGCGGTCATAAAAGCGCCGGGCCAGATCGAGTAGCCACGGTTCTTCGGTCCGATTGTAGAGCCAGTAAATATGCGGCAACATGTCTCCGGCCCGGGCATGTTGAATAGTAGGCCGCCAGTTGTCATAACCCGGTTGGATGGGCGGGATAAAGCGCTCGTCTGGCAAATCGCGGCAATAGGCAAAGAAACGTTGGACGAAAGGAACCACGCGCGCATCACCCGCATACTCGGCGTAGTGCACGATGGCATCCAACATAATCATATGCGGCCAGAGATCGCATATCGTCTGTCCATTCTTGCCCGTGACCGCCTTATTAAAACGCGGGCCAAAGTAGCCATCCGGATACTGGTTTCGTAACATGGCATTGATCCAGCGATCAGCAATCTCACGGCATCGCGGATTATCCATGAGCACAGCCAGATCATAAAACCCCCGAAACCAGTAAGGCTGCTCCTCCCAGCCTTCCTTTTCCCCGCCCAACCAACCGTTATCAGGTGCGAGAAACGGACTTAATTCGCTGAGGCGCCCCGTCATGCCCTCCACCATCAGATCGAGCTGATGCTTCAGCCAACCCTGCGGGCGAACGCTCCCGAGCGGGAGTTTGATCAACGGGCTGGGCAGGAGCGGTGGACGGTTGCCCGGATAATGGAAATTAGATTGCGCCTGGCCGGGACGATCAATAATCTGGATTTTCACAAGCTTGTCCCTTCGTGTTATTGTTCGAACAGTTTATTAAAGACACTGATTCCGACTTGCCAACAAACTTACACTACGTACAATAAAAGGAACAAGAGGCAAGAACCGTATAAAAAAGGGACAATTCCGACTTTAAATGAATAAAACCAACACGCTGGCTTTAGACCTGCATCAGCCGCTGACGGCATGCAATGCCGGGCTTTTCATCTCGCGCGGGTGCGGCAGTCATCCCGATCGGGTAATTGACTCCTACGAGTTGATATTCGTGCGGAAGGGACGCCTTGACATGCAGGAGCAGGGACGCGCATTCGTCATCGAGACAGGTCAAACGCTGGTCCTGTGGCCGGGGCGACGCCATGGGGGAACGCGCCCCTACCCGCGCGACTTGTCGTTTTATTGGATTCACTTCCGGATCGCGCCTTGGAAAAAACATTTACCCCCGAAAAATCGCATTGTGGTTCCCCAACAGGCTGCCGTACGACGCCCTGACCGCCTGGCGGAATTGTATCATCGTTTCATTAACGACCAGGAAGAAGGTGCCCTTCAGCCGATTCCTGCAGCATTGCTGGTCATGCTTATACTATGCGAAGCGGCCGACATGGGCCTGCCGCCAATAAAGACCGACTCCACGGCGCACGTATTGGCCGAACGCGCGGCAGCGTTTAGCACGGCCCATTTTCAGTCCGCGATCAGCACTGCGGAAATCGCCGGCGAGCTCCATTGCAACCCGGACTACCTCGGAAGGATTTTTCGGCAGGTCAAAGGGATTACACTGACGGATTTCATTCATCAACGCCGCCTACGCGAAGCCCGGGCGCTACTGCGCGAAAGCGCCCTCAACGTGGATCAGATCGCGCAAGCGTGCGGTTTTCAGAAGGCCGGATATTTTCGACGCATTTTTCGCCGCCACGAGGGAATGCCACCTCTGGCCTATCGCCGCCTCTATGCGCGAACGCACATCAATACGCGGTAACGACAGACAGCCGCTGGTTTATCAGGCGGCCATCGAATAGCGCCGCCAGATCGCGGCGGATATCGGCCTCGGAAACCGGCCGGCCAACTTGGACCAAGTCCTCGTATTTCGAAGCCAGCACGTCCCCGATGATTACCCGGGAATGCGTCCACTTGTAGATGAGCTGGTCCAGGATCCGGCAATCGGAATGCTGGGGAATGAAGGAAAGTCCCAGCATTTCCAAGCGCATGGCGGTGATCTCGCGGATCAGTGACGGATTATTGAGAAACCACCAACAGCCGAATGGCACAATATTCTTGAATTTACGGGCTGCCACACACAGGCCATGCATGTTCTCGCGCGCCAACAGAGTCACCAGGAAGGTCACGTCGCCAAAATCGCGCGCCAGGTTTTCCACCGTGGCAAGATCGGACGGACCGACCGAATCACCCGCATCGCCCAGGGCCGGATTAACCGCCTTGCGCACGCCGATCATGAGGGCCACGGGAATGCCCCGCGCGCGGGCCACCGGAATGACCGCCTTGACCATGAGATTCGTCAAACTGGACGTGGTATCCGGATACGCAAAGTCCGGCGCCAAGCTGATGGCCATATAACGGGCCTCAATCTTTTGGCTCCAATCAGTGAGATAACGGCGGACTTCACTTAAGCTCCTCCCGGAGAGGGATGAATCCACCGCATAGCCCAGGGCTTTAAGATTGCCGACGCTCTGCGGCCAATCCTTGAGCGCACTATCCAGCCGCAGGGCGGCCAGAAAACGGGGATCGCGTTCAAATCCTTTTTCCCAGACCGCGCGTTCCGCCGGATGCAGCGGATCGTTGGTCATGTAAACGCGCTCCACCCCGGCCAGCTTGAACACTTTCTCCACATAGCCGCGCACCGTCTGAGCGGCAAAATACGCGCGGATATCGGACAGCCTTTCGGCGTTGGCATTCAAGCCCAGTGCCTTGAGAACGGTCAGTACTCCGCGGCAGGCTTCCGACACCGGCGTACGCTTGACAAACAACTCCTGCCAGATCAGGTCCGCCTGCGCCGATTTCGGCATAGCCCAAAAAGCTTTATAGGTTATGTCCGACCGGGCACGCAACACTTCCGCCACGAGGTAGTGATAAGTCAGCAGTTCGTCAATCCCCCAGAGCAGGAGCGACCCCATGGCCGGATCGAAGAGGTGCGTATGAATGTCGGTCACCGGGGTGCGGGCAAATACCTGGGCAACGACCGCATGCATTGACTTCGGGACTGACATTGTACACCTTTTAATATTGATGGATTTAGTGATTCAGTGATTTAGCGATTGAGGAGTCTTAAATCGATCAATCTCTAAATCGATTAATCACTGAATTACTTCGCCGATCGCTTCCTCGAACACCTGGAGCGATTCGCGCAGGGCATCCTCGGTGATCGTCAGCGGCGGAGCGATCTTCAGGCATTCGCCGCCAATCCCGACCGGCGCAAACATGAGCAGTCCCTTCTGCAAGCAGGCCACATTGATCTTCGTCGCCAGTTCTGCATCGGGCTCCTTCGTCCCCGGCTTCACCACCTGGATGCCGGCCACCAGGCCTTTGCCCTGCGCACAGCCCAGTACGGACGGATATTTTTTCTGGATGCGATGCACTTCCGGCACCAGGATTTTGCCCAGCTTGGCGGCATGCGCCACCAGGCGTTCTTTCTGAATGAGCTTCAGGTTGGCAATGGCCGCCGCCACCGGCAGGGGCGAGCCGGAATGCGTGGAGGTCATGGATCCGGGCGCATACAGCCCCTGTATGTCTTTCCGCCCGATCACCGCCGCAAGTGGCAAGGAGGAGGAAATGCCCTTGCCGCAGGCAATCAGATCGGGTTTGACGCCGTAATGCTCAAAGCAGAACATTTTGCCGGTCCGCCCGAAACCCGCCTGCACTTCGTCAAAGGTCATAATGATGTCATGCTCGCGGCAAAACGCCTCCATTTTCTGGGCATACTTCACCGGCAGGAAGTCGGGGCCGACGCCCTGGTAACTTTCGGTGATCACGCCCGCAATATCCTTGAAAATGACGCCTTTATTCTTGAGCGTTTTAATAAACAGGTCGAACGAGGTATCCTCGTTCTTGTAGCCGTCCGGGAACGGCACCTGCACAAATGAGGGGTCCAACCGGCCCAGCCACTTTTTCAGGCGCGGCATGCCGCCGGCCAGTTGCGCGCCCATGGTACGGCCGTGGAACGCGTTCTGGAATGAAATGATATAACGCTTCTGCGTGCCGTATTTTTCCACGGCATAGGTCTTGGCCATCTTGATGCAGTTTTCGGTGGATTCACTGCCGGTGCTGAGCAGGAACACGCTGTAGTTCTTCGGGTCCGGCGCGAGCGCTTGCAGCATCGTCGTCAGTTCCGCGCGCTTCTCGTGCACGAATACGTAGGAGGCCAGCAGGCCCTGCTCAATCTCGTCCATTAGCGCCCTGGCAATTTCCTTGCGGCCATGCCCGGCATTGGCAATCAGCACGCCCGAGGACCAGTCAATCCAGCGGTTGCCCCATTTGTCGCTGACGATAAAATTGTCGGCCTTGTGCCAGATGATCGGGGGCTGACCGGACATGGAGCGGGGCTCCGACTGTTGCAGTTTTTTAAAAATCAGCAGGGACTGCGGCACCGGTATGCTGGTCTTGATCGTACGGTATTTGGTGTGAACCTTCGGAACGCTTACGGGCGTTAAATCATATGTGGCCATGAAAACGTATCCTTTCTTTCCCCTACTCTCGACACAATTCAACATGCGGCTTGGCGCCGTACACAACACGGACCCGGTCGCCGTCGTGGAGGATGGATATCCGGGCAGCTTCCACAACGAGTTCGTTGATGGAGCTGTTGGCCGGTGTCGCAATAAGACCCTTGGAATCAACCGCCCGGATGATCTCGCGCCGCTTGGCCAGGGCCGAAGCTTCGCCCAGACCCGCCACCTCGTTTTCCATACGGTGGATGGTGTTGATCGTGGCGGCCACCGAATCGAATCCGTACCCGATCGGCTTAAATCCCTCGCCCTCCCACGGCACCAGTCGGTAAAAATCGGGGTTGATATAATTGTAATGCGACCCCGCGCAGCCGATGCCCTCCAAGTAGCTGTGCGCCACGCCGCGGAACTGGTCGTCATGCATGATCATGCCGGTCTTGCCCTTGCCCTCGCAGAACATGGTCAGGCACTGCTCGTTACTGCCGGCGCCGTCGTCCGGGTAGCCCAAGCCGTCGGTTACCGAAAGAATCGCGCCATTTTCAAAGCGCACACGGCCGTTGGCCCAGAGATAGCCCTCATTGCCATTCGGGAACTTGCCCTTGACGCCGCTGACGGAAACCTCGACCGGCTTCAGGCCGGTGATGAAAAATACCAGGTCCACGTAGTGGCAGCCGACGTAGACAAAAGGATCGGTCTTGTCCACCGTGAACCAGTTCTGGAAATTGGATAACCGATAGTAGTAAGGTTCGATCATCTTGGCTTCCCCCATGACGAAGTCGCCGAAATGGCCGAGGCCATACTGCCGCTTGGCAATCAGCGCGCGGCGATCAAACCGTTTGTGATACTCGATGCCCACAAACAGACCCCGTTCCAGCGCCAGTTTTTCGATTTCCACCGCCTGCGCGTGCTTGAGCACCAGGGGTTTTACGCATAGCACGTTCTGGTTGGCCAGCAAAGCCTCCTTGACCACCGGATAATGGAACTGGTCCGGCATGGCCACCACCACGGCCTGACGGGGCGGCATCTTGGCCAGAACCTGCTTGAAGAGATCCGGGAAATTCTTGTCCGGCGCTTCGGTCAGGGCCGGATAAGGGGTAAAACTCTGCCCGGGAAATGCCTGGCAGATTTCCGGCGATTCCGTGAGCGTTTTCAGCGGCGGCGTGTTGAGCGCACAAATGCTGATCTTGCCAACAACGCCCGTGCGCTGGAGCTGATAGATGGACGGCAGAATCAGGTCGTGCGTGATCATGCCGCCGCCGACAATGGTGACATCAATCGTTTTCATGGTTTCCCTCCTGCTTGCGCGCCGCTGTGGAGAAATGAAACAATCAATTTATAATTTTTACCCGGAATGTCAATCTGCATGATCACAAACCAGGTTGCCGACTTTCAGAATGCGCGGGAGTGGTTGCGCGGATGGCCAGGGCAGGCTGTAATCCAGGCCCGGCCAGACATCGAAGAAATTGTCAGGCAGGGCCTCCCGCCCGTCCAAGTCCAGGCATACACCCCAGGCAAATGTCGGACTACGGAAGACGGCCTGGTCGCCGACACGTTGAACCGTTACTTTGGCCGGCGCCCATTTTAACTCGCCGAAACGCGGCAGGATCAGGCGGTGGCGGGCAAGTTGACGGTCACCATCGCTGAGCACGGCAAAGGCAATGGTCTGTTCAATGCCGTTTTTATCCCAGTCCGTAGCCTCGAACTTGGCCAGTTCGGTGGAGACGTTGGCCGGAACATTCACGTCCACCGACCGGTCGAGGACATATTTGCCGGACAGGGTAAACAATCCGTACCGCAGGCAACCGGCTACCGCCTGGGTCGTGTCATTGACGCCGAACACCCGCACCCAGGCATCCTCCCTGACCACCACTAGGGCCAGCGGAACGCAGGCCCGGCGTACGGGGTAAAAAGACGGCGTGCGATTCAGGAAATAATCCACGATCGTCCAACTCCGGGTGGTCGGCCAGCAATCGTTATACATCCAGAAGATGGCCGAGGCACAATCGAACTTGCGGCGCCTGAAATTATCGATATATTCACGCAGGGCTTCCCCTTGTACCAGGCCGGCGTAATAGACAAACGCATCCAGGGCCAGGCCGCGCGGATCGAGTCCGGTCCATTCGCTGACCACACGGTCCGGTGCGGACTTTTGATACCAATGCTCAGTGCCGTTGTCGTGTAGCCGCCAGGCCAGCGAATTCATCTGCCGCTGGCCCTCCGGGAGGCAGGCCATCAGGGCCGGCAGGCTGTTGGCCCCCAGCACGCCACCCTCATTCGGGAAACGGCAGATCATCTTGCGATACTTGCGAAAATCAATATCGTTAAATCCTATGCTCCACGGGTGCTGGTCGCCCACGTTATCCGCGTTCGGATCGTCGCCCGGCTCGGGCGAATACGGACTGCTCGGCTGGTAATAGCGCCACGGATCTTCAACGCTCAGCAGGCGCGGTAAAATCAGGTGATAGAGCGCGTAGTCAGGATGGTTAGGGTCAAATACACGATCATGGGTAAGTATCTGGTTTTCATTATTACCGCACCAGACCACCAGGCTGGGATGGCCGGCCAGGCGCCGGATATTGTAGAGTGCTTCGTTCTGGACGTTACGCAGGAAAGTCTCATTGGTGGCCGGATAGGCACCGCAGGCAAAGATGAATTCCTGCCAGACCATGATGCCCCGTTGATCGCAGAGTTCATAAAAATCGTCGCTCTCGTAAAGCCCCCCGCCCCACACGCGCAAAAAATTAAAATTAGCCTCCAAGGCACGGTCCACCAGGGTTTCATAGCGCGCACGGTCAATTCGCGCGTAGATCAAGTCGGCAGGCACAAAATTGGCGCCCTTGGCAAATATGCGGCGATGATTGACCTCGATGACGAAATACCGGCCGCCGTCCGGATGCGGGTCCTGGTTGATGCGCACCTTGCGGAAGCCGACACGGCGCTTCTGTTCGCCAACCGTACGTCCGCCGATTTCTACCCAAGCACGCACGGTATATAAAGCCTGGTCCCCCTGCCCAACCGGCCACCAAAGCTTCGGATGGTCCACCTCGTCCTCCACCTGGAGAACCTGGAGCCCCGGCTTGATATCCACCGCGGCGCTGAAAGCCTGGCCGGTTTCTTCAATCACGGCGTGTAGCCGCCCCGCTTGCGGCTGTTCATGCAAGCCTTCCACGACGTAGCGCACGCGCAGACGGCCCCGGGTGAGGTCGTCGTTAAGGTCGCTGAGCACAACCAACTGATCGGGCCGCACGGCACAAGCCCATTCCAGCCAAACCGGCTTGTAAATGCCTACATTCAGCAGGCGCGGCGACCAGTCCCAGCTGAACGAGCATTGCGGCTTGCGCAGCCAGAGCCGCTTAGTCAGGAAAGTGTTGTCCATCACTCCGAAATACCCGGCCACCGATTTTTCGGCAACGTGAAAAAGCCCCGCTTCCAGTTCCACGAGCAGCACGTTTTCGCCGGCTTGCAGTTTGCCGGCGACATTGACCCGGCAGGGATAAAAGAAGTTGGCATGCCGTCCGATCTCCCGGCCATTCAATAAAATCCTGGCCGCGTAATCCAGTCCTTCAAATACCAGCCAGGCCGGCCCGGCAAGCGCCTCGGCCGGCGGTGTGAAGGTACGGCGATAGCTCCAGAAACACTCCTCCACCCAGCGTGCGTCCAGGCAATTCGTGCCGAGCGTCGGCTCACGCAACAGACCGGCGCGGATCAAGTCCAGGTGGACCTCGCCGGGAACGACGGCATCCATCCATTTGGCCTCATCCGCGGTTACTTCGGCATTAAAGTCACGTCCGCTCTGCTCGCCGGCAGACCAACGCAAACGCCAGCTGCCGTTCAGATCCATTCGATTTGCATCCATAACACGTCTTTCTGGTCGCTCGGTCTTTCTAAATAATGAATGATTCTCGAATGGCGATTAACGGTTTCGGCAAAGGACAACAAAGCTACACCCTGCAGCCAGTCCAAGCACCAACCTGCCGGCAATGTTGTCGCACGCAGGGTAAGAGCAGAGCCGTCATCGTGCCTGCTCCGCTTAGTCGCAGGTGATAGCGTCAATACCCCAGGTTCCTGAGGAACGCGCGGTTGTCGCGGACCACGGCCGCGATGTCGCGTTTCGGGTGGTCTTCTTCGAGCGCCACCCAGCCGGCAAACTTGATGGCCACCAGACCGTCGAGGACGGCCTTCACGTCCAAGCCGGTGTTGCCCTCGGCCAGGTCGCAGAATCGACTCGTCTTCCAAGAATAAAAATCGGGGCTGTGCGGGTCCAATTTCACCGCCGGGTTCTGCTTCCAGTAGTTCTTCAGATGCACATGGGCGATCTGGCCCGGCCAGCGTTTCAGCACGTCCATCGGATTGCAGTTCGAGGCCAGCAGATGGCCGGTGTCGTACAGCAACCACAAGCCCGGGATGTGTTTCAGCGTCCGCGCGCAGTCGTCAACCGTTTCCAGAAGGGTGTTCACATGAATGTGGTGGAAGGGCTTGATCCCGTACTTCGTGAACGTCTTAATGTGTGCACCCATGGTCACGGCAATCTGGTCCAGTTCCGCGTCCGATGGGTCTATTTTGCCGTCGCGCTTCCACACCGCCGGCACCTCGGCGGCGTCGTTGCCCAGCGTTGCGTTGAACTTGGCTTTCAAGAGCGGGTCCGCGGCATGGACGTTCACCAGATGCAGGCCGTATTCGGCCGCCAGCGCGCCCAGTTCGACCAGTTCCTCGGCATTCTTGACTTCAAAACCTTCGACGCCTTCGTACCCGGCGTCATGGACGATTTCCATGACCTTGCGGCGGTTCGCCACAACCTCTTTTGGCCAGCCACACAGATGCGCTGAAATGCGGAGCTTCATAGTTCGGTTTCTCCTCGTTGGGTTGCGTTTATTCGCGTTGGGTTACGTTTATTCGCGTTGGGTTACGTTTATGTCATTAAATGAGCGTAATTGCACAGGCAGGCATCACCTGATGCCGCCTGCGAAGCGACCGTAGCTTACCTCCCCCGAAAATTCAATAAGAAAAGGAAAGTACCGGAGAAACAGGCCGACCAGCTGATGAAAACCTTATGTCAGCCGCCGGAATCCGCTGTGCGCCACCGGCCCGCGCAAGGCTTTTTGAACATCGCCCTTTTTCAGGAGCGCGGCAATTTGATCGAACACCTTGCCTATAGCCTGACCATAGAGCGCAACGATCTCGTCGTTATGCGCCAGCGTCGGGTAAATGCCGGTTGACGCCAGGAAGCCGCAGTCCAGCATCATCTGGGTATACAGGGTGCGCAAGACCTCGGCCTGTTCATGCTTGAAACCAAAATGCGCAAGGCAAGGATACCCACTCACCTCCACCGGCAGGCCGGCGGCGGCCGCGTGCTTACGCCACAGAGCCTGAACCTGTCCGCCGACACGGGCAACATGGGCGGGAACATCGATGCGGCCCATCTTGCGGAGCGTGGCCAGCGCGGCCACCGGCCCGATGCTTTCCGTCCAGTAGGTGCTGCTGATGAACGAAACGTGAGCGCCTGCCATGGCCTCGGCCGTACCGATGATCGCGCCAATCGGGTGCCCATTGCCAAGCGCCTTGGCAAAGATGGCCATGTCCGGACAAATCCCGAATTTTAAATGCGCGCCGCCGAAATAAAGGCGCCAGCCAATCGTGATCTCGTCAATAATCAACAGCGCCCCGCATTTTTTTGTTTCCTTGCGCACAAACTCCAGATAACCGGGCTCCGGATCACCACCGCGGCATGGTTCGATAACGACCGCCGCCAAGCGCGATCCATAAGCATCGATGACTTTTTGAAATTCGGCGCGATTATCGAAATGAAAAGGAATGGTTGTGTTTCTAAGCTCGCGGGGCACACCCAGCGGTTCAAGGCCCGGCAGTAAATGACCGCGCAGCGCGTCGGATTCACCCAGATTTGCGGCCAGATACCAGTCATGCCAGCCGTGATATCCGCCGATGGCCACCAGCGACCGATCGGTAGTGGCCCGCGCAATGCGCACGGCTACGGCGGCCGTCTCGCCGCCGGTACGGGCAAAACGCACCTGCGACGCCCATGGATGAATGGCGCACAACTGGTCGGCCAATTCAACTTCCTCCGGCGGGTTGAGCGTGCACATACTGCCCAGGTTAAGCCGCCGGCGAACGGCACGGGTGACGTCCGGATCGCGGAATCCCAGCAGACAGGCGCCGATGCCATTCCCATACATGTCATAATAATGGCGCCCGTCAAGGTCCCAGGTTTCACAACCACGCGCTTCCCGGAAATATGCCGGCCACTGGTCGGGCGCCAGCATTTCCGGCCGCTTGCTGAGCAACTGGGTGCCGCCGGGGATGCGCTTTAGCTTGGCATGCTTATAGAGCTCCTGGGTACGGGTGCCCGACTCGGTTTTGAACGCGAGCAGACGCATCAAGTTTTCGGCACAAATGTCACGCAGGTCCTCCGCGTCCAGTCCGAAGCTGTCAGCGGCTTCCTTAAGGGCGCGGAATGATTCGACCGCAACCGACAATAAACGGCCCTGATCCCCCTTCAAAGAGTCAGGCGTGAGCCATTCGAAACCGTTGCCCAGGGTCACGCATTTACCCCGCGTTTCCGATACCGGGAAATCGCTCCCCCAGAGCAGCCGCCGGGGTCCAAACGCCTCCAAGATGGCAACCAGCGGCATGGCTTCGCAGATGGCCGAGGTATCGAACCAGACGTTCTCGATCCCCTGCAGCGCGGCCAAACCTTTGACAGTATTGGGAGCGTGAAACCCGCGGGCCGCATGCGCCAGGATCAAGCGCGCGTTTGGATAACGCCGGCAATGTTCCCGGATATACTTGGTGTTGACCGGGTCCGCCAGCGCGGCATCTTTGACCATATGCAAGGTGATGATAAGCCCGCGTTCATTGGCCATTTTCCACGCCCACTCCGGGATATACTCCGCCGGAGACGACTGCCAGGTTGGTTTCTCGGAACTATAGAGATGGTACGGCTTGAAGCCGGCAAAGCGCGGATTCTCCAGCAACCCCTTGAACTGCGCGGGCAAGGATTTAGGTGCTACGATCGCCAGACATTTGGCAAGCGGAAGATCGGCAATCTGATCCAACAGCCACTTGTTTACCTTAGGCATGTCATCTGGTTTGACAAAGGGCATGGCAATAAACAGGCCGCCTTTAAGGCGCGCTTCGCCTGTATAAGGAACCAGCGAGCGACGCCACACAGCGATCGTTGCCTCATCCGGTCCTTTGGGAAGCCAGTTGCCGGGCGGCAGTTTAAGATCCGCCCTGCGGTACAAATGGGCATGGGCATCCAGCAGTGTGTCCGGTAGAAAAGCCTGTACTTCACGCGCCGCTTGCCGGTCAAGGTCAGTCAAAGTCGCATTCTTCATTTTCTTCATTGTTGTTGTCCTTTTGTAATATTCTCACGCACAGTTCCATCAAGTATTCGTCGCTCTCCACCGGCTTGGCCCTGTAGCGCCTGTGCATCACATGCGCGGTCAGAGCCCCGGCTCGACGGCTACAACCCGCACACGCACGGGTTCCTCCTCCAGGAAGGAGCGGTAGAAGACACATGTGCCCGGGTCGGTGGAGGTGACCAAGACGTCCTCGCCATTGCCGTTCAGGTCCACGGCCGCCACCTTGACATCGTGGTGAGCGTTCAACAGGCTGTTGAGCCGGTCCATGGGCTGGCGCGGACCGAAGACCGGCGCGGTCTTCGTCCCGACATTCAGGAAAAGGTCCACAATTCGGTTGAACTCCGCCTGTTCGTAGTTTTCCGTGGAGAGGATCAGGTCTATGCGGCCATCCCGGTCCCAATCCACCTGCGTAATCATGGTGCGGATATGGCAGCGGAAAGGCGTCCCGTCCGCATGCTTGAGGGTGATGCCTTCGCCCCAACTGGGTTTGGTGGCCGTCCCGACATTCGGAAACAGAACCAGCACGCCGTCGCCCCAATTGCGGTGCTCCGGTTTCGACCCGCGCCCGCGGCGGCCGTCGCTGATCATGGCCACCATGTCGATCAACCCGTCTCCGTTGAAATCGGCATAGCAGGGGGCGCACCGGTATCCCAACTTGGTGCGGGCCCCGGATTGGCCCTGCGCGGAGTCGGCGTTCCCGTTAAAGGCGAGGGTAAACAACGCCTGCCCCTTTGCGTCGCGGATCTCGAAGTCATCCAGCACACCGTCGACGGGCGACGAAAAATCGGTCGGATGCAATACCCATCGGCCCGGATATTCGCGCTCGCGCTGAACACCCATCCAGGCGCGGCTGCCCACCCACATGCGGCGACCAACCGGCACGGCGGCTACCGGCTCGGTAGACTCGGCCAGTCGCCGGCCGTCCACCTCCACCGAACAACCTTCCTTGCCCCAGCGCGCCTCCACGCGATGCCAGGAACCAGTTTTCCAATCCAGCACGGGGGTTTCGGCACCCGTCTTGCCAATCTGCAGTTGCAGGGTCCCGGCCTTCGTCTTGAACAGCGCGAAGGGTTTGGGCAGAACAAGATCGGACTTGATACCCGTGTAGTAATGTTCCAAATCCCGGGCACTGATGTCTGCCGCCGCGGGCGTGGGCGCGGTATAGAAGAAATAGTGATCACTGCCGTCGGTCGCATCCCAGTCGGGCTGGAACCAGAACGACAAGCTCCCCGCCGCGGGGTCCAGGCTGTCCTTGGTG
This sequence comes from Kiritimatiellota bacterium, assembly GCA_026398415.1. Classification (GTDB taxonomy): domain Bacteria; phylum Verrucomicrobiota; class Kiritimatiellia; order JAAZAB01; family JAAZAB01; genus VSJD01. Next base: position 620 of record JAPLSY010000079.1, on the reverse strand, counting down.
CGGTAGGACAGGAAATCCAGGAAGGTCTGGGCATCCACATGGGCGCCCTGGCCGTTCTTGCCCTCGACAAAACGCACGTAATCGCAGGTGGCCATGGGCCGCCATTCCACTTCCGGGGCGTACCCATTGGTTCCCAGATTCTCGTAATAGTGGATATAGCCGAACCGCCAGGAATGTTCCGAGGTCGCCGCCACATCCAGGTCGCCGTCCCCGTCGAAGTCCACCAGTTGGACATTCCCGTACATCGCATAATATTCGGGCGGATCGGGACACCCGTACCAATCCTTCTTTTCGGGATCCACGCTGACGACGAAACTGCGGCGGAAGAAGCCGTCCTGCCACTCATTCACCTCCAGATCTGGGCTTGAATTCGCCATGAGCACGTGATCGAAGTCGCCGTCCTTGTCGAAGTCCACCATGTCATAAGCCCGCAGTCCCGCCCGCTCCAAGCGCCGCTGTCCCTTCAGCACCGGGTTGACCAACTGACCCAGGCGCAGGGTCTTGGCGTCCCCCTCATTGAGGTACACCTCTACGCCGGTGGATTTAGTCAGGTCCAAGTCGCCGTCCCCGTCATAGTCCGACCAGGTAATCGAGGGGAAGTAGTAACCCACTTCCAGCGG
>JAPLSY010000013.1 GCA_026398415.1 Kiritimatiellota bacterium | reverse complement strand
ATGGCGCTGTATCTTGCACGCAAGCGCAGCGGGATGACGCTGAGAGAGATAGGGGAATGTGCCGGAGGATTGGATTACAAGACAATCGGAAAGGCAACCGAGCGGTTCTGTCATCGGCTTAAAACTGATGCCGTGCTGCACAAACAAACAAACAAATGCCTGCGCCAAATGTCGCTTGTCGAGACGTGACCCTTATCCCTTTCCCTTATCCCTTCTTATCCCTTTTATCCCTTGTAGAAAAAGCAGGATGAGGAAACCATGAATTCATCAAAGTAATGATTGTCAGTTAAACGAGTCGGTATAACGGCATAAAAGCCATAGGCGGAGATCAAACAATGCAATCGCGGGCGAAAAAGTATCGGATATTGTTCAATCATGACGGATTCTGCGTCTTCAGCAATTCCAGCCGTTACCAGGATATAAATAAGCCGGTTGGATTGGCGCAGGTCAATGGCTATGTGGATGAAGTGGTTGAGGCCGGATGCGATCTGTTGCTTCTTTCTCCAAGCATGGATTTGCTGCCCGGTTGGGATTCCGACCATTGCCCTCATTGGCGGAACCGGGGAAAAACTGTTGTATATCCTTCCAGCACCATGTTTGGCAAGACATTCTCGCGTTTCAGGGAGTTCATTTTGGGAGGGAACGATTTGATCGGGCTTTCGCTCAAGCGCGCACGGGAAAAGGGTATTGATTTTTTCCTGACCTGGCGGATGAACGAGTGTCATGGGTTGGATGATCCAGCCTGCCCGGGGCTTTCCGATTTTTATCTTTCTCATCCTGAATATCGAATTGGGGAAGGAGGGCATCCATGGCAGCGCCTTGCCCTCAGTTTTTCCCATCCGGAAGTCCGCGATTATCAGTTCGGTTTCATCCGTGAACTTTGTGAACGTTACGAGATTGACGGGCTTGAACTCGATTGCCTGCGTTGGCAATGGTATTTTCCCTATTCAATGAATTGGGCCGAAAAAACGGCAATTATGACCGATTATGTCGCCCGCGTCCGATCATTTTTAGACAGCAAGGGGCGGCGGCTTCCGCTGTGTGTGCGGATTTTTGGCCGGAACGATCTGAATCTTATTGAGGGACTGGATGTGGCTGAATGGGTAAAGCGCGGGCTGATTGACATGATCAATATATCCCCTTTTTATATCAGCTCTTCCGAAATGGACCTTGAATGGTATCGCAAGGCCTTCCCCAAGATGCCGCTCTATGCTGAGCTTACGCAATGCAGTGATGTCGAGCAGTGGCTTGAGGTTGGAACCGAACTAACGCGAAAAATGACCACGGAAATTATCAGAAGCACCGCCTACAGTTACCTTGACCGCGGTGCAGACGGGATCAGTTTGTTTAACTTTGTTTACTACCGGGACTATACGTTTGGTGATCAAAAAAAACTGGATAAATGCGAACCGAACTTTCCTGCTCTGCGCGATCTTACGGATAAAAAGGAACTGGCGAAGGAGCCCAAGCATTATTATATGGGAGGACGTGACGATGTGGGGCTTGGGCGGATATTGCCGGCCCAGTTATATATGCCCCATCCGCTGGATATTTTTATCCATGTGGCGGATGATTTTGGGAAACGGTCAGTGCGGGAGCAGTTTAAGTCTGCCATTCTGCGTGTCCAAGCCTCGGTTCCATGGGAACAGAGGCGGCTGGCCGCGTGCGCCAATGACAGCGCGGCGCTTTCCGAAATGACTCATGAAGGAGAACTGTTTCCACAGTCGTACCGTGAGGGGATTCCTGAAATAGGGACAGCATACCGTGATTTTGCGGTGCCGGTAAAGAGTCTTCGCAAGGGCTGGAATAAATTTTCTTTTATCATGCTAAAGGGGGAACTAATTAAGGTAAAACGCGTCGAGCTTGCTTTGTACACCAAGCACGGCATTAAAGATCAATAATCTCCTTGATCAGGTCTTAATGGAAACACAACCACGAGATTATCGAAGAGTAAAGAGGGTGCTAAAGTGGTTCAGGGCGATTCGGTGATGGAAAAATCGAATAAAATTGGAATAACAAATGGGAAATGAGGAGGCAAATTCCGGGTGACGATGGAAGAACGGCAGGGAAAAAGCAACGGATGAAGGTCGAAAATCGAAGAGAAGATAGAAGCGTACCTATTTATGGCGCGCTTCGCGCCATGAAAGCGGAATAAATAACAGATCAGCACAGTTCAGGCCGCACGTTCCCCGCTTTGCCAAGGCTTCGCAGGACAAGCCAGCGAGATAATCGGAAGGTGCGGCCTTTGGTGTAAATAGGCGACTTGCAGAATCAGTTTCAAGTTGGGATCGCGAATGTTGAACTTGGGCGGGGCATTGGAATGCCGGCATGCGCAAATGTCCTTCTTGACGTATTACATGGGCGGCAGGCAAATATTTCGCGCGTTTCGTGTTTGAAATGGCGATTTATGGGTTTAGAATATAGACTTGGATCGTAACTATGAATGCCATATCCAAGAACAGTTTTACGGAATTGAAAAATGGCGTTGTTCTGGCCGAACTGGGCGGATATGGGGATGGCCCCTACTGCGCCCAGCATGGCGCCGGCGCGGCGTTAGTGCTGATGGGAACGTATATCGTTGATTCCCACGATAAAGTCCCCTACCCTGCAAAATTCGTTTTCAAGCCCGATCCGTCGGTTTATGCACCCTATCTACGTAAACACGTCCAAGCCGCCCGGGCCGGTGGCGCCAAGGTAGGCGTCAGTGTCATCAGCATCGAACTTCAACACACGCTGGATTTCCTGGTTGCCGCCCAGGAGGCGGGCGCCGATTACGCCTCGCTCTGCGCGCATTCGGTGATGGCCATGTTCGTCCGTAATGGCCTTGGCGAAGCACTGTGCGAGAGGGGTAATTCCAAATCGCTCCGGCGCTGGGCCAAGGCGATATTGAATGCCGCCACCATTCCGGTAATCTTCAAAATCGGACTCGGCGACCTGCCGGCCACCATTGCCGCGGTGGACACGTTGACTGAGGTTGGCGTGCCGATTGTCAGCATCAACTTAGGCAAGACCACGGCGGGATCCGCAGGCTTAAAGGCATTGAAGCAAATTGCCGGCCATTGTCTTTTTTTAATCGCCGGCGGCGGAATTAAAGATCTGGAGGGCGCCCGCCGTGTTTTGGAGCAGGGCGCCGATGCCGTGGCCATCGGCACGGCGGCGATGAAAAAACCCGCTCTCTGCGGCGACATCCAAAAGCACTTAAAATAGTTCGCCAGCGCCATAGTAACGTCTTGCTTTTGCATATAAATCACATAGGATTGGAAGAAAGCATGTACCCATTTGTTATCAACGCCGTGGCGCCGACACGTATCTGCGATGTTGGCGGCTGGACCGACACCCATTTTGCGAAATACGGGGCGGTATTCAATGTCGCCATTTATCCTTATGTCGAAGTCCAAGTCCATCCGATGACGCCCGGTGAGTCGGATGGTCGCTTGATTGTTTCAACCGAGAATTACGGTACATCCTATACGCTGGATCCGGATAATATCGTGTATGACAAACACCCCTTGATCGAGGCGGCGATCAAGTGCATGGCGCTCCCGCAGGATCTTGCCTTGCGAATCAACGTCTTTTCCTATGCCCCGCCCGGCGCCTCGATGGGTACTTCCGCCGCCGTTTCCGTGGCCCTGATTGGCGCGCTGGATGCGCTTACGGGTAAAAAATTGGCGCCGCATGAAATTGCCGCCCTGGCCCATTCCATTGAGACAAAGGAACTGGGACTGGAATGCGGTGTTCAGGACCAGCTCGCCAGCGCGTATGGTGGAATCAACCTCATTGAAATAACCGATTTTCCCAAAACAACGATTTCCCCGATAGCGATTACCGACGCTATCTGGTGGGAGCTTGAACACCGCCTGGTCCTGACTTATATAGGCAAGCCCCACCAGTCGTCCAAAATCCACAAGATGGTCATTGCCGGGCTCGGCACTACGCCCGATAAAGACCAGCGCATCGAACGACTGCGGCAATTGGCCCAGCAGGCCAGGCCTGCGCTACAGGCCGGTAATTTTATTGAGCTGGGCAGAATCTTCGATGCGAACACCGCGGTGCAACGCTTACTGCACAATAACCTTGTTTGCGACGCGTTTGAGGACATCATTTCCGTAGCGGGCAATTATCAGGCACTGGGCTGTAAAGTCAACGGGGCCGGAGGCGACGGTGGTTCCATAGCCATCCTGACGGATGGGGACATGTCGAAAAAACGGGAAATGCAGAAGGTGCTTGATCAAAAAGGCTACCTGACACTGCCCGTCTACCTTTCCCGCCGGGGCCTGCGCGTCTGGAAAAGCATTTCCACAACGCCCGTTGGAAGCAAATAAATACAGGGAGGAATGCCGACAATGATGACCAGGAAAGAGATCAAGCAGAGCCAGAAACTGGCGCAGGCCTTGTTCAATAAGGCGCACATCGTGATCACCAGGAAGGAAGCCGGCTCAATCGAGGTGGCCGACTTTGGGCTTGGCGCTTATAAGCAAACGGGGCTGGCGTTGCTGGTCTACGTGAATACCGACCGGTGTTGTGCCAAAGAATTGGCATTGCTTCCCCGCCAAACTTGCCCGGAACACCGGCACCCGCGATTGGACCTGAACAATCCCGGCAAAGAGGAGACGTTTCGCTGTCGCTGGGGAACGATCTATCTTTATGTGCCGGGTCCTAAAACCGGGCGCATACAGGCACGACCGCCGAAAGGCCGGGAAGCTTCCTACACGGTGTGGCACGAAATTGTGCTGAAGCCCGGCGCGCAATACACGTTGGCGCCGAATACCTTGCATTGGTTTCAGGCCGGCCCGCAGGGTGCGGTGGTATCGGAATTCTCCACGCAAAGCCTGGACGCGAAAGACGTTTTCACCGATCGCGAGATTCAACGTTTCACCCGGATCGTCTAAGCAAGGCATGGCGGCACGGGTTCTCAGCCGAGAATGAGCCAGCCGAAATCGGCCGGGTTTGTCGAGCCGTGCGTTAACCGGCTCTCAAGCGGGTGCCGCTCCATCCATGAGAACATGGCGCGGCCACCAGGCAAGGTGTTGCCCCCAGGCAAGGTGGCGTGCCGTTCCACATCTATGCGCATCGGCCGCACCGTAGCGCCGTCCGGGCGCAGGCGCGCGAACGGAATCCGCACCGTGGCCGACCATTCCTTCTCGTTGCGCTGGACGGCCGCGGTCCAGGCATTGTCACCACCCAGGTCATACGCTTCGGAAACGGACACCGAGCCGTTTGCGTTGACGACATAACACTGGCAGGGCCAGAGCCGTCGCGGCTCGATCAGCAGTTTCACGCTTTCGCTTGGAAACGTATCAAGCTTGGCAGGGCCGGCCAGAACGCAGCGCACGGCAAAGTACAGGGCCCGGTCATCATGGCAGGCTTTCCAGAAGGTCTTCACGCCCGCAATGCCTTGGCTGGCATCGGCACGCTTGCCGTCCCGGACCTGTAATTCAGTCTCCGGCAATCCATCCCACACAGGGCCGGTGTACTTGCCGTCCAGGGATGGGGCGGTGCTGACACGGCGACTGCCATGTGTCGGACCTTGCGGTTGCTGGCCGGTGTAGTTGGGCCAGAGTTTCTCGCCGCGCCGGACCTGGCGCGCCACCTGCGGGAACTCCGCGTCCAGGAGCCGCTGCAACTGCTGCATGCGCCACTCGATCTTGGCAGGAAAGTACTTGTAGCCCTCCGCCTCGGAATGGAACCCGAGCCGCGAGTCGCCTTTGCAAAGCTCGATCAACTCGGCATCGCGGACCAGCTCGCGTTTCACGATGCGTTTCATCGCCGCGAGAAGCTTCTTCTGCTCGGCCTGCGGCTTCCACGGCAGTTCCTCGCGCATGGCATAGAAGCGCATCATGTTTGCGGTGCTCTCGAACTGGATGCCCAGCGCCGTGGCGACGCCGATATCACGCCGGCGCTCTTCGTTGTGCGCGTAGCGGGGCAGCATCTTCTTCAAAATGTCCACGCCGCGGTTCCAATGCCGTGCCATTTCGCCGCAGAGCAAGATGATTTCATCCAGCGTATGCGTGTAGTAAAAGCACTCGCCGATGCGGTCACCGCTGGCCGGATAAGGTTTCTGGGTCTCATACGAAGCGATCTGCCACGAGGGCGCGATGGGCTTGTCGGCCGGTTCGAGGTGCAGCGGCCAGGTGGGCGCGTCATGCACGGGCCCGTACCAGCCAAACACGTGGTTCAGAGGGAAATGGCTGTAGCCGCGCTGAAACAGCTTCCAGGCGCGCGCCACGTCCCTGGCGTCGTCGCCCCAGTCGCGCCGCGCCATCGAAAGCAGGAACTGACCCTCCGTTTTAGGGAATGGGGCAAAGGCAAGTTCGCCGGCAGACTTGTTCATAATGCCCGGGTAGTTGCCGAAATACCAGCACTGCATGACACCGCTGACGCCCAGTTCGTGCATGATCTTGTACTTGCGGTACAAGTGGCCGGGGACCGGCACGAACGGCGCGGTGGCGACCTCATGGCTGCAGCCCACCTGCAGCTTGGCGAACATGCGATTGCCGTTCTTCACTGCCGCTTTGGCGCAGTCCGTGAACAACTGGCTGGGGCCAATGAAGGACAGCCAGTAGTCGGAGATGCGGATCTTGCGCCCGCACTGCTCGCCGACGGCGGACGACTCGAAGTTGTGCTGGAGAATGACGCCTGGCGGCAGGCACCCGGCGGATTCGGCCGTCATGGCGTCGCCCCACGACCAGTACTGCCCGTACGGCCAGGAGATGCATTCGGCCGTCGGGTCGGCTGCATGCATGCCGCGCGCCATGGCCGCCATGGTGTCGTTGAGCACATCGTACGGAGAGCGGTCCTTGCAGCGCGGGCAGGTAATGCCCCGCGGTGCGCCGGAGTAACAGTGTGAGCCACCCTCGCCGATGCTGATGTTGATGATGCCGCCAAGGCCGGGCACTTCGGTAAAAAGGTTGCGCATGACCTCTTCGAGGTAGGCCATTGCCGTCGGGTTGCTGATGCAGAAGTAATGGCGCTTGCCCCAGCAGGGCTGACCGAGCAGTTCCGGGTGCGCTTTCGCGGCCGGACTATCCGACTCGATGGGCCGCGGCTCGTTGCAGTAGGTGTAGATCCGGATCCCGTAGCGGGCACAGCGCTCGACGGTGCGGCGCAGTTTGTCGAGCCGCTGTTTCGGGTTGCGCCCGTATTCGGGGATGGCCGTCTGCGCGCAGATCTCGTCGAAATGGATGGTAAGCCACAGGCCATTGATGCCTTCATGGGCGAGCCGGTTCAGGTACTCGTCCGGATAGTAGTCCACGTCGTCGGTCAGTTCATCGCGGTTCTTGGGCGGACGGTGGATCGGGCCGAAGAAACAACGCGAAATGCGGGTGCGGATAACCGGGCGGCGCTCGACTTTGCCAAGCGGCAGGAACGGTCCGCCGGCACGCAGCATCTGGTCCTCTATAAAGAAGATACCGCGCCGGATGCCTTCCGTATCGGCGGCAAGGATGGCGCATTCCTCCGGGGTCACGATAACGCGGTAGGTCTCGCGCAACGGGGTGGCAATGCGTCCGGTGCGGATGCGGAACGGGCCGGTCCGGCTCACGCCGGCCACGGTCAGGAACCGTTCAAGATCGGCATAGGCGGTGTCCAGGCACCCGCCATCGTCGACAAAGCCGCGCTCGATAGTGACACCCTGGCAGAATCCGGCCTCGTTGCCTCGGGCAGCGCGTGGCGTCCATTCGATCCTGGTCCACAGCGGACTTTTGAGTTCGTCGATGAACTTCCAGGTCGTTTCCGACGGTTGCGGCGGTTCGGGAAGAAGGTGTGACACGATTGCGGCTCCTTGTTCAGGTCATCTGGCGGCAGACGCGGTTTCAGGTTTCAGACCGATAACAAATGGCTTTTTGGACGGCAGGGCATCCGCCCATTGAGCCGACCCGATAAAGCCTTCTCATGGCGCGAATGTGTCAAAAGGGGGCCGGGATGTCAAGTTTGCAGGGCAAAAAGCTGACGGTCGTTGAAACGGCCCGGCCTATGGGACAGATACGTTTACGAGCAAAAACAACATGCCGTGTTTTCGCTGGTTGCTGGCGGCCTTCTGGGCGCACAAGAATATTGACTTATTTAGCTAAGCTGGTCCAGGCACTGGCACGCACCCGGAAACGCCAGGGACGTTTGGCATCCGCTCCTGCATAGCCAACGCCGACTCGTGTAGTGGCCACAACCTCTTCCGGACGCAATTTCATCCCTTGCTCCAGCCAGATTTCATTCCCCTGCAAGCTTTGCCCCGAATGACGCACCGCAATGCCCAGAGCCTGGGCCAAGGCGCCGGGCCCTGCCGTGAGCGTCCGGTCCAGGCGCGCCTTACAGCGGCGCTTGAGCATAACCGGAATGCCATGGGTTGGCTCCAGCGCGCGGATCAGGACGGCATGGGGAATGCCTTCAACACTGGTAATAATATTGAAGAGCGCATGCAAACCGTAACATAAATAAACGTAGGCGACCCCACCGGCTTCGTACATGACGGCCGTCCGCCGCGTACGCCGGTTACCGTAGGCATGCGAGGCACGGTCGGTCGCCCCGGCGTAGGCCTCGGTTTCCACAATGCGCCCGCCAGTCACCCCCCGACCGCCTATGCGGGTAAACAGATACTGCCCGAGCAGATCCCTACTGATCCGAACCACATCCGCTCTACGGTAAAAATCAAGCGCCAAAGTTTGGCCAACGATGGATATATGATGGTGACGAATAATAAACTACGCCGCTTTCACTTTCCTGCCGGTACGCCGACAGTAGAAGTTTTAACAACATTTCCCGAATTTGCTAGCGACTCAACCTGTGAAACCCCTGGTGTCGTTTCGATACCGAACAAACCTTTCACGTAGCCACTGATGCGCAAAAAATGCCAGGCCACGAACCAACCCAAACCGATGATCAAGAGCACTTTTGCCACCGAGATGCATTGCCGGCGAATTGCGGCGCCTTTATGCAGGTAGTTTTGACATTGCGGACAGCGCGTTAAAACCGGGGGACTTCTATAGCCGCACTTCGAACACTGGACCTCGTTGGTGCGACTAACGGGAACACGGGGAACGTCAGATGGCAATTCGTTTTGCCGTTGCTTGCCACGCTTAAGCTCCAACCGGACAGGAACGGTATGCTCCGCCTCGCAGGCGGCACACTGCACCAATACGCCGGCAAGATTTTTGGGGGCAGACATCTCTTCACCGCAAGCGCACGTCCAACAAATCTCAGGCGGCGGAACGCAAAGGAGCTTGCCACAGTCAGGACATTGAACCTGACGGCCGGTGTCGGAAGCATCCACCGCCAGGCTTTTATCGCAATTGCATTTGAAATATACGAACGCCATGCCCTACCTATGCTAATACTTGCGAACGATATATCCTTTGCCCGCACACATTTTACATAATAGTTTCATCTCCCTCCCGTGGACCACGCCAATGATCTGTCCCATACCTTGGCATGCGGCGCATACTTCCGCACCAGCGGGGAGAACAATTGTACGCCCGCCATTTTGATTACAAAGGATACAGGTGGACTTATAGGTGCCGTCGCCCGTATAGCCTAATCCCCCGCATCGCCTGCAGCGGATCTTAATTATATTTTCCGGTGCAGGTGCGGGTGCAATTGCTGGAACAGGAGTTGGCGCAGGCTCCGCCGACAGCCATTTTGAATACCAACGATGCAGGGCACCCGAGACACCGGCCTGAACTTTTTGCCAATTAACATAGAATCCGGCCGCGCCGGAGCGAACGTTTTGCCAATTCAGGTTTTGCCTTGCCCAGAAACCTGTCGCACCAACCGCCAGCAGTATAAGCACCAAAAAAACCGAGCGCAAAAACGACCGCCGACGCATGGACGGCGGAGGGCCCATCATACCGGTGGTCGGCTCTGGCAGCTTGACACTGCAGTTCCGACAATGAACGGATGTCGCTCCGTTTTCGGCACCGCATTTTGGACAGACTCTGATCATGATCGGATCCCCTCCTGCGCCTAAATTATTGGAGGCAAGTCACCACAGCTGAATGCAGCAATCGCGGATTGACCGTCCTGGTGGAATTCGTGATAACGATGCCTCGCCGCAAACCAGTCATAAGACGAATCCGGCGCGCTGTGCTTATTTCAGGTTAGAGATGATGCTGACCAGCGGCATGAACATGGCGATGACAATCGTACCTACAACCACGGCCAGGACAATGATCAGGACCGGCTCGATGATGGAAGTCAGGCCATCCACGGCGGCATCCACTTCCGTGTCATAGGTATCGGCAATCTTGACCAGCATGTCGGGCAACCGCCCCGTTTCCTCGCCCACGGCAATCATGCTCACCACCATGCTCGGGAACACGTGCGAGGCTTCCAGCGGCGCCGCCATGCTTTCGCCTTCCTTGATGCTGTCATGCACGGCTTGCACGGCCCGCGCAATTACTTCGTTGCCGGCCGTCTCGCGCACAATCGTCAAGGCTTGTAATATCTGCACACCAGAGCTCAGGAGCGTCCCCAGCGTGCGCGTGAACCGCGACACGCTCACGCGCATGGACAAAGCACCGAAAATTGGCGCGCTCAGCATGAGCTTATCCAACTGATAGCGGCCAAACTTGGTGCGGCCCACCAGTTTAACGAGCATAATCGCCGCCACAATGCCCCCGATCACCAGCGGGAAGCGGTGAACCAGCGTATTGCTGATGGCGATCACAAACTGAGTTATGGCGGGCATTTCCTTGCCTGCCAGAAGTTCCTTGAAAATCTCCGTGAACTTGGGGATGATTAAGACCATCAGGACCCCTGTGATGCCCAAGGCCATGACCAACACGACGATCGGGTAGATCATGGCGCCCTTCACGCGCGTTTTGATTTTCTCGGCTTTTTCCACAAATTCGGTCAGGCGGTTCAAGGTCACCTGGAGCACGCCGCCGATTTCACCCGCCTTGACCATGTTGATGAACAGCTTGTCAAAGACCTTCGGGTGCTGGCTGAGCGCTTCGGCAAAGGTGCTGCCGCCCTCAACGGCCTCGCATAGTTCGCCGATAATTTCACGCAGGCCGGTGCTCTGTTCCTGCTTCTGGAGAATCTGCAGGGCCCGCAGGAGCGGCACACGCGCATCAATCAGTGTGGCCAACTGGCGGGTGAATGTCGCCAACTGCTTGCGCTTGACGCGCCGACGCAGAAACTTGGGGAGGGGAATGGAAAGGTTGACGTTCATGCCGCTGCTGCCGCGCGCGCCCGCGCGCGGGGCGGAGCTTTGCACACGCCGGGGAACGGCCGTCGCCGCCACCTCTTCCACGGCCGAGGGATGCAGACCTAACTCACGCAGCTTGACCAGCGCGGCCGGCTTGCTGGCGGCATCCAGCACACCGCTTTTTTCTTTGCCCTGCGCATCCGCCGCCGTATATTTGTACTTAGGCATGGCACAGACCGTATCCATCGCCAGCCGGGGCTCGCTCAGCCAGCTTTTTTCTATTCCACTTTTGTTGTCGGCTTCTTCTCGTCCGTCTTGGATACCGGCTTTTTCTTCTTTTTATCCACCGGCGCAATGCTGACCCATTCCAGAATTGCCACGGGTGCATTGTCGCCCTGGCGTGCGCCGCGTTTAATGATGCGCGTATAGCCGCCGGACCGGTCCTGGCACTGGGGCGCGATCTGCTCGAACAGCGCTTTGACCAGCGGGGGCCTCCGCAAAATCGCAATCGCCCTGCGCCGGGCGGTCAGCGTTCCGGAACGCGCCAATGTAACCATTTTTTCGGCCAAACTCCGGGCCGCCTTGGCACGCGACAGTGTCGTTTCGATGCGCTTTTCTTCAATCAAACAGCAAACCAACTGCGCCAGCATAGCGCGCCGATGCGCCGATGATCGTCCAAATGTTGTTGATACCATCTTGTGTCGCATGATAATTCCTTAAACCGTACCTGCCGCCAGAACGGATGCCGGTTATTCTTTCTTGGTTGCCGCACTGCTCGGCGCCGGCGCCGCGGGGCGGGGAGCCAACAGATCGGCGTCGATTTGCATGCCCATGACCAGCCCCATCTCGCGCAATTTCTCTTCAATTTCGAGCAGAGATTTCTTGCCAAAGTTGCGATACTTGAGCATATCCGCTTCGGTCTTCATGGCCAACTCGCCCACGGTGAGAATATTGGCGTTGTTAAGGCAGTTGGCCGCGCGCACGCTAAGCTCGATTTCGTTCACGCTCATATTGAGCTTCTTGCGCATACCTTCACGATCGATGTCCACGGTCTTTTCGCTCTGCTCGAACTCGATCAGGTCCTCGTCGTAGTTGACGAATACGTCCAAATGATGACGGAGGATGGCGGCCGAGCGGATCATGGCTTCGTCCGGCGTAATGCGTTCATCCGTCCAGATTTCCATGATCAATTTTTCGTAATCCGTGCGGCGCCCCACGCGGACGTTTTCCACCGTGTAATTGACCCGCTGGACAGGCGAATAGATGCAATCAATGGGAATCACGCCGATTTCCTGCGCTTGCTTTTCTTTCCAGTCAGCCGGGACATATCCGCGGCCCAGGCTGATTTCAAGTTCGGCTTCGAACTTGCCATCCTCGGCCAAAGTACAGATATAGTGGGCCGGGTTCACGACTTCCACAAACTGGTCGGTTTCAATATTGGCGGCGGTAACCTCGCCCGGCCCCTTGACCTTGATGCGGACCTTGCGCGGCTCGCGGCAATACATTTTAAGCAGCACTTTTTTCAGGTTGAGAATGACATCGGTCACATCCTCCACCACGCCGGGCACGGCACAGAACTCATGGAAGGCGCCCTCAATCTTGACGGCGGAAATGGAGGCCCCTTCCAGGGAAGAGAGCAGGACGCGCCGCAAGGAGTTGCCCATCGTATGCCCATAACCGGACTCCAGCGGCTCGACCATGAACTTGGCATACGTGCTTGTTGCCGCGTGCTCGTCCTTAACGACCCTTTTCGGCATTTCAAAGCGACCAATTTTGACTGTCATGGAACTATCCTTCCCTACAGGCACCACCGGTTAAGAGCGCGGCTGCCCGGTAGCGCCACTCGTTTGCGCCTTCCCGTCGCCGCCACTCGCCACCCCGGCAGACACCGTCTTGTTATTTAGAACACAATTCCACCACCAGCTGTTCGTTCACAAAGGGCCCGATCTCATCCCGGGTCGGCACGTGCAACACATCGCCGGTAAAATTCCCGCGGTCTACCGCCAGCCATGGTGAAATGGTCTTGCCCTCATTGGCATCCAGCCATTTCTTGGCCAGTTCCCGGCTTTGTTTATGGTCTTTCACCGTAACCCGATCACCGGCCTTGAGAATCATGGAAGGAATATCCGCCCGGCGGGCGTTAACGGTGAGGTGCTGATGGAGCACGAACTGCCGCGCCGCACGCCGCGAGGGACTGAACCCGAAACGATATACCAGGTTATCCAGACGCATCTCCAGCATCTGCAACAGGGTTTCGCCGGTAATCCCGTGCTGTTGCGCCGCACGATCAAAAAACAACCTGAACTGGCCGTCCTGCAATCCGTAAAACCGCCGCAAACGCTGTTTCTCCCGAAACTGCTTGGAATAATCGGACGCCTTGGTTCGACGCGCCCCGTGCATTCCCGGGGCCGGTCGCCCCGTATCAATCGGACACTTGGCCATATTGCACCGGTCGCCTTTGAGAAAAAGCTTCATGCCTTCCCGGCGACAAAATCGGCATGCTGGTCCCGTATATCGTCCCATGCCTCAGCTCCCCTTTCCTTAACGTAACTACTCCGGTTGTCTTGCTTCACAATTTCCGTCAGCCGACGGTTTCACGGTTAATCGCCAAGGGTGCGCTTACACACGGCGACGCTTACGCGCCCGACAGCCGTTATGCGGCATCGGCGTCACGTCCCGGATCACCGTAATCATTAATCCCGCCGATTGCAGGGCCCGAACGGCCGATTCGCGGCCAGAACCCGGCCCTTGCACGCGAACTTCAATTTCCTGCATCCGATAGGGTGAAATTTGCCGCGCCACTTCCTGGGCAACCATCGTGGCCGCATAGGCGGTGCTTTTACGCGTGCCCCTGAAGCCCATCCGTCCGGAACTGCTCCACGCCAGAACTTGGCCTTTCGTATCGGTAATGCTGACCTGCGTGTTGTTAAAAGTGGCGTTAACATGCGCAATGCCCACGGATACCGTGCGTGCCGCTTTGACACGCGCCGGCTTGGCCTCCACCGGAGTGGCGCCTTCCGCCAGAGCGGTCATCACCGCCGGAGCGACGCCTTCCACGGCCGGGACTTTGGGTGCCGCCGCGTGCGCATCCGCTTTATCTTTGTTCTTGCCGCCGGCCTTGACTGGTGCGGCGCTTGCGGGTTGCTTATCCTTCGGTGTCTGTTTGGTATCGCTGGCCATAGCTTCAAATCTCCTTGGTTGCCACCTAAGGCGGATTCCGCCTTAGCGAAAAATGTCCATTCCTCACGCTTTGGATGCGGCCGTTGTCTTGGGCGCAGCCACTGCCTTTGGTGCGCCGCCGGCCTTGGGCGCGGCCGCGGCCTTGGGTGCAGCCGTTACTTTGGATGTGGCGGCTATTTCGGTCTTTACCGCCGCGCGCGCCTCTTTGCCGCGCACAACGCCGACAGTTTTGCGCACACCCTTGCGTGTGCGCGCATTGGTGTGCGTCCGTTGTCCGCGCACGGGCAGTCCCTTGCGATGCCGAATCCCGCGATAGGAACTGATACTGATCAAGCGGCGGATGTTCTGGGCCACCTCGCGGCGCAAATCACCCTCCAGCACGTAGCCGTCCTGAATAATATTGGTAAGCTTGGTAAGTTCTTCACCGGTCAAATCGTTGGCCCGCTTGGCGGGATCAATCTGGGCCTTGCGCACAATGTTCTGCGCCCGTGAAAGGCCGATCCCGTAAATGGATCGCAGGGAATATTCCACTCGCTTTTTGCCGGGGATATCAATCCCGAGAATCTTGGGCATAGCCACACTCTTTCTTAATTGCTTAAGATTTATCCTTGCCGCTGTTTATGCCGCACATTACTGCAAATAACGCGCACGACACCTTTCCGACGGACGATTTTGCATTGTTCGCACATCCGCTTGACTGAACTTCTAACTTTCATCCTGTATACTCCACTTTTTCTGGCAACCCTCGCCTTAAATGGATTACGAAGGCATTAAGGTTTTTCTGTATATCACACCACTGGTTTCATGGTCAAGTGATTTTTAAACACTTCGATTCGGTCAGCACCTCGGCTACCGTTGCGCCCACGACAACCGTGTGTTCAAAATGGGCTGACGGACGCCGATCGCGCGTCACCACGGTCCAACCATCGTCCAGTACATTAACCTCGGCACACCCCAAATTGACCATAGGCTCAATAGCCAGAGTCATGCCCGCCAAAAGCTTCGGCCCTTTCCCCGGGGGCCCATAATTCGGGATTTGCGGCTCTTCATGCATCTGGCGGCCGATGCCATGCCCCACAAAGTCCCGCACCACCGCAAACCCTGCCGTCACCGCCGTTTGTTCGATCGCGTGCGACACATCCGATAACCGTCGACCCACATGTGCCTGGGCAATGCCAGCTTGGAGTGCCTGCTTCGTCACCTCCACCAGCCGGATAACGTCCGGATCGGTTACCCCCACCATAACCGTCAGCGCGGTGTCTCCGTGAAACCCATTAGCCAGCACACCAACATCAATGCCGACAATATCACCCACGGCAATGCGACGCGAACCGGGAATGCCATGCACCACTTCTTCGTTCACCGAAATGCACACCGTGCCCGGATACCCCCGATATCCCAGAAACGCGCTCCGCACCCCCTGCCGCCGCATGAGCTCGCCGGCCTCATCATCGAGCGCCTTCGTCGTGATCCCGGGACTTACCCGCGCGGCCAGCGCCTCGCAAATCGCCCGTGCGCTCTGCCCAGCCACGCGCATTTTGGCAATGTCCTCGGGACTCTTAATAATGATCATGGCAGACGCTTCATGATATCCGCCACGGTCTCATCGCGCGGCCCGGACGAATCCACCCGCTGTAACAGACCGCGCTGCTCGTAATAAGCGATCAAGTCGGCAGTCTGCTGCTGGAACACCTCGAGCCGTTTCAAGATGGTCGCACGACTGTCATCGGGGCGCTGCAACAACTCGCCGCCACAATTATCGCAAACCCCTGCCGTCTTGGGCGGAATATTCCGCACATGAAAATTGGCGCCGCACCGGCGGCAAATCCTACGCCCGCCCAGACGTTCCAGCGACACCTCGCGCGAGACATCCAGAAAAAACACATTGATTAACTTGGCGCCGCGGCGGGTAAACTCAGCATCCAACAGGCGCGCCTGTGCCAGTGTCCGCGGAAAGCCGTCAAACATATACCGCGCATCCGGAGCACCATGCTCAAGGCGTTCCATGACGATCTTCAGAATGATCTCGTCCGGAACGAGCGCACCCTGGCGCATAAAGGCCTCCGCCTCACGGCCCACCGGCGTACCGGCTTTGATCGCTTCGCGCAACATGTCCCCCGTGGAAACATGAATGAACGTGGTGGCGCCTCGAATGGCTTCCGCCATGGTGCCCTTCCCGGCGCCCGGCGCGCCCAGCAATATAATTGCCTGAATGCTCATATAAATCAGCGCCTTCCGCGGAGTTTACCCTTTTTCAGGAAACCGTCATAATGCCGCATGATGAGGTGCGATTCCACCTGCCGCATCGTGTCAAGCATGACGCCGACAATGATCAGCAGGCTGGTGCCGCCGAAAAAAGAAGCGACGAGCCAGGGAATACTGAATTGGCGCGCCATAATCGTCGGGATGACCGCGATGACGGTCAGGAAGACCGCACCCGCCAGTGTAATACGGGTCATGGTCCGGTCCAGGAATTCGGCCGTCGAGGTGCCCGGCCGGATGCCCGGCACATAACCGCCGGCCTTTTTAAGGTCGTCGGCAATTTGCACGGGATTAAAAACCGTGGCAACCCAAAAATAGGAAAAGAACAGGATCATGAGACCGTAGAGCGCCATGTAGAGCGTGCTTTCCATATGAAAAGCCACGGCCACGTGCTTGAAAAATTCGCCGGGCAACATTTCGAAAATCTTTTGCGGAAAAATGAGGATGGCCTGCGCGAAGATGATCGGCATGACCCCCGAATAATTGATCCGCAACGGCATATACGTGCTTTGTCCGCCAAACACCTTGCGCCCAACCACGCGCTTGGCATACTGGACGGGAATCTTGCGCTGGGCCTGGGTAACGGCAATGGTGGCGGCCACCACCAGGAACATCATCAACAGGAGCCCAACCAGATGGAAGGCCGAAAACTGGGCTTCACCCCCGCCCACCGGCCGGAACATGCGCATCATGGCCTGGACGGCACCCGGTAGACGGCTGATGATATTGACGGTGATGATAAGCGAAATGCCGTTGCCCACCCCCGATTGGGTGATCTGCTCGCCAAGCCACATCATGAGCATCGTGCCCGTGGTCATGGTCACCACCGTGACCAGCCGGAACCCCCAAACCGAATGCATACTGACAATCTCGCCGACATTGCGCCCAAACAGGGCCGACGGGTTCTGAAGCGCCATGGCCATGGCATAACCCTGAACAATGCACAGGGCCACCGTCATATAGCGTGTGTACTGGGTAATTTTCTGCCGGCCGACATCGCCCTCACGCGCCAACCGCTCCAAGCCTGGCACGACGGCCGTCATTAATTGGAAGATGATGGACGCGCTGATATAGGGCATAATGCCCAGGGCGCCGATGGCGCAATTACTCATGGCGCCACCACTGAACAGATCCACAAGTCCCAGCAGGCCCCCGCCCACCTGGTTGGAAATATGCTGGATCAGGGCCTGAAGTTCTCCGGTGCTCACGCCCGGCGTCGGCACCACGCTGAGTAAACGGACAAGAAACACCATGGCCAGCGTGAACAGGATCCGCTTGCGAAGCTCCTCAACCTTAAATGAATTGATGAATGCGGAAAGCATAATTTAGGTCTTCGGCAACTATTTCATGTGGGAGGCGCACTATGTACGGCGACGGTCGCGGAGCGCTCGCCTCGGCGAAGCGCTCCGGCGGAGCCTGGGTAGCGCCCCTCCTACCAACACCTTTAGGTAGGGCCAAAGGCGGCAAATGTTCCCATACGTTGAAGGTTACGCGACAACTTCTACGGTTCCGCCGGCGGTTGTAATTATTTGCCTTGCGCTGGCACTGAAGGCCTGGACCTTAACGGTTAGTTTTTTCTTCAACTCGCCGCCACCGAGCACTTTTACACCCTCGGACCCGGACTTAATCAAGCCGGCAGCTTCCAGAACGGCGGCCGTAATTTCAAGTCCATTTTCAAAACGGTTCAAACGGTCCACCGGCACCAGCCGATACGTTCGCTTGTCAGGGCGATTGAAGCCACGCTTTGGAATCCGCCGGAGCAGACGCATCTGGCCGCCTTCGAAGGCGGGTTTATGCTTATGGCCCGAGCGGGCATATTGCCCTTTGTGACCTCGGCCGCAGGTTTTCCCCTTGCCCGATCCCGGGCCACAGCCCACGCGCATCTTGGGACGCCGTGCGCCCGGCGTATTTTTTAATTGGTGCAGACTCATCATAATTTCGTCTCCGGCGCGCCGGCCGGACGATGGTCGGGACGGCTCACGCCCCGCATGGCGTCCGATTCAGCCTTCGTGCGCAACTGCTGCAAGGCATTGATGGTGGCGTGCACAACGTTCCATTTGTTGTTGCTCCCCATCGACTTGGCCAGCACATTGTGGACTCCGGCAAGATTCAGCACGACGCGCGCCCCACCGCCAGCAATAACACCCGTTCCATCCACGGCCGGCTTCAACATGACCTCCGAAGCGGAATACTTGCCAATGACATCGTGCGGAATGGTGGTACCGCTCAGCTTGACCTGAAACAGGGTTTTGCGGGCAATGTCACCGCCCTTGCGGATGGCATCGGCCACTTCATTGGCCTTACCCAGCCCGTAGCCGACACAACCCTTGTGATCGCCAACCACCACAACGGCGCTGAAACTCATCCGGCGCCCGCCCTTGACGACTTTGGAGCAACGTTTCACCTGGACGACATACTCTTCCATCTCGCCGGACGACACATCGTCATTGATCAGCCGATCTTTGTGCAATTTGTTTTCCATAGGTTCCGCGCTTATAATTTCATTCCGGCGGCACGCGCCGCCTCGGCAATGGCTTTGACACGCCCGTTATAGGCATGCCCGCCCCGATCAAACACCACCTCGCCAATCCCCTTGGTTTTCGCGATCTCGGCGGCTTTGGTTCCGAGCCGTTGGGCGGTGTCCCGATTGTTTTTGCCCGCAAGGTCTTTGCTCCGCGTGGACACAGCCGCCAGCGTCGCAGCCGCAACGTCATCCACCAATTGCACGTACATGTGTTTATTGCTTACGCTAACGCACATCCGTGGCCGCCGGGTGGTTCCCATGACTTTCTTTCGCAGACGCTGGTGCCGCCGCTTACGATATTCCGATCTGGTTTTCAGCTTCATAAGTTTACGCCACCGTCTTTCCGACTTTACGCTTGATATACTCGCCTTTGTAGCGGATCCCCTTGCCTTTATATGGTTCGGCGGGATAATATGACCGAATACGCGCGGCAAAATCACCAACGCACTGTTTATCCGGTCCGCTGATCAAGATGTTGACGTTCTCCGTGATCTTGAGCTCGATGCCGGCGGGAATATCCAGCTCCACGGGGGCGGAATAACCGAGCATGAAGACCGCTTTCCGGCCCTGCACGGCGCCCTTAAACCCGACCCCTTGAATTTCCAGTTCCTTGGTAAAGCCCTTTGCTACGCCCTCCACCATGTTGGCAATCAAACGGCGATTCAGCCCGTGCAAAGGGCTGAGCTCAGGGTCTAAAGCCTTGGGTTTAATCGCGACCAGCCCGGGTTCCAAACTGATTTTGAACACATCAGGGATCTCCCGGGTCAGCGTTCCCTTCGGCCCTTTTACGGACAGGATCTTACCGTTTAATTTGACCTCCACACCCGCAGGAATGGAAATCGGCTTTTGTCCTACTCTCGACATCGCCCCTCGTCTCCTTCCACAAAACGCTCTGTTGGATACAACCGCCTGTTTCGATCGCGCCTTACCAGATCGTGCACAGCCACTCGCCGCCGGCATTCTGCTGGCGCGCTTCACGGTCGGTCATCAAACCTCGGGAGGTACTCACGATGGCTACGCCCGTGCCGTTCTTGATTGGCCGCAGGTCCACGGCGCGCACATAGCGCCGTAAGCCCGGTTTGCTGACACGTCGCAGGCCGCGGATCACACACTCGCGCCCTGGTCCGAATTTAATGTACAGGCGCAACACCTTGCTGGCGCCACCACCCTCGGCGGTGTAATCCTGGATAAAACCTTCACGCTTGAAAATGCGGGCGATACTGTCCTTGATCCGGGAATACGGCAATTCCACCGCGTCGGCCCGGGCCATGTTTGCATTCCGCAGACGGGTCAACATGTCGCCAATGGGATCTGTCTGATTCATAGTGATACTGTCCCTTACCAGCTGGCCTTGACCACTCCCGGAATCTGCCCCACCGAGGCCAGTTCCCGGAAACAGATGCGGCATAATTGAAACTTTCGCATGTAAGCCCGGCGGCGACCGCACCGGCGGCAACGGTGATAGCCCCGGCTACTGAATTTCGGTTTGCGACCGGCCTTAACCATTAATGACAACTTCGCCAAGCTCAGGCCCTCCCTTATTTCGTATCGGTTCCAACAGCGGCAAACGGCATACCCATCAACCTCAGAAAATCGCGGGCTTCGTCGTCGGCCGCCGCTGTCGTCACAATCGTTATGTGCATGCCCTGAACCTTTTTGATTTCGTCGGCCACGATCTCAGGGAACACCGTCTGCTCACGCATGCCCAGCGTATAATTGCCGCGCCCGTCAAATCCCTTTGGGGAAACGCCGCGGAAGTCCCGCAATCGCGGGAGCACGGTGTTCACCAACCGGTCAAAAAACTCGTACATGCGCGCCCCACGCAGGGTTACCATGGCCCCCACGGGCATGCCTTCGCGCAGTTTGAAATTGGCGATGCTCTTGCGCGCCAGGCAGATCACGGGCATCTGCCCCGTGATCGTGGCCAGGTCACGCACCAAGGTCTTGACGACATCCTTTTCCACCGCCGAATTGATGCCCATGTTGACGACGATCTTAACCATGCGCGGCACCTGCATGACATTCCGATAGCCCCGCAATTTTTTCATTGCCGGGATCACTTCCTGGATATATTTATCTTTCAGTCTGGCCATATTCCTCACCCATCAAAAAGATGTCCGCATTGCTTGCACTTGCGGGATACCTTGCCGTTTTCACCCCGCACACGCGCCACGCGGACCCCGTCCTTGCAGTGCGGACAGAACAGCATCAAATTGGAGATCGCAATTGTTCCTTCCTTCTTGATGATACCACCCTTGGGGTGGTCCTGTGATTTGCGCATGGTTTTATGGATAAAATTAAGCCCCTCCACGATTGCCTTCGCTTTGCCGGGCATAACCTGGAGCACTTTGCCGGTTTTCTTCCCCTCGGCCTCGCGCCCCGCACATACCAGCACGATGTCGTTGCGTCGAACATGCATATGAGTCGTCGCCATATTTACAAAACCTCCGGCGCCAGTGAAATGATCTTGGCAAAATTTTTATCGCGCAGTTCCCGCGCCACGGGCCCGAAAATACGGGTACCCAACGGATTCAGACTGTCATCCACCAGCACACAGGCATTACTATCGAACCGCAGGTAAGACCCGTCCGGCCGGCTGATCGGCTTGCGCGTGCGGACAATGACCGCCAGGCGCACCTCGCCTTTCTTCACCAGCCCCCCGGGCTGAGCCTCGCGAATAGCCACCTTAATGAGATCCCCGAGGTGTCCGTAACGCTTGCGCTGTCCCAGGATACGAAAACACTTGGCTTTGCGCGCCCCGGTATTGTCGGCCACATCCAAACATGTTTCTTCTGTAATCATAAAGACTTACGCATTGTCCCCGTGCACCGCAGGCGCTGTGCCCGGCTGGACCACGTCAATCAGCCGCCAACGTTTCATCCGGCTCAATGGCCGCGTTTCCATAATCCGCACCTTGTCGCCCACCTTGGCCCGATTGGCCTCGTCATGGACAAAGCAGGTGTTCGACATCCTCATCTCTTTGCCATAGAGGGGATGGCGCACGCGCCGTTCCACCTTGACCACGATGGTCTTATCCATGGCATCACTGATGACGATGCCGGTCCGTTCTTTACGCTTTCCGCGTGGTATTTCCATGGCCGGCGTTTCCCGTTTCCTTCACGTTCTTTTTTGCGTTAATCAGCGTCCGCAGACGGGCAATCTCGCGCCGAACGTACCGCACTTGGAGCGGATTATCCAGCTTGCCTGTCGCCTTTACCTTCCGCAGGTCAAACGCTTCCTTGACCCGGTCCTGGAGCTTCTGCTCCAGTTCATCTTGCGCAAGTTCTCTAAGTTCCTTGGCCTTACTCATGATATCCGCTCCCTAAACCGCCCCCACATGGCGCGCGACAAACCGCGTCCGAATCGGCAACTTGGAAGCCGCCAACCGCAGGGATTCCCGCGCAACGCGGTCAGTGACCCCATCAACCTCGAAAAGTATTCGGCCGTTTTTCACCACCGCCACCCAGAATTCAGGCACGCCCTTGCCTTTGCCCATGCGGGTCTCCAATGCCTTCTTGCTGACCGGCTTGTCGGGGAAGATCCGCACCCAGACCTTGCCCTTGCGCTTCAGATTCCGGTTAATGGACACGCGACAGGCCTCAATCTGAATGGCCTTGATCCAGCCCCGATCCAGAGCCTGCAAGCCATACTCACCAAACGCCAGCGTGTCGCCCGACGTCGCATTGCCCTTCATGCTCCCGCGCTGGACTTTGCGGTACTTGACTCGCTTAGGCATTTCCGGCACGTTGCACCCCCGCTTTCACATCCGGTTCCTGTTCCGGTTTGACACAAATCCAGACTTTTATTCCAACCTTGCCCGCTATGGTATGGGCCTCGGCCGCGCCGTAGTCAATATTGGCCCGCAAGGTATGCAGGGGCACCGAGCCCTCTTTATAAGTCTCCCGGCGCGCCAGTTCTGCGCCACCCAGGCGGCCGGAGGCCTGCACCTTGATCCCCAAAGCCTTCATGTCCATGGTCGTCTTGATGGACCTTTTCATCGCCCGCCGGAAGGACACGCGCCGCTCCAATTGGACGGCAATGTTCTCGGCCACCAATTGGGCGTTGAGGTCGGCATTCCTGATTTCCTTGATCTCCAGATAAACTTCCTTGCCCGTTATCTTGGCCAGCTCTTCGCGGAGCTTCTCGATATCCTGCCCTTTATGGCCGATGACAATGCCCGGCCGGGCCGTAAAAATCGTCGCGCGCACCCGATTGGCATAGCGCTCAATAATGACTTCCGGAACGGCCGCACCCGCCAGCCGCTTCATGATCATCTCGCGGATTTTCAGGTCTTCGTGAAAAAAATCGCCGTATTGCTTTTTTTCCGCGTACCAGCGCGACCGCCAGTTCTTATTGACGGCCACCCGAAACCCGATTGGATTGACCTTTTGTCCCAAGACCGTGCTCCTTTCCTCGACTGACTCTGCCCGCCCAACGCTTGCCACCCAAGACGTCGGCATTGGCCATCATTCATTCGTTCACTAAAACTATCCGGATATGGCTGGTGCGCTTCGTTACCGGCCGCACCATGCCCCGCGACCTTGACCAATGCCGCCGCATCATCGGTCCCTGCTCCACAATGACCTGCTCTACGTGGAAATCCTCGGCCGACTGCTTGGCATTGTTTTCCGCATTGGCAATGGCGGACTTTAACACTTTACCGATCAGAAAAGCGGCCTTCTGACGACTGAATGCCGTCGCCCGCAATGCATCGGCCACCGACAGCCCTTTCAGCAAACGGGCCAGGGGCCGGGCCTTGGTCGGCGCAATGCGCGCAAATCGGGATGATGCCTCAATTTTCATGACACTGATAATCCAGTGATCGCTTACGTTTTTTCTGCCGTTTTATCCGTATGCACGCCGTGTTTCTTGAATATCCGCGTCGGCGAAAACTCGCCCAGCCGATGACCGACCATGTTTTCGGTCACGTATACGGACACATGTATCTTGCCGTTATGCACCGCAAATGTATGGCCCACAAACTCGGGCACGATCATCGAGCGCCGCGACCAGGTGCGAATGGGCCGTTTCTCGCCCGACTTATTCAGACGCTCAACTTTTTCCAGCAGATTGGCCTCAACATACGGACCTTTTTTAAGCGATCGTGACATGGCTTACTTTCTCCGTGATACGATGAACCGCTCCGATTTCCCGTGTGGATGCCTGGTCTTCATTCCCTTGGCATACTGGCCCCATGGCGAGCGCGGATGACCGCCCGTGGATTTACCTTCGCCGCCGCCCATGGGATGATCAACCGGGTTCATGGCCCGCGCGCGCACCGTCGGCCGAATGCCCAGCCACCGGGAGTGCCCCGCCTTGCCGTAGGCGACACTCGCATGGTCCAAGTTGCCCACCTGGCCGATGGTGGCCCGGCATTGCGCATTGATCTGGCGCACTTCGCCGGATGGCAGCTTGATGTTCGCATACTCGCCCTCGCGGGACATTAACGTCGCCGCCAGGCCCGCGCCCCGCACCAGCTGGCCGCCCCGCCCCGGTTGCATCTCAATGTTGTGAACCTGCATGCCGAGCGGAATGCGCGCCAAGGGCAACATGTTGCCCACCGAAGGCTCCGCATCCGGCCCCGTCACCAGGGTGGCGCCCACAACGAGTCCAACCGGCGCTAGGATATAGCGTTTCTCGCCGTCAACGTACTGTAACAGTGCGATGCGCGCGGACCGGTTGGGATCGTATTCGATGGCCACAACCTTGGCGGGAATATTGAGCTTGTCCCGCTTGAAATCAACATAGCGGAAGAGCCGACGCTGACCGCCGCCGCGGTGCCACACCGTGATGCGCCCAGACGAGCCGCGACCTGCCGCGGCCTTGAACGCTTTGACAAGCGAACGTTCCGGCTTGGTCCGCGTAATTTCCTCGAACGTCGCTACGCTCGTGGATCGGCGACTCGGCGTTGTCGGTCGGTATGTTTTAATCGGCATACGTCATTCCTGTTACTGCCTCGATTTTACGCACTCAAGCGTCCTAAATCAGAATGTTACACAATTTCAATTTTATCGCCGGCTTTAAGCGTGACGATCGCCCGTTTGTGAAACGAGGTCCGCCCATAGCGTGCCGCGCGCTCGCGCTTGAGCTTGCCCTTGCGGCGCATGGTATTCACTTTTACCACATGCACCTTAAACAACTGCTCAACGGCCTGCTTGATTTCCAACTTGTTGGCCGAAGGCTCCACCTTGAAACAATAGCGATTGTTTTTTTCCATTTCCCGCGAAATTTTTTCCGACAGGATCAGCGTCTTGACAATGGTATAAGCGGATTTCATAAACTCTTGCCTCCCGCCTTTGCCGGTTGCAACCTGTTCACCAGCGTCACCATGGCCGCTTTCGTGGCCACCACCGTGGGATACCGGAATAATTGATAAGGATGCACGTCCCGGGCCACCGCCACCTCAATCTGCCGCAGATTGCGGGCGGCCAACCGAATCTTGGCATCCGATTTATCCAGAACGATCAGCACGGAACCCCGGATGCTCTGCGCCTTCAGAATTGCCAGCAATGTCTTCGTCTTGGCATCGGCCAACGTCAGCTCATCCAGCACACGCAGGGCTTTGCCGGCCACCTTCTCGCTGAACGCCCGCCGGAACGCCAACTGCGCCACTTTTCGGTTAACGCTCTTCCGATAACTGCGCGGTTTGGGCCCGAAAACAACCCCGCCGCCCCGCCATATCGGGGATTGACGGTATCCCGCCCGCGCCCGGCCCAAGCCCTTCTGGGCCCACGGCTTACGATTGCTCCCTGCGACCTCACCTTTGGTTAGCGTCGAGGCCGTGCCCGCGCGCAACCCGGCGCGATACGCCACGATCACATCTTTGAGCGCCTGCTGGCCGCGCTTAAGCACCAGCAAGTCATCGGCAATTTCCATTTCGCCTGACGACGCGCCGGCACTGTTGGTTATCGGTAGGCGACTCATTTGGTCTGCCCCCGTTTCAGCGATTTTTTTACGATCAACACCGTGCCGGTATGACCGGGCACCGATCCGCGCACCAGGAGCACATGCTCTTCCGGACGGACCTTGACCACCTGTAAATTCTGTTGGGTTACGCGCTCCGCGCCCAGATGGCCCGGCATGCGCTTGCCCTTGTGAATGCGCCCCGGTAATTCGCGACAGCCGACAGACCCCACGCGCCGCTTGGAGTGTCCCCCGTGGGTCATGGGACCGCCGCTCATGTGATAACGGCGCACCACGCCCGCGAACCCCTTGCCCTTCGAGACCCCCGCAACGTCCACAAAAGGCACACCTTCAAACAGCTTCACGGTCACCACGTCCCCGGGCTTAAGCTCATCGCCGGCTTCCACGGCCATTTCGCACCGGTACCGTAGAGGCTTGACGCTCAGTTTCTTACAGACACCCATGGCCGCTTTGGTCATCCGTTGCTCGGTCGTATCGCCAAATGCCAACTGAACGGCATCATACCCTTCGTGGTCCTTGGTCTTGCACTGTAGAACCGTGCAGGGTCCGCACGCGATGACGGTCACCGGTACCTGATGACCCTGATCGTTAAAAATCCGGGTCATGCCTAATTTTTTTCCCAGTAATCCTTGCATAGCGATCTCAGACCTTAATGGAAATATCCACGCCCGCCGGCAGGTTGAGCTTCTTAAGCTCATCTACCGTTTTGGCGGTCGGACCGATAATGTCCAGCAGGCGCTTATGGGTCCTGATTTCAAACTGTTCCATGGACTTCTTGTCCGCGTGCGGGCTGCGATTAACGCTGAATCGTTCGATCCGCGTTGGCAGCGGGATCGGCCCCGAAATGCGGGCGCCGGTCCGTTTGGCGGTCTCCACGATATCGACCGCCGACTGATCCAAAGCCCGAAAGTCATAAGACTTCAGGCGTATGCGTATGCGTTGCTCTTCCATACCACCTTTAGCGACTCAGAATGCGTCTCTGTATTTGTTCCGGCACTATTTCAAACATGAACGGTTCCATCGTATAACTGGCCCGTCCCCGGGTCAGCGATCGGACGGCCGTGGCGTACCCAAATAGTTCTGCCAGGGGCACCTCCGCACGGATAATCTGCGCGGGAGGCAGACTCGCCAACCCTTTGACTTTGCCGCGGCGCGCGTTGAGATCCCCCAGCACGTCCCCCATGGTTTCGGCGGGCGTCACGATCTCCAGGGCCATAATCGGCTCCAACAGCACGGGCGCGGCTTCTTTAAGCGCTTCCCGAAAGGCCATTACCGCCGCCGTGCGGAAGGCGACCTCCGTCGAATCCTGCAAGTCGCAAGAAGCGGCCGTTACACTGACGACCACATCCACGACCGGAAAATGACCGAGCAGGCCCGTCGCCAAGGCATCCTGAATGCCCGCCGACACGGCGGACCGGAATTCATGCGGCAGATTCTCGGTCGAAACCTGGATATCAATCTTATTGCCGGCCTTGCGGGGCGCGGGCGCCACGGTCAGCGTGACGCCGGCAAACTGCCGACACCCGCCAATCTCGCGGTCGAAGCAATGTGAGGCTACGCCTGCGATGGTCACGGTTTCACGGTAGGCAACGGTCGGCTCCCCGGCATTGGCCTTGACCTTGTATTCGCGCCACAAGCGGTCCTTGATAATCTCAAGGTGCAGTTCCCCCATCCCGTTGACCAGCGTCTGGCCAGTGTCCGGATGAGTGCTCACCTTGAAGGTCGGATCCTCTTCGCTGAGGGCCGTCAGGGACTTGATCAAATCTTCGCGGTCGGCCTGCGTTTTGGGCTCGATGGCCATGGACACCACCGGCTCAGGAAAACGAATGCGCTCCAGCACAATCGGTTTGTTTTCAGAGCTAATCGTGTCGCCGGTGGAAATATCCTTCATGCCGGCCAGGGCGCCAATTTCACCGGCAAACAGGCACTCGACCTCCTCGTGCTGGTCGGCGTGCAACTGCAGGAGCCGCATGACACGCTCACGCCGATGGGTGCGCGGATTAAATACGTTTTGCCCTTTCTTCAGGCACCCGGCATATACGCGCACAAAAATCATTTTACCCATGTAGGGATTGTTCACAATCTTGAACGCCAGGGCGGCAAGGGGCTCGAAGTCGCTCGCCGGGCGTGAGAGAACTTCCTCGGTTTTGGGATGGAATCCCTGGACCGGGGGAATATCGAGCGGGGACGGCAGATAATCCACCACTGCGTCAATGACCGGCTGGATGCCCTTGTTGCGCAGGGCCGCGCCGCAGAGCACGGGCACCAGCTTGCGACTGATTGTAGCCCGGCGCAAGCCGGCCTTCAGCAGGGCAGTGGGCACTTCCGGATTTTCGAGGTAGGCGCCCAGCACGGTTTCGTCCGCTTCGGCCACTTTTTCCATCAACTCTGCGCGGGCACGCTCGGCCGCCACGGCTAAATCCGCAGGTATCGCTTCCGTGCGGATCACTGCGCCCAAGCTGGTATCTTCGAAAACCAGCGCCTTCATGCCGATTAAATCGATAACGCCCTTGAAGCGGTCTTCGGCGCCCCAGGGTAACTGAATGGCCACGGCATTCGGTGTTAGCCGCTCGCGAATTTCGGCAAGTACCCGGTTAAAATCGGCGCCGACACGGTCCATCTTGTTGATAAACGCCACGCGGGGCACGCCGTAGCGGTCCGCCTGGCGCCAAACCGTTTCCGACTGCGGCTGGACGCCGCCAACGGCACAGAACACGCCCACCGCACCATCCAGCACGCGGAGCGAGCGTTCCACCTCGGCGGTGAAATCCACATGGCCGGGAGTATCAATGACATTGATCTGGCACTCGCGCCAGAAACAGACCGTGGCCGCGCTGGTAATTGTAATGCCGCGCTCCTGCTCCTGGATCATCCAGTCCATCGTGGCGGTGCCCTCGTGGACTTCGCCCATTTTATGCAGGCGGCCGGTATAGAACAGGATGCGTTCGGTCAGCGTCGTCTTGCCGGCATCAATATGCGCCATGATGCCGAAATTGCGAACGTAGGCCAAGGGACGCCGCCTCCCGGCGGCTTCCCGCGCCGAGGCGTCACCCGCGACCGCGTCATGTTGCTGATGTTTCAAAACCGTCACCATGATGTTCCCGCCACCCTTACCACTTGTAATGGGCAAACGCCTTGTTGGCCTGCGCCATCTTATGGGTCTCATCCCGTTTCTTGATTGCATTGCCCTGGTTCTTAAAGGCGTCCAGCACCTCAAGCCCCATGGCCCGCTGGAGCGGCACGCCCTTGCGCGCTTGCGAAAATTGAATCAGCCACCGAATGGCCAGGGCCAGCCCATGGTCCGTGCTGACTTCCACCGGAACCTGGTAGGTGGCACCGCCCACGCGGCGGGCCTTGACCTCGACCTTGGGCCGGATGTTATCCACGGCACGCATCAGCACTTCCAAGGGATCTTCCTTGCTCTGTTCCTTGATGAAATCCAGCATGCCGTAAGTGACGGCCTCGGCCACCGATTTCTTGCCCCGGATCATGACGTAATTAATCAGGCGCCCGATCAGCTTGCTGTTATAGCGGAGATCCGGCGCTACTTCGCGTTTTTCGGCTGTGTGTCGTCTTGCCATGGCACCCTGTTATTTTTCCTGCTTTGCTTTAGCCCGCTTGGCCCCGTACTTCGACCGGCCGCGCTTGCGGTTGGCGACCCCGACCGAATCGAGGGTGCCCCGTACGATATGATACCGCACGCCGCCAAGATCTTTCACGCGCCCACCGCGCACAAGCACAATGCTGTGCTCCTGGAGATTGTGACCCTCGCCGGGAATATAAGCGGTCACTTCCTCGCCGTTGGTCATGCGTACGCGCGCCACTTTGCGCAACGCCGAGTTCGGCTTCTTGGGCGTCATCACGCGCACGGCGATGCATACCCCGCGCCGCTGCGGACACCCCGTCAGGGCGGGCGACTTGCTGCGGTTCATGATCTTCCGGCGTCCGTGGCGTACGAGTTGATTTATCGTCGGCATAATGTTTCTTTATTTCCTCCGAATCAAAACCGGAATTCTATCAGAACATGATTCCCTTACAAGCACTATTTGACAAATTAAAACTATTCACCGCTCGCGACACCCGTAACGACTTTTCAAAACGCCGCCTAATTTAACAATTTCCTTAATTTATCTTCTGGGGTCTCGCTCTTTGGCAATGCCGCCTCCGGAATCGGTTCGCCGAGATGCACGAGCTTAAGGTGCTTATTGATCGAGAAGCCGACACCCGCCGGGATCAAATGCCCCATGATGACATTCTCCTTGAACCCAAAGAGATGATCCACTTTGCCCAGCGTGGCCGCCGTGGTAAGCACTCGCGTCGTGTCCTGGAACGAGGCGGCGGAGATAAAGCTCTCCGTCTCGATGGACGCCTTGGTGACACCCAACAGACACGGGGAAGCCTGCGCCGGCCGCTTGCCTTCCGCCATGGCTTTCTGGTTGACTTCCTGGAAGTGGTACTTATCCACCAGCTCGTTCCAGAGAAACTCCGTGTCACCCTGATCGGTAATGCGCACTTTCTTCAGCATCTGGCGCACAATGACCTCAATGTGCTTGTCATTGATTTCCACGCCCTGTAAGCGATACACTTCCTGGACTTCGTTGACCAGGTATTCCTGCAAATCCTGCGGACCGCACACCTCGAGCACTTCCTGCGGAACGATGGGCCCTTCCGTCAGCGGCTCGCCCTTCTTCACATGGTCGCCCTTGGAGACGATGACGTGCTTGCCGAGCGGAACAATGTGCTCCTCCTCGTCGCCCGTAACGGTATCGCGCACAATCAACCGCCGCGTACCGCGTTGAATGCCGCCAAAATCGACGACGCCGGCAATCTTCGAAATTTCCGCCGCATCCTTGGGCCGGCGCGCCTCGAAGAGCTCGGCCACCCGCGGCAGACCGCCGGTGATGTCCCTGGTCTTGGCTTCCTTGCGCGGCGTTTTGGCAAGCACCATGCCGGCGCTCACTTCCTTGCCCTTCTCCACGAACACGTAGGCGCCGGACGGAATACTGTAATTGCCCAGCACGGCGTTAGTTTTATTGTCCTTGATCATAATCTGCGGATGCAAATCCTCGCGGTAATCAAGGATGACAATGCGCTTGAAGCTTGTAATCTGGTCCACCTCGATCTTCATGGAGACATTTTCCACAAAGTCGCGGAACTGGACCACACCCGACTGCTCGGCAATGATCGGCACACTGTGCGGTTCCCAACGGACGAAGACATGGCCCTTGGTCACGGCATCGCCCTCGTTGACGGAAACGGCCGAGCCCACCACTAAATCGTGCTGTTCCAGTTCACGGCCGTCCTTGTCACGGATGAACACCGACCCGTTCTTGTTGAGCACGATGCTGTCGCCTTGCGCATCCTTGACCATGCGCACATCCGCGAAGTGCACGATTCCCGAGTTCTTGGCCTTAATTTCGGTTTGTCCCGCCCGGGAACTCGCCGCACCGCCGATATGGAAGGTCCGCATCGTAAGCTGGGTGCCGGGCTCCCCAATGGACTGAGCGGCAATGATGCCCACCGCCGTCCCCAGCTCGACCAGTTTATCGGTCGTCAAATCGCGGCCATAGCACTTGGCGCAGGCACCGCGCTTGACTTCGCAGGTAAGTACGCTCCGGATTTTAACGCTTTCAATATCGGCCTGCTCGATGGCTTCGGCATCGGTCTCGCTGATCTCCTGGCCTGCGACCAAGAGACGTTTCTTGGGATCACGCGGATCGAAAACATCCTCAAGCGCCGTGCGGCCAATAATGCGCAGGCCCAGCGGAATTTCCACACCGCCGCTGATGGCGGATACCCTGATGCCATTCAGCGTGCTGCAGTCCTGTTCGGTGATGATCACGTCTTGGGCCACATCCACCAGCTTGCGGGTGAGATAGCCGGCATCGGCGGTCTTAAGCGCCGTGTCGGCCAGACCTTTGCGGGCGCCGTGCGTGCTGATGAAATATTCCAACACGCTGAGGCCCTCGCGAAAATTGGACACAATCGGCCGCTCGATGATTTCGCCGGATGGCTTGGCCATGAGCCCGCGCATACCGGCCAGCTGACGGATCTGCTGACGACTGCCGCGCGCGCCCGAGTCCACCATCATGAAGAGCGGGTTGGGCTCGCCTCCCGCCTGCTTCTTCTGCATGGACTCGATCATGGTGGTGGCGGTTTCCTCTGTCGCACGCGTCCAGATGTCGATGATCTTGTTGTAGCGCTCGCCTTCAGTGATGATGCCTTTTTGGTATTGCCGTTCTACATCCTTGACCTGCCGGCGCGCTTCCTCAATGATCTTAGCCTTGCCTTCCGGCACAATCATGTCCACCAAACCGATGGAAATCCCGGTCAAGGTCGCGTGCTTGAAGCCCAGCGCTTTCAGCAAGTCAAGCACCCGCACGGTTTCGGCTTGCCCGGCCGCGTGGTAGCATTTCCAGATAATCGTGCTCAGCAGTTTCTTGGTAACCGTCTCGTTGATAAAACCCACCGTATGGGGGAAAACGCGGTTAAAAAACACGCGGCCCACGGTGGTGGCTATGACGCGCTCGCCCACCTTGCCATAGACGGTTTTTTCTTTTTTGTAATCAGGATTGCGGAACCTGATCCGCGTGTGGACCTTCACTTTGCCCATGTCAAAGGCATACTGCACCTCGTTGGCATCCCCGAATATGGGCAGGTGCTGGCCGCTTTCTTCGTCGGCCTTGCTCAGGAACAGTTCGTTTTTGGCAGCGCTCGGCCCCAAGGTCAGGTAATAAATGCCCAGCGCGATGTCCTGGGTCGGCGTCATGACCGGTCGCCCGCTCGAGGGCGAAAACAGATTATTGGTCGAAAGCATCAGCAGGCGCGACTCCAACTGCGCCTCAATCGAGAGCGGCACGTGGACGGCCATCTGGTCACCATCAAAGTCCGCATTGAAGGCCGTGCAAACCAGCGGATGGATTTGAATGGCATCGCCCTCGATGAGAATCGGCTCGAAGGACTGGACGCTCAAACGATGCAGGGTGGGCGCGCGGTTCAACATGACGGTGCGGCCCTTGATGACTTCATCCAATGCGTCCCATATGACGTTGGTCTGGCTCTCAATCATCTTTTTGGCGGCCCGCACCGTGTGCACGAGACCTTTCTGTTTCAGCCGCCGGATAATGAAGGGTTCAAACAGGGTCAGGGCCATTTTCTTGGGCAAGCCGCACTGATGGAGCAAGAGCTCGGGCCCCACGACGATCACGGAACGTCCCGAATAGTCCACGCGTTTGCCCAGCAGGTTTTGCCGGAAACGGCCCTGCTTGCCCTTGAGCATGTCGCTCAGCGATTTGAGCGGCCGGTTGCCCGAGCCCGTCACCGGCCGCCCGTGCCGCCCGTTGTCCAACAGAGCATCCACCGCTTCCTGGAGCATGCGTTTTTCGTTGCGGATAATGACATCCGGCGTCTTCAGGATGAGCAGGTTCTTAAGCCGGTTATTACGATTAATGACGCGGCGGTACAAATCGTTCAGGTCCGATGTCGCAAACCGCCCACCCTCCAGTGGCACCAATGGCCGCAGATCCGGCGGGATGACCGGCAATACTTCCATGATCATCCATTCCGGACGCATGGCATTAAGCCGCATGCTTTCCACGATCTTCATGCGATTGGCGAGCTTCTTGCGCGTCTGTTGACTGCGCGTGGTGCCCATCTGGGCTTCGAGCGAGGCCATTAGCTCGGCCAGGTCAATGCGCTTCATCAGGTCACGGATGGCCTCGGCGCCCATCTTGGCGCTGAACTCCTCGCCGTATAGTTCCTGGGCTTCCCGGTACTCTTCCTCGCTGAGAATCTGTTTTTCCTTCAACGGAGTCTTGCCGGGATCAATGACGATATAATCCTCGTAGTACAGAATCCGCTCCAGACTGCGCGCCGTCAGGTCCACGATCAGCCCAAGGCGGCTCGGCGTACACTTAAAGAACCAGATATGCGAAACGGGCACCGCCAGTTCGATATGCCCCATGCGCTCGCGGCGCACACGCGACAACGTCACTTCCACGCCGCACCGGTCGCACAACACGCCTTTATGCTTGATGCGCTTATACTTTCCGCAACTGCATTCCCAGTCCCGCTGGGGACCGAAAATACGCTCACAGAAAAGACCGCCACGTTCCGGTTTGTAAGTCCGATAATTGATGGTCTCCGGGTTTTTTACTTCCCCGAAGCTCCACGACCGGATGGTTTCAGGTGCCGCCAGAGCAATATTGACCGCATCAAAATTTGACGGCTTATAACTCTCCGGATTACCTTTGACGCCGATTGTTTCCATCCTGCTCCTTCCCTGAACATTTGATGCAAAAGCGGCTCTATCTGACCGCAGCTATTTGGCCTTTTCCCCGGCGCTGTGTAACCGGATATCCAATAACAGGCTCTGCAATTCCTTGATCAACACATTAAACGACTCCGGCATGCCGGGCTCGATGATATTTTCACCCTTGACAATGGACTCGTAAATCCGCGTGCGGCCGGACACGTCATCGCTCTTTACCGTGAGAATTTCCTGGAGCGCATAGGCCGCCGAATACGCTTCCAGCGCCCAGACTTCCATTTCCCCGAAACGCTGGCCGCCGTACTGGGCCTTGCCGCCCAGCGGCTGTTGGGTCACCAGCGAATACGGTCCAACGGCGCGCGCGTGGATCTTGTCGCTGACCAGGTGGTGCAATTTGCATATGTAAATCACGCCCACCGTCACCGGTTGCTCGAACAATTCGCCCGTACGCCCATCGTGCAGCCAGGTCTTGCCCGATTCCGGCAACCCGGCTTCCTTCATTTTTTTGCTCAGGTTGCTCTCGGAAATGCCGTCGAAAATCGGCGTAGTCACATGGATGCCCAACTGCTGGCAGACCCAGCCGAGCTGGGTTTCCAACAGCTGACCGACGTTCATGCGCGAAGGCACGCCCAACGGGTTGAGCACAATATCCACCGGCGTGCCGTCCGGCAGGAACGGCATGTCCTCATCTTTCACAATGCGCGCCACGACACCCTTGTTGCCGTGCCGGCCGGACATCTTATCGCCGACTTCCAATCGCTTCTTGCTGGCAATATAGACCTTGACCTGCTTAATGATGCCGTCTTCCGCGTGATCGCCGCTGGAGAGCCGCCCAAGCGCATCATCCCGCTCCCGCTCAATCTCCGCAAATTTGCCCATATGCTCGTTGATGATCCCCTGGATGCGCTCCTGGATCGGGCTCGGATCTATCTCAATGTGCTCCCAGCCCGAGGCCAGCTTGCGCAACAGGAATTTTGTGATTTTACGATTGGCCGGGATGATGATCTCGCCCGTCTCCGCGTTGACGACGTCCAGCGGGATCTTCTCGCCCAAAAGCACATTGCTGAGGGCATCGGTGAGTTGATCGGTAAGTTGCTGTTTCTTGGCCTTGTGATCATCTTCGCTCTGTTTCATCTGCTGGCGCCGCGCCTTGGAAGTCAGCTTCTCGCGGATCACGTTCTGCTGGGCCGAGGCGCTGACTTCCATCACAATACCCGACGTGCCGCTGGGTACGGTCAACGACGTGTCGCGCACGTCAGCCGCTTTCTCGCCGAAAATAGCCCGCAAAAGCCGCTCTTCCGGGGCCAGTTCCGTCTCGTTCTTCGGTGTGACCTTGCCGACCAACACCGTGCCCGGCTTGACCACGGCGCCAACACGGATAACGCCGTCATTGCCGAGATCCTTGAGCGCCTCTTCGCCCACGTTGGGAATATCGCGGGTGATTTCCTCGGGGCCCAGCTTCGTGTCGCGGGCACTGGCTTCAAATTTTTCGATATGGATCGAGGTGAAGACATCCTCGCGCACAACACGCTCGCTGATCAGGATGGCGTCCTCAAAATTGTAGCCGCACCACGGCATGAAGGCCACCATGACGTTGCGGCCGATGGACAGTTCGCCGTCATCCGTATTGGGACCATCGGCCAGAACCATGCCGCGGGTCACGCGCTGGCCCTGCGCGACGATCGGCTTCTGGTTCCTGCAGGTGCCCGCATTGGAGCGCATAAACTTGCACAATTCGTACACCTGTGTCGAAGCCTTTTCTTTGGCGCCTTTCTTCGGGAGTTTGCCGTCCGGCGTGACAATGATCTTTGTGGCCGACACATAGGCCACCTTGCCCGGCTCCGTGGCCGTGACCATGACGCGCGAATCCAGCGCCACGCGCCGTTCCAGCCCGGTGCATACAAAAGGACTTTCCGACCGGATCAGCGGCACAGCCTGGCGCATCATGTTGGAGCCCATTAACGCGCGGTTGGCATCGTCGTGCTCCAGGAAGGGAATCAGACCGGCGGCCACGCTGACCACTTGCTTCGGCGAGGCATCCATGTATTGAACCGAGTCCTTGGGCTTCTCGAGAAACTCGCCCCGATAGCGGACGGAAACATTGTCCTCCTTGAACCGCCCCTTCTCGTCCACGGGCGCGTTGGCCTGAGCAATGACAAAATTCTCCTCCTTATCGGCGGCCAGATATTCCACTTTGTTGGTCACACAGCCGTCTTCCACCTTGCGGTACGGCGTTTCGATGAAGCCGAAATCGTTGACCCGCGCGTAGGTGCCCAGGGACGAAATCAGCCCGATGTTCGGGCCTTCCGGCGTTTCGATGGGACAAATGCGGCCATAATGACTGCTGTGCACGTCGCGGACTTCGAATCCGGCGCGTTCGCGGCTCAAGCCGCCGGGACCCAGCGCGCTGAGGCGCCGCTTGTGGGTAAGTTCCGAAAGCGGGTTGGTCTGGTCCATGAACTGGCTCAGTTGACTGCGCGCAAAAAAATCATGCACCGAGGCCGAGAGCGACTTGGGATTGATCAGCCGCTGGGGCGTTATTTTTTCAATGGCGGAATCCATAAACACCATGCGCTCGCGCAGGGTGCGCTGGGTGCGGGCAAGGCCGACCCGGCACTGGTTCTCAACAAGTTCCCCGACCGTGCGCAACCGACGACTGCCCAGGTGGTCAATATCGTCCAACATGCCATTGCCGCGCGAAAGGTTGATCAGATAGCGAAACGCCTCCACGAAGTCTTCGTTATCAAGCATCCGCAAACTTTTATCCTTCTTCAGCCCCAGCTTCTGGTTGATCTTGTAGCGGCCGACGCGCCCGAGGTCAAACCGGCGCGGATCGAAAAAGAGGTTTTTCAACATCTGACGAGCGTTATTGACGGTGGGCGGATCACCGGGACGCAGTTTCTTAAAAATGTCCTTGAGCGCTTCGTCCTCGGAATGGGTTGAGTCCTTCTGGATGTTGCGCAGGAAAAGCCCCTCGTCCCAGGAGACGTCCACCACATCCACGGTATTGAACTTGGCCGCGACCATCTGTTTGATCAGATTGGGCGTGAGCGCGTCATAACGGCGTCCCAAAATGGCCTGGGATTCGACGTCAATGATATCTTCCTTGAGCACGCGATGCAGGAGCTTCTCCTCACCGATCTCGCCGCGCAGGTTCAGTTTTTCAATCTTGTAGAAAAGCCCCAGCAATTCCTCTTCGGTGCCGTAGCCGATGGCGCGCAGGAAGGTGGGCGCCATGAATTTGCGGCGGCGGTGCTGACGATCCAGGTAGATATGGATGATGCTGCTGGCGTCAAACTGCACTTCCACCCATGAGCCGTGGTCCGGGATCAGCCGGAAGGAATAGATCGTGGAACCGTTGGCATGCGTAGCCTGTTCAAAACAGATCCCGGGCGACCGGTGCAGTTGGCTCACCACGACACGCTCGGCCCCATTGACAACAAAACTGCCGCTCTCGGTCATGATGGGGATCTCGCCCATGTAGACCACTTCCTCGCACACCTCTTCGACGTTTTTCAAACGGAAGGTTACATGCAGGGGCGCGGCATAGGTTTTCCCGTCCTTGAGGCACTGGTACGGACTGTCCTTGGGCTGAGTAAATTCGTATTTGACGAAATCGAGCACCAGCCGGTTGTCATAGCTCTCGATCGGAAAAACCTCTTTAAATACAGCCTGCAAACCCATAACCTTGCGATGGTTGGGCGCCACATCCATTTGCAGGAAGTCTTTGTATGATTTTGCTTGTATGTCGATCAAGTCCGGCGGCTCAATAACGTCCTTCAATTTGCCAAAATTAATGCGCTCCATTATTTAGCACCTTCCCTTTGACAAGCCAACCACGCTTGCCAGATAATTCACAAGCTTCCCCTGGCGGGGGGCAGGGCGTTTCCGAACACGCCGACCAGAGACTTTACGTACCCGCCCACCGGCATTCCGACCACCAACCTGAATCGCTTACTTGATTTCCACTTTAGCGCCGGCTTTTTCGAGCTGCTCCTTCATTTTGGCGGCCT
Organism: Kiritimatiellota bacterium; assembly: GCA_026398415.1. GTDB lineage: Bacteria > Verrucomicrobiota > Kiritimatiellia > JAAZAB01 > JAAZAB01 > VSJD01. The sequence goes on along the minus strand of JAPLSY010000013.1, from coordinate 8,916 downwards.
CATCCTTGGAAACGCCGTCCTTGACGGTCTTGGGCGCGCCTTCGACCAGGTCCTTGGATTCCTTCAGACCCAGGCCGGTGATCGCCCGAATTTCCTTGATGACCTGAATTTTCTGTGCGCCAGCGCTGGCCAGAACGACGGTAAATTCCGTCTTGGCTTCCGCGGCCGCCGCACCACCCGCCGCGCCCGCCGCGCCGGCAGGCATGGCCATCATCGGCGCCGACGCCGAGACGCCCAGCCGCTGTTCCAGGGCCTTGACCAGCTGGGAAAGTTCCAGCACGCTGATCCCTTCGACCCAATTGACAAACTCGGCCATTTTACCTTCGATTTTGACGTCGGTGGTTTTAGCCGGCGCCGCTGCGTTTTCTGCTGTGACTGCTTCCGTCATGGTGTGCTCTCCTCTGCTACATGCTACCGCTTACTGCGGTTTTTCTTTTTTTTCCTGCACCGCTTTAATGACATAGACCAGACTGGCCACTTTTTGTTTGAAGACACCCGCCAACTGCGTCATGGGCGCCGCGATGGTGCCGACCAGCATGCTGAGCAAGACCGGCCGGGCCGGCAGTTTGACCAGCGTATCCACATCCGCCGGGCTCAATACCCGGCCGTCTAAAAGTCCCCGCTTGATGGTCAACACATGCTGCTCCTGTTGAAAGCCAGCCAAAACCTTGGCAGTTTCCACCACATCGCCTGCGCCGACAATGATCGCCGTCGGCGAAGTCAGCACGTCGGCCACCTGCGCCCGGTGGTCTTCGGGCAGGGCCAGCTTGAAAAAACTGTTCTTCACAACATGAAAGCGCGCGCCGAGTTTGGCCAACCGGCGTCGCAGATCCTCGCCCTGCCGCACCTTCAGACCCCGGTAATCCGTCAAGATCACAAAGGAGGCGCTCGCCAGACCGGCGCGGAGTTCATCGATGATGGCCTTTTTTTCCAACCTCATAGCTAATTTCCTATGCCCGTCCCGCGTTGCGCGGGATTATTCGGATTTCAAAGTTTCGCGCACTTGGATGGGCAGTCCGACGCCCATCGTGGAGCTGACTACACAACGTTTGACAAACAAACCCTTGGTGGCGGCTGGGCGGGCGGCCAGCACCGCGCTGATGATGGTCCGGGCGTTTTCGACCAGCTTGGCGGCGTCAAAGGAGCGCTTGCCGAACGGCACCATGACATTACCGTGCCGATCCATCCGGAATTCCACGCGACCGGCCTTGAACTGCTTGATGGCCGTGGCCAGATCATCGGTCACGGTACCGGTCTTTGGGTTTGGCATAAGACCGCGGGGGCCCAGGAACTTGCCCAGTTTGCGGACCTCCTTCATGGCGTCGGCCGTGGCGATGGCCACATCGAAATCGGTCCAGCCACCCTGGATTTTGGCAATGAGGTCTTCATAGCCGACATTATCGGCGCCGGCCGCGCGGGCGGCATCAGCAGCGGCGGCCGTGGCAAACACAAGGACACGCACGTTTTTGCCCGTGCCGTGCGGAAGACTGACCGTGCCGCGCACGGTCTGTTCCGATTTTTTAAAGTCCACACCCAACCGGAAGGCAATGTCCATGGTTTCGTCAAACTTGATGGCTGGTTGGGCCTTGATGAACGCGACCGCTTCCGCCAGGTCCAAAACCTTGGACGGGGCTTTCTCCCTGATCGCTCGATAACGTTTTCCGTGCGTGGCCATAATTAATCCACCACTTCTATGCCCATACTCCGCGCCGTACCCTCGATCTGGCGCATGGCTTGGGCTTCCTTAGTCGTGTTCAGGTCCTTGTGTTTAATCTTGACAATTTCGAGAATCTGGGCATGCGTAACCTTGCCTACTTTCTCGCGGTTCGGGACACCCGACCCCTTGGCCAAGGCGGCCTTCTGCTTGAGCAGGACGGCAGCCGGCGGGCTTTTGACTATGAAGGTAAACGATTTGTCCTGGTAAACCGTAATGACCGCCGGCAGAATCATGCCGTTCTGACTCTGGGTGGCAGCGTTAAATTCCTTGCAAAAGGCCATGATATTGACCCCTTGCTGACCCAAGGCCGGTCCCACCGGCGGCGCCGGATTAGCCTGACCCGCGGGAATCTGCAACTTAATGATTGCTGTGACTTTCTTTGCCATTTTCTACGCCTCTTTTAATTCCGATCCCTACGCCCGCTGCATTCTTCATTCTGCTCGCCTGGGCGTAGCGCTTCGGCAAAGCCTGGCATTCCCTACCCGCCGTAGTCCGGCACTGCCGGACGAAGGCGGGCGCATTTCTTCAGACGCGTTCCACTTGCCAGTACTCCAGCTCCACCGGGGCCGTTCGACCAAAGATGGCCACGGCCACTTTCAATTTGCCGCGATCCGGATCCACTTCCTCGATGACCCCGCTGAAATTCAAAAAGGGACCGTCGTTAATCTTGACTGTTTCGCCCGGCTCAAATTGGACCTTGGGCTTGACTTTTTCTTTCTTGTCCTCAATTTGATAAATAATCGATTCGACTTCCTTCGGCCTCAGGGGTGTCGGTCGCTCGCCGCCAATAAACCCAATGACCCCCGGCGTGTCGTTGACATAATACCAGGCACGCTCGTTAATCTTGCCGTCCTCTTTGTACAAGCCGATCTGGATCAACACATAACCCGGGTAAAACATCCGGGTGGTGGTGCTCTTCTTGCCTTTTTTGACCTCGGATATTTTTTCGGAGGGAATGGAAACATCCCCGACCAAATCACTCATTTCCTCCGTCTTTATCCGGCGCAGGAGACTATCCCGAACTTTCATCTCCTTACCCGTGAGCGTATGAATCACAAACCATTGCTTTTCCATGCGTTGCCCCTGTCTTCCGCGCCGGTTATTACAGAATCAGGTGTAAAACCCGCATCAGGATCAGATCGCTAAGTCCCACGAAAACTCCCAGCACGATAACCGACATAATCACAACTATGGTGGACTCTTGCAGTTCGACACGCGTCGGCCAGGCTGATTTCTTCAGCTCGATACCGACTTCATTGATAAAACCAACCACCTTGACAATGAACATCTGAATTTTATTCACAGCGCAATGGCCTCAGTTGGTTGCTTGCAATCCGCGCGCCCGCGCAGGATACATCCATTCCTATTACCCGGCCCGGTCATTTTCCAAAAAACGCAAATCCCTGCTTTCCCCGGCACAAACCGCAGCGGCCCACGGGCACATGGCAGGGGAGGGGGGATTTGAACCCTCAACACCCGGTTTTGGAGACCGGTACTCTGCCAATTGAGCTACTCCCCTATCAAAAAGAGGATTACCGAATCTCGCGATGCACGGTATGCTTACGCTCAAACCGGCAATATTTTTTCAGTTCAATTCTGTCGGGCGTTAATTTCTTGTCTTTGGTCGTCGTATAGTTCCGGCGTTTGCACTCGCTACACGCTAAGGTTATGATTTCTCGCACCATGACTACTCAGACTTTCGTTCTTGCTGTTGACCACTTCCCGGCAGCAGACGGGGTGTGCCACTTGGCCTCCGGGGCCGACGTGGCGCGCTCCATGCCCTTCCAAGCCGGAGTCTCAGGCAATGATTTCCGTCACCTGGCCCGCACCCACCGTGCGGCCGCCTTCGCGAATAGCGAAGCGCACGCCTTTTTCCATGGCGATCGGGGCAATCAGTTTGACTTCGATTTCGACGTTGTCGCCCGGCATGACCATTTCCACGCCCTTTGGCAGGGTGACGGCGCCGGTGACATCCGTAGTACGGAAATAAAACTGCGGCCGATATCCGTTGAAGAACGATGTATGCCGACCACCTTCTTCCTTGCTCAGAACGTACATCTGCCCCTTGAAATGAGCATGCGGCTTGATCGAGCCCGGCTTGGCCAGCACCTGGCCACGCTGGACATCCTCCTTCTTGGTGCCCCGCAACAGACAGCCGACATTGTCGCCGGCGCGCCCTTCATCCAGCAACTTGCGGAACATTTCCACACCCGTGACAACGGTCTTCTGCGTGTCTTTGAGGCCGACGATTTCGACTTCGTCGCCAACCTTGATGATACCACGCTCGATACGGCCGGTTACCACCGTGCCGCGACCTTCAATGGAAAACACATCCTCGATCGGCATCAGGAAGGCCTGGTCAGTGATGCGGGTCGGTTCCGGAATATAATTATCCAAGGCGGTCATCAGTTCCTGGATGCACTTGGCGTCCGGATCGTCCGGCTTGGTTACTTTCATGGCCTTCAGCGCACTGCCGCGGATAATCGGCGTCTTGTCGCCGGGAAACTGGTACTTGGTGAGCAGATCGCGGATCTCCAGTTCGACCAACTCCAGTAATTCCGGATCGTCCACCGTGTCCACCTTGTTAAGAAACACAACGATGGAAGGCACACCTACCTGACGGGCCAGCAGAATATGTTCGCGTGTCTGCGGCATGGGCCCGTCCGAAGCGCTCACCACTACGATCGCGCCATCCATCTGGGCGGCGCCGGTGACCATGTTCTTTACATAGTCGGCATGACCGGGACAGTCCACGTGGGCATAGTGGCGCTTCTCGGACTGATATTCCACATGCGAGGTCGCAATCGTCAGGATCTTGGTCGGATCGCGGCGCCCTTGTGATTCGGAGGCTTTCGCCACCTGGTCGTACGAAATGTACTCGCTCAGCCCCTTCAGGGACTGCACCTTGGTAATGGCGGCCGTCAGGGTCGTCTTGCCATGGTCCACATGCCCGATGGTACCGACGTTGACATGCGGTTTCGTGCGTTCAAATTTTTCTTTTGCCATTGTGCGTCTCCTTCAATTTGCCATGCCTTTTTTTACCGCCGTCCAGAGCCCACGAACGGAATCGAACCGTTGACCTCATCCTTACCAAGGACGTGCTCTTCCAACTGAGCTACGTGGGCCAACACTTCGCTCCCCCGCGAGCCCAAACAAAAAAACGCAATAAAACCCCTACCCTCATTCCCTCATGCTTAAAATCAGGTTGTGAGGTTCAAAATACGCTCCGGTTTTACATGCCCGCGAGCGCGCTAATGCTTATTAAACGCCTGAGTTATGACAAACGAACAAGCAATTTAACAAAAATTTAATATGTGTCAACAGGTTTTTTGCATTTTTTTAAAAATACTTTTTAGCCCGGGCGGCGACGCGGTTTTAGTTTGCTATTGCCGCACCGGCGAAAGCATGGTATATTTTCAAATTAATTCATAAACACAGGAGGATATCATGGCAGTCGCAGTCCTAACGGCACACTGGTGGCAATGGCAGGGATGGATGATCGCTATCATGCTCGGCGTTCTGCTGGCAACCGCGGCCGTGGCCGGGAATTTTAATCACGACGGCGATTACAACGGCGATGGGATCATGGATCCGGCCGTGTACGATGAACCCACCGGCGAATGGCATGTCCTGTTGAGCGGAAGCGACTATACGCCACAGTCATGCGTGTGGGGCGGGCCGGGCTTGACGGCCATCCAGTCGGACTACGACGGGGACGGGCGGGCGGATCTTATGTTGTATAACCGCACGACCGGCACGTGGTGCGTTCGATTTTCGCGAAGCGGTTTTTTAGTACCGGTGTATCTCGAGGGATTTGGCGGCCCAGGTTGGACCCCGGTCGTGGGCGATTATGACAACGACGGCATAGCCGATCCGGCCATCTACGGCGAAGCCACCGGCGAATGGTGGATAAAGTTATCGCGTCTGGGATATGCCGCAACCCCCTTAATGTTCGGCGGCCCGGGGTACACCGCCGTGTCCGGCGATTACGACGGCGATGGCTGTAGCGACCCGGCCATCTACCGGCGCTCGGACGGACTGTGGGCGGTCCGATTTTCTTCGCTGGGTTATACCACCAATACGGTTTACGTGGACACCAAAGGCGATGGCCCGCTCGTTCCGTCCCCTGCCGATTACGACGGTGATCGTATAACCGACCCGGCGGTCTTTGCTTATTCCGCACCCTCTTTTATGGGCAAGCGCTATGTGTTCGCCTGGCACTTGCTCTATTCCTCCCTTAACTACCAACAGATCGATTCTTTTTATCAATTAGGCCGGGAAGACGCTAAACCATCCAACGCCGATCCGGCACCGGGCGATTATGATGGCGACGGCAAGGCGGATTTCGGCGTGTCGTGGCCGGATTTTGAGAGCGCCAACGTAATGTGGCGCATGTGGAAGTCTTCCAACCACTATGGTGGGCACGACGACATACGACAATGGTCCGGCACCGACGTGCACCCGGTACAGCGTTAAATCGCACCCGATTTTAAAACACATCAAAAGGAGCACACATCATGTCAATTGCTGTCATCATCATATTGGTCATCGTCGTCATCGTGCTTTTGTATGTCATCGGTATTTATAACCGGCTCATCAACCTGCGCAACCGGTTCAAAAACGCGTTCGCCCAGATTGATGTCCAACTCAAACGCCGCTACGATCTGATCCCGAACCTGGTGGAAACGGCCAAGGGTTACATCAAGCACGAGCGCGGCACGCTGGAGGCCGTTACGGCGGCCCGCAACCAGGCTTCGGCCGCTGTGCAAAAAGCGGCGGCTAACCCGGCCGACGCCGTCGCCATCCAGGGACTGATGGGCGCGGAAGCCACCCTGACCGGCGCGCTTGGACGCCTGTTTGCGGTGGTCGAGGCCTATCCCGACCTTAAGGCCAATCAAACCATGGCCCAACTCATGGAGGAACTGACCTCCACCGAAAACAAGGTGTCGTTTGCGCGGCAGGCCTATAATGACGTCGTCATGATTTATAACATTGCCCGCGAAACCTTCCCGGCCGTGGTCGTGGCCAATCTGTTCGGCTTCACGCTGGCCCAGCTGTTTGAAATCACCGCGCCGCAGGAACGCGAAGCCCCGAAGGTGATTTTTTGATTGCGGATTTCTGATTGCCGATTGCTGATTTTTCAATCAGAGCTTTCACTGGTTGCCATCAATTATTCGTTGATTACTGATTGCGGATTTTTCAATCCGAAATCATAAATCCGAAATCATAAATCGGTAATTCATGGATTTCTTCGAGCATCAGGAACGCGCCCGGCGCAAAACCACCTTGCTGGTGGCTTATTTCTTGCTGGCTGTCGTCCTGATTATCGCCGCCATCTACGCCATATTTGCTTACGTGTTCCTGCCGGCCGCGCCACCCGATGCCGCCGGCTCGGCGTTGGCCATCGCGCGGACCTGGTGGCGCGCGGACCTGTTGATGTTGGTGGCCACCATTACCATCGGCATCATCAGTCTGGGCACACTCTATAAAATCATCGCGCTCTCCCAGGGCGGCGAGGCCGTCGCGCGCATGCTGGGCGCGCGACCGGTACCCAGCGCCACGACGGACCTGCCGGAGCGGCGGCTGTTGAACGTGGTCGAGGAAATCGCCCTGGCTTCCGGCACACCGGTGCCACGCGTGTTCGTGCTTGACAATGAAAACAGCGTAAACGCGTTCGCCGCCGGCTTCTCGACACGGGATGCCGTGATCGGCGTCACCTTCGGGTGCCTGACCAGGCTCACCCGGGACGAACTGCAAGGCGTGATCGCGCACGAGTTCAGTCATATTCTCAACGGCGACATGCGCCTGAATCTAAGGCTCATGGGCCTGCTTAACGGCATTCTTGTCATCGGCATTATCGGCTACTGGATTTTTCGGATCGCCACCAATACCAGTCGAACGGCAAGCGTGGGGCGCAAGAAAGGCGGCAATCCGATTCCGTTTATCCTGGTGGGACTGGCCGTCATGGCCATCGGCTACATCGGCGTATTCTTCGGCAAGCTGATCAAGAGCGCCGTTTCGCGCCAGCGCGAGTTTTTGGCGGATGCCGCTTCCGTGCAGTTCACACGCAACCCGGATGGCTTGGCCGGCGCGTTAAAAAAGATCGGCGGATTCATAGCGGGATCGCGCATCCAGAACCCTAACGCCGAGGAGGCTAGCCACCTGTTTTTTGCCAACGGTTTAGGCCAGTCGTTCCTGAACCTGATGGCCACACACCCGCCGCTGGTCGAACGCATCCGGCGGATTGATCCCACCTTCAGCGGCGATTTTGCCGCCGTGAAAGTATCCCCCGTGGCAGACACCGATGATGCCAGTACGATGGCAACCGGCTTCACCCAGGCAAGCGCAAGTCGCCGAGACGCGGCGGCGGAATTTTTTGGTCGCCCCTCGACCATTCCCCTGCGGCCACGCGAAACCCTGCGCAGCGTCGGCCATCCGCAGGCGGAAAACCTGGCCTACGTAACTGCCCTGCTCAACGCTTTGCCTGAAGCCATTAAAATCGCGGCCCGCGAACCGGTTGGCGCCCGCGCCCTGATTTACGGCCTGCTGATCAGCACCGACGAACCGATCCGCAACGCCCAACTCCAGCACCTGGCCTTGAAAGCGGAAGCGGATGTCGCCGAGCGGACACGGGCACTGGTACCTGCGCTTGCGTCCCTGCCGGCGGCGGCGCGTCTGCCGCTGACCGATATGGCGTTGACCGCGCTAAGGGCGCTGTCGCGTGCGCAAGTGGAAACCTTCCAGGACAACCTGCGTGCGCTGATTGAGGCCGATGCCTCTATTTCGCTCTTTGAATACATGCTGGAACGCATGGTCGTTCGCCGCCTCGCAAGCCAGAGCGGCCGGCCGCGCCGGGTTATCGTCCAGTATTACGATCTCAACCCTCTTCTGCCGGCAACCACCACCCTGCTCTCCACCTTGGCTTACTACGGCCAACCGGAAGAGGACCAGGCAGCGCGCGCCTTCCAGTCCGGCGCGACACGGCTGAATTCAGCCCAGCGCCTGCTCCCAAAGGCGTCATGCGGACTGGCCGCCGTGGACCAGGCGCTGACCATCCTGAATACGGCGTCACCCGCCATAAAGAAAATTATTCTGGATGCCTGCGTCGCGTGCGTCGCCGCGGATGGCCGCACGACGGTGACCGAAGCCGAACTCCTGCGCTCGGTCGCCGATGCGCTGGATTGCCCCATCCCACCCTT
>JAPLSY010000036.1 GCA_026398415.1 Kiritimatiellota bacterium | reverse complement strand
CAATGACGGTGGTAAAGTTTTCGGTGTGCGGGCCGATTACGATCGGCTTGGCGAAGACGGCTGCTTCGATCACGTTCTGACCCCCGTGGGACGTCAAGCTTTTGCCCACAAAGATAACCGTTGCCAGGACATAAAAAAGTTTCAATTCCCCGGTGGTATCCACCAGCAACACATCCGATCCGGCCAAGGCCGGACCGGACAAGTCGGCGCGGCTACAGGAAGTAGTTGCCGTATGCGCGGTTTTCAGTTCGCTCCAGGCCGTACCCGCCAAACCGGCTTTCCGGATGTCGGCCATGACTGCCTGGCGGCGTTCGGCGTGGCGGGGAACCAGCGCCAAGCGGGTCTTCGAATCCTGGGCGCGCAATTTTTTATACAGATCTAAAAGAATGGTTTCTTCGCCCGGCCAGGTGGATCCGCCCACCAGCCAGCGTGTGTCGGCATCGAACCCGGCCCGGAGCAGAAGAGCACGAACAGGACCCAAATCCATGTGCGCGGGCTCGGTCACATCATACTTAGCCGAGCCCATAACCCGGATTTTTTCCGGGTCCGCGCCAAGCTCCCTCAGCCGCTGGGCATCCTCCGGCCCCTGCATGCAGAAGAGATCGAAGCAGGCCAACGCTTTTTTAACCAGGAGCCGCACCTTGCGGTAATTGCGGCACGAATGCGCCGACAAGCGGCCATTTAACAGCATGATCGGTATGCGGCGCTGGCGGGCCAGTCGCAAGAGATTGGGCCAGAGTTCGCCCTCCACCAATACGAGCGCCAAGGGACGCAGATGGTCCAGCACCCGCCGCATGATCCAGGGAAAATCCACGGGGAAATACAGCAGGACATCATCCGCGCTCAGGTGTTGCGCGGCGATGGCGTGCCCGGTGGACGTGGTGGTCGTCAAAACAAAGGCCAGGGCGCTCCGTTGTTCCCGCAAGGCGCGCATGAACCGCAGGGCGATCTGGACCTCGCCCACGCTGACGGCATGAATCCAGCCCCGTGGCCGGTTCCGCAGGCGTTCCTGCACGGCGGGCTCGTAGCGGCCGAACCGCTGGAGAAATCCCTTGCGATAACCGCCGCGCTTCCACATCCGCAACAGGAATCGCGGCAGGAGCAGTAAAAATACGATTGGGAAAAAACAGTTGTACAATAACCAGATCATAATAATAAGAAATGCAGAATGCAGAATGTAGAATGCAGAATGCAGAATGCAGAATGAAAACCACGCGAACAAAGGAACAATGCCCGTCATGCATCATTCAATCAATCTTTTTCTTTGCCTTCTGCTTTCCGAATTCTGCATTCTTCATTCTACATTCTTAATTTGTCTTCAGGCCCGCGGGTGGGCTTCGTTATAAACCTGCTTGAGCCGTTCCACGGTGACGTGGGTGTAAATCTGGGT
>JAPLSY010000078.1 GCA_026398415.1 Kiritimatiellota bacterium | reverse complement strand
CTCATGGCCAGGCATTGTTCGGCCGTGGGCATGGGTGTGCCGCCCGGATTTTCGCCAGAGGCGGATCTGCCCAGGCATGAGAATTCCGGCAAAATGGCGTCAACCCCTACCCTGTTGAACGGGCACACGGCCGTGCACCGGTCACAGCCAAAGAGCGACACACCCATGAGCGGCCGCAGGTCTCCCGGAATCTCACCCTTATGTTCGATCGTCAGGCAGGCAATACAGCGCCGCGTATCCACCAGACCGTCAGGTTGGATGGCGCCGGTGGGACAAGCTTCGACGCACCGCCTACATGTGCCGCACTTGCTGGGCTTGGGTTTCGATGGCGCCAGTTCCAGGTTAACCAACAACGCGCCCAGGAACAGCGTGCACCCCCATTCCGGACTTACCAGACTGCCCTGCTTGCCAATCCAGCCTAAGCCGGCACGCACCGCCCATTCCCGTTCCAACACGGGCGCCGAATCCACGCAAATTCGCGAGCGAAACGGAACGCTACTTTGTGCTTCAAGGTTCCATAATTCGAAAAAGACTGGATTTGAGCTTCGGCGGGATAGCGGGCGGCAACGACAATGATGGAGCGCGCTTCCGGCATGATCTGGCGCGGATCGGCACGCAGATCGGCATGTCTGGCCAGGTAAGTCAGGCCGCCTGCATAGCCCCGGCTCAGCCAGTTTTTAAATCGGTCAAATGTCTGACAGGGACCGATGGAAGCCAGGCCGACGGCGGCAAAACCAAGACGGGATGCTTCTTCACGGATAAGGGAATCCAATGACATAAAGGCAGGATAATTATTTGTGCGCCTATGGCGCAGGATTGGCAGGAGGGGCGCTGCGCGCCGCGACCGTCGCCGCACATCGTGCGCCTCCCACATGAAATAGTTGTCGAACCTCGGCGACAATCTCGCGAACTGTTTTCCCCGTCGTATTTACCTGGCATGGGATGGCATCATAAAAGTGCTGGCGCTGCTGGAGCAGGTTCTGAATGCGTTCCGCTTTGTCGCCTTGTTCCAGCAAGGGGCGATGGCGGGAACCAGACACGCGGCGCAGAATCTCATCGGGCGCGGCCTTAAGGCAGATTACATGGCCCGTGGCGCTGAAATCGCGGATATTGTCAGGATTGAGCACAATGCCGCCGCCCGCCGCGATGACCAGTTTGTTACGGCGTGATAATTCGACGATAAAATCCCGCTCCATGCGACGAAATACCGATTCCCCGTCTTCGGCAAAAATACGCGGGATCGGCTTGCCGGCGCGCGCTTCCAGCTCGATATCCATATCTATAAAATCGCGTTTCAGCTGGTCGGCCAATGCCCGGCCAATCGTAGTCTTACCCGTTCCCATAAAACCAACGAGAATGATGTTACGGGTATTATTCATCACAATCCCTGAGTCAGCCAGACCATATAGGCGGTCCACCAGCCTTTGCCCCATAAAATCCAGACAATGGCGGCCAGTGCAATATAGGGACCAAAGGGAATTTTACTGGCCATGGTTTTACGCCGCGCCATGACCAGTGACACGCCGACGACCGCCCCCGCCAGCGAGGCGCCCATGACGATAAATAACACTGCCTTCCAACCCAGGAAGGCGCCGAGGGCACCCAGGAGCTTGACGTCCCCCATGCCCATGGCCTCTTTGCGAAACACCAGTGTTCCCAGCGTTGCCACGAGCCAGAGAAAAATAGCGCCAATCGCCAGGCCAATGAGCGATGCACAGAAACCGGTATAAGCGGTCATTTGTCCCTGCATCGAAGGCACCAGCAGACTCAGGATCGGCCCCGCAATCATCCCGCCGACCGTCAGACGATCAGGCAGAATCATGAACTCGAAATCGATGAAGGTGCCGATAATAAGGCCGGTGGCCATCAGCCAGTATATCGGGGTGCGCAGGTCAAATCCGAATTTCAGCCAGATGAGCAGAAAAACGATGGCCGTCAGAAATTCCACCAGGAAATACCGTGGCGCTATACGCCGGCCGCAATGGCGGCATTTCATTCCAAGGATAAAGAAACTGAAAAGCGGTATATTGTCATACCAGGCGATTGTCTGCTCGCAATGCGGGCACCGGGAACGCGGGGTCACAACGGATATACCGCGCGGAATGCGATAGATGCAGACATTGGCAAAACTGCCGATGCACGCCCCCCAGAGAATGGACAACACGGTCAAATACAGGTCGGTCCAAAATGGAAAATAGATGTTCATAAGCAGAAGTCAGAAGCAAGAAGCCAGAAATCAGAATAAGAACCAACCGGACAAGAAGCGATACCAGTCCTATATTCTTGCTTCCGCCTTTTTGCCATACACGGCCTCTTCGAGCACGCGGCGCATAACAGCAACGGGGGCCTCACGCCCGGTCCAGATGGAAAATGAAAGCGCGCCCTGATGCAGGAGCATGCCAAGACCATTGGACGTGCGCGCGCCAGCCTCACGTGCTGCGTGCATCAAAACGGTTTCCGGAGACATGTAAATCAGATCGTAAACCCGTTGGCCACTGTGAAACGCATCCGGAGGAAGGACCGACGGCTCACCCGTGTGCATCCCCACTGGCGTGGCATGCACAACCAACTCGGCCTCCCGGCACACACGGCGCCAGGCTTGCGGTTCCGTGCCAACCGCAGAAATATCGGTCTTGAGCCCAAGCGCGCGCAGGTCCGCTTCCAGTTTGGTCAGCCGGGTGCGATCCGCATCGGCCAGCATAATGCGCTTGGCGCCGGCCGCGGCACAGGCCATAGCCACCGCGCGGCCGGCACCGCCGCACCCCAGCAGAAACAGGGAGAGTCCCTTGACCGACAGATCGAACGTCTCGCGTACGGCCCGCAAAAAACCTTCACCGTCCGTGCTGAAGCCTTTCAGACCACCGGCATCGATTTTTATGGTATTAACCGAACCTAAACGCCGGGCGGCTTCATCGAGGTCGGCCAATCCGCGAAACGCGACTTCCTTGAGTGGCACGGTCAGGTTAAGACCGGCAAACCCCAGTTCCGCCAGGACCGGCAGGGTTTGCATAAGCTTTTCGGGCGGTACATCGAACGCCAGGTACACGGCATCCATGGCCAGCGCCTCAAACGCCGCATTTTGCATGCGGGGCGAAAGCGAATGGCGGATCGGGTGCCCGAGAACGGCGTAGGGCGTTGTGGACGGGTTGATGTTTATGACCATATTCAATTACGCCTTCAGCGCGCGGCTTTGCAAGATGCGGTTGACACAGTTCAAGTAAGCGGTGGCGCTCGCTTGGACGATGTCGGTGCTGGCCGCCTTGCCGCTGACCATGTCGTCGCCAAAGGCCACGCGCATGCTGACCTCGCCCTGTGCGTCCTTCCCGATGGTCACAGCCTGAATGGCATACTCCAGCAGTTTGCCCCGCACCCCCGTAATTCGGTCAATGGTCTTAAGCGCGGCATCCACCGGCCCGTCACCGCAGGCGGCGTCCTGGATCACGTCCTTACCCTTGCGCAGGCGCACCGTGGCAGTTGGAATCGTGGACGTGCCCGTGGATACGTGGAGATAATCCAATTGATACGCGCCGCCCCCCGCTAAATCACCTTCCATTTCATCGCGGGCAATGGCCAGGATATCGTCGTCATACACATTTTTTTTCTTATCCGCCAGATCAATGAATCGGCGGTAGGCATGATCCAATTCCTCAAGCTTAAGTTTAAAACCCATTTTGGTAAGCCGGTCGGAAAACGCGTGCCGCCCGGAATGCTTGCCCAGCACCAGCTCGGAACCGTCAATGCCGATGTCCTGCGGGCGCATGATTTCATAGGTCGAACGCTCCTTGAGGATACCGTCCTGGTGGATGCCGGCCTCATGGGCAAAAGCATTGGCGCCCACAATGGCCTTGTTGCGCTGTACGACCATGCCGGTCAGCCGGCTGACCAGGCGGCTGGCACGGAACAATTCCTGCGTGCAGATGCCGGTGCTGAGATCGAACCGATCATGCCTGGTGCGCAGGGCCATGATTACTTCCTCCAGGGCGCAATTGCCGGCGCGTTCGCCCAGCCCGTTGATGGTGCACTCCACGCCCCGGGCACCGGCGGCAAGCGCCGCCAGCGTATTGGCCACCGCCAGGCCCAAATCATTGTGGCAATGGACATTGATGACGGCCTTCCCGATGTTCGGCACGTGTTCGAACAGATAGCCAATCAACGCACCGAATTCCCCCGGCACGGCATACCCGACGGTATCGGGAATATTCACCGTCGCAGCGCCGGCGTCAATCACGGCGCCAGTCACTTGCGCCAGAAAATCCGGCTCCGTTCGTGAGGCGTCCTCGGCGCTGAACTCGACATCCTCGCAAAATTTGCGCGCATAGCGCACGGATGCCGCCGCCTGCTTGAGAATTTCGGCCTTGTCTTTCTTGAGTTTATATTGGCGGTGAATCGGCGAAGTCGCCAGGAAAACATGGATGCGCCCGCGCTGCCCGGCCGGCATCACGGCCTCCGCACAGCGCTCGATATCCTTGTTCAGACAGCGCGCCAGCCCGGCAATCCGCGGCCCCTTGATGGTCTCGGCGATCGCCTTGACGGAACAAAAATCGTCGGGCGAGGCAATGGGAAAGCCGGCCTCGATGACGTCCACATTCAGGCGCACCAACTGCTGGGCAATCTCGATTTTTTCACGCTGATTCAGGCTGGCGCCGGGGCATTGCTCGCCGTCCCGCAAGGTTGTATCGAAAATTAACACGCGATCTTGTTTTGCTGTTTTCATAACCTTCGCTTTTTGTTCCCGTCAGCTGATGGATTTATCGTTCTTTGTTTGAAGTTGTCTGTCGTCTGCCCTCCGTCGTCTGTCGTCTGGCATCGGCCTTCAGCCTTCCGCCTTGCCCACGGCGATAACGCCCGTACGGGACACCTCCACAATGCCGTGGGGTTTGATCAGTTCCAGGAAATTATCCACCGCATCCGTTGTGCCCACCATCTGGATGATCATGGCTTTATTCTGCACCGAAACGTTTTCGGCGCGGAATAGAGCGGCCAACTCGATCAAGGCCGATCGGTTTTTCGGCGAGGCACATACTTTCACCAGGGCCAGCTCGCGGTCAATATATTTTTCTTCGGTCAGGTCAAAAACCTTGATGACGTCCACCAGCTTGTTGAGCTGCTTGGTCACCTGTTCCAGTACGTGATCGTCGCCCGGCACGGTCATGGTAATCCGGGAGGTTGTGATGTCCTGGGTCGGGGCCACGTTGAGGCTGTCAATGTTGTAGCCGCGTCCCGAAATCAGTCCGATCACCCGGGCCAATACGCCCGGTTGGTTTTCAACCAGCATGGAAATAATATGTTTCATGTTCGCCGTTCCTTGTTCTTCGTTCCTGGTCCTTCGTTCCGAATTCTGCATTCTTCATTCTTCATTCTGCATTTCCTGCTCATGCCATGCTTTGGATCATTTCCGTAAGCGAGGCTCCGGCGGGTACCATAGGGAACACATTGGCTTCCGGCTCCACCATGCATTCCACCACGGCGGGCCCATCGGCCGCAAATGCTTTCTCCAGCATCGGCACCACGGCGGCACGGGTCTTTGCCCGCAGGCCCAGGGCGCCGTGCGCCTCGGCCAACTTGACGAAATCAGGCAAGTAAGGCGTGTCCGGATGATCCTTGATTTTCTCGTTCTGGCCTCGCCCGCTCTGTCCCAGGCAAGTGGCCGAATATTTCTTCTTGTAGAACATTTCCTGCCACTGGCGTACCATGCCCAGGTAGCCGTTGTTGAGAATCACCACCTTGATCGGCACCTGGTGCTCCACGGCGACCACGAGTTCCTGAAAATTCATCTGGGCACTGCCATCGCCGGAAATATCCACCACCATCCTGTCGGGGCACCCGAATTGCGCACCAATGGCTGCCGGCAGACCGAAGCCCATGGTGCCCAGCCCACCCGACGAGATAAACGTGCGCGGTTGGGTATATTTATAATACTGTGCCGACCACATCTGGTGCTGACCCACTTCGGTAACGATGATAGCATCGCCTTTGGTCAGGGCGTAAATCTGCTCAATGACATACTGGGGCATCAGTTTTGCCCCGTTCTGGTCGTACGCAAACGGGTTTTTTTGTTTCCATTCCTGAATCTGTGTGAGCCATTCCGTGCGTTCCTTGCTTTCCACCAAAGGGATGAGAACCTTCAGCACCTTCTTCACATCGCCAACCACCGGGATATCCACGGGCACACTTTTAGAAATGGCCGTGGGATCGATATCGATATGTGCGATCTTGGCATGGGCCGCGAATTCCGAGATTTTGCCGGTCACCCGGTCGTCGAAGCGGGCGCCGATGGACACGAGCAAGTCGCAATGATGCGTGGCGTAATTGGCCGTTACGCTCCCATGCATGCCGAGCATGCGCAGGGCCAACTGGTCGGTTTCGGGAAAGGAGCCCAATCCCAGCAACGTCGTCGTGACCGGGATTTTAGCCTTGCGCGCAAGTTGGGTAACCTCCTCGGCGGCATTTGCGGCAATCGCACCGCCACCCACGTACAGGAGCGGTTTTTTGGCCTTGTTGATCGCCTCCGCCAGCCGGGCGATCTGCTTGGGGTGGCCCTCCGTATTGGGGTTATACCCGCGGATGCTCACGGAATCCGGCGTGTGGGCCTTGGTGCTGGCGCGCTGGACATCCTTGGGAATATCCACCAGTACGGGGCCCGGCTTGCCGGTGCCTGCTATATAGAAAGCCTCGGCGATAATGCGCGGCAAATCATCCACATTGCGCACCAGGTAATTATGCTTGGTCACCGGCCGCGTAATGCCGGTTGTGTCAGCCTCCTGAAAGGCATCGTTGCCGATCATATGCGTTGGCACCTGGCCGGAAATACACACGAGGGGGATTGAATCCATGTATGCCGTACCCAGGCCGGTCACGGTATTCGTGGCCCCGGGGCCGGATGTCACCAGACAGCACCCCACCCGACCGGTGGCGCGGGCATAACCATCGGCCATGTGCGTGGCGCCCTGCTCATGGCGGGTTAGAACGAACTTAAACGGGGCATCATACAGACCGTTAAATATATCCAGCACCGAGCCGCCGGGCAACCCGAAGATGGTCTGCACGCCGGCCTTTTTTAATCCATCCATCAAACATTCCACACCTGTACGCATATTCGTTTCTCCTGTTTTCTGCCAATGGCGGATCATGCCGCAGGCATAACCCGTCTCAGGCGGGAACAAACCTTTATCCGCCATGAACCCGCATTATAGCGGATGATAACAAAAAACCCACCGTTTTTTCACGGTGGGTCTCGAACAACCTGACAACGGGCGGAATGACGTTATCCGCGTCCGTTGGCCACCGTAAAGGCGCGGCCCTCAACCAGGCGCAATACGAGCGCCTGGAGAAGTCCGACAACGACCGTTACGATGGCTAAAGAGTTACTCATAAAACATAATTTAGGGATTCCTGATGTTGATGTCAATCCCGTTTTTGATATATTTTTTATGACGTTATTGCCCACCGCCAGGCTTATTTGTTGGCATAGTAGTCTATTGCTGTTGCCAAAAACTGGTATCCGTGACATGATTTCCTGTAACAAATCAAGCAGCTTTTTATCACTGGAAATATTGGCCGTACAATGCAATCAATCGAAGGAGACACCATGCACCAGCATCTGACGTTCAGCCTGAAGATTGCCGCCCTCGCCCTGTTGATCGGCGCGTCTTGGCAGGCCTCGGCTGCGACGCCTGACCTGACTATTGATCAATTGCGGCAACAACGGGAAAAGATCAAGCAACGGCCACGCCGCATCTGGTTCAATCACGATGGCTGCGATGCCTGGTATTTCAATACGAACTCCCTCAAGGGCCGGGCCCAAGCCACCCCCGAAGATTTACTCAATGTGCGCACCACCCAGTTGGCCGACAAACAGGTGGATGCCCTATCTTACTGCACGATCTGCTCCGGCTTCGGCAATTTTACCCACCGCACCAAAATTGGCCATACGCTTGCAGATCCCAAAAGGGTTGTCATCGATGAACCAAACGCAAACATTCGCAATATTACCGGGGACTTGATTGCCCAGGGGACCGACCCGTTGCAGGTGATGGTTGATTTCTGCAAGGCGAAGAACATCGAAATATTCTGGTCAATGCGCATGAACGACATCCACGACAGCGCCTGGACCCCGGAAAAGGGCTATCCCCTGTTTCCAAAACTTAAAGAACAACACCCGGAATGGTTGCTGGGCAGTTATAGCAATAAGACGGCATACGGGGAATGGTCCGGGGTCAACTATGCCCGGCCCGAGATACGGGACTATTGTTATCGTTTCTTCGAGGAAGTCTGCCAGAACTATAATGTGGACGGCGTGGAAATGGATTTCTTGCGCATGCTGCAATATTTTCCCAGTGTTTCAAACGGGGGGCAGGCCAGCGACAAGGACCGGGAAATGATGACGGAGTTAATGCGCCGGATCCGTACAATGACGGAACGGGAAGGCCTGAAACGGGGGCGTCCCTTCCTGATTGCCGTCCGCGCTCCCGACTCGGCGGAGTACAGTCGGAATCTGGGGCTGGATATCGAACAGTGGATGAAAGAAGGGTTGTTCGACTGCTTTATCGGGTCAGATTTTTCCCAACTGAACCAGTTCAGCTACCAGGTGGACCTGGCGCATAAGTACGGGGTCAAATGCTATCCCGGTCTGAGCGTCATGCTTAATGTCAAAGCTGGGGACCGACCGCGCTACGGCGATGCATCCTACCGTGCGCGCGCCATGAATGTTTTTGCCCAGGGCGGGGACGGCGTGTATATCTTCAATGAATATGATGCCAACCGCAACTACCTGTGCAGCATTGGCTCGCTCGCCAGCCTGCTCGGACAGGACAAGGAGTTCTTCGTGACCTGGGTCTGGGAAAAACCATGTGCTTATCTGGCCGGGGGCAACCGCTATCAGCGCATCGACCTTCTCACCCCGGCTGACCCGATCCGCCTGACCGCCGGCAAGCGGGTTGAACGGGGACTCTACGTCGGCGAAGATCTGCGCGCGGCCATAGCCGCCGGCCTGACACCCGCCCTCGACCTGGAGTTGCAGGTCGCGAAGTTGGGAACTGCGGATAATGCGCAAGTGGATTGGAACGGGAAACCGTTAAAAGGCGGGGATCTGAAGGCTAACCAACTGCATTTTAAACTCACGCCCGACCAGGTAATCCAGGGTCTCAACCGGGTCGGACTGACCGAGCTTCAAGCCATGGCCCCGGAAACTTCCCTGGACTGGACGGTGAACTACAGCTGCGCCTATAAATTGGCGGGCACCAATCAACCGCCCTGGCGCCGTTTATTTAACAACGGGAACTGGGAAGAAAAGATCGTGGACGGCGCCTTGCTCTTTGCCGACCGGGGCACGAAAGCAACGGACACCATCAACCTGGTTTATCCCTGGACCCCGCGCACCGACGTGCCCTGCACGGTCGAAGTCCGCGTGAAGGTGCTGCAAAGCACCGACCCGATGGCGGTGGTTGTGCGCCTGGCCAATGGGGAGCATGTGGAATTTTTAACATTAGCCCCCGACCGCATCGGGCTGGCCAAGGCGGGCCTGTCGGCCGCGTACAACACGACCAATGCTTTTCATACCTACCGCATCGAAGCAAAGGGCACGGACCTGAAAGTTTATGCGGACGAGCAATTGATGCTGGATGGGACCGGGCGTTTTACGGCATCGGCAACCGACCCGGCTAACGCAACGCCCATGACCTACGGGCTGGAAGATTGGAATCACTGCTCGCTGCTGATTGGCTCCAATAGCGGCCCGGGACAAGGAACCGCCCTCTGGGGCGGCATCCGCTTCCGCATCACGGGCCAAGCTTCCTGGGAAGACTTGTTGCTCAAAGTCAGCTACCCTAAAGCTTTAACAAAGTAACGCGACGATAACAAAGTGTGGCGCATGATAAAAACTCGATACTTGCAATGGATGCTGATCGGGTTGGGGTTGGCCCTGGCGACGCCTAGGGCATCGGCAGTGGATCGTTATGTGGCCCCAAATGGCACGGGCGGTGGCACGTCGTGGACGGACGCGCACTCAAATCTGATCGCAATGGTTGCCCTCGCCGGCGATAACGATACGGTGTATGTGACCAACAGCGCCAAATATTATCTCACGAATCAAATAACCCTCAGTTCCGCCATCACGGTGCGGAGCTGGGGGCCGGGCGGAATCTACGACCCGACTAACACGATTATAGACGCCTGCGCGCCCGGCACGACCAACCGGCATTTTACGCTTACCAAGTACGGGGCCAAGGTGGCCGGTTTTACGCTCACGAACGGATGGGGCGAATCCGATGGTAATTCCAACACCGCCAGTGCCGGGTCAATCTATTTACAGAGTGGAATAGTGACTAACTGCATTATCATGCGCAGCTATGCGTTAGGTACTAACAGTAACCGCGGGGGTGGTGGTATATTTTTGGATGGTAGCGGCAGTGGTGGCGTGTGGAATTGCACGATTAGCGCTAATTCGGCAAGATCATTGGGTGGTGGCATTTACGTCAAAAGCGGCGGCCCTTGGCGGATTGCCAATTGCACAATTTCCGGCAATAGCATCCTAGTAAGCGGCGGCGGAATTTACACTACTCTGGGGACCGCCGGCACGATAATCAGCAATTGCTGGGTTGTGTCCAATTACTCGCGCGACTACGTCGGCGGAATATTCGTTGTTGGTTCGGAATGTCATAATTCCTTTATCATGGGCAATACGTGCAAAAATTATGCAGGTGGTGGTGTCCGTATATACTCTAACAACTCTGGGCAAAGAGCTTTGCTCAGAAACTGCTTGGTTGCTAATAATGTTTCTTCAGACAGCCCATCAAGTGAAAGTGGGGGCGGCGTTGCCGCTTTGGGTTATTCTTCAATTCAAAATTGCACGATTGCCAGTAATGCGGCGCCTTTGGGAGCTGGAGGATTATTTATCCGGAGTGCTACCGATATACAGTTTGAAAACACCATAATATGGGGCAATAGCGGAAGCGGAACTTACTCTAACTATTACTTGTCAGCCGGCCCGAACACGTTCACCAACTGCTGTATCTCGCCGCGAATCCCCGGCACTTATGCCACCGAGGTCAATACCATCACCAACGATCCGCGGTTTGTTTCCACGGCTGATTTCCGCCTGCAATTGGATTCGCCCTGCATCAATGCCGGGATAAATCAGTACTGGATGGAGGGCGCGCAGGACTTGGACGGCAAACAGCGCATCGATAATTTTCGCAAAACCGTTGATCTCGGCGCCTATGAATTCCTTGGCCGAGGCACATTGTTCAAAATTCACTAATCCTTCCACCATACCCGCCCTGTGCTGGCGGCGGTGAGGCTTAAATAGTTACCAAAACTGGTGCCATTGTTCAAAAAACAAAGCAAGGAGTTTGCCATGAACGCACAGCGCATTCAGGAATTAATTCAAATACATCGTGATGGACTGCTGAAGGATATGATCCCGTTTTGGATGGCCCATGCCCGGGACGCGGAATACGGCGGCTATTTCCATTATCTCGACCGCGACGGATCAGTGTATCACACGGATAAATCCGTCTGGGTCCAGGGCCGAATCGCATGGATGTTTGCCCTGCTCTATAACGATGTGGAGCGATGTCCCGAATGGCTGGCAATGTCCCGGCAGGGCATTGAGTTTATTGAAAAACACTGTTTTGACACGGATGGCCGAATGTTTTTTGAAGTTACCCGTGAGGGGCGTCCCCTGCGCAAACGCCGCTACATTTTCTCGGAAAACTTTGGCGTGATTGCGTTCGCTGAATACGGCCGGGCCGCGAACGATCAACGGCGGATAGAGCAAGCCCGGGAATTGTATCGGCTCTTGATTAACTATGTCCGCAATCCCCACCTGCTCCCGCCCAAGGTCATTCCCGAGACCCGCGCCTCCAAGGGACACGCCCTGGCGATGATTCTCATCGCCACGACCCAACTGTTGCGCAAGACGGGCGACGATCCGTTGTATGCCGAGGTCATGAACGCAAGCTTGGCGTCAATTTTCGAGGAATTTATGCATCCCGAAAAAAAGGCCCTGCTGGAAACGGTTGGACCGCGCGGGGAATTCCTGAACAGCCCCGAAGGCCGCTGTGTGAATGCGGGGCACGCGATTGAAACGGCTTGGTTCATCATGGAAGAATATCGTCATTGTCGGAAACCGGTTCTGCTGGAACAGGCCTGCCGCATCCTGGACTGGTCGCTGGCCTGGGGCTGGGACAAGGAATACGGCGGGTTGCTTTACTTCGTGGATATCGAAGGCCGACCGTGCGACCAGTACGAGCATGATATGAAGCTCTGGTGGCCGCACAACGAGGCGATTTATGCCTGCCTGCTGGCTTACCACCTGACCGGCCGGCAGGACTATGCCGACTGGTTCGAGCGCCTGCATGCCTGGGCCTTCGCCCATTTTCCCGATCGCCAATACGGTGAATGGTTCAAATACCTGCACCGCGACGGCACGGTCGCCAACCAGGCCAAGGGCAACCGCTGGGCGGGCCTCTTTCACCTGCCCCGTATGTATTTTAAATGCTGGAAACTGCTGGAAGTTATGGCCGCAAATGCCGCCAAGCCGTAACCTTTAACCGGCGCTTATCATCACACAAAGACACTAAGGCACAGAGAGTTTCGTGGCTTTGTGGCTCCGTGTGAATAAGAATCCGAACCGGGTGCCGGCTATCGCCAGCCTGTGATGGTTATTCCACGCCGTCCCAGCAGTAGGTACACAATTTTTCCTTGGGCAGGCCGATGGCCGCCACCAGGTCGTCTAACGTCTGATACTTCAAGGAGGTCAGTCCCAGGCGGAGCCGGATACGCTCGACCATGGCGACATATTTCGGCGAATCCGCAATCGCATATTCCTTCAACTCGCAGTGTTCCGCATGCCCTTCCAATTCCGTAATGGCTTTGCGGGCGGCCAGATCCTGTTCGGAACGTGAACGCGAGAAATTCAAAAACTTGCAGCCGTAGATCAGCGGTGGGCAGGCGGGGCGCATGTGCACCTCGCGCGCACCGCAGTCATACAATCGCTGGATGGTATCTTTGAGCTGGGTGCCGCGTACGATGGAATCCTCGCAAAACAGCAGGCGCTGGCCCTGGATCAGGTCCTTGATCGGAATCAGTTTCATCCGCGCCACCAGGTCGCGGACCGACTGATCCTGGGGCATGAAACTGCGCGGCCAGGTGGGCGTATATTTGACAAATGGACGGCAATACGGAATCTTGGCCTCGTTGGCATATCCCAGTGCATGGCCGGTGCCGGAATCCGGCACACTGGCAACGTAATCGGGCTTTACGGTATCGCACCGCGCCAGGCAGGCCCCGCACCGGTTGCGGACCTGCTCCGTGTTGATGCCTTCGTAACTGGATGCCGGATAGCCGTAATACACCCACAGGAACGAACAGATCTGCAGGCGCTGGCCGGGTGGCTGGATAGTCTCGACACTCTCGGCGGTGATCCGGACAATTTCACCCGGCCCCAGGATCTTATTAACTTCATATCCCAGGTTGGGAAACGCGCAGGTTTCCAGGGTTACGGCGCGGGCATCCGCCTTTTCTCCCACGATGACAGGTGTGCGGCCCAGCCGATCGCGTGCCGCATAAATGCCGTCCTGGGTAAGGAGCAACAGGGAACAGGATCCCTCAATAGTCTCCAGCGCGAGGCGAATACCATCCAGAAAAGTCTCGCCCTGGTTGATCAGCATGGCCACGAGTTCGGTTGAATTAATTTCATTGGCACCCAACTCGGCAAAATGAACGGAACGTTCATGAAAGGCCTGCTGGGTCAATGCCTCGGCATTCAGTACTTTGCCGACCGTTACGATGGCATAAACGCCCAGGTGGGAAGCAATAATGAGCGGCTGATCCTCATGATCGCTGAGGGCGCCGATACCGCTGGCCCCGTGCATCCTGGTGATATCGGTTTCGAATTTGGACCGGAACTGGGCGTTGGTAATGTCATGAATAAAACGCGTAAAACCGTCGGCATTGCGCACGGCCAACCCGCCGCGTCGCGTGCCCATATGGGAGTGATAATCGGTTCCGAAAAAAAGATCGTTGACACAATCGGATTTGGAAACTACGCCGAAAAAGCCACCCATAACATTTTCCTCCTGCCTGTATCGGATGTTTGCGAATCCGCCCCGACCTTTCGGAGAGTCGGGGCTGGTCGGCCCGCCTGCAACGCTTTGCATAACATTACAGGCAGACTGACCGATGCGCATAATAGAGCATTAAGGTTGCGCGTCAAGATCTTTGACAACGGGCAAGGCCTGCCCGCCTGCCCAAGCTCGGCCAGGGAGCTCGGCCAGGGAACCTATAATGTCATCGAGCGGATCAACCAAGTAATATCTGTTTGAATATACGCCCGGCATACCGTATTTTAATGACAGTGCGCTCCTATTTGGAAGGGTGGCTGAGTGGACTATAGCACCGGTCTTGAAAACCGGCGAGCCGCAAGGCTCCGGGGGTTCGAATCCCTCCCCTTCCGCCCTCCTCCGCCTGAGCGCTTCGGAGGGCAGGCTTTTTACAAGGGATGAGAACCCCCGGGCACCGGGGTTCGTTTACTGCCGCCGCCGGAAGGCGGCAGGAATGGCTGGAGTGAAGCGACAGCCCCCGCAGGGGCAAGAGCATCGAGCGATGCTCGCCGCAATCCCTCCCCTTCCGCCCTTCGACGCGCTCTGCTTGCTCAGGGCAGGTCCTCTGCAGCGCCTTGGCACAGGAGGGTCTTAATCACATGTCATAATGACCAGAACCGCACATAGTGAAAATTTATCAGTTGGCGAACCCCGCGCTTAGGTGTATAAATATTGGTGTCCGAAGCGGACCTGTTATTCATGTTGACGGACCAGAAAGTGTAACTATGCCGACCATTCATCCCACCGCTATCGTGGACCCCGGCGCCGAACTTGATGAAGGTGTGGAAATCGGCGCCTACAGCATCGTCGGCGCGCACGTTAAAATCGGGCGCGCGACGCGTATCATGCCGCACGTTTTCCTGGACGGCTGGACGACGATCGGCGAAGGCTGTACAGTCTTCCCGTTTGCCAGCATCGGCACCCAGACCCAGGATTTGAAATACAAAGGCGCCGTCACGTTCGTTGAAATCGGCGACCATACCACCCTGCGCGAGTATGTCACCGTCAACTCCGGCACCAACGAGGGGGACGTAACCCGGGTCGGGTCCGGTTGTCACATCTGTGCCTATTGCCATGTGGCCCATCAATGCCTTGTCGGCAATAACGTCATCATGTCTAATGCAACCAATCTGGCCGGCCACGTGATTGTGGAAGATGACGCTGTTTTTGGAGGCATGGGCGGTGTGCATCAGTTTGTAAGAATTGGGAAACTGTGTATGGTCGGCGCCTGCGCGAAGGCTACCCAGGATATTCCACCTTTTATGATGGCGGACGGCAATCCGGCCACCATTCACGGCCTCAACACCATTGGTCTGCAGAGGCATAACGTTACGGAATCAGTCCGCCGCACCCTGAAAGAGGCCTGTCGTATCCTTTATCGGGAAAACCTGACCACCCGCGCGGCCCTTGAAAAAATGAAGACAGAGCTGACTCTCTGCCCGGAACTCAATCACCTGATCGCATTTGTATCGGAGTCGGAACGCGGTATTGCACGCTGAGGACGGACCAGGCTTCGCCTAAGGGCTACGCCCTGGCACGCGACGGATGGCGGAAACAGGATGAACAAACGAATAACATTTATCTACATGGCAGCAATGATGCTGCTGGCCGTGCCGGAACGTTTGGCCGTATTTGCCCAGGCAGACACCCAGCAGGAGGTAAAGGCCCAAACGGTCGGCCAGACTACCGGCGCTTTCGTGAACTTTAACTTTGACCAGGTGGATATCCGCTTCCTGGTCAAGCTGGTCGGCGACCTCACCGGTAAGCGGTTCGTGATTGACAAGGAGATTGACGGCAAAGTCACGGTCGTAACACCGCCGCAAATTCCCCTCAGCGAAGTGTATCCCCTTTTTATTTCCATCCTGGAGGCTTCGGGTTGTGCCGTTGTGGAGCGCGAAGGCATTAGCCGGATCGTGGTGCGCGAAAAGCGCACCACCCCCATTGCACCGGTCATGGGCGAAAGCGAGCAAGTGCCCGCCGACGGCGTGATCACCAAGGTGATTCACATCAACAACCTGCGCGCCGCGGAAGTGCGCCGCCTGCTCGAACCCATGGTGGACCAGGGCAAGAGCGGGGCCATGGGCGTCCTGGAGACAACCAACCACCTGGTCATCACGGACACCGCCGCGAGCATCCGCCGCATCGAACAAATCATCTTGCAGATCGACAAGCCCGGCATGGCGCGCACGACGGAGATTTATGTCCTGCGGTTTGCCGATGCCGCCGGCATCGCCGCCGAGCTGAACCTGGCCATGACCAGTGCCGGAAGCAAGCAGGAGACGCAGGGTGAACAACTGCGCCAACGACTGCCAAAGCCCACGGAGGGAACGGCCGTGGCACTCCCCAGCGATGCCGTGGTCGTGGCGTCACCCCACTCCAACAGCCTGATCCTGGTCGGCACCCCCGGACAGATTGCCGAGTTGAAACGGATCATTACCGCAATGGATACCGAGCCGCGGAGCGGCTATGGTCATCTGCAGGCCATCTTTCTTAAATATCTACCCTCCGACGAAGCCGCCAAGAGTTTGACGGCCCTCATTTCCAAGCGCGTCGAAAAACCACAAAATCAGAAAATTTCCATCGAGTCCAGCCTGGGCAACAATGCCCTGCTGGTGGATGCCGCCCCGGAAGATTTCAAGATGGTCAAGGAGCTGATCGAACAGTTGGACCAGCCCCCGCAACAGGTCCTCGTGGAGGTCATGATCGCCGAATTGACTTTGAATGACGGCAGCGCCCTGGGGGCCGAGTTCCTGGCCGGTGGCAATCCTTCCGAGGGCTCCACCGTGGCCGTGGGTGGTATGCGCACCGCCGAAGGTGACGATACACTGATGGATCAGATTGCCCTCGGCTTGGTGCCCAGCGGCCTGACCTTTGGTCTGGCCCAAGGCAGTTATACGAAAGCCGACGGGACCGTGGTGCCCCGTTTCCCGGCGCTGATCAATATTATCGCCATCCAGCAGAAGGGCAAATTCAAGATTCTCTCCAACATTCCGCTCTGGACCCAGAATAACCAGCCGGCCAACGTCACGATCGGCAAGAACATTCCCATTCTGAAATCCACGGTCTCGGCCGGGGCCGGCACGGCCCGCGATTATATTGAAAACATCGATCGCGTGGATGTCGGCATCAAGCTGGCCGTCACGCCACACATCAATCCCAATCGCGAAGTGCTGATGAAGCTTAACCCGAGCATCGAGGCCATCCTGGAAAAATCCACCGAGGGCAAGCCTTTTACACCCACGATTGCCAAACGGGAGGTTACCACGACTTTGACCGTACCGGATGGCGACACCATTGTAATCAGCGGCCTGATGCGCGAAGATACCGTCCAGAACGACCGTAAAATTCCCTTCCTTGGTTCGATCCCCTTGCTGGGTTGGCTGTTCCACACCAAGACGGAAACCGTTGAACGAACCAACCTGCTGATCTTTGTGACGCCGCACGTGGCCACCAATGCCGCCAGCGCGCGGGCCTTGACCGATATGATCAAGTCAAAAACTGCGTTCCAAACTACCACAAACCTGGTGATCAAGCCCCTGGAAGAAAACGAACCAAAGGGGAAGAAGTAAGTGGTGCGCGAGACGACGGATGACAGACGACGGACGACAGACGGCAGACGACGACAGGCATGGTTTCATTCTGCATTCTACATTCTGCATTCTTCATTGGATTTGTAGTCATGCCCCCTGAACCTGAGACAACCGAATCCGCCGCCGAGCTGGCGCAGTTAAAGGCCCTGGCGCAGAAATTCCACCTGGACCTGATAACCGCGGTGGACGATGCCATGCTGGCCCACGATCTGGCCGCCGATCTGCCCGTGGAATGGGCGCGGGCGCACGCCATGTTGCCGATCCGGCACCGGGGTTTGCCGGTTCTATTGCTTCACGATCCGACCGCCCTCAGCGCGCAGAAACACCTGGAACTGCTCCTCAACCAGGAATTAAATCCGCTACTGGCGCCGCAAGCGGTGATCATGAACGCCATTGAGCGCAGTTATTTCAGCCGCTCGGATACCGCGCGCGAGTTCCTCCGTGATCTGGATGAGCAGGCGCCCACCCCGGACAAGGCGTCACCCCGCAGTGACGACCTTCTGCAGATGACTGAGCATGCGCCCATTACCCAGCTCATCAACCTGATCCTGCTGGAAGCCATCAAGGCCAGCGCCTCCGATATTCACGTGGAGCCCTTCGAATCGCGCCTGCGCATCCGCTTCCGCATTGACGGCATGCTCTATGAGCAAACTTCGCCGCCGAAACACCTGGAACCCGCCCTGATATCGCGGCTCAAGGTCATGGCCCACATGGATATTGCCGAAAAACGCCTGCCCCAGGATGGCGTGGCGCGCGTGCGCATCGGCGAACGCGAAATTGATATCCGCGTCTCGTCCATCCCGGTGGCGGAAGGCGAGCGCGTCGTTTTGCGGCTCCTGAATCGCAATACAACGGTTTTACCGTTGGCCGGGCTCGGCCTCTCGACCGCTATGTTGGAGGCCATTGACCGCCTGCTTTTGGAACCGAACGGGATCATTATCGTCAGCGGACCGACCGGGAGCGGCAAAACAACTACCCTGTATGCGGCGCTCCAACAGTTGAACAAGTCGCGCTCAAATATCCTGACCATCGAAGATCCGATCGAATACCAGCTTCCGGACATCGGCCAGATCCAGGTGAAACCCAAAATCGGGCTGACGTTTGCCAGCGGCTTGCGGCATATTCTGCGCCAGGACCCGGACACGATCCTCGTGGGCGAAATCCGGGACCTGGAAACAGCTGAAATCGCGGTTCGGGCATCATTGACCGGCCATCTCGTTTTTACCACGCTCCATACCAATGACGCGCCCAGCGCCGTTGTCCGGATGATTGATATGGGCGTGGAGCCGTATCTGCTGGCCGCCTGCCTGCGCGCCGTGCTGGCCCAGCGCCTGGTCCGCCGGTTATGCGCCGTTTGCCGTCGGCCGACCACCCTGACGGAGGCGGAGATTGTCATATTAAAGACGGCCCGCTGTACGGCGCGGCCACTTGCCGTGTGGTCGCCGCAAGGCTGTCCGGCGTGCCTGGAAGGTTACAAGGGTCGCACCGGGCTATTCGAACTTATGATCGTTAACGCGGATATAGCCAATGCCATTCGTGCCGAACACCCCAACAGTCAGGCCTTGCGCGAGCTGGCCATCCGCGGCGGCATGACCACGATGTTGGACGATGGAGCGGATAAACTGGCGCGCGGCTTGACCAGTTTCGCGGAACTGTTGCGCACAATCGGCCGGGGCGCATAATAATGTAACCGCTATCAGATGCAGACCTTTGAATACAGGGGATTCGATGGGACCGGCCAGGCGCGCAAGGGCTTGGTCGAGGCACTGGATATCAAGCGCGCCCGCGAGAAACTGGCCGGCGACGGGCTGCTCACCGAAAATATCGTGCCCGCCGGTGAATCGAAGCGCACCCGTTTCTTATTTCGGTCAACGGTCTTTGCGGTTGATGAGCGGACGATGTTCTATCGCGAACTGGTCGCCCTCCTGCGCGCCGGTCTGCCGTTGGTAGCGGCCCTTGATGTGCTGGTCCAGTCTCCCGATATGGGCACGACGCGCCCGATCCTTGCGGCATTGCGCGATAAAATCAAGGAAGGCGCCTCGCTGGCCGCCGCGCTCTCCCATGCCAGCCGGACGGTCAGCAACTACGAGAAAGCAGTGATCGCGGCGGGCGAACGGGCCGCTTCGCTGGGTACGGTCCTGGAGCGGCTGGCCGATTTTATGGACGAGCAAGCCCGTCTGCGCGACCGGTTCGTCACGGCCCTGATTTATCCGGCAATCATATTTGTTGTTGCCATCGCCATTGCCATCGGCCTTTTGGGCTTCGGTATGCCCCACATCGCCAATCTGCTGATGGAAGACAGCCATTTCACCCTACCCCTGTTGACCCGCGGTATGATCCGCTTCGGCAGTCTGTTCATGCATGTAGGCTTACCCGCGCTCGCACTGGCGCTGGCAGCGGCCGTTTTCTGGTGGCGGACCCTGGCGCGGGATCCCGAGAAAGCGTGCGATTTCAATCGCCGGTTATTCGGGGTGCCGGTGATCGGCCCGGGATATACGATCCTGGTCTCGTTACGGTTTGCGCGCACGCTGGCCCTGCTGATTAATGGCGGCGTGTCCCTGATTGACGGTCTGCCGTTGGCCGGAGAAGCAACGGGCAGTCGCTGGGTCGCTACCCAAGTCGCCGCCGAAGCCGATGCCGTGCGGCACGGACGATCCCTGGCGGACATGCTCAGACGGATTCCTCCGTTTGGTTCCTTGTTCGGCTGGGTACAGGTGGGCGAAGCCAGCGGCGCCCTGGCGCGCATGCTGGATAGCGCCGCAGACCGCCTGCAACAGCAATGGGACCGGTTCCTGACCCGCCGGATGAACATGCTGGAGCCGGTGCTGATCCTGATTATCGGCGTATTCGTCCTGCTGGTGGTGCTGGCCGTCCTGTTGCCCATCCTCACTTTGAACCAGCACTTGCGGTGAGCACGGGCGTGTTTTCAGGGTTTCTCACACCAACGGTTGGTTGGTTAGCTGGTCGTCGGCGGCCCGCTGGATCATGAGCGTAATCCGGGCGGAGTTCAGCACTTCCTGCGTGGACAAATCGTCGGCTTGGCGCGTTCCCTTGATTTCATTCAAGAACGATTCCAGGTATTGACCCGACTTCACCGCCGGCAATGGCACAACCCGGGGCGTTTTTTCGCCGTTTTTATACAGGGTGACGCCGCCGGACGCGATATCCACAATACCGGCACTGCCCCAGAACAAAAAACGCCAATACAACGGATGGCTGTAACCAAAGCTATCCGGCATCAGGTAGGAAACATCGCCCAGCACGCCGCACCCGTTATCCATGGTCAGCATCATCTGGGCTGCATCCTTGAAGTGGGGCACCTCTTTGCGGGCATTCCAGTTGCGCGCGCTGTTGATCGTCGCAAACCGTCTTCCGGTGATCCACGGAATACTGTTGATCGCATGAATGGCAATGTCGTTAATCGTCCCGCCATGTTTGCCCGGCTCAAAATACCAACCCGGCCGGGTGCCGAACAGCAGCGGGTGCTGGCCGCCGAACGAGACGGCATGCACTTCGCCAATTTCGCCGGCTTGGATCGCCATGCGGGCGGCCACGCTTGTGGCGCTATCACGCTGGTCCAATTGACAGCCGACGACCAGGCGTTTGACGGCCGCCAGTTTTTCAATTTGATCCAGTTCTTGCAGGCTGGTGCAAATAGGCTTGTCGCTGATAACATGGCAGCCATGCTCGAGCGCTTGGATCAGGATGCGGCCGCGCTTACCGTAATAATCGCCCACGGCAATCACGTCGGCCGGCACTTCGGCCAGCATGGCTTCGAAGGAGGCATGCGTAATCTTAAAGGCGCCTTCCGCGGCGAGTGTGCGGCGCGTGGGTTCATTCTCCTCGCAGGCCGCCACGATTTCGGCATCATCCCGTTTTTGGACTCGGCGATAGACATCGCCGATATGTCCGTGACGAAAGCCCATGAATGCCATGCGAATCTTGCTCATCGGTTTACTCCTGGTTGCCTTGCTTTGGGTTTCAATCCCGGCGCATCCCGGCTTCAGGCCTTATGATGGGGATCGGTGATGCGCTTGACTTGCACGGTTTGCTTGACAAATTTAGATCCGCGCCGGAGTTTGGCCAGAAGCGCATCGTATTTGGCGCGACCAATGGGCAGTTTGACCCAGCGTTTTTCGTGCGAGGACAGCATGATGGCATTGGCCAGTTCCAGCGAAGCAACACCGCTTGCTCCGGGCGTAATCAGCTTCTCGCCATATAACAAGTGACGTACCAGGTTGGCGATGACGCTGGCGTGCCCCGATTTCATCTCGGGTATCTTGAGCGGAACCTCGACTGATTCCGGACCACCCCACATTTTCTTGGAATGCGCAAGATAGCTCGGGATGCTGGGATTGAACCGGTAGAGTTTTAATTCGCCGTTGCGGAAAACCAGCTTGCCCTTTTCACCGAATATTTCGATCATCTGTCCCGGGCCGGATTCATTGGTGGAGCAATACAGGTAGCCCGTGCCGCCGTTGGGATATTTGAGCAAGGCTTCCGCCAGATCCTCGACCTCGATGCGATGCATGCGCGTTTCGGTATGACCATAGACCTCGCTGGGCATGCCGCCGAGCTGGACAAAAATATCGATGATATGCGGCGATTGATTCATCATCACGCCACCGCCTTCGCCGGTCCAGGTGGCGCGCCAGGTCCCGGAATCGTAGTAGGCCTGCGAGCGGAATTCCGGCGAGATCATGCAGGTGCGATAAATCTTGCCGATCTGACCGCTTTTAACGATCGCCATGGCCTTGGCAATCGCCGGCTCAAACCGCCGCTGGAACATGACGGCAAAAGCGACCCGGTTCCTTTTCGCCGCCTGAACCATTTTCGCGGCCATGGAAGCGCGTTCGGACAGGGGTTTTTCCGAAATAACATGCAACCCGGCATTCATGCAGTCAATGGCAATCGACGCATGTGACGGATGCGGCGTGGCAATGGTAACCGCATCGCATAGGCCGGCTTTGATCAGTTGCCGGTGGTTAAAATAATAAGGTACGTTGAACTGCTTGCCCACCTTTTCCGCCGTGGCCGGATCTATGTCGCATACCGCCGTCAGGCGAGCCTGCTTTACCTTGGCGATGCAGGCGATATGGCCACAACCCATGCCGCCCACGCCGATTACCCCAAAACGAATGACTTTACCGCGCATGTGTCCACGCTTTGTTTTTTATCTTGTGAAAGGGATTGTCTGCCGTCCGTCGTCAGTCGTCTGTTGTCCGGTGTCCGTCGTAAGGCATCCAGTAGGCGCCGGGAACGCCGTGGAGCTGGTCTTCGCGCAGGGCAACAATGGCCATGACCTTGGGCACATAGGTCCGGGTTTCGGAGGGCAGATAGCGCTCTACCTCATTGAACGTGCGGGCCTTGTGCTTTTTCATGATTTCCTTGACCCGCCCTTCCCCGGAGTTATACGCCGCCAGGGCCAATGACCAACAGCCGAATTCCTGGCGCAGAAATTTCAGGTACTGCGCCGCCGCCCAGGCGCTTTTCTCGGGCGCCATGCGATCATCCACCGGTGCCGTGCGCAATCCAAAGCGCCGGGCAGTACCGGGCATCAGTTGAAAAAGTCCCGCCGCTCCCGCCGAACTTTTGGCCCGCGGATTGAGCGCCGACTCGACTTCCGCCACCCACACCCATTGCTGGGGCACGCCTTCCTTCACAAAAACTTTTTTCAACCGCGGAATCATGGCCGCCATATCCGCACGGCCGGATCGGCCGGCAACATCCAGTGACTGGTCCGGTTCCCAAAGCCCAACGGGGCGCAGCCAGGCGCTCTCCTGCAAGGCCAAGGTCATCCGGTAACGAGGGATGAGAAACACCGCGTCGAGCAGATCCATGGGGACATTCATCGCTTCCGAATTGATACTGGGAAGCACGTCCCATCGAACGTAAGCTCGGTCCATCGGATGGATGCCCAAACCGTCCAGCGGCCATACGGCGGAAAGCGCCAACGCCATGGGGTCCGGCGCTGCTCCGGCCAACAATGCCGGGGGCCAAGCCGGCATGCTCCTTGCATGCCCATCGCAGAGGCCAAACGAGCACGCCCCCGCTTGCTGGGTGGTCACGCCGACCGCCGCTATTTCAGCCTGCTTGCGCAGATCGGGCACGTCTGCGGACAGACTGCACGCAAAGAGGGCCGATACCATGAGTTGCTTAAAAAAAGACCGTTTCATAAGTTCATACCAAAAGATGCCGCCTATCATGGCGCCCCACGATACTCATTGTCAAGCCCGGAGCGCAAAAATGGCCCTCAGCAAACTGAGGCCGTACGACTGCCTTTGTAGGGCGCGACCTTGCCTGCCCTGAGTTCGGTCGAAGGGTGTCGCGCCATTTGCTGCCTTAAAACACTGGCAGGGGATTGGGAATGCTATCAATGACCCGCCGGGCAAGCAATAATTCGGCCAATTTTGCCATGTTCCCGTTCAGATAATTCAGGAGAACCTGGTCTTTGCCGGGTTTCCAGCCATAGCGCTTGAGTTCGGCACGCGCCTCATCCGGCGACTTTCGTTCCACCAGCACCCGATAGGCGGCCACAACACCGCCCGTGCGCTGGGCGCCCGCGGCGCAATGCACCAACACCGGTTTGCCCTCGCGTTGGGCCTGGTGCATGACCGCAATGGCCTTGGCATAATAAGCGATATCCCCCGTGCCGTCGCCGATCAAGGGGAAATTGTAATATTCAATCCCCAGTGCCGTCGCCGCCGCGCGTTCCTTTAGCTGGAATCGGTTGTCGGGCTTGTTCTCCGTGAGATCAATGAGGACGCGAATGTGATGGTTGGCCAGCGTGGCCTGGACACGATCCAGGGGCAGCCGTCCGCTTCGATAGATGAGTCCCTGCTCTACTACGCCCCAATGCTTGGTCGCCAAACGATCTTTGAGCACCAGATCCCAGCTGGTCAAGGCCCCGGCAATGACCGCCAATGCCGCCAACCCGGAAATGATCAGGCGGCGATAGTCGGGCCGCCCTTTTGATTGATGGCTGATATTCATGGGATTTTTATTCGACGTTCGACGTTCGACGTTCGATGTTGGACGTTTGCTTCGTGGCGGGCTTCATAGCCGGGTCAACCTCGCTCATCAAAAGCCGGAACTCCCCGCTTTTGTGCCCGCCGGCCATGGGTTGAATGATACGGAACGATTTCCCGACCAGCAGGCGCTCGACATGAATCAGATCGCTCTCGGCCACGATAACGCCCGCCGGACCGGGGCGGCCGTAAAGAAAATCGGCACATTCCACAGTCCCGACTCTCCAAGAGGTCGGAGTGGACAAGATAACCTTGAGCCGCGAATCCAGGTAAAACATCAGGGCGCCCAAGTCACGTTCGCGTTCGCCGGCCAGCGCGATGCGCGCTCCGGCATTCAACTCCTGCCGAACAAGGGCAACCAGGGGTTCATAGGTTCGCTGGTAATTTACCGACGGCATGAAGATTGCGGCATCCAGCAGCCCCAACACGGCCAGGATCATGGGGGCCGATAGAATTGCATCAACCCGTTGGCCCGACCGGAATACCTTCCAAATGCGGATCTCGGCGTACCCGCCGACCACCAGAGTCAGTAGCGCCAATCCGCAACAAATGATCGCCGCGCCGGTTCCCGGCGCCCACACGAACGTCATACCGGCCAAAAACGCCAGCACATAGCCAAGGGGTACAGCGAGCGCTGCGACCCCAACCAGGTCGAAAGTCAGACCGACCAGGTACCGGTCAAATTTGGCGGTCCAACGGATGGCAGTGTCTTCCAGCCAGATTCCGGTCATCAGGAAGAGGAAGGGAAAGAGCGGCAGGGTATAGCAAGCCGTCTTGGACGAGGACACGTGCAGAATCGCCAGCATGCAGACCAGCGCAAATCGGATGAACAAGGCCGGCAGACCGTTCACCGTACTCTTTGGCCGGAACCAAGCGATCAGCGCGGCCATGACCAGCAGGGTCCAGGGGAGCAGCCGCACCGGCAGACTGGCCAGATAATACAACACTGATTCCTTGTGGACATAATACGGGTCCAAAGGCAGATTGGGATCATTGAAAGCCAGAAATCGGCCAAACTGGTTTTCCCAGAAGACGCTGTAGAGAAATGCGCCTCCGCCCGCGTGCCATAAAGCCGCAACCCAGGGGGCCAGTACCAGCACAAACACCACGCTGAAGGCAGCGCCCAGCAGAACGATCAGTTTCCATTCGCGCCGATACACCAGGAAGGCGCCCACCGATACCCACACGAAGCCCGGCCCAATGAGGCCCTTGGCATAAAACGTCACGGCTGATGCCACCAGAAACGCCAGCCAATCCATCAGCCGGCGGGTTCCGGCGGTATAGGCTTTCCAGAAAAGGTAGAGCGACAACATGACCATGAAAGCCAGTGCGGTATCGGTGAGTACAATGCGGGCATATTCGTAATAGAGCACCGTGGTGGCACAAAGGAAGGCGGCGACAACACCGGCACGCTCGCGCCCCAGATCGCGGGCCCATAGACCGATGATCCACAAGGCGCCGAAACCGTACAAGGCCGCCGGCAAACGCACCAAGCCCTCGTTCACCCGACCGAACACCTTGCACAGCACCACGCCCGTCCAGTGCAGGAGGGGCGGTTTTTCGAGGTAAAACTGGCCGTTGAAAACCGGCGTTACCCAGACGCCCTCGCGCACCATTTCGCGGATCATGGCGCCTTCGCGCGTATCGTTGCTGGACCATAGGGAATGATCAAACAGGCCGAAGGCGAAAAACAGCGCCAGCAACAGCCACGATAGCGCATAGGCGCGGCTTGGTAATATGCGGTTCAACAGACTCATAATGCGGCTACTGTGCCCAATCACTATCTTCCATTCAAGCCCATAGTTGATACCGGCAAAAAAAATGGCTAATATAGTTTTGATGCAGGCATAGGTCATGAGCGTCGAATATCGAACATAGGTCAATGGTGAACCGGATGGACATCAGCCGCCTCCAACAGCAATCCGAAACTCAGTGGGTCATGCCCCCCACGGGACGCATGCGCACGCCGGCAATTTTGTATGCCTCGCCGGAGCTGATCCGCGCGATGGATACCAAGGTGCTGGAACAACTGACCAACATCGCGGCCCTGCCCGGCATCGAAACGGCGGCTTTCGCCATGCCGGACGCGCACTGGGGGTACGGTTTCCCCATTGGCGGCGTAGCCGCCTTCGATGCCGAAGCCGGCGGCGTGGTGTCGGCCGGCGGCGTGGGCTTCGATATTTCCTGCGGCGTGCGCACGATGTTGACCGGCCTCATGGCCGAGGAAGTGCGCGCACGCCAGCAGAAGTTGGCGGATGCCCTGTTTTATGCCATTCCATCCGGCGTAGGCAGTACGGGCGCCATCCGGCTCACGCGCCCGGAAACCGACCGGATGCTGGTCGAAGGCGCGCGCTGGGCAGTCCAACGCGGGTTCGGCCTGCCGCGCGACTTGGAACGGATCGAGCACCATGGTGAAATGCCCGATGCGGCGCTGGAGCATATTTCCGAACAGGCCCGCAAGCGTCAGCAGGATGAAATGGGCACGTTAGGCTCCGGGAATCATTATCTGGAAGTGCAGGAAGTGGTCGAGGTGTTCGATCCCGCCACGGCGGCCGCATTCGGCCTGCGCAAAGGCGAAATTGTCGTAAGCATCCATTGCGGCTCGCGCGGGTTGGGCCATCAGGTGGCCACGGAATATGCCCGGCTCATGCTGCAAGCGGCCCATACCCATGGCATTCCGATCACCGATCCCGAACTGGCCTGCGCGCCGATTCATTCCCGCGAAGGCGAAGCC
Organism: Kiritimatiellota bacterium; assembly: GCA_026398415.1. Lineage (GTDB taxonomy): Bacteria > Verrucomicrobiota > Kiritimatiellia > JAAZAB01 > JAAZAB01 > VSJD01. The sequence continues at coordinate 70,449 of JAPLSY010000078.1, read as the reverse complement.
TACCTTGGCGCCATGCGCGCAGCCGCTAATTGCGCGCTGGCCAACCGGCAGATCATTTCCAGTTTAGTGCGCGACACTTTCAACCGGGTATTCGGCAAAATGGAATTGCCGTTGCTGTACGACGTTTCCCACAACATCTGCTCGGAGGAGGAACACCGGATTGGTGACCAGGTGAAACAGCTGTTTGTTCACCGCAAGGGGGCCACGCGCGCCCTGGGACCCGGCCATGCGTCCTTGCCGCCGGAGTTCAGGGCCATCGGGCAACCCGTCCTGATCGGCGGCACGATGGGCACGGCGTCCTACGTGCTGGTGGGTATCAACGCCAACGAAACACTCTCGTTTCGATCAGCCTGCCACGGGGCCGGGCGCCGGATGAGCCGGAGCCAGGCCGCCAAGCAATGGCAGGGACGCGACGTAATCAAGCGCCTGGAATTACGTAACATCCTGATCCGCAGCGCTTCCGCGCGCAGTGTTGCCGAAGAAGCGCCGGGTGCTTACAAGGATGTCAGCGACGTGGTGGACGTCACCGAACGTTCGCGCCTGGCGCGCAAGGTCGCCAAACTGGCGCCGCTAATCTGCATAAAAGGCTGAGGTTTTTCCGCTCAGAACCTATAGATCATCGCGCCCTGGAAGCGGTTGTCGGAAGCAGCCGATTGCCCCTTGTAGGAAGTAGTCATGTAATAATATTCAAAAGCTGCCGTGACGGCTGAAGTGATCTTGTAATTGACGCTGGTTAACACGGCCTGGTTTTTCGAGCGGTTGCCATTGCTCAAGTCCTGGCTATTCGGATTGTCAATACCATACGCCAGGTTCCAGTTCAGACGGTCAGTCAGATCGGTAATGAGCTGAACATAGCCGCCCTTGGCGCCGATGCCCTTCTGCAACGTTTTATTAATCCCCTGCCCTATGCCGCCGTAATATGTATCCAGGTTCTCGCCTTGCCAGATGGTGCCCTGAAGCGCGACGTTCTGGTGCAGCGGAAGATAAAGACTGCCGATCACCGACCAGGTAATGTAATCTTTGACATCGGTATCCACGACCACGTTGCTGACGGTCGAATCCACCGTTTCATTGCCCCAATGGCCGGACACGCTGAGCTTGGTGGCTTTGGCCGTCAAAAGCGGGGTTTCCAGGCAAAGGTTGTATTGCACGGAAGGATAACCGGAATCGGCACCGTCGTCCTGCATGCCGCCATCAATGTCCTCGCCAATCGTGCGGGCTGCGGCCACCTTGGCCACCAGTTTCGTTTTATCATATATCGGGATATCCTGGGTTACACGGAATTGTGGACGGCGCAGGCCCAGCGCGCCGACATCGGCCATGATGGCGATGTTCACTGTTTTTGGAATGACGGTCATGAAGGTTTCCCAGTCCTGACCGGCGCGCACCGCCGTGCCCGACGGCATGGCCACATCCAGATAAGCCAGGCGCAGGCGCAGGTTGGGGGAATTTGCCGTATTGCCGCCGTAAAAATCCGTTTCGATTTTGCCGGTGGTTTTCAGGTTTGCGATATCCGGGCCGGTCAACTCCAGTCCTAACCTGGTTTCCCGGGCGGTCATATTAAATTCGTTGTCGCTTTCACCGTTGACTTTCGGCAGGACATAGAACAATGCATCGCCGGCGGAGGTTTTCTGCGTGTCGTAGGCCGCATCCAGTTTGACATAGCCATAGACCTTGAGGGTCAGCAACGGCGCCGCGCTGCTGTCGCCCGGTGCGGGAATTTTGATTTCGACGGCCGAAACTGATATTGCCGCCATGCCGGCCACGGCCATACCCGCCAGAACCGATCCGATTTTATGCGTCATGATGCTTGCTCCCTTGCTATCGGTTATCCACCGCTCAATATGCGCACTTAATAATTGCGCATTTAATCCGGAGAGCGCGCCGACGTCAACCATTATTTCCAATCTATTCAAAGCTTAAGTCCGGGCTTGACAACAGTCCGTCCGGGATGTTTAATGCGTTCGAAACCAGGCGGGATTGATACATGCGTGTTATTTTTTCCGCCGGGCGACCGCAAGAATCTTTCTCCTCCATGCGTCCGGCAGGCAGAGAAACAATATGTCCGGACCGGAGGTTCCCATGTATAGCAATCAAGCGCGTCCTATTCACGTCCCGAACCATAAACCAGCGACCGACTTTAAGCCCGTAGAGGCGCATCCGAAGCACGTGCCCGCTCAGACCCACGCGGCTCCCGTGACCGTGCCTATTCGACCGGCCGTGCCACTGACTGTTTTTACCACGCTTCTGCCGGAGCTCCAACGCGCGGTAGCCGAGGAGGGCTACATCACACCCACACCGATTCAGGCCAAGGCCATTCCACACCTGCTTGCCGGGCGCGACCTGCTCGGCTGCGCTCAGACGGGCACGGGTAAGACGGCCGCATTCATCCTGCCGATCCTGCAATATCTTACCCAACACAAGGGGCAGTCCCAGCGCGGGCGGCCGCGCGTACTGATCCTGGCGCCGACGCGCGAACTTGCGGCCCAGATCGGCGAGAGCATTCGCGCCTACGGGCGGCATCTGGCGATCAAGCACACCGTGATCTTCGGCGGGGTCGGCCAGCAACCGCAGGTGGCGGCATTGGGCCGCGGCATGGACATTGTCGTCGCCACGCCCGGACGCCTGCTCGACCTGATGCAACAGCGGCATGTGCGTCTGGACGGCATCGAAGTGTTTGTGCTCGACGAAGCGGATCGCATGCTGGACATGGGGTTCATTCACGATGTGCGCCGGATCATCGCGGCGCTTCCGGCCCGGCGCCAATCGCTTTTTTTCTCCGCGACCCTGTCGTCCGAAGTCATCACGCTTGCACGGGCCATGGTGCACGACCCCGTGCACATTACCGTGACGCCCGACCAGCCCGCCGTCGAAAAGATTGTGCAAAAAGTGTTGTTCGTGGATAAGAAGGATAAGCCCATTCTGCTCGTCACGCTCCTGCGGGACCCCGGCATCAACAAGGTGCTCGTGTTCACGCAGATGAAGCATGTTGCCAACCGGGTGGCCGACACTCTCCTCTCGGCGGGGATCCAGACTTCCGTGATTCATGGCAACAAGAGCCAGAGTGCGCGCACCCAGGCCATGACAGGATTCAAAACGGGACGAGTGCGCGTGCTTGTCGCTACGGACATTGCGGCGCGAGGCATTGACGTGGACGGCATTACGCACGTGATCAACTATGACCTGCCCAATGAACCGCATATCTACGTGCACCGCATCGGCCGCACAGCCCGCGCGGGCGCCGCGGGCGACGCGGTTTCATTCTGCTGTGCCGAGGAGCGCAATTACCTGCGCGATATCGAACGCCTGATCCGGAAGAGCGTCCCGGCCGATTTGAAACACGCGTACCATTCTGAGACCGCCCGCACCGCCACCGGTGCGGCGGCCCAGCCGCCGCCCAGAGGGCCGCGGGGCGCTCAACGGTCGCATGCGCCGCATGGCACGCGCCATTTTTCGCCGCGGCCCAACCGGTTTGCCGCTTCAAGACGGTAAAGGTACCGGCATCAGCTTACGCCCGGTTGATGATATCAGGCGCGTTTGCCTCAGCCGCAGATTTCGGCCGAAACACGGTCGCACTCTTCGAAAAAGGCTTCGATATTGGCGATCGGAACTTCCGGCTCCAGGACATGCGTGGGCGAAAGCATGAGCCCGCCATTTTCGGCCTGTAAACTTTCGGCCAGCCGGCGTACAACCCGCCGCATGTCGTCCGTCGTGCCAAACGGGAACGTGGTTTGCGTCCCGACGCACCCGTCAAAGGCCAGATGTTTGCCGAACCGCTTGCGGATCGCCGCCGGGTCCATGCACTCCGGCTGGACAGGGTTCAGAATGGTGATGCCGATCTCTACGATGTCGTCCAGGATATCCCAGATGTTGCCGTCGGAATGATACCACACGTGAATGTCGGGCTTGATGGCCCGGGCAGCGGCAATCACCTTGGCCCAGCGGGGCTTCATGACGGTCCGCCAAATCTCCGGGGAAAACATCATGGCGTTCTGATTGGCCACGTCGTCACCCGTGGCAATGTAGTCGTAGTCGGCCTTGGCGGCCGCGACCGCCGCGCGCAGGTTGTTCTCGCAGAACCGCTCCAGCAGCAGTTCGGCCCACTCCCGCTGAACGAGCAAGTCCTCAAGGAACGGCTCGTAGCCACGCACCTGCCAGGCGTTTTCATACATATGGCCGACGAAAATGCCCACTGGTCGGCCTTGGGCACGTGCCTTCTGACCGGCCTTGCGCATAGCCTCGTCGGACCAGCCGTCATTGCCGGCAATGGGATACTTTTCGATTTGTTCGAATTCCTGCGCGTCCCGCAGGGGACTGATGTATTCCGTAAAATGATAAAAACCGGCGGTCTGGTGCCCGCAGCCATTGCCATCAATCGAAAAGCCATCCTTGCCAGGCACCTTGCCGGGATGATACGCGGAATAATCCGGGGACTTGAAGCCCGGTGGCGGGGTCAGCCCGGCGCCATAGGCCGGTACAACATCCATATCAAAGTGCTTTTCCAATTCCGCGGTTCCAAACTTTGCCACGATCCGCTGGCTGAGGTCGTCGATAAAGCTGGCGTGGCGGGGGATGCGGTCAACGGGCTCAAAGTTGGCAAAGGCCAGAAAACGCTGACGATGGTTCATGGGGCACCTCCAGCAGAACGGTTAATAATCAATGGCTGTTGACCGATAAATCGAGCGGACTTAATATCATTTGCCCGCATATTTCACAAGAACTATGTTCTAACCTGGAATTCATGATTGACAATCCTGGCGGGCCTGTTAATTTACGTGCCTTTAACCACAAGATGAAATAACCACCATGCCCGGTAGCATTAAGAAGTTTTTTTGTATATGTCATTATCCGATATATTGTTGTTGACTCTGTACACCGTGCTTATGCTCGTGCTGACGATTTATTCCGCCCATGCCTATCTGATGCTTTACCTCTACCGCAAGAACCGCGCCAGCCGGGCAAAACCAGTTTGCGTTTACACGGAATGGCCACGGGTGACAGTGCAACTGCCGATTTTTAACGAACAATATGTTGTTAACCGGCTCATCGAAGCCGCCTGCGCGTTGGATTATCCCCGTGATCGCCTTGAGATCCAGATTCTGGATGATTCCACCGACGAGACCCAGGAAATAGCAAAAAAATTAGCCGTCAAATTCCAGTCCCAGGGCATCAATATTCATTACCTGCATCGCACAAATCGTCAGGGCTTCAAGGCCGGCGCTTTGAAAAATGGCCTCGCCCGGACCCATGGTGATTTCCTGGCAATTTTTGACGCCGACTTTGTACCGCCGTGCGACTTTCTGCGCAAGATGATGCCTTACTTCTCTTCCGAAAATATCGGGGTGGTGCAAGCCCGTTGGGGGCACCTGAATGCGGGCTATTCCATATTGACCCGGGGCCAGGCCATCGGGCTGGATGCGCATTTTGTCCTGGAACATGGCGCGCGCAATTCCTCCGGCATATTCATTAACTTCAACGGCACCGCCGGGATCTGGCGCAAGGCCGCAATTATTGACGCCGGTAATTGGCAGGCTGACACCCTGACCGAAGATATTGACCTTTCCTACCGGGCCCAGTTGGCGGGCTGGAAATTCGTGTATGTCAATGACGTCGTCTGTCCGGCCGAAATTCCGGCCGAAGTGTACGGGCTCAAGAACCAGCAGTATCGCTGGGCCAAGGGCGCCATTCAGACCGCCAAAAAACTACTGCCGGCGATCTGGCGGAACAAAACCATCCCGTGGCTTCTGAAGTTCGAAGCCACCGTCCATTTGACCAACCACTTGGTGTTCCCGACCCTGCTTTTAATCGCCCTGCTCTCCTACCCGATCATGCTCATCGGGGTCCAGTGTCCGCAGTCGGCGATGTTTTTCTGGGTGGCCTCGATCTTTACCATCAACGCCTTCAGTTATCCGCTATTTTACATCTGTGCCCAGCGCGAAATTTACCCCGACTGGAAACGCCGGGTGCTCTTCCTGCCGATCCTCATGGCCGGTGCTACGGGGCTTTCCGTGATTAACACCAAGGCGGTTTTCAGCGGGCTCCTGGGCCGAAAAAGCGCCTTCCATCGCACACCTAAATTCAATCTTTCCGATCACCCGGCAAGTTCATGGAAGGGGCAACATTATCGCAGCCGATTCAACATCACCGTCCTGGTGGAAATCATGATGATTTTTTACATCTCGCTCGCGCTTTACTACGCGGTCAGCAACCTTAAATTTGTGGTCATCCCGTTCATCCTCCTCTATTGGTTGGGATTTGTGTTCATCGGCGGACTCTCTCTGGTCCATGCCTTGCGGCGCTGATCGAAAGACGGACGACAGATGCCGGATGACAGACGACAGCCCGGAGAAGATTGAACAGCTTGTAACTTCAGACTTTTCTGATCTCTGCTGCTTACCGACCTCTGATCTACTTCACGGAATGTGTTCGCGGAGGAAGGCGCGCACAGCCTGGGCATCGGCGGGCAAAACCGTGCGGCGCTGGGGCAGGTTGGCAAGTGCATCGAGCATGGGATGATGCGCAATATCCTGGCCGGTTGCCTGACGGATGGCATCGGCAAATTTGGCCGGGTGGGCAGTGGCCAGCGCAAGCATGGGTTCGTCCGGGCTCAGGAACTGGCGCCCTACCTGCACTCCCACGGCGCTATGTGGATCCAGAAGGTATCCGTGCTGTCCGTAAAACTCGCGAATTGTTGCCAGCGCATCGGCCGTTGCACAGGTTCCGGCCGCAAAGAGCGGGTCCACACCGGCGCTTCGCGCCCGATCCAGGCGCAGTTGACCGGACTGCGCAAACGCCTCCATCAGCCGACAAACTTCCCGGGGATCGCGATTCACCCGATAATACAGATAGCGCTCGAAATTGCTTGCTACCTGAATGTCCATGGAAGGACTTAAGGTGGCCTGCACCGTTCCGCGCTGATAAACGCCGGTATTAAAAAAACGGGCCAGGATATCGTTTTCGTTCGTTGCCAGAATCAGGCGGCTGACCGGCAATCCCATACGCGTCGCCAGGTATCCCGCAAAGATGTCGCCGAAATTACCCGTCGGCACCGCGATCCGGACGGCGCGCGCACCGGTTTGCGCCATGACCCGGAAGGTGCCATAAAAATAGTACACGATCTGGGCCAGCAGGCGCGCCCAGTTTATGGAATTCACCGCGCCCAGTTCATAGCGGTCGCGGAACGGCAGATCGCGAAATAATGTTTTAACGATGCTCTGACAATCGTCGAAACTGCCGCGCACGGCCAGGCAGAAGACATTGTCGTCCGGCACGGTGGTCATCTGGCGCTCCTGGGCGGGACTGATCCGTCCATGCGGATAGAGCACAAAAATGCGTAGCCCAGAGCGCCCCCGCACGCCGGCAATGGCCGCACTGCCGGTATCGCCGCTGGTGGCTGCCAGGATGTTTAATCGTCGGCCCGAATGCGCCAGATAATACTCGAACACGCGCCCGAGGAATTGCAGGGCCACATCCTTGAACGCCAGCGTCGGTCCATGAAACAGTTCCAGTATGTGAATGCCGTTAACGGCCACAACCGGCGTCACATCCGGATGCCGAAAGGTGGCATAACTGTCGTCGATCATTTTCTGCAGGTCGTCGGCGGGCAAATCGGTAAAGTGGCGTATAATCTCAAGCGCTAAAGCGCCGTAATCCAAACCGGCCCAGGCGGACAGGTCGGCGCGGACATCGGGAATGGAGGCGGGCAGGAACAGGCCACCGTCACGCGCCAATCCGGTCAGCACGGCCGTTTCAAAATCAACCGCCGCCCTGCCCGCAATGCTGCACGTAGTGTTGCAGACGGGCCCGCCGCCCCGTGTGCTAAGATACTTCATTCGCGTTCGCGCCTTTCCAAAAAATTCATATTCATTTTCGTTTTCCGTTGACCTTTTGCAGTTGGGGCATGCGCAGGAGAACGGTTGTAAATGCCCGGTACGTTTCCACCGGCATTTGCTGATCGGCATTGTAATCCAACCAGATTTCCTCGATGGGTGAATTTTGAATGGGCGACAAATCCCGCACGGCCGTTTTCCAGAGGCTCAAACATTTCAGCGGAACGCCGCGCAGGGGCGAGAGATCGCGCACGTTCGTATCGCTGATATCCAGCCACTTCAACGGCATGTTTTGCAGGGGATCCAAATCCTTAACCCGGGTGGCGCCCACGTTCAGCATTTCCAGGGCAATATTCCTTACCGGCGACAGATCCCGGATATTGGTTTTGCTCAAGTTCAGTTCCCGCAAAGGCATGCTGACCAGGGGGGTCAGGTCTCGCACCCGCGTCTGGCTCAAGTTCAGGTGTTCGAGTTCCATGCCCATCAACGGGCTGAGATCGGTCAGCTCGGTGCGGCTGATATTCAACTCCTTGAGCGGCATGCCCATCAGAACCGTGATATCGCGGATGCGGATTGCGGTCGCGATCAGTCGCTTCAGCTTCATACCGCGCAGCGGCGCCAGATCGGATACCTCCGTGTAACTGATATCCAGGTACTCCAGCGGCAGACCAGCCAGCGGCTTAATATCCCGAATGTTCAGATGGCTGAGCGTCAGATCCCGCAGAGGCATGCCTTTTAAGATTGACAAATCCGTGACGCATGTGCCGTTCAAGTCGAGCTTGGTCAGCAGCATGCCGGTCAGCGGTGAAAGGTCCTTGACCCGCGTGTTACTGACACACACTTCCCGCAAAGGCAATCCCTTGAGCGGCGTCAGATCGCTCAGTGGCGCCTTAACCGACGGTTCGCGCCATTCGTCCGGGCGCGAAACGGTGCACACGACTGCACGCAAATCCGGCAGGTCGGCCAACGGCTTGATATCCTTCAAATTCGCGGTAATCAGTTCGGCCCGTACAATTTTGTCTTCGCCATCGGTCATGAGCGAAACATTGAACGTGGTCAGGCCAGGATTCCGGTCAAGCAACTCCTGGCGCACGGCCGCGCCATCTGGATGAGTGGCCCTGACCGTGGCCGGTGCGTTTTCCGCGCGAACGGTCTCGTTCGAATCCGCGGCGCTCACCGGTGCCTGCTTTAAGGCCGCCAAGGCCGGTGCGTAAGCCTTCGCAAATTCTGTCGGCCCGTATTGCTCCTCGTAACCGGCCACGCTTTTGGCCAGAACCTTGGCCGTTTGCGGTGAATATTTTTTCTGATAGATGGCCGCCAGGCATACTTCGCAGCCGGGCAAAAGTTCTTCCTTCTTGCCGGACAAGCCGGTCGTCTCCACCTGCGCGTCGCGCAACAGCAGGATGAAATCGCTTTGGGCCTGCTCTTCGCGCTGACGGTTTTTACGCTTTTGCAGTTTGGCCATCAGCGGCACCGAAAGGAACGGACCAGCTTGACTCCATGCGGTCTCGGCCGCGGCCCAGTTTCCATCGCGCAGGGCCATCAACCCGTACACCAGGGACATGTCCGGCGTCGTATTGGTTCCGAGTCGGGCTTGCTTTTCCTCGAGGGACAAATCCTGCAGTCGGATTGCTTTTGACTGTCCGATCTGACCGGCGCTGACGACGATAATTTTTTCCACCAGGATCGTGTCGTCCTGCACATCCCGCACCACCAGGCGTTCCGGCCCATTGGTCAGGGCGACGACAACTTCCTGACCCTTTTGTGACCGGAACGAATCCAGCAGGCGCTGATCCGCGCGGCCGGCTTCGGCCAGCATGCTTGCCAGCGTCAGCAGGTCGGACCGGTTTGCCGCCAATGCGGCCTGATTAGTGGCCTGCTGGACCACCGCCAGCGCGGCGCCGGGATTGCCATCCACCAGGCACGCGGCAACATCGTTCAGGATGCCCTGCCATTGCCGTTTCTGTTCTTCGACGGTCTTGTCAATCTCCGCCTGTTGGCCCTTATCCCGGTCCAGCCATTCCTGGACTTTGGTCTTTCGTTCCGCCTCGGTCTCGGCCTTGAACGGTCCCGCGTACTGCTCGAACAGTTTGGCCGCCTCCTGCCATTTCTGCCGGTCCAACAGGGGCTGAACATTGTCGTGCAGGGCTTTCATATCCGCGGCCATGGCCGCGCGCTTCTGTTCCCTGATGCGTGCGATTTCGTCCTCGGTCACCTGGGCATAATGAGTGCCTTTTGATTGCACGGCGATCATTGCAAATTTCTGGATGGCTTCATTGTATTGACCGGGATTCGTCCGGTACCATTGCGATGCCGCTTCTAACCGGTGCTGGGCCAAGGCTTCCTCCTTCGGCCCGTCGAGCGCCTCTGGATCGAACGACGAACTCAGTCGCGCCGCAAAGCCTGGCGGACTGTCCTGCAAAGGTGCGGCCGACTTGGGCTTTACGAGCATATTCACCACGAGCAGGCAGGGCACGGCTAAGGCCAGGACCATAATCACGGCTGCCAACCATTCCGGTTTTATCCACTGCCGGGGCTGGGCAAGAATATAAGGCAACGGCGCCGCGGCCGGCGCCGACTCTGCGAGCTTATGCACGGGGACGGTATGCGCCAATGCGTCTAGTTCCTTCAAGTATTGTTCGCGCGCCAAACAACACTTCATGGTACTGGCGCCTGCCGGTGACATGGGTCCTTCCGGAAGCAGTTCCGAACGCGCGCGGATCATGTCACGGATGACTTCCGGCCAGTCTTTCTGGCGGTTGGCAGGGTTTTTGGCCATCATTTTTTCAATCAGGCAGGCCACGGACATGGAGGCGTGCGGCTGGAGATCCACAAGATCCGGAATCTGATCGGTAATCTGGCAATCCATGATTTCCAGAAGCGGCAGACCCTCAAATGGCATTTTCCCGGTCAGGCAGTGATACAGCATGGCGCCGAGGGAATAGATGTCGGCGCGGCAATCCAATTCGAGTAAGCCCTGCGATTGTTCGGGGGAAATATAATGAGGCGTTCCAACTACAATACCCGTGCCGAATTTGGCTTTGTCCATGACCGAACGTACACTGCGGGCCAAACCGAGATCGGCAACCTTGACGGTACCGTCGCCGTCGATCATCACATTATCGGGCTTGATATCGCAATGCACGATGCCAAAGGTGTTCCAGGCATAGCTTAACGCTTCGGCCACGCAGTGCGCGCACAACAGGGTGTCTTTCACGGAAAGACTTGTTTTCCGCCGGATCCAATCCGCCACGCTATAGCCGGAAATAAATTCCATTACAAAGTAATAAATACCGTCCGGTGATTTACCAAAATCGTACACCTGGACAATATTCGGATGCTTCAATTGGGCCGTGATCTTGGCTTCGGCCAGGAATTTTGCGATATCCACCCCATCGGCCGCCATGGAGGGCGGCAGTATCTTGATGACCACCACACGGTCCAACGAAACCTGGCGTGCCTTAAACACGGCGCTCATGCCACCCTGCGGTAAAGGTGCCAGTATATCGTATCCGGGAATTTTCGGGGTATCCATCGGGAAAACCTGGACGTTCACAATCAAGCCGTTCTATGATTGACTTTATAAGCCTATCTGGTTTAATTAATAGCATATAGGCAATCATGTGCAGGGTCAATGGTCAATGGTCAATGGTCAATGGTCAATGGTCAATGGTCAATGGCGAATGAAGAATGAAGAAGTCAGCGATCGGAGGAATGAAGGCCAAACCTTTCGTTTGTCATTCGCCATTCGTCATTTATCATTCTTCATTTCTTCCCGCGGCCAGGCCATGGCGGAATATATCATTATCGCGGGATTGCTCATGGCCTCCTTGGGCATTCTGACGGTTTTTTTCGGTACGTTTAGAGAATACGGCGGGCGGATTTTGGCGCTGGTATCGTCGGAGTATCCTTAACGCCAAATACCTAATAACGAAGGAGGACACACTATGAATCGCATACGTAAAGGCAAGCATGGCCAGGCTATGACCGAATATATCATTATCGTCGCCATTATCGCATTGGCGGCGCTTGCGGTTTTCGGTCTGTTCGGCGACCGGATTCGCGCCATGATCGGCGGCGCCGTCACGGACCTGGGCGGAGACCAGAGTGAAGTTGATACCGCTACGCAAACAAAATCGGCGGACTATCTCAAAACCCTGGGCACCGGAACTACTCCCTGAGTGGGAAGCTGAAAAAATGCAGAATGCCGAATGCAGAATGCAGAAACAGGGAAGAGGCCAGACAGCAGACGACGGAACGGAGAAAAAGACAGACCCCGAGCATCAGTCATTCTGCATTCTGCATTCTGCATTCTTAATTTCTTCCCGCGGCCAAGCCCTGATTGAATCCTGCATCGTGATCGGCCTGATTTGTCTCCTGCTGATGGGCCTCTTCCAACTGGCCCAGTTGTTCCTGGCCCAGGAAATCATGGATTACGCCGCTGGACGCGGGGCGCGCGCCAAGGCCGTCGGCTTCAATGATTTCATGGTAGCTAAAACCGTGCGCATCGGCGCCATCGCCAATGCCGGCGCACTGACCTTCCCCGAGCCCTCGGGCGGGGGACCATGGGTCCAATGGACCAGCCACGAATCGCCGCGTATTCCCCATTATCTGCAGAGCGACGAATGGGAACTCAACTTCATCTTGAATTACGCGCTTTGGGATACGATTTCCTGGTCTTGTCCGGCGCCGGACGCCGACATCCTGCATTTCGAGGTAAACCAGGCAGTGCCCCTGATGTTCTTTTCCAACGTGTTCAAAGCGTTTTCTTCTGCGTCCGCCGTTCCGATGCAAGGCGTGGCGGACATTGAAAACCATTATCCGCTTTATTTGCAATAATCATGACGCCTTCCCTTCAATCACATCATCGCGCCTACGGTTACGTCATGCTTGGCCAGTCCGCCACGCCGGCCACCGGCCAATCGACCGCCGGACAAACCATGATTTTCATGATCATGGCGCTGATAATTCTGGCCGTGGTGATTGTCTGGATTTTCGATGTGCACACGGTGTTACATCTCAAGGCACGCACGCAAAACGCCGGCGACGCCGCAGCACTGGCCGCGGCGCGCTGGCAGGGCATTTCGCTTAACCTGATCGGCGACCTGAACATTCTCCAGGCGTTGGCCTTAAGCCGCGGCGACACAGCCGCCGCGGCGCAGATAACGGACGTGCAGGCGCGCCTCTGCTTTGTGGGCCCCTTGGTCGGCCTGCTGGCATCCCAACAGGCGGCGAAAAACAATCGCGTTTACGCCAACCCGGATTATACCGCCAACCTGATCGCGCATGCGGACCTCGTGCTGTCCTATTACGCTGCCGATACCAATCGCTTCCCCGAACCCTATGCCGGCGCCTGGTCGGAATACAGCGGCATGCTCGCCAATATCGCGGGCCAGGGGGTGGCCGCCGGTCCCGACAACACGTGGTATTATACCGATTCCACCGACAGCCATTGGCTCCTGTCCCGTAATTTTTACGAGGCGGTGGCCGGCCTTGACTGGTGCTGGTTTTACTGGCACGGCCTGACCACCTTGCAATCCTATGCCGATTATCAATATTGGCCTGGTCTGCCGGCCGCCGATCCAGCTAATACCCATAACTGCGAAGTGTTCGGGCTCGGCCTGCTCCCGTTCACGACCATTCTGCCGGGAGGCGCCGAAACAGTTGCGCGCATGAACCGCCTCCGCGCCGAACGCGCGCTCAGCACGGATACAATCTCCAATGAAGTTGCCGGCATCACCAACACCTGGTATGGGTATGCCTGGACATCCTGGTCGGCACTTGCGCCAGCCAACGATTTCCCGATCCTCCCCTTACAGGTGAAACCGGAATACGATTACGCCGGCGCCGATGCGGTCATCCGCGTGGAAGCTCAACCTGATTCGCGCCTGCCCGCCGCCTTTCCCAGCATACAGCCTTTTTTAATCCGGTCCTCGCCCAGCGCCACACGCCTGACCCAATCCGCCGCGGCCGGCGGTACCGTGACCTGGACGGCCGCGGCCAAGCCATTCGGATACCTCACCAATGACACCATCCGCGTGCGCCCCGATGCCTACGCCATAGTCCTGCCGGCATTTCAAAATGTGCGTCTGATTCCCGTGGACGCCGCTACGGGGTCCAATATCGGCGCCTACGATCTGGACTGGCGCCGGCACACCCAGGATCATCTGCCAACCTATATGCAAAGCGGCCAAGCCGGCCTGGAGGCCGACTGCTGGTATTGCCAGCAACTGCAGACCTGGGAGGACCCGGCTTTCCGCCAGCAGGGCATTGACTGGTTGAACGACACAAACCATCCCTGCATACCCCCTGCAGGCGGTCCGGGCGAACACGGCGGCACCCGCCGGGGACACTGAGGAAATGTAGAATGCTGAAGTCAGCGGTCAGCGGTCAGCGGTCAGTGTGCCGGAAGGCAGATGACAGATGGAGGAAGGCAACACGCTCCGTTCGTCATTCGTCATCCGTCGTCTGCCGTCTGTCGTCTGTCGTCTGTCCTTCCCGTGGCCAGGCCATGGTGGAATTCATGGTAAGCATGGTGGTTATGCTTGTGCTCTTGACGGGCTTGATTCAAATTGGCCAACTGACGCATGCGCATACACGTACCATGATCGCCGCGCGCGCGGCTGCCGGCCAGCTTGCCATGGCAGATGGGCGCCCGGCCATTGAGACGGTGTCGCTCATTTCCGACTGGTTTCAGGGACCCGACCTGCGACGATATACGCACGACGATATGGCACTGGTCACCAGCAATGCCGCCACATTACCCGGCGAACTCGCCGGGCAAGCCCATCTGGAACGGGTGCCCAATGCGCCGGTTAACGCGCTGTCAACGCTGGAGGCGTCAGCGAACCCGGCCGGAGATTTTTTTCTGGTCAAGGGGGAAGCATCTGAATCCGTTTCGATTTTGCCGGTAATCCGTCGCCTGGTGTATGTCCGCTCCACGCTGGAGGTGGAAAGCGAGGCCTGGCTGGTTTGGACGAAGGGAATCTACTAATAATTTCGGATTATGGATTTATGATTGCGGATTGCAGGTTTTTCAATCAGAAATCAACAATCAAAAATCAGCAATTACTATAATGACCACGTATAAAACTATCGTAATCATCTTGCTGGCGGCAGTCGCCCTGTCGCTTTCTGCCACGGCCAAGGTGTTCTGGACCCGACCCGCGGCCCGGGGCCATGCCGTGCTGGAGACCACACCCGACTGGAAAACGGTCTATACCAGCTCCGTGCGCATCAATGATGGCCAGGGCGACCTGACCATCATAGGCTGTAACGAGCCCCTGGGCGCAGTGATGACCAAACTCCGGCAGGCTTATGCTTCCTGTAAAACACTCTCAAACTTCCGCCAGAATGAAACTCTGGGCTGGGCGCGGCTGCGCGAGGGCGGCGCCATTGTCACCTTGCTGGCGCTGGCGCCAAACCTGGCGATGGCGCCAAACACGCCGGAACAAACCATGCTCTTTGTGCTGACCCAGACACCGGGAAATTTCGACAAGTCACGCGGACCTCCAACCGCGCCATGCCTGCGCGATCCCTCGCCCTACCCTGGCAGTCGCGTGCAGACGTACTTGACCAGCGAGGAATCCCAGATGCAGTTGGAAATCTACGTCGCAACGGCCAGGCCGGAGGCCGTCCAGCAATATTACGAAAGCACCCTGCTCAGCCAGGCGTGGACGCGCCTCGATCCCGCCGGCGCCTCCGCGAGCCTGACAATCTACCAGAAAGGCACCGCGCTTTGCGCCCTGCTGGTGCTCCCGTCCGGTACCGGTTCCGAAAGTACGATTACAGTGTTGCACAAACTACTAAAAACGGAATAATGAATCCAATTACACGCAGGAAGGTCTTCGGCAACTTTGCCGTTCTCACGAACGGCCTCTACAACGGATACGGGTGTAGTGGCGGTTCGGTAGAACCGCAAGATCAAAATTCCTATACGTAAGGAGCAGGTCATGAAACAGAAATCCATTTTGATAATCGCCATCCTGGCCGTCCTGATCGTATTCTGGTTATCGGGCCATGACCTGCGGTATGAAAAGGAACGGATTATTGGCGCAGCAAGGAGCATCTTCATGGTCGTAGCCAACAAAAACAATGCCGCCGCAACATCGTCGCTCACAACTAATTATGACTTGCGCATCCTGGACCGGGAAATTCACTATCCCTTCGGGCCGCAATCCGATGTTCGTCCGATACCGATACCGGAAACCGCCCTGCTGCCGCGCTTGCCCCCATTTCCGAAAACCATTTCTGCACCATATCCGTGGGACAGCATCGAAAACGTTTATTTTTATAACGGTCGCCACCTTTCGGCCAATGTTTACCAGGAACCGGGTAAATCATGGCTCTTCCAGTTGGGCCTCCTTTGCCCAGGCGTTAACGACACCCCAACGGCCGGACACTACAAAATATGGTGCCGGGTCTCCCAAGATGGCGGCAAAACTTTCGGGGATTTAAAACCGGTTGTCCAGCAAGGCAAGCAATACAACCCGGCACATCCCCTGGATGGTGTTTGGGCGGACAAAAATGGCGCCAATGTTGACGATACCAGACCAATCGTGCGTGCCACCAACGGCGAGATCATGGTGCCGATAACTTCCAGCGTACTTGACAAGGACGGCTTACCGGAAAATCCCTTGAATGCCTATGGCTTTGCTTATGCCGGCGTGCTTATCGGCCAATGGCTTAAAGACGGGAGCGACCTGACCTGGAATTACAGCCGCGTGGGCATAGACGCCCAACTTTCCAGCCGCGGCCTTTCCGAACCAACGCTTGTCGAACTGAAACGCAAAGGGGAATTCATGCTGGTTGCCCGCGGCTCAAATGACCGGGGGATTTGCAAATACGAGGCGTTTCCCGGCGGCCGTTACAAATATTCCTGGACCGGGAGCCGCGACAAAAAAACCGCCGTTGCCGGACACAAGTGGGTAAGTTTTTCAAAAGATTACTGCCGGACCTGGAGCGAACCGGTGCTTTTCACCTACTCCGATGGCACGGCATTCTTCAGTCCCAGCGCCTGTTCCACGCTGATCCGTTCCCGAAAAAACGGCCGGCTTTATTGGATCGGCAATATTTGCCCGGAGAACCCGGACGGCAACTGTCCGCGTTACCCGCTGATTATCGGACAGGTTGACGAGAAAAACTGCGGTTTGATCAAGGAAAGCGTGCTGGTTCTGGATACCCTGAACCCGGCCTACGATACGCCAAAAACGGAATTATCCAACTTCCATGTTTACGAAGACCCCCAGACCGGCAATATTTGTGTGGAATTAGGCCGCCGGGACTTTGCGGGGGCGGAGGCGAAATGGGCCAAATGCTGGTATCTGATCGGTGTGCCTGCTGCATAACGCCGAAAGCGCGATTACAGTGTTGCACAAACGGTTAAAAATGGAATAATGAATCCAATCACAGGTTGTACGACAAGGAGCATACCATGAAACAGAAATCTATTTTGATAATCGCCATCCTGGCCGGCCTGATCGCCTTCTGGCTCACCGGCCAGTACCTGCGGCACGAACAGGAACGGATGCTGGGCGAGGCCAAGCGCATCTTCGTAATCGTGGCCAACCATGACCTGCCGGCCGGCTCAATTCTAAAAAACACCGATTTGGCCAAGGCGGCGGTATTCCAGAGCAGTGTGGGCGGCCGCGCCATTCTGCCGGAATCCGTGCGGGATATCGTTAGCAAAAAACTGCTGTTCAACATCAGCCGCGGCGACCCGATCCAGTGGTCGGATATTGACGTTCCGGCCCAGGGAGCAGCGGGGCTGGCCGAAATGATTAATCCCGCCATGCGGGCGGTTTCCATTCCCGTGGATGCGATTGCATCGGTAAGCGGCATGGTCAAGCCCAACGACCATGTGGACATTCTGGGCACATTCACATTTCCATCGGCAACCGTGACCGGCGGCGTTGAAACCATAACGCTGACCGTGCTCCAGGACGTGACCGTCCTGGCCACCGGCCAGGCGCTGGCCAACCAGATTCCCGCGCCAGGGGTGCGCGCAGAGCGCGCCCCACGCAGTTACAGCGCGGTCACGTTCGAAGTAACGCCCCGGGAAGCGGAACTGCTCGTGTTCGCCCAGACCGTGCGGGGACGTCTGACCCTGGCCTTGCGGAACCCGGCCGATGTAACTTTTATCAACAATCCACCGGCCATTAATTTTGAGCATCTCCAGAAAAAATTACCGGAACTAAACATGATCCGCCAACGCGAAATTCGTCACAAAAAAGACATCTAACCAGAGATATTTGAAATTTCGACAGGATTTACAGGATTGACAGGATTGGGATCAAGAAAGAGAAGCATATAATCAGCTATAGCGGAATGATTTTCTTGATCCAGTAAATTCTGTTAATCTTGTCAAAAAAATCTTCGACACGCATTTAATACATTTTAAACAATAGAATCTAACACCTCGTTTTGCAAGGCAAGCGCATGACCGCTGTTCTCCAACTTGAAATCCAACGCCCGGGACACGAGGCGCAGATCCACGCGATCGAACACGGCATCTATCCGACGGGCGCGGAACAGGGCAACAAAATCATTATTCCCGACAGCGGTGTCGAGCCCCGGCACGCCATTCTTATTTTCCGCCCGGACGGATTTTATGTGGAGGACTTAAACAGCAAGGCCGGAACGTTCCTGAACGAAGCCCCTGTCCGGGGTCGCGCCGTTTTCCGCGCCGGCGACATTATTCGGGTGGGCAACTGCCGCCTGATCCTTCGCCTTCCCGACCAAGCGGTGCCCCCGTCCGCAGTATTCCCGCCATTGCCCGCGACCACTGCGCCCTCGCCGCATGATGTGCTCGACCAGCAGTTGCACACCGAAAAAAGCCTGATCAAAAAGCAGATTCACACCGAATTGTTGGAACGCCTGGACATCAAGCGGCTGACGGCGGCCCACATCAAGGAAGCCGATCTGCACGAACGCACCCTGCAGGCCATCGAGCAAATCGTCCAGGAAGTGCGCGAACGTCTGCCCGCCTGGATTGATCCGGCGGCGCTGACCAAGGAAATCTTCGATGAATCCGTGGGGCTCGGCCCACTGGAAGACCTGCTGGCCGACCCGGATGTGACCGAAATCATGGTCAACCGGAACGATCAGGTTTACGTCGAAAAGCACGGCAAACTGGAAATGAGCGACCGCGTGTTTATGGACGACAGTTCCGTACTGGCCATTATCGAGCGGATCGTGGCGCCCATTGGCCGCCGGATTGATGAAAGTCAGCCCTACGTTGACGCCCGCCTGAAGGATGGCTCACGGGTCAACGCCATCATTCCGCCGCTGGCGCTCAACGGACCGTGCCTGACGATCCGCAAGTTTTCCAAAAACGTGCTGACCATGCCGGAGCTGATTCAGCTGGGCACCCTGGCGAGCGAAATGGCCGATTTCTTGCGCCTGTGTGTGCTGTTGCGCAAAAACATTGTCGTCTCCGGCGGGACCGGTTCGGGCAAAACTACTTTTCTAAACGTCATGGGTTCGTTTCTGCCGGACACGGACCGCATTGTCACGATCGAGGATTCGGCTGAACTGCGCCTGCCCCAGACGCATGTGGTCCGGCTGGAATCGCGGCCGCCCAATATGGAAGGGCGCGGCGCCGTGACCATCCGCGACCTTCTGCGCAACGCCTTGCGGATGCGCCCGGACCGTATTGTAATCGGCGAGTGCCGGGGCGGGGAGTCACTGGACATGTTACAGGCCATGAATACCGGGCACGATGGGTCCATGACCACCGCACACGCCAACTCGCCGCGCGACGTAATTGCCCGGCTGGAAACCATGACGCTAATGTCGGGCGTGGAATTGCCCTCCCGCGCCATTCGCGAGCAGATTGCCTCGGCCATTCACCTGGTCGTTCAGACCACCCGCCTGAGCGACGGCACGCGCAAGGTCAGCCACATCACGGAAATTTCAGGCTTGGAGGGCGACCGCATTACCATGCAGGACTTGTTTACATTCACCCAGACCGGGCTCGATCACAACGGCTTGGTTCTAGGCCGCTTCGAAGCCACCGGCTCCGTGCCGACCTTCATCGAGGAAATCAAAATCCGCGGGCTTTCGTTAGCCATGAGCATCTTTGATACGCGCAAATGGAAACATTGACCAATACCGCCTTGCTTTGGCTGATTCCAACCATGTACCTGGTCTGCTTCAGCGGGCTGACTTATGCCTTTATGCTGGCTCTGCGCGCCGGCGCGGACAGCTACGAACGGGTGTATAGCGAGCAGACAGCGCGCCAGTTTGCCGACATATTTTTCTTCATCCCCCCGCGGCGCATCCGGGATCTTGCCTGGACTGCCGCCATTGCCTTCTTCCTTATTTTATTTTTTTTAACAGGCGATTTCAAAACTATCGCCGGCTTCCTGCGCGGGGTATTCATCGGTGTCCTGGCCGGCCTGGTGGCGCTTGCCCTTCCGCGGTGGTACCTGGGAATCCTCAAACAGCGGCGTCTGCGGCTTTTCAACGAACAACTGGTGGATGCCCTGATGACCATGAGCAGCGCCTTGCGCGCCGGTTCCAGCATTACGCAGACCTTCGAACATATCGTCCGGCAAAACCTGCCCCCGATTTCCCAGGAGTTCGATCTTTTCCTGCAGCAGACCCGCATCGGCGTTAAATTTGAAGACGCGCTGGTCAATCTGGAAAAGCGGGTGGCCAGTGAGGATTTGACGCTCATGATCCGCTCGATCGAGATTGCCCGGCAGACCGGCGGCAACCTGACGGAAGTGTTCGATAAAATTGCCGGAGTGATTCGCGAGCGCATCCGCATCCAGGGACGCATTCAGACATTGACTTCACAGGGGCGCATGCAAGGCATCGTTGTGGGCCTCATGCCGATCGCGCTCATCTTTGCCCTGTTCCTGCTGGATCCCGTGATGATGACCGCGTTTTTCACGTCAAGCGCCGGAATTCTGACCGGATGCCTGGCCCTGTTCCTGGAACTTATCGGTGCCTTGCTGATCCGCAAAATCATGCGGATTGATATCTGACGTTAACGGAGAAAGACGACCATGATAATTTCAGTGACGTTTTTCGTTCTTGGTTCCTCGTTAATCCGAAACGAAGAACGATGAACAAAGAACTTTGTTCCCTAACCATCTGAGTTTCTATGGATATCATCATCATAATCAGCTTGGGCATAATGTGGGCGGTGTTTGCCGCCGGCATCACCTGGCACCTGGCCCAGACGGCCTTTGCCATCACATACGTGACACTGGCTGACGGGCGCCGCCAGGAGCGGCGGCTCCCGATGCTCTTCCGGGTATTACTGCCGCTAACCCCTTCGCTGATGCCGTTTTGCCGCAAGCCGCGTTTTCGAAAAGCGCGCGAGCAGGCGCTGCTCGACCTCACTTCCGCAGGATTTGACGATGTCATCTCGCCGGATGAATTCATAGCCTTGCGGGTGCTGACGCCGCTCGTCGTGGTTCCCGTGCTGAGCATTCCGGTCATCAGCGCGTTCGCCTGGATTCAGGGCCCCGCGGGCAGCGGTTCGGGTGTACGGCTCGCGGCTTTGTTTGGCGCCCTGTTGCTGACGATGATCATATACCCGTCCTGGTGGATCAAACAGGCGGTCGCGCTCCGGCATCGGCTGATCTTGAAAGCTCTGCCGTTTGTTATTGATTTACTGACGCTATCGGTGGAGGCCGGA
The DNA here is from genome assembly GCA_026398415.1 of Kiritimatiellota bacterium. Lineage (GTDB taxonomy): Bacteria > Verrucomicrobiota > Kiritimatiellia > JAAZAB01 > JAAZAB01 > VSJD01. Next base: position 48,969 of record JAPLSY010000078.1, on the reverse strand, counting down.
CTTGACTTCATGACCGCGATCAAAAACATCGTGGAACGGAGGCCGCCCGATCCAATCGCCGAGGAATTATCACGAGTCCTGCTTGAAATTCAGCTCGGCAAGACGCGGCACGAAGCGCTGTCCCGTCTGGCGGAACGCGTGCGTCAGCCGGACATCCAATCCTTGGTCATGGCCCTGGTCCAGGCCGACGAACTGGGCGTCAGCATCGGCGCCACACTGCGAATTCAATCCGATCAAATCCGTGCCAAGCGCTTCATGCGCGCCGAAAAATTAGCCAATGAGGCCCCGGTAAAAATGCTGTTTCCGCTGGTGGTCTGTATTTTCCCGGCCGTCTTCTTGATCATGCTGGGCCCGATTATTCTGCAGATGCTGAAGTATGGGTTTTAAATCACAGCCCCAGCAGACGGATGAGGTAATACAGTGTCGGCACGGTCAGGATGCTCCCGAGGGTCGAATAGAAAATAGCACGGGCCGCCAGGGGTGTATCGCCGCCAAAGCGCTCCGTGACGATACTGCAACTGATGGCCACGGGCATAGCCGCAATCAGGTAGGTGGTCAGGCGCGTCACTTCCGGAATACGCAATCCAAGCATGATGGCGGCTGTCAATATGGCGATGGTTATGGCAGGCGCCACCAAAAGCCGCAACACGATCACCCCGACAAAATCGCGCGTCGGGTAATGATCGGCCAGATTCAAACTGCCTAACTGCGCCCCGGTGATCACCAGTGAAAGCGGAATCGTAAGGCTCCCCAGCATGGCCAATGCCTGGACCACGGACGCGACCGAAAGCACCCCGACCGAGGCTCCGGCCACGGCCACGGTTTCCAGCGTGCGCGTGAACGGCAACACCAGCGCGATGACGATCCCAGCCACCGTGGCAACCAAGCCGTGATTCATGGCCAATTCCTTGAATGCCGTTTTACGCGATATCGTCCCCCGCAAGGTCCAGACCCCAATCGTCCATAGCATCAACTGGGCTCCCACATTGCAGAGCAAAACATCGCGCACACCGGCATCACCAAAGAGCTTTTCCACAATCGGCAGGGGAAAGAACACCCAATTCGGCATCGCCACCAGAAACACCGCGGTGGCCAGGGCGCCCTTGTGACGAAAAAGCGGCATCCCCAACAGCCCCACCCCTTTGGCGATAACGATCACAGCGGCGCCGAGAATCGGCACAAACCAGCTTTCACGCAGAACATGGGGATTCACGGTGCGCAGCATTTGCGTAAAGACCAGGGCGGGAAAGATCATGTCCACCAGCAAGCGACTGAGCACCCGGCCGGCGTCATCGGTGATCAGGGAGCGCTTGCGTGCCGCCCATCCCAGCGCCATGACCAGGAACATGGCGGCAATCTTTAATAAAACCACCAGAAAATCGGACATACTAATGATCCCCAGATACAGCGGAGTAAATTCTAAAAGCGATCCGGTTCCATTTGTAAAATTTACCAAACACCCGAACTATTGGGCCCAAGAGATCCTGGCATACTTCATCCGTCAGATCATAAATGGTGTTTCTGAAGGCATCAACAATGTTGCCAAAGTGTTCAAACGCAGGAATTATGGATTCCACGATATAGAATATTTCTTTGTGTTTTCCTCATCCTACTTGTTTGTTGCTACGCTGAACACCACTTTTTAAAAGCCCAAAATCGATAGCCCCACGTGAACATCACATCTCCATCGGTAAAATACCAGACCAGCGTGTTCGTTTCCCAGTCGGCCATGAAATCAATAAGCCGATAGTAATACGCATGTCGTTCCAAGAGCCGCGAGCAGTCGATCATAATGCCGCTGATTTTCATCCAAAACATCCAGCTACAACTTGTTTTCTCAATACGATATCACCAACATCAATGAGATAAATCTTTCTTTCGCCACTGTGAATTGAATCTACTGTAATTATTGTACCGTCATGCGACCAGCGCGGATGAAGATCGCAGCGTAGATCATCAAACGGGCTTTCGGAAATATGCCTGAAACGTCCGAGTTCCGTAACCGTGCCGGTGGCGACCTCTATCACCCCCAGACGTTCAATGTTATTTTTGTCGGGATAAGTGTCGCAGGCGATCCATTTTCCGTCCGGCGAAAACACAAAATGCGCGTGCACGCCGAATCCGTCGGATATTCTGTGTGCCTGCATCGATCGCTTGCTTTCATCGAATACCACACACGCATTTCCATCCCCGAACCAATTCGGGTCGATGATGATTTCCCGCGGGGTACGTCCCCACAGTTGATGCGATATCCTGTCCGGAGTGCGTTCGCTGTCGTGCCAGTACGGCGTCGGCAGCGGGCAGCAAAAATTGCTCCCGTCGATATTCATGGTAAAGAGATTAGTCTGCCCGCCGGGAGGACCGCTTTTGGATCTTACCTGCTCGCATAGCACCATGATGCGACTGTCATCACAATTGAATACGATATGATTGAGATACCAGTATGATTTTTCGAGTGTGTACGGAAACGGATGCGCTTCGAGAAATTTGCGGTACGGCACGATCAGGGTCTCTTTCCCGTCGGCGAGGTTAATCATAAAAATGCCGTCATTGTCAAGGTCCGGCCTGTCGCTTTCATTGCTAAGCGGTACATCGGCGTATGAATAGCCCCGCCGCGGTATGCGTCCAAAATCGAGCGAAGAACCCCAGCGCCCATTGTGTGATATTGAATATAACGGCCGATCAATTCTGCCGATCTCATGGCCATTGATTTCAAAGAGTCGCGCACAAAGTTTTTTTTCATTTTCATTATAATCGTTGAACAAAAAAGTGTCTTTTAGTCTAGGATGCCACAGCGTCATCGCTCCCTGCTGATGGCACCAGGCCCTCGTTTTAGCGACAGCGTGAAATGTTCGTGTTGCGCGATCGATGTACCCGACGGATGCAGATTCCCCCGGCAACGGTAAATGGTCCTGCTGCGGAATATGCAGCGCCAGATGTAATTGATCGCCGGCATTCCAGGGGCATCGGTCATAGTAACCGAACATAAAATGGCCTGGTTCCGGGGTCAGGTTGGTTAGCGCAACGCCGTTGCCGCGGATAGTCTCAGTATGAATTGGTGTCATTTGTGCGCGCGCTCCTCCTCGATAGTGATCCAGTTAGACGGACATGAATTGTTATCCACAAACAATATGCTGATTGTCAACGGACTCCGATGCCAAAACAGATAGTCCCACATGCGACTCCTAAACTCTAAATATCCTACGCTGAACGCTCGTTTGGCAGAAGTCTTTATGAAATTACCGCCTATTGACTTACGGCTTCCTTGGCCAGTTGTGTCCAGACCTGCAGGCGGTCTGCGTGTCCGGCCAGCGTTTGTAATCCGCGCAATATCACCTGATAAAAGCACCCCTGGAGCCGGCGGGCGGCATCCATCAACTCCGCCTGGATCCCGGCCGTGTCATGCGGAAACACGACGTTACTGGCCTTGTGCCGCCATATGATGCAATGGCGATTGCCGACTTTTTCGATCACATCCGGCAAATTCGTCCATGGTGTGCAAGTAAAAATGCGCAGGTTGGGAATGGATAATACGCCCTCGATCTTGCGCGTAAGACTTTCGCAACAGCCGTAAGATACCAGACCGAAACGCGCACAAACCGGCTTCTGGTAATTGAGGCCGAATTCCTCCCACATCATGGGCGAGACCTGATCAAAAGTCTCCAAAGATGCGCCACACCAAAGATTTCGGCATGTATAACGGCCGTTCATCGGAACGCCGATTGGATCACTGCACGTCATCGCCCCGGAATTGTTCGGGGTGAGCAAACCGGTCGCTTCGACCTGATCAATGGCACCCAGGACCGCTTCGCGGATATGCGTCATGAGTCGATGCATAAGCGCCGGCTCGGCAATCATGTCAATCATGATCTGCTCCAGACCGCGCAGTTCAGCGGCATACGCACCCAAGTCCACATCAATGGGAATAGCAACCGTGAGCTTCACCGGCAGGATGCCGTCCAGTAATTCGGCGGCTTGCTCAAGAGCTTTTTTGTCTGCGCCTCATTATAGGTAAAAACAGGAAGTTGCAGTTTGTCATAATCCGCCGCTGTTTTCAATGGCGGGTCATAGGCCCAACTGCCGCCGGCCATATCCGGATCATGCCGTTTAATATCAACACCCCAAATGTTACTTGGTGTCACGTCCAAGACGGCCGGTATTCCGAAGTATTCCTCTACCGGCGAATCGTCATCAATTTTGCGTTTGTAGATAATTTGCCGAAACTGTAATTCCAACGCGCGAAGCTCTGGATTGCGGCAAAACAGCGTATTTGGCAGAATTAGCTCGTCCCAACAACCCACGGGCCCGCACCATACCGGCGCGCGATCCGGTTTGCGCAGGGAATTGACATCCCGCCAGCGCTGTTTGATGGCTTGCATGCGCGGTTCACGCGCAATCGCCGCAACTTGTTCCGCTAATTTGCGAACAGCATTCCGTTCATCAGGGATGGACGACATCGCTTTCTCCAAACAAAATTTTTATTTTCCGCCTTTGAACCAATTTTTGGGCAGATCATCCTTTTCGGCGTTAAGCAATTCGGCTATGTAAGCATCCGCATCGGCGATATTGTTACAGATCGGGTCGGCCAGCATCGCGCGGCGCAGAACGGCCTTGTCGCCGCTAACCGCTGCTTCCGCCGCCAGTTCATGTGCGTCCAGCACCTCATTTTGAAGCGCCAGAATACCGCGCGGCATGGGGCCAAATGGATGGGGGCGCGGACCGTGCAGATCAATGTCGCAGCGCAGTTCCAGGTAGGCGTCATAGGGCATGTTCGTGACTGCGCCGCGGTTGGCGGTGTTGATATAATAACACCGGCCCATCTGTCCCCACATGGATTCCATCACGTCGTTGGTAATCTCGCTTCCGGTATGATTTAAAAAATACCGGACACTTCGTTTCCCGGCGGCATACTCCTCGTTGAGACGCCATGATTCGGCCATCGCCTGTGTCCGTGCCTTTGCATTAAAAATATCCAGCGGATGCGGAATAACGGGATTAACCCCATTTCCCTGGAAAAACGGCACATATTCCTTGGTATGCGAAATAATGGTGGGCAGCGCGCCGTAAAGTTCAAAAAGCTGCTGGACAAAACCGTAGTCTGCATTGGGTTGGTTTTTTTGCATTTTGACAACCCAGCGATTGACGGTCGGCAGCATGTCTTGCCCATCATATGTAAATCGCACCATCCAACAGCAATGATTTACGCCGCCAATACGCAGGTCCAGTTTGTTGTATACATCTGGCGGAATCGACATGACACTTTCCGGTAAAATGCCCGCAACCTTCAGCCACGTGAGCGTATTCTCTGGTTCGCGGTGACCATCGCAGAGCGCGAAGCTTCTCATCTCAGGCACATAGCGTCCAAGCGCCAGGCCAAGTACGTCGGTTGGATTGACAAGGTTGATGATCCAGGCATGTGGCGCCAGTTTCAAGGCATCGCGGGCAACCATGATCGCATGGGGAACATTGCGTAGCGCCGTTATAACACCACTGGGACCATTGGTCTGTCCTGAAGGCTGACGGATCCCATATTTTGCCGCAATCTCCGTTTCAATGCCGCGATAATAGGCCGTCTTAATGCCAAACGTCAGAACGATAAAATCAGAGCCAGCCATGACTTTTTTGCGGTCAGTTGCGCCGAGTAGTTTCACCTGGGAGTGATTTTTTTGGAATACGCGTTCCGCCATGTGCATCATTGTTCCCAGAACGCGCTTGTCCGTATCCACCAGCGCCAGGGTCCCTCCGGCCATAACCTGGCTTGTGGCCATCAATTTAATAATCGGCCTTCCGAAAAAATAACTGCCCGCTCCAATCACTGTTATCTTCGGTCCGTGCATGGTTGTGCTCCCTTCGTCCCGATGACTAAAGATCCGTTTGCGATTTGCTACGGTATATTTCTTTAATGACGGTTTCCATACTATATGATGAGGCGTTATATGTCTATTGACGCTCATGATCCAATGATTATACTTTGCGAAACCATGAAAAAACTCTGGGTTTACGATAGCCCGATAGACGACGTGCGGCCGGCTAATGCGTTTGCTCCGTTTCCAAAGGCACTGCCGGACATTGACGGCCGCCTGGATCAATGGCTTGAGCGCGCTTCCATAGTTCCATTATGGTCCAAAGAATGGAAATGCCGGCAAGGGTGGCAGGTGGGACCGCGGGTATTGAATGACACGATCTGGTATTGGTTTAAGAACGGCGGCGGATGGTATTGCCTCGATAAAGCCGATTCCCGGAAGTTGTTCCGGGCCGGTGATTTGATACTCATTCCCCAAGGGCGCGAACATACCGTGGAACTTTATCATGGACAAGGCGTGCGCCTTATTACCGCTCATTTTCATGCCCATATATTCAACAGCATCAACCTGCTGACCCTGATGGGGTTCCCCACCCTCGTGCCGGCAACGGCAAACTCGCCTTTCGGCACCGCCTCAATGACTTTGGCCCGTGAATATGCGGTTCAAGCGCCGGGATGGAAAAGGTCCATGGCCGATCTGATTTTTAACGTGTTGCTTTATATTATTCGGCACCATGAAGCATCCTTCCAGCCCATGGGAGGCGCGATCCATCGGGATCTTCCCCGGTTATTACCGGCGCTGGAATGGCTTGAACGGCAATTGGGTAATTCCTCGCTAACCGTTGCCGATCTGGCGCGAAAAGCGGGCGTCAGCGAAGTATATCTTCGAAGGCTTTTTAGAAGGGTGACCGGCATTGGTCCATCGGCGTTTATTCAGCGCCGGCGCGTGGAACGGGCCTGCACACTACTGCGCCTGACTTCAAAAAGCATCAAACAAATTGCCGCCGAGACCGGATTCACAGAGCCGACTTTTTTCTATCGCGTATTTGGCCGCTGGACCAGCGTCACACCGGCGGCGTACCGCGAAGGAAAGAGGATATTCTCCCGGCCCTCCGCAGCCTTGACCAAGAATGATACTTTATAAAATACATCTTGAATGTAGGCATCTGGTATTTGGAATTTTACTTTTATTTGGATACCACACTCGCCAGAGAAACAACCCCTGCGGTGGCGCCGTTGGAACGCGGGCCGTGCGTATCTTCGAATGCAGGATACGAAGCGCCTCTTCCGGTGGCACCGCGCCCTCGCCCACCCGGATCAGAAATCCGGCCAGACTGCGCACCATCTTGTAGAGAAATCCGTCACTTTGCGCCCGGATCATGATCTCGCGGCCTTTGCGGCTGACGGCGAGTTTCATCACATGACGCCGCGTGCTTTCCACCTCCCGATTTGGGTTGGCGGTGAAAGCGGCAAAGTCGTGCCGCCCGACCAACAGAGCGGCCGCTTGCCGCATGGCGCGCACATCGAGCGGCGTGCGCACATGGGTTCGATACAACCGCAAAAATGGGGAAATCACTTTTCCGTTCCAAATTAGATAACGATATTCCTTGCGCACGGCACTGCGTCGGGCGTGAAATTTTTCGCCAACCGGCTTAACTTTCAAGACACGAATGGCCGCCGGCAAGAGCGCATTCAAGGCCCGCACCAAGTTGGCTGCCGGGAGCCTGAACGGTAAATCGCAATGCGCCACCTGGCCGGCGGCATGCACGCCCTGGTCGGTGCGTCCGCTGCCGTGGAGTTTCACGGGCGCGCCCGCCAGACGGCGCAAGGCCGCCTCCAGTTCGCTCTGGACCGTGCGCTGGTTAGGCTGAACCTGCCAGCCCGCATAAGCAGCCCCATCATAGGCAATCAAAAGACTATACCGTTGCAAACTAGTTTGCGTCTGCGGGCGAATTTTTCCGTGTTTCATCCTACAGCCTACAGTCTAAACACCTACAGTCTCCGCGTCCTTATGGGACGTTCGTGCATCAAGATAACTCTGCAAAATGACCTGAGCGGCCAATTTATCTACCAGACCTTTGCGTCGCGAGCGGCTGACATCGGAATCGATCAACATGCGTTCCACCTGCCGGCTGCTCATGCGCTCGTCCCAGACTTCCACCGGCAGTTCGCCCTGCTGGCGGAGTTCCAGGACAAAGCGTTCCACCGCTTCAACTGCCGGTCCGCGCGAGCCATCCATGTTGAGCGGCAATCCGACGACGATTACAGCCACCTGTTTTTCCCGGCACAGGCGCAGGACATCCCGGATCACCTGCTTGGAACTCTGCACCGGCAGGATATCCAACGGCAGGGCCATCATGCCCAACTCGTCGCTGATGGCCAGGCCCACGCGCCGCTTACCATAATCCACGCCTAAAGTGCGAGGCATAGCAATGTTTCCAAATTTAGAGCCAGGGATGTGCGTCACGCCGGTGCCGGAGCTTTTCGACCATGCGCTTGACCTCCTGGGAACGGTCCTTGCGACAGACGAGGGTTACGGCGCCGGCCTTGACCACCACCATGTTGTCTACACCGACCAGCGCCACCAAGCCATTGTCGGCAACCACGATGTTACCGGAGGATTCCATCAGCTCGCCATTACCCACGATCACGTTCCCGTGTCCATCCTTGGGAAAATGTTGCTCCAATGCCGACCATGAGCCCACGTCATCCCACGGAAATACGCCCTCGGCCATCACGATATTATCCGCATGCTCCATGACGGCATAATCCACCGATATTTTCTCCAAACCGGCATAGGCGCGCTTCAACCCGGCATTAAATCCCGTCCGGCCGGCCAGCGGTGTCAGCGTATCCAGTAAGCGCTCCAAGGGCGGACAATGCCGCCGCAATGCCCGCTCCCAGGCGGACAGCGACCAGACAAACATCCCGGAATTCCAATAGAATCGCCCGGTTTTGACATAACGCTCCGCCATGCGGGCATTCGGCTTCTCGACAAATCGCCTGACATGGTAAAATGTCGTCCGTGATGAACCGGCCATACGCATGCCAGCCTCAATATATCCGAATCCGGTGCTCGGGAATGCCGGCTTAAGCCCGATGGTCACCAATATATCTGCGGCGGAAGCGCGGGCAAAAGCCTCCTTCAGCGTGCGCCGGAAAAGCACCGCATCGCCGACGACGTGATCAGCCGTCAGCACACAAAACACGGCCTTTGGGTTACGGGCCTTGATCAGGGCCGCGGCAAGAGTAATGGCCGCAGCCGTATCGCGGCCACAAGGCTCGCCAATCACATTTGCTTTCGGCAAATCGGGCAACAAATGGCACACGGCATCCTGAAGGTCAGCGCTGGTAATCACCAGGATGCGCTTTTCCGGAATGATGGACCTAATGCGATGAACCGCATCCGCCAGCAGGGCTCGTCGGCTGACCAAGGCCAGGAGTTGTTTTGGGCGGCGGCGCGTGCTCATTGGCCAGAAGCGCTCCCCCCGGCCCCCGGCCAGAATGACGGCATAGGTATCAGTGTTCATTATGAATCGCTCCGTTCTTCATTATCTATTCAGTTCATAAATCTTGGCAATGCCATACAACGTCAGGTCCGGGTCAAGGCGCACCGGCAGGTCACATCCGGCCAGCGCCCAGGCCGCATAGCCGCCGGTTGCGCAGAGGCGGACCGTTCGGTCCTTCAGCGTGTGCTGTAAGCGCGTAAAAATTTCGCGCACCATGCCGAGATATCCCAACCGCGCCCCAATTGCCATGGCCTGGCGCGTGTTCTTGCCAATGACCGGCATGGCGCGCAAATTCCGTGGAATACCGCGATAGTGGTCCAGTCGCAGGCGCGGCAATAGCGCCGTTTTCTCGGCCAGGTAATCGGTCATGAGCGGCAGGCCGGGGACAATGATACCGCCCAGATAGGCATTGTTGGCCACCACATCAAAGGTCAGGGCCGTTCCGAAATCGGCTACAATCACGGGCGAGCCGTAGCGGTACACTGCACCGCAGGCATTGGCAAGGCGGTCCGCGCCGATACTGGCGGGGTTCGGATACTCTATGCGCAGTCCCAACTTCAGGCGGTGATGCACCATGCACGGCGGTCGGCCACTGACCGCCTGCAGTTCCCGAAGCCAGAGGTGGTTGCACTGCGGCACGACCGAACACAACATGGCACCCGCGATCAACCGGTTGCGCGTCAAGCGGGTCAACACGGCAGTTACATCTTTGCGGCACGCGGTCCGGGTTGGCAGGCGGCTAATGCCGCTGATCCGGCCAATGCCGGTGATCCGTCCGGCGCGCGCCAGGCCCACGGTCGTACTGGTGTTGCCCATATCCACGACGATCACAAATTCAGACATATTATTTTCCTAACTGACGCAACGACCATTCCTTCAGGATACGGCTTTTATCATCCTGCCGCGCCATGATGTAACAGATATCCAGTTCGTTCAGCACGCGTGTCAATACCTTGTCGCAATCCACGGTGACACCCTCCATACGCAGCGACGTGGCCAGACCAGGATCAAGCGTTTTAAAATCGCTTTCACAGTGCAGCACGTTGACCCCGACCCCCACCACGACAAATTCGATCACGGCGCGCTTGATCCGCGGTTCAACCAGCACTCCGGCAATTTTACGACCGTTGATCATAACATCATTAGGCCATTTTAGCCGGACTTTGTTCGGCCGCCATTTTTCCAAAGCCCGCGCCACCGCCACGGATGCGCAAATATTCATAAAAACACCGTCCGTGGCCGGCCAGTTGGGCCGCAGGAGGACGGATACATAAACGCCTTTGCCGGGTAGTGACAGCCATGTGCGGCCCTGTCGTCCACGGCCGCACGTCTGGTGATCGGCCACCACCGTAAAGCCTTCCGGCGCGCCCTTTTCAGCCCGCGCCTTTAGCACCTCATTCGTTGATCCCGTTTTATCCAGGAATAGCAGGGGTTGCCCCAAGCGGCAATCTTTCAGAGCCATTCTAATTTTTTCAAGGCGCCTTTTCATGGGTTGGCATCCACCCTTCTTCGCCAGGAAGACCTGTGGCTTGCCAAAGAAAGGCATGGCGTTCTTGGCTTCGCAGGGTTCCGCAAAAACACCCCGCGACTTTCCGCGGGGTGCTTCAATATTTCGAGCGACAAATCGGCCGCCGGCGCCGAATGCGTCAGGCATCCCAGGGAAATCGCCTGGACTCCCGCAGCCGCCACGGCTTTTACATTGGCCAGTGTAATGCCGCCCGAGGCTTCCAGCGGACAACGGCCATGGCATAGATGGACGCACCGCCGCAGGCGCGCCGGGGTCATATTGTCCAGCAGGATCCAGTCCGGCCGGGCCGCCAAGGCGCGTTCCAACTCCGCTTCGGTTTCCACCTCCACCTCCACGGGCACGCCGGGACACCGGTGGCGGGCCGTCTGCACGGCCTCCGCAAGGTCGCGTGCACCCCACAGCCGGCGATGGTTATCCTTGATCAATACCTGGTCGTAAAGTCCCATGCGATGGTTGGTCCCCCCGCCGCAACGCACCGCGTATTTTTCCAGCATCCGCCATATAGGCGTCGTCTTACGGGTATCCAGGATGCGCGTTCCATGCGGCTTGACCTGTTCGACAAAGCGCGCGGTCAGGGTAGCAATGCCCGTCAGACGCTGTAAAAAATTGAGCGCAGTGCGCTCGCCGGCCAGGATTGCACGGGCCTTGCCTGTGATCCGCATCAAGGGCGCAGCCTCCCTGACGCGACAACCATCGGGGACCAATATCCGGATGCGCATGCCGTGATCCAGCATGCGGAAGATATGCGCGGCAATGCCCCCTCCACTGACGATACACGCATGGCGGGCAATCACAACTGCCGTGATCACACGGCCGGGGGCAATCAGCGCGTGGCTGGTGATGTCGCCTGAGCCCAAGTCCTCGCGCAGGGCGCGGCGGATCAGCCCGCGCAATCCCGGGACGGGCAGGCTATCCGACAATGGCGAAATCCGGTTGCGACGCGTTGAGGTCATAAGATTGTATTCCCGTTGTTGCTAAGCTAGGCGGCAAGGAACCGCAACTGCTCGCGCCCGGAGGTCGCGAGCCACCTTAAGATCAATGCCAAAGGTGGACGCCGACCTCTGGGCGGCGTTATCGTTATCTGACATTGAAATTCATGCGTTAAATTAGGCCGCCAAAGGCGGCAACTTTAATAAACGCCCCAACTGAGTGGGGCGGCTACATTCCGAAAAGTTTCTGTTGTAGCCGCGGCACTCTGCTGCCGCGTGATTTTGTCCTCCACAGGCGGAAAAATTCCCTGTTCGCATATTTAGTCGGATACTTTACCCTTGACACCAAGGCGATAACAAGATTAATGTGATCATTATATACGGGACGATGTTTGGTCGCAGAAATGCATTTTTTCAGGAGGGATGCTATGCCGGGCGAGCGCAGAGAAATCACGGAATGTTTGATTGAAATCGCCCAGGAACTGGGCGGCACGCTGACCGCGGAAGAAGCGCTGCATGTGATCATCGAGCACACGAAAGTATTTTTTCCGCACCAGAGCCTGGCGGTGGTGATCCTGGATGAAAACACGGGGAAATTAAATATCCATACGTCGCGCGAGATCAGCTATTTGTTCGTCAAACATTTCATGCGGAACGTCGGCGGCACGGTGGTGCCACGCGTTCTGCTCAAACATGAACGAATATTGATCAATGACATAAAAAGCGACGACCCGGAATATGCGCACCTTAAATTGGAGCTCGATTTTAAATACCTGTGCCTGGTGCCGATCATCCAGAACCAGCGGGCCATCGGCTACCTGCACTGCGACCGGATGGAAGGGCCGCCCTTCACTGACGAGGATGCAAGGCGAATGTTGATTATCGCCTATCTGATCGGCCAACAGATGCAAAAGTTCGAGCTCCTGTTTTTGACCCGCCACCTAGCACTGATTGACGAAGCCAGCAAGGCCCTGAAATACCAGGCATTTGTGGATCAATTTCGCCGGGAAATGCTGCGCGCCAAGACTTATCACACTCCGCTCGGCCTGATTTTTCTGAACCTGGACGACTACGTCGCCTTTGTCGCCACATCCGGGATTGAGGCCGGGCATACCTTGCTGGAGGAAGTTCACAAACTGATCAAGGAATGCGTCCGGCCTATTGACCTTATCGGCCGATTTTCGGCCAACGAGTTCATCGTGTGCCTGGGCGGCATGAACCGGGCCGAAGCAGAAACCACCTTGGAGCATATTCGCAATGAAATCCAACAGCGCGCCGCGCTCGCTTCCGGCCATCCCGTCAATGTCAGCGGCGTCGCCATGACCTTCGAACGCCCGGAGGATTTTGACCTGCCGCTGGAAAAAATTCTGGCCGCCCTGGGCAGCGGACTGATTGCCGTGCGCACGAAGAGCAAGCATGCGTCGGCGAGCATTCCGCCGCCACGGAAGTGATAAGATATTTACCACGGATGGACACGGATACCGGCAGGGACTGAGAAGTTTATTTATCTGTGTCTATCGGTGTTCATCTGTGGTTCCGTTTCTTCGGCGGAATCCACCAGCACCGTAACGTGTTTGGGATCCACGTCCGCCACGCCGGGGCCACAATCGAAATAATGCTCTTGAGTGCCCTGGCGGACCATGATCCGGCCGGCGGAGAGCCGGGCCAGCAGCGGCACGTGGCCGGCCAACACACCGAATGAACCTTCGGAGCCCGGCAGGACCATGGATTCCGACTCGCCCGCAAACACACGGCGCGCCGGCGTCAAAATTTCCAAGGCAAACGAGGTCATAGCGTTTTGGCCTTGTTCAGGACATCCTCAATCGAGCCGGCCATGAAAAAGGCCTGCTCCGGCAGGTCGTCATGCTTGCCCTCCAGGATTTCCTTGAAGCCTTGAATGGTTTCAGCCAGCGTGACGTAGCGGCCGGGGGTATTCAGGAACGTTTCGGTGACAAAAAACGGCTGGGAAAGAAAGCGCTTGATTTTCCGGGCGCGCGCCACAGTCAGCTTGTCTTCGTTGGAGAGTTCTTCCACGCCGAGGATGGCGATAATATCCTGGAGCTCCTTGTATTTCTGCAGAACCTGCTGGACGCCGCGGGCCACGCTGTAATGATCGTCACCCAAAACTTCCCGGCTCAATATTTTCGAGGTGGAATCCAGCGGATCCACCGCCGGATAAATGCCCTGCTCCGAAATGGCGCGCGACAGCACGGTTGTGGCGTCGAGATGACTGAACACCGTGGCCGGCACCGGGTCGGTCAGGTCGTCCGCCGGCACATAAATGGCCTGCACGGAGGTAATGGCGCCCCGCCGGGTCGAGGTAATGCGCTCCTCCAGTTCACCCATTTCCGAGGCCAGTGTCGGCTGATAACCCACGGCCGACGGGATGCGGCCCAGGAGGGTCGAAACTTCCTGGCCGGCCTGCGCATAGCGAAAAATGTTGTCAATGAACAAAAGCACTTCCTGGCCGGTTTCATCGCGGAAATTTTCGGCCATGGTCATGGCCGTCAGCGCCACTCGCAGCCGCGCGCCGGGCGGTTCGTTCATCTGGCCGTAGATGAGTATGGTTTTCTCCAGCACCTTGGATTCCCGCATTTCGCGGTAGAGATCGTTCCCCTCGCGGGTGCGTTCCCCCACCCCGGCAAACACCGAGAGGCCCCCATGCTCCGTGGCGATATTGTGAATGAGCTCCATGATGAGCACGGTCTTGCCCACGCCGGCGCCGCCAAAGAGGCCGATCTTGCCGCCCCGCGAATAGGGCGCCAGCAAATCCACAACCTTTATACCGGTCTCGAGAATCTGCGTCTTGGGTTCCTGGTCCTGCAAGGACGGCGGTGCGCGGTGGATCGGCAAAAACTGCGTGGCGGATACCGGGCCCAGCCCGTCAATGGGCTCGCCCAGCACGTTGAACATGCGCCCCAGATTCTGGCGGCCCACCGGCACCGTGATGGGCTGGCGAGTATTGATCGCTTCGTTACCGCGCCGAAGTCCGTCCGTGGGTGAAAGCGAAATGCAGCGCACGACGTTATCGCCCAGGTGCTGTTGGACTTCCGCAATGACTTCCATGCGGCCCTGATCGTCGGGAATATCCCGCTTGATCCGCAAGGCAATGTCAATCAGCGGCAGTTGGCCGGGGGGAAATTCCACATCAACCACGCTGCCGATAATCTGGATGACGTTGCCGTGCGAGTTCTCGTTATTCACCGTGCTCTCCCTTTATCCCGCGCATCGCGGGCCTTATGCCATGGCTTCCACGCCGGTGGTAATATCGGTCAGTTCCCGGGTGATCATTCCCTGCCGGAGCGTATTATAATCCAATTGAATTTGGCTGATCATGTCGGACGCATTTTTACTGGCCTGGTCCATCATGATCATCCGCGCGCTGTGTTCCGAAACCTGTTCCTCGAAAAGTATTTGCCTGACTTGACTCGCAAGATAGCGGGGCAACAGATCGTCGGCGATTGTCCCCGGGGCCGGTTCAAAGAGCCCGGCGCGCTGTTGCCGAGTACCCGTCGCGCCTGGGCGACCATGCTCCGCCAAAGCGCTACGCCCAGGCGAGAGTGCTTTGGTGGAGTCTGGCGGGCAAGCGGAGGGGGCCAGCGGCAGAAGCGGCACCTTGGCCGGAATCTGCCGAAGGGTGGACTTGCATTGCGCGTAAAACAGGTCCACCTGGTCCACCTGGCCTTTGCGGTATAGATCGCACACCTGCCGGACGATATTCTCCGCCTGCGCCTCCTCCAGGGGATAGGCCTGCTCGATCCGGAAGTCGGCCGATTTTGCCAGCGCGCGCTTGAAGAAATCGCCCGCCTTCCGCCCGATCAGCCATAGCGCCACCGTGCTCTTCGCGCCGGCGCGTTCCCGCAAAGCTTGCTGGATGAATCGGAACAGATTGGTATTCAGACTGCCGCACAGGCCTCGATCGGTCGAAATCACCACCCAAAGGACCCGGTGCACACTCCGCCGTGACATGAGCGGATGCTGAAGTGCGCGAGCTTCAGGCATATCCAGCAAATTCTGGACCAATGCTTCCAACCGTTGGGCGTAGGGCCGGCTGGCTTGGACCACCACCTGAATGCGGCGCAACTTGACGGCCGAGACCATTTTCATGGCGCTCAGGATCTGCCTGTTTTTCCTGATACTGCGCAGGCGACTTTTGATTTCCCTGAGATTATTCATTATGCACTCGCCGGTTTGGCGAAAACGCCGTTCAAACCGATCTTTTTAAATTCGCCAAGCGCACTATGCAGGTTGGTTTCCAAAGTTTCGTCCAGGATACCCTTGCTTCGGATCTGTTGCATCAGTTCCGGATGTTTTTCATCCATAAACTGGTAAAGCCGGTTTTCAAACGTTTTAATCGCGGAGAGCGGCTGGTCGTTTAAATAGCCGCTGATGCCGGCAAATATGATCAGAACCTGTTTTTCCACCGGCAGAGGCTTGTACTGCTCCTGCTTAAGGATTTCGGTCAGCCGCTCGCCGCGGATCAACTGGTCACGGGTGGCCTTGTCGAGATCGGAACTGAACTGGGAAAAAGCCGCCAGTTCACGGTACTGGGCCTGGTCCAGGCGCAGGCGTCCGGCAACTTTTTTCATGGCCTTGATCTGGGCGGCGCCGCCGACGCGGGAAACAGATAGTCCCGCATTTACGGCCGGCCGCACGCCGGCGTAGAACAGGCTGGTTTCCATGTAAATCTGGCCATCCGTGATGGAAATGACGTTGGTCGGAATGTAGGCGGAAATGTCGCCCGCCTGGGTTTCAATGATCGGCAGGGCCGTAATACTGCCGCCGCCTTTTTCAACCGAATACTTGGCCGCCCGTTCCAACAGGCGCGAATGCAGATAAAAAACATCGCCCGGGTAGGCTTCCCGTCCCGGAGGCCGCCGCAAAAGAAGCGACAGTTGGCGATAGGCCACGGCGTGTTTGGATAGATCATCGTAGATGATCAGCGCATGCCTGCCGTTATCGCCAAATTCCTCCGCCATGGCACAGCCACTGTAGGGGGCAATGTACTGCAGGGCCGCCGGCTCCGATGCGCCGGCAACCACGACGATCGTGTGCGCCATGGCGCCGTTATCCTGCAGGGCCTTGACGACCCGGGCCACGGTGGATTCCTTCTGGCCAATGGCAACATAAATGCAGATGACCCCGGTGTCTTTCTGGTTAATGATGGTGTCCACCGCCACCGCCGTCTTGCCGGTCTGGCGATCGCCAATGATCAACTCGCGTTGGCCGCGCCCGATCGGCACCATGGAGTCAATGGCCTTGATCCCTGTCTGCAGGGGTTCGCAGACCGGCTGACGCTCAATGACCGAGAGCGCCCGGCGTTCGATCGGCCGTGTCTTTTTCGCCGGAATGGCGCCCTTGCCGTCAAGGGGAAAGCCGAGCGCATTCACCAGCCGGCCGACCAGTTCCGGGCCAACCGGCACTTCCACAATGCGTCCCGTACTCTTGACCAGGTCGCCTTCCTTGATCTTCTTGTCGTCGCCCAGAATGATACAGCCGATATTGTCGCGCTCCAGATTCATGGCCAGACCGTAAATCTGGCCGGGAAATTCGACCAATTCGCCGGCCATGACGCGACTCATCCCGTATACCCGGGCAATGCCGTCGCCGACCATCAGGACGGTTCCCACATCCGCCTGTTGCACCTCCGCTTCGTAGTCCGCCAATTGCTTGTTGATGATCGCCGTGACTTCTTCGGGTCTGATTTTAAATGGATCTGCCATTGTGTACCTGTCTTACTTATGAGCTAATGTTAAAAACGATCAGACCATCAGAACCTGGCGCATCCGCGTCAACTGTCCCCGGCAACTGCCGTCAATCAGGCGATCCCCGATGCGGATGGTAATTCCTGCCAAAAGTTCCGGGACCACCGCTATTTTCAATTCCACTTTCTTATTCAGCCATTGCGTCAGCCGGCGCAGAAAATCAGTCCGGTCGGCGTCGGCCATGGGCAAGGCGCTTTCGACCATGACTTCGACGCGTCCCGCGTCCTCGTCAAGCCTGGCTTCCAATACCTTCACGAGATCCTCCAGCAGCGCTTCGCGTCGGTTCCTGACCAGCAGGCCGACAAAATCCTTGGTCAACGGATTGAATATCGGCGCCATTATTTGGCCCAGGATGGCCTGCTTGGCGACCACCGGGATGGTGGGATTAGCCAGACAATCCTTGAGGAGCGGATCACGTTTGATCAAAGCCACCAGGGCCTTCAACTCGTCCGTAACCTGGCGCTGAATGGACTGTCCTTCGGCCTGGGTTAACAGCGCCTGGCCATAGCGTTTTGCCAACTCGTTAGCGCTCATGCCTGCTTCTTCGCCTCCAATTCGACAAACACTTTGTCCACCATGCGCCGCTGGAGCGCCGGGTCCGCCATCTGCCCCACGACTTTCTCCGTCACCCGCAGGGAAATATCCAGCACTTCCTGGCGCAACTCCTTGATCGCCTTGGCCTTTTCCTGGGTGATGATGTCTTCGGCCCGTTTGATCAGGGCCTCACCCTGTTCCCGGGCGGTGACGATAATTTCCTCGCGCATATTCGCGCCTTCCCGGGCGGCCTGGCGCAACAGTTCCTGGGTCTGATCACTCAGTTTAGCCATCTGCGCATCGTAGTCTTTTTTTTTGGCCTCCATGTCCTGGCGCGCATCGTCGGCCGCCTTCAAGTCGCCGTGAATTTTGTCAATCCGCGCCTGGAACATGGCGGTCAGCGGCTTGTAGGCAATCAGCCACAGCAGGCACAGCCCAATAAGGAACGTGATGAGCTGGGCAACGATTAACGGCAGATCAATGGTTAGCATGTGAATTAGGCCGCCAAAGGCGGCAACTATTTCATACGCCCGGTGAGGTCACCGGGCCTACAGCATTTTGTAGGCCGGGTCCCCGACCCGGCGGACAATTCCTAAACGATTACTTGGTTGCCGCGGCGGCAGGCACGCTTTTCTGCATGGTATCCAATTGTACCTGCAACTGTAACTCTTGAACCTTCATCTGCAATACGCTGACTTTGTTCTGCATTTCAACCTGCTCCTTGGCGCCCGTGGCGAATGGATCGGCAAAGAGCAGCAACAGGGCCACGACCAGGGCGTAAATGGCCAGCGACTCGATGAAAGCCAGTCCTATGATCAGGTTCGTGCCAATGGTGCCGGCAGCCTCCGGCTGGCGCGAAATGCCCTGCATGGCGCCGTTGACGGCCATCCCCTGCCCGATTCCGGTGCCAATCGTTGCGATCGCCATGCTTATGCCGGATATTACCACTGACGCCGTCAAGATATCCATGGGTCTTCCTCCTTTTAATGTTTTGCAAACGCTGTACCGATATAGGACATGGCCAGCGCCGTGAAAACCAGCGCTTGCACAAAACCGACCAGCACGCCCAGGAGCAGAATGCCCGGGCGCAGCAGGAACGGCACGATCGCCAACAGTTTAAAAATAATGCCGTGCGAAAAGAAAAACAGGGTCAGCAGATAGGCCAACACGCCCAGCATGATTTCCTTGGCCAGCATATTACCAAAGAGCCGCATGGTCAACGACAGCGGGCGCGTGAACACTTCCATGCCCCGGATGATGATGAACATGGGCGCCAGCCAGTAGGGTGGCCCGCAGAAGTGCTTGCCGTAGCCCGCCACGCCAATCTGACGGATATGCACAAATTCAGCGGTGCCCGCGACGATCAGCGCCATGGCCGCGTTGATGTTCAGATTTGTGGTGGGCGATACAAAGCCCGGGATCAGGCCGATCAGGTTCGAACAAAGAATGAAGAGAAAGAGCGTGGCAAACAACGGCACAAACCGCGCCCCCTCCGGGCCGGCAATTTGCCGGCTTAAGCCCATGACATATTCCAGGGCTGTCTCCAGCGCGTTTTGCAGGCGACCGGGTTCCAGCGCCACATGCCGCACCGCGAGCAACGCCATAACTATCAGGAACCCCATGATCAGCCAGGCGGTCAGCAATACAATCGGCACCGGAAAGGCCGGGAACCAATGGCTCCAGAGCGCGGCTAAAATGTTTGGACCTTCCAATTCGTCCATAAAAACTTTCCACGAGCCATTCCGGCCCAGCACCGTAATCGACTTGAGACTTGCGGCAAATTTACTGGTTCAAGACCGTAGGGTCAAGGAGAAACCGGGTATGGGACGCAATCGAAGGTCAACGCAACGGCGCAAAGCATCCACTCATAGCCGGAATGTTCGCCAGAACCATCGGAACTCCAGTTCACTTTGGCTCAAACTGACTGGCGAGCCATTCGAGCGTAATGTTATCCGCGACGACATCGTGCGGAATCAGAAGATACTTCCACGGCTTGCCATGATACGTCTTCGTATGGTCGCTCGCATGTTTGCACCATGTGACGGCCACTTCCTTCTTGGCTACGACGTCCGGGGCCGTCATTTCGTTGCGGCTTTTGGGTTCCAACATATAGATCGTGGCTTTCGTTTCGGCCACAAAGTCCGGTTGGTATTCCAGATGATCGGCGCCGGATTTGTAGTAAATCTGGAACTGGCTTTTGGCGGGCTTGAACCACCTCGACGCTTCGCGTTCCAAAATGACGGACAGCTTGCGCTCGGCGTCTGACTGGAACTTCTGCACCGGGTAGAGACAGCGCTTGAACCCACCAAAGAGATACTTCGCCATGTTGCTTTTGTCCGCCAGCGGCTGGCGGTAGTCGAGCACCGGCTCCGATGCCGATGCGGTATAGGCGCTCGGCTTCAACTCGGAAAACCCCTTGCTGATTTTCACCTCGTAGCCGGTCGCCTTTTCCCAATAATGCTCCTGCATCTGGACGTGAACGAAGCGGGCAATGTCGCGCTGGTAGCAACTGAGCACCTTGCGAGTCTCGTGCTCGCCGGGCAGGTAGCTGCGCAGATGCTTCACCACCTGACCGGCCAGATCGTAAAGCAACTCGGCGTGTGAATCGTAAGAAATATCATCGAAATCGACGAGGCCGCTTACGACGTAATCCTCCAACCGCGATTTCTCAATGTCGCCCTTGCCCATGGCGATCACATCCACCTGATCCGTGCGCAGGTGCTTGGCCCAAAGCTCTTCCGATACCGGCGGATAATTGAGCGTATCCAGTTCGAGCGTGAACGAATTGAAACCCGATTGGACTTTGCCGGTGGGCACGACAAGGATTTGCGGAATATCAATGGTCTGCTGAATCACTAACTCCGTGGTCTTTGCCACAATGGCCGCGATGTCCGGCTTGACCGTCACGCCTTCGAGTTCTAATTGGGACGGACGATACTGGGCGGCAACATCCTTCACCACGGCTGTCTGCACGTCGGTATTCGTCAGGTAAGAGACGCTGGGCAGCATCTGTGGCTGGTTTTCAAACTTGCGGATCACCTGATACGCAATCTGCGCAACCTTTTGGTCTTCCGGCGTCTTGAAGACTGGCGGCTCGGCGGCTTTGGAAACCAGCGTGTTCGTGGTCGTCTGCTCGGGCTGTAAACCCAGCTTGCTCGCAAGTTGGGACTGCGACACCACAGTCACTGTTTTCTCGCCCAACTGCTCCGGTTCCAAAATCACCTGCTGCAACCGGATTGGCGAGTCGGGCTTCTTCGCCTCGTCCACGATTTCCTGAAACTTGTCGTGCGCAATGATGTTCAGACGGTCCACCGAGTTGACTCCCGTGCGCTTGCCGAAGGGCAGGCGCAGGCCGCGCCCGATGGACTGCTCAATGAGGATACGCGCATTCGCGGCACGCAGTGGGACGATGGTGTAGAGGTTGGTCACGTCCCAGCCTTCCTTGAGCATGTTGACGTGGATGACGATCTCCGTCGGCTCATCGGTGTGCTCGACCTTAAGCAAGCGTTCGACCATCTCGTCCTCTTCCGCGCCGGTCTTGCTGGAATCCACTTGGATGACCTTGGTCTTGTAGCGGCCCTCGAAGAACGCGTCCGACTGGATCAAATCAATTAATTGCTTCGCGTGCGTCGTGTCGCGTGCGATGACCAGGACGAAAGGCTTTACGATCACGTTGCCGCTTTCGCGGGCATAGGTTTCCAGTTCGACCTTCACCTGTTCGTGCAACCGGACGCCGTCTTGAAGTTTCATCAACTCAATGGCCTCCACCGTCATGCCGGCGGGATTGAAATTCTTACGCGTGACGACGGCCGGCTCCTTGACAAAGCCATCCGCCATCGCTTTGCCGAGGGGATAGTCGAGGATAACGTTCTTGAACGGGACTCCGCCCTTGGCAGTTTCCACGAACGGCGTGGCCGTGAGCTCCAAACCAATGACCGGCTTTAATTCGTTGATTGCCCGCACTCCGGCACTGGCGCGGTAGCGGTGCGACTCGTCCATGATGAGCACGAGGTCGGGCAACGCCGCCAGATACTCGAAGTAACTTTCGCCGATATATTCCGAGAGTCGCTTGATGCGCGGCGATTTTCCGCCCCGGACTTCGGAGTTGATCTTCGAGATATTGAAGATGTTCACCTTGCAGCGGAGCAACTGATCGAACAACGTGCACGCCTTCGCCTCATAGTCGTCGCCCGTGATGATCTCCGGCGCGTCGGTGGCAAACTCCGCGATGCCCTTGAAGACATACTTTGTGGTGTTCGGCGTGAAGTCCGTGATGAGCTTGTTGTAGATCGTCAGGTTCGGGGCCATGACAAAGAAATTGTTGATGCCATGCGCGAGGTGCAGGTAGCTGATGAAGGCGCCCATCAGCCGCGTCTTGCCCACGCCGGTGGCGAGCGCGAAACAGACCGAAGGAAACTCCCGCTCAAAATCGGTGACGGTTGGGAACTCGGATCGGATCACCGCCAACGCGGCGGCGATGTCGGCACCCTTCTTGGGCGGGACGATTTCCGTGATGCGGTCGAGGATTTCCAGCGACCGGCGTTGCGGCGGGCGCAGGCTCAAGCGGCCGGCAATGGCATTAACTTGCGGCTTCATGCTTGGCCTCCACCCTGTGCATCCGTTTCCAATGCCCTGACCTCGCGTTTAATTTCCGCCCGGAGTTCCGCCACGGACGGCACGTAGAGTTTGTACAGCCTAAACGCCGACGCAAAAGAAACCTGCGACGATTTCCGACGCAGCGCGTCGGAAATCCTTGCCCCGTCCAATTCTTCACTCAGTGCGTGGAGAAAGGCTGGCTTTAATTTGTCACGCAGTGCGTGACAAATTACAGGTGCGGACGATCCCAAGTGATCCGGCAAAAAGCTACGCACTGCGTAGCCTTTTTCGTTGCCTGCCAGTTGCGGATACTCCATTCGTTGCACACGGTCATAAAGCCGGACTTCTTTTTTCATGCATCCTCCTCGCCGAATAACCCCATTTGGCCAGGCTTTGGCGGCGCTTTCGGCAGGTTTTCCACCTTGAGGCTGTAATCGTCGTGGCCCCATTCGCAACGGGAGAGCACCTGCTTGGGAATCTTTTTCACCGTCAGGTTTGGATACCGCTCCGTGCCATCTTTGAGGACGCGGAATGCGGCGCAGAGCACGAGCAACGTACGGTCCGGCCCGACCTCGTCGCTCAACTGCGCGAGCTGGTCCGCACTCAGGTGTTGCGTGGTCACGTAGATGAAATCGCGTTCCGTGGAATGACCGTGCTGCCAATAAACCGTGTCGCTCGGTGCATAGGTGAAGCCCTCCAGCTTGCACACCGCCTCGGCCAGCATGGCAGCGTTGAATTCCTTGCTGATAACCCACTGGCCCCACTTGTCCTTTTCCAGCAGTGACGGCGCGAGCCGGTAATAGCGGAAGCCGCCGCCGCCCTTCCAGTTCACCGCCTCCGTGATGCCGCCGGGATCTGTGCCATCAATGACCTTCTTGAGCCGGGGAATAATGTGCGTGTGACAATGCTCGCCCAGCTCCACCATGATCCAGCGTCGCCCCATCTTGTGCGCCACAGCACCGGTCGTGCCGGAACCCGCGAAGGAATCGAGCACTATATCGCCGGGATTGGTTGAAAGGTCAATAATCCGCTGCACCAACTTTTCCGGTTTCGGTGTATCGAAGGCTTTTGTCCCCTCGAACAGCCCCTTCATCTCTGCGCTCGCATTTCTGGTGCTGCCTGCGAAGTCGTAGGGCCACCAAGTTTGATTCACGATTCCTTCCTTAACTTCCGAAAGGAATTTTTTCTCAACAGGAAATTCAGCATTTCCATCTTTACCCCAATAAATGCGTTTATCGGCCAATAGCTCCTTAATCTTGTCTGGTGGCCTACGCCAACTACTGCCTTTCGGCGGCAAAACATTTCGACCGGCAGGATTCTGTAGCTGATAATAATCTCTGTCTCGATGCTCTGCGCGAGTAAGGGGTGTTCCAAGCCAAGGTCCACGAGGGTCGTTGTCTGGATTGGTGTAATTCGCAATTTGCTTTTCGTTTCGTATTAGTAGTTTTGGTTGGAACGCTTCGCTTTTTCGATACGCGAAAATGTGGTTGTGAGTTTGAGCAATTCCCGAACTATTATTTCCAGGCGTGTCCTTGGATTGCCAGACGATGTTGCCTAAAAAGTTAGCACGGCCAAAAACTTCGTCTGCAAGAACTTTGAAATAGTGTGCTTCGTTGTCATCAAGAGTTGCCCATACGCTGCCAGAAGGATTCAGGAGTTTAAAAAGCATTTCCAGTCGGTCACGCATCATGGAAAGCCATAGCGAATGTTCAATGCCATCGTCGTAATGCTCGAACGCACTGCCGGTGTTGTAAGGCGGGTCAATGCAAATGCACTTAATCTGGCCGGTGAACTCCTGTTCGAGCGCTTTGAGGGCGAGGAGATTGTCGCCGAAGATGAGCCGATTATCGAAGAGGTCGTGGTCCGTCATCCGGTGCGCCGCGTGATACGACTTCTCCGGGTCTTCGAGCAGGATGCGCGGCTCCAGCCGTGGCCGGTTCTCCTTGCCGATCCAAGTCAATTCGAGTTTGGGTTTCAACTTCATTTATCAGCCGCAGGTTTGCTTTCCAGAGCGTCTTTGACGTGCTTTTCTATTTCATCGAACAGATGCTTTATTGGTTCGTCGAGTTCATAGAAACTGAATGGCAGCCGTAGCGATGACAAAGAGACCTGGTGTTGGGACTGTAACCACTGCCGGAGCATCTTCAGCACCTTCTTCCCCGGCGCAGCGCGACGGCGAAACTTGGCATCGGCCCACTTCGCATCAAACGTGCCAGCCGATGTTTCGCTTTGGGATAAATGCATGGTGTCAGTCTGATCCCGGAGTTCATAATTGCACTTCGCCACTTCCGTGACCTCTTTCGATGCGGTAATTCTGTCAATCTCTGCTTCTATCGCGGACAAGTCCGGAGGTGAAGAGTGAGAGCCAACTCTCCTGTTTCTCTTTTTGACGGCTTCCTTGACTGCCGAATGAATCGTCTGTGGCTGTAACAGCAGCAAATTCTCAAGCTCCTTGCAGGGCAAAGATGTGACCAGAACCGGGCCATTGAACTTCGATCCAGGAACAGCGTAGTCTGTGTCCTTGATTAGAACTATTGCCACATCCTTGTGAAAATGTGCACTGAGGAGCCGGGCAAAGGCAGGAAGGTGTTCCGCATCACCGCATCCCCCCAGTCGCATGACCTTTGACCTAGCAATTAAGTCGTCTTTGCCAGCTTTCTTCAGGAGGTCAGTAAGAACATGGACATCGGGTTTTCCCTCGAAATACAGGAGACACGTGGATTTGAGAAAACCGAGAGCTAGGCGATTACTGACGACTCCAAGATCCACTAGAGTTTGCTCAATGTCGTCGCACACAAGGCCCGTATGTTCCTTGCGGTCAATCCAAACGAGTGTATCTGTAGGCAATTCTTCAATTAGATCTGGGGCATGCGATGCAATGATTATCTGTTTTCCATCAGAGACACTCTCTTCGAAGAAGTTTGCCAGTTGTCGTTGGATGTGGGAATGCAGGTGAGCATCTGGTTCATCAATCAGCAATACATTGGCATCCGACAATTCAGTCCAGGCCGCAACGGCCAGCAACATCTGGACCCCCGATCCAGCAACAGACAGATCAAACTGAAGTCCTCCCTCCCTGTAAGTCAAGGACGTCTTTGGGGTGCTTTCCTTCGTTCGACTGGGCGGGCTAAGTTGAATATCCCCAACGTATTCCCTTATTCGATCAATGACTCGTTGATATTCTTCTGGGTTCTTCCCTTCGTTGAGCCATCGTATGCGATTTCGCCAGACATCGGTGGGCCTCCCTTGATCCAGGACCTGCTGAACTTGGGGCCATGCTAGGTCATTTTCTGAGGGGAGCAGCGATCCAAGCGTAGGAACGACTTGCAGTTTGGATGAGCGAATCTTCTGCAGGAGCTCCTTCCTGACCATTTCGATCGACTCTATTGTTGTGCCAGCATCAACGCACTCTATCTCAATGATCTTCCCCTCTGATCTCAGTCGTAATTTGAGAGAGAAGTTGGTCTCGCCTTGTTTCAGACAAAGTGTAAGCGTCGGGAAATCCCGTAAGTTCTTGCGATAGAACAGATTTGTAATTTCTTCAATGTTCTGCCGCTTTGCGACTGCATCCAGAGGGCAAGTCCATTTTGGGGCCGAAGTTTCCAGACTCTTCGCGCGTTGCTGGAATGCTTGCTTCACCTGCTTGCGCCGTTGCTCTTCATTCTGTAATCGTTCGGTTTCTTTACGCTTCCGTGCATCAGGCGATAGCCCAGCCGTTTGAATCAAAAACTGCGACTGCTCCGCCTCTATCGCATTCTTTAGGGTCTCTTCGTCCTGATTTGCCTTCTCCTCGTGATCGTTATACCTCTTTTCGTATTCATTCAATTGGGATTCGTAGGTCGGCAAGGAAAGGTCAATCGCATCAAAGGCAAATCTGATGGCCTTCAGGATGGTCGACTTCCCGCCGTTGTTGGGTCCGACCAGACAGGTTAACGGCCCAAACGTGATGGTGAAATCATCAAAGCCACAGAACTTCTTGAGTTCCATTCTTGTCAGAAATGTCGGTACGTCATCCATAAATCACCCCTTCTGCTCTGACTGGCGGCCCCGGAGAAACTGAGATATCGTCACGAGCCGGACGGCCAGAGATTCGGTCAATTTGATCTCGGTCCTGCACTTCGGGCAGATGATAGTGGGTTCGGTGGCGCTCATTTCGACTTCTCCAAAATTCGCTTCCCGGTCTCCGTCAGGCGGTACTTCTGCAACCGGCTGTTGGTTTTGTAGGTGGGCGACCAAGGGTCCTTCGAATAGCGAACAAGCCTATTTCTGGGATCTCCCCCGCCTGCACGTTCCCAGCGGTTTTGAATATATCAGGGCGTATCCCGAAAAGCCAGTTGAAAGAGCGGCTGGGGTGGCCGGAGCTTGCCTGAGTGTAGGACAAAAACTTTGAGTGTGAGATAAGAATTAGCGTTTGGACACATTCCGGGGAAAATATCGCGCCTGATTGGCAGGCGCGATGGCGTCCGCGCTGCGCATTTCGGCGCTCGCCTCCTGGTGAGATTCGATGTTTTTGGACAAGTTTGGCGCAGATGGCGGTGCGCCGCGTGCCGCGCTGGATATGTATCCGCGCCAACGCGGAAAGCCGACAGATGCGCTAAAATCTCCCGAAAATATCGAACGAAATGCGCGGCACATGGCTCCACTAACCAACCCGGAGAAAACAAGCGAAGAAGTTTGCCTTACACCCGTCTTACCGTCACGGACGTTTTAGCCGGCCGAGGAGCCGCAGGAGACCATCCAGGATGGTCAGCGGATGCGGCGGACAGCCGGGCACAAAAAGGTCCACCGGCACCAATGCCCCGGCCCCATTGAGCGTTTCAGGATGATCGCAATATGGTCCGCCTGCAATCGCGCAGGCGCCCACCGCAATCACCAGGCGCGGCTCAGGCACCGCTGCCCAGGTTTTTTTAAGGGCCAGTTCCATGGCGCGGGTTACGGGTCCGGTGATCAGCAGACCATCGGCATGCCGGGGCGAAGCCACAAACTGAATTCCGAACCGCCCGAGATCGTAGACCACGGTGCCAAGCACGTTGATATCCGCCTCGCAGGCGTTACAGCCGCCAGCGCTGACCTGGCGCAGTTTCAGCGACCGGCCAAAAATATTTTGCATAGCGCCGCGCAAGGCTTCCACCGGCGGCAGGCTGTCCCGATCGAGCTGCAGCGCATTCCGGGTACGGGCGGCCATGCGATATTCCCGCGTAAAGGTCAACGCACCCGCTGTGCAGGCCTGCGCGCACGCTCCGCAAAACAGGCAACGTCCCAGGTCCAGTTGCCATCCGTCCCTACCCGTCCGTCGAATGCAGTCGGTAGGACAAACCTCGGCACAGGCTTTGCATCCGGTCTTGCACAGGCCGGCTTCACGGTGCGGACAGCCGCGGAACCGGTCCGGCAGGATCGGTTCGCCCCGGGGATACGCCACCGTACGATGGCCTTGACGAATACGCGCACGCAGGATGTTTAGCATAAGTTCCTTCCAGCATGGTTCACAAATCGTGGCCGCAATATGACAGGTTGAAACTCTTGTTGCACAGCGGGAAATCCGAAATCGGCTGGCGACGCATCGCCAGGGCCAGCCCCATCCAATTATGGAACGATGGATCCACCACCTTATACCGCAGAAAGCGTCCCTGCGCATCCGTAACCGCCACATGGACAATTTCGCCACGCCAGCCTTCGGTCAGCGAGATGACCAGTGCCTCGGGCATGAGCGCACCAACCGTACCGGCAATGGGACCCTCCGGCAGGGCATCCAACTGGGCCAGGATAAAATCCAACGACCGCTGAATTTCCAACCAGCGGACATATGCGCGGGCAAACACATCCCCCGAAGTCCAGGTGGAAACCGGAATTTGTTCGAAACAGTATACCCCGAACGGGAACTCATAACGGACATCGCGTTCGAGCCCGCAGGCCCGGGCAACGGGTCCAACCAGCCCCAAGCCCCGGCAATCTTCCGGCGTAAGCGTTCCGGTTTGCTCAAATCGGCCCATAACCGATGGCGTACACCACAGTAAATCCACCGCACTGCGGGTATCCCGCCCGGCTTGCGCAAGGCGTTGGCGCAATTCTTTTGCACGCGCCGCATCCAGATCGAAGGCCACGCCGCCCGGCCGGATCAGTCCGCGTCCGAAGCGGTTGCCGCAGAGGAGCGCCGTCAGATTGAGAAAATCGCCGCGAATCCGGCCGTTAAACGAAGCCGTGGGCAGAAAACCAACGTCACCCGCCAGCGCACCCAAGTCGCCGACATGATTAGCCAGCCGCTCAAGTTCCAGGGCAATGGCACGCAGGGCCTGGGCGCGCGAAGGCACCGCGCCCGCGCCCAGTGCTTCCAGCACCTGGGCATAGGCCGTGGTATGCCCAATGGTGGTATCCCCGGCCAGCGTTTCCATGAAGTGAATGGAGCGTTTAGTGGGTCCGCCGATCAAGGCCCGCTCAATGCCGCGGTGCTGGTATCCCAATGCGATTTCCAGATGAAACACCTGCTCGCCATGACATTGAAACCGGAAATGCCCCGGTTCGATAATGCCGGCGTGAACCGGTCCAACGGCCACTTCATGAATTTCCTCGCCGGTCATCTGGAAAAAGTCAGTCACGCCGGGCCTGGAGGGTTCCGCCGGCGTCGGCGGCCAGACCGCGGACCGCTTGCCGAACGGCGGATGGAACCTCAGAGGCTTGAGCCAGGGATGGCCCTGCGGCAAAACGCCCCACTGCTCCGCCACTTCACGCTCAAACCCCTGTGCCTGGGGACAATCGGGGGTTAGCGCCGGGTAGACGGCGCCCGGTCGCGTGGTTAGCGCCGCGAGCACGCCGCGCTCGGCGTGCGCCAGTATGGCGACGAGTTCGATTTCGGCCGCCGGTGTCTCCAGGCCGAAAAGCGCCGCCAGCCGCGCGCCCTGGGCCACGTCCCGAATCACGGTTTCCCGGAAATCGGCCACGGGCACACGCGGCAGACGGTCAAACCGCACCGGCGCACCGGGATAAAAGATCAAAGGCTGGGCAGCGCCATTCATAGTTTGCCCTCCACAATGTGCGCCGCGCGCAGGAGCAGGGAGCGGTACCACTCCGGCATCCACAGGCCCACGGCCAGCAAAATGGAAAGTGAACCCGCGACCAGGATCATATCCGTAATACCGGCGGCGGGCGCCGGTGTGGGATGTTCCGGCTCACCCCAGGCCATGGCCATGGCGTGTTTCAAAGCGCCAATAAAAATTGCGCCCGTGCCCGCCAGGAACAAGGCCAGCGCCACATAGGCGCGGCCATCCATGGCCGCAAAGATAATCTGTAATTCGCTCATGAACAGCGCAAACGGCGCGACACCGATCAGCGCCAGGAACGAGCCGAAGAGTCCGATCCCCCAGACCGGATGCGCTTTTAACGTACCCCGGATATGCGCCATGGCATGCGTACCGTAAATTTGACCAATGCGCCCGGCCGAAAAAAACGCCAGCGTCTTACAGAGCGAATGGTTGAAGACATGGAAGAGTGCCGCAAAAACGCCGATCCCGCCCAGGCCCACACCCAGGCTGATTATTCCGAGATGCTCGACACTGTGGTAGGCCAGCAGGCGTTTGACATCCTCCTGGAACAGAATAAAGGCGGTGGCCACAACGATGGAAATCAGGCCGAAAACCTGGAGCAGGTGCAAGCTCCATCCCGAACCGCCGGTGGCGACCTCGATGATGGCCACATAGCGCAAGATGCAATAAAAGGCCGTATTCAGCATGAATCCCGAAAAGAGCGCCGAAACCGGGGCCGGGGCCTGACTGTGCGCATCGGGCAACCAGTTATGCATTGGCGCCAAACCCGCCTTGGTGCCGTAGCCCACCAGCAGGAACAGGAACGCCAACTTGAGCAGCGGCAGGTTCATCTGCGTGGCGGCGGCGCGCATCTGGGTCCATAACAGCACGTCGGAACCGGAAAGCGGCAGCCCGTGTGCCGCGGCCACCGCCAGCAGGGTGCCCATGAAGGCGCAGGCCACGCCCACCGAACACATGAGCAGGTATTTCCACATGGCCTCCAGCGAAGCCGCCGTCCGATGCACGCAGATCAGGAAGGCCGTCATCAGCGTGGTGGCTTCCATGCCGATCCACATGGCGCCGATGTTGTTGGAGATAATGACCAAGGCCATGGCGGCCAGCGCGCCGCACCACAGGATGCCAAACCGCCGGATCTGGGCAGGGCGCAGGAGACCCGCGGCGAGTTCATGTCGGAAATAGCCGGCGGCGTAAACCGTGCTGAGCAGGTAAATGAGCAGCAGGATTGCCAGATGATAGGCCGAGAGTGCGTCCAGATAAAACCAGCCCCAAGCCGCCGATTCCTGCGCGCCCAGGAAAACGCCTTGCACCAGGAGCGCGCCCACGGCTGTCTCCGCGACGGCCATCCCGATCAATGCCGTGAAAATGGCCCACGGCGCACGCAGGAGCACGCACAGGCCTGCAGCGACAACCGGCAGCCCCAGTAATATCCAGAAATAATGCACGACCAACATGCCGACTTTTAGCCTTTCAGTTGATCCAACTGGTCCACGTTAATATGATCGAATTCGCGACTGATGTGATCGATGGCAATCCCCATGATGAATACGGCCACAAACACATCCAGCAGAACCCCCAGTTCCACCAGCCAGTGAATATGGCCTACGACGGTCAGGCCGAATGCATAAATCCCATTTTCGAGCACCAGAAATCCCAACACCTGGGTCAGGGCTTTGCGCCGGGCAATGATCAGAAACAGCCCAATGAACATCATAAAGAATGCCGAGGCCAGGCTGAGCGTCGAAATTCCCACCCCAATCCCATGCAGGCGGCCCGCCAGCCAGAATGCCAGGATCAGCAGGGCGATGCCCAACGCCAGCGACAGCGAATATCCCACCAGCGGTTCCATTTCGCGGCGTAAATTGGCTTCGCGCAGGGAACGGTTCAATAGTATGGGAAATACGATTCCTTTGAGTCCCATGGTCAGCGCCGCAAGAAATACCGCACGACCCGCCCATGACGATTCCATAACCAAAAACGGCAGAAAGCTCAGGGCCGCACCCTGCAAAGCAACCACCCGGATACTGGAGTGCAGCAGACTCGATCCCAGCAGGACCAAGCTGGTCAGCACCAGAAAAATAAACAGCGTTTCAAGACCCATGGCCCCATCTCCTATTTCATTATCAGCATAAGCGCCAGCGCGACCAGCGCCAATGCGCCCATCAGCAATTGCGGTACACGCGCCAGGCGCAGGCGCGCCATGGCGCCTTCGATCAGGCCGATGCCGACCGCCAGGATCAGCATGCCGCCCAGGAACACCAGCGCATCCTGCCACGCCACCCCATACCGCACGGGCGTCAACAGGCTTACCAACAATGCGCCCATGACCCAGAGTTTCAGCGCCGCGCCATATAGAATCAGCCCCAAGTCCGGACCACCATGGTCAAGCACCATGACTTCATGGATCATGGTAAGTTCCAGATGGGTATTGGGATCGTCCACCGGAATGCGCGCGTTTTCCGCCAGCAGGATGACCAACCACGCCGCGGCGATAAGCGCCAATGCCGGTCCCATCGCAAGCCAGGTCGCGGCCGTGACCGCCGGTAGAATCGTCGAGAGCGATATGGCATCCGTAGCGCGCGCGAGGCCTAGCAGGCCCAGCAGGAAAGCGGGTTCCGCCAGGGCTGAAAAAAACACCTCGCGACTGGCGCCCATGCCCTCGAAGCTCGACCCCGTATCCAGCGCCGCGAGCACCGTCACAAAGCGCATGAGCCCCAGCCAGTACGCGAACAACACCAAGTCCCCGTCAAACGCCAGGACCGCGCCGGATTTACCGAAGGGCGTCAACAAGAGCGCGCCCAGCACGGCCGCTAAACCGATCAGCGGTCCGGCCCGAAAGACCCAGGTCGTCGTGCGGCTGTACACGGCGCCCTTGCGCAGTAGTTTCCAGAGATCGAAATACAATTGCAGGAGCGGCGCGCCATCGCGTCCGGCGATACGCGCCTTCGTGCGGTTGATCACGCCCGGCAGAAGGGGCGCCAGGACCAGCGCAACGATCATGTTTATCCAGGGGATCGCGTTCATAAACAACTCGCATACCAGATCAACAAGGCCACCAGCGTGACCGCGATATATAAAATGTACAGTTGCAGACGCCCATGCTGAATCCAGCGCAGGGAGGCCAGCGCCCAACGGATCTGCGCGAACACGGGCCGGAAGACGAGTTCCCGGAAACCGTCCGGCGTTTCCGTGGTCATGAAGGCGGCATCGGGAAAGTAGCCTTGCGGCAGCGACCGGCGGCGCTCCGTCCGCAGAACCCAGCGAAAGGCGTCCACGAACCACAGCGCGAAGGAAGAGGCCGTATATTGCATGCGCGGCGTCGGCGCGGCGTAGCCGCAATCCCAGGTCGGCGCCTGGCGCACCGGCCGGTTTTTCAAAAGCCGCTGCCGTATAAACCCAAGCAGGACCACTATGCCGGCGACCGCCGCGAACCCGATTGTTAATTTCATCAGCAACATCATGGAGCATTCCGCGCCGCCGAATATCTGTGCGGCCGGCACGCCGGTCAGGCCGGCGATGGCCGGCTTCAGGGCGGCCACGGCCCACGGCGCGCCGAACCCGATCAGGATGCAGGCGGCAGCCAGTATAATCATCGGCAGACGCATGGCCCAGTTGCACTCATGGGCCGCACGCGCCGCATCCGTGCGCGGTTCGCCGAGGAACACAATTCCGAATGCCTTTGCAAAACAGGCGGCGGCCAGTCCCCCAATCAGGGCCAGACCGGCTACCAGGCCGACCGCCGGCACGGGGTTCGCCATACCACCCGGCAGACAGGCGAGCAACGCCCCGTAATACATCAGAAATTCGCTGACAAACCCATTGAGTGGCGGCAACCCGGCAATAGCCGCCGCCCCGATAATAAACGTCAAGGCCGTCCATGGCATGGTCTTGGCCAATCCGCCGAGCCGTTCCATGTCGCGTGTGCCGGTGCTATGGGCCACGGCACCCGCCCCGAGGAACAGCAATCCCTTGAACAGCGCGTGATTGACCACGTGCAAGAGCGCCCCGCCAAACCCCAGTTGGGCCACCAGCGGATGTCCCGTGCTCAGGCCAAGGACCCCGAGTCCGAGGCCCAGGACGATAATGCCGATATTTTCGACACTGTGGTAGGCCAGCAGACGTTTCAAATCGTGCTGGGCCAGGGCATAAACCACCCCCAGAATACCGGAAGAGAGTCCAATCCCAACAAGCGCCCAGCCCCACCAGGCGGGCGGATGCCCCAGCAGGATCAGCGTGCGGACCAGGCCGTAAATGCCGGTCTTGATCATAACCCCGGAAAGCACCGCCGACACATGGCTGGGCGCCGCCGGATGCGCTTCCGGAAGCCAGACGTGGAGCGGCATAAAGCCGGCTTTCGTGCCAAACCCGATCAACGCCAGCAGGAAGGCGGCATTGGCAATACCCGGGGCCAGTGCGCCGATGCGGTCAAAATCAAGCGAGTGGGCTTCACGCCACAGCAGGGCAAAGAAAATTAAAAGGAAGGCCGTTCCCAAATGGGTTGCCACCATGTACAACCATCCGGCTTCGCGCGCGTTTTTTTTATCGTGTTCAAAAACGACAAGGAAGAACGACGCCAGCGACATGCCTTCCCAGGCCATAAGGAACAGGAGCCCATTACGCGCCACCACCACCAGAATGAGGCAGGCCGTCAGCAGGTTAAAGCAAAACCAGGCAAAACCAATGGAGCGCTTACCCCAGAACGGACGCAGGTATGCGCCGCCATAGAGCGCCGCCAGGGCTGTGAGCAGAAAGATGGGAATCAGGAACACGGCGGAAACTGCGTCGAGGCCGATATGCAAAGAACCGCCCGGCATGTGCCAGGCCATGGCGCAAGATTCATGGGCGCCGGTCAGCAGCACCCGAAGGCTGGGGATCAAACCCACCAGACCGGCCAGCATCGCGCCGCCGACGCCGCAGATGGTGGCCAAGCGCGGGGCGCGCGCCAGCAGCAAAGCAGCCAAAGCGCTCGCCATCAAGAGGCCGATGGCAATCAGGACCAGGCTCATATCATGAGCCCCTTTCCTCCGCCGGACTCCGCTTGCGCTGAATCAGCGCCAATAGGATCGTCATCAGCAACAATACACCCAGGGTCGTGACCGCCACGGTCATGTTGCCTTTTTTCAAAATTACATAGATGATCACGGCGATCAGAATATAACGGATCGCGTAACTGGCGATAATGAGCAGCATCGCCTTGGCGCGCTGACCGCATTTAACGGCAAACCGCACACCGGTCCGCAATACCAATGCATTGATAATGCCCAGCACGGCGCCGATTAAAATACCGATCACTATGTCCATAATAGTTGTCCTTTGCTCACCACAGGTCCGCGCGTAATCGTGAGTGCTGAAACGGCTCCAAGCATGTGGATTTAACGCCAAGCGTGAAATCCACGGGTTAACAGCCGGCAATCAGTTCAATCCTGAATGCGGCGCACTGATCGGCATCAGAAAATCTGACGCGATTAATTGGATGGAACTTAGCGGCTCAATGCGCGCAGGTCAAGTCCAGAACCAGCGTAATTGTTACGGAGGGTTGACATCGTGTTGCCATTAAGCAATGATATTTGCGTATGGATCAGCCATTAAATTATACCGCCGTGATAAAAGCCGCGGGCATTTCCAAACCGGAGGCGATATGGGCCGACACCTGGCCGGATTCGCAAGCGTCTTTTCACCTGAATGACCTGTATTTCTTTCAGCCGCGCTGGCTGGAAGAAGCGTTGGCAAAACTGAAGATGCCGGAAGAGATCAATGCGGCCTTCCGGCAAGCGCGGCCATTTTTCGCGCAAAATCCGGCGCTCCAGCGCCTGGCCTGGCATTGTTGTCACTTGCTGTGTCAGGCCCGGTTGGAGCCCGCCGCTCTTCGGACCTGGCCGCTCCTGCCGGCGACGCTGGGACCGGATGCCGACATGTTCTATGCGTTTGTCTGCCTGGCCGGCTTGCCGCATCTCGAAAGCCTGCATCACCAGCGCCGTATTGATCCAGCCATTACTTATGACACGCTGGCGGATATGCGCCTGTGGATTCAGGACCACCGCCAGAAACAGGGCCGGTGGGGACTCAGTAATATCGAATGGGTGTATACTTACCTTTCGGGCAAACTGGTCAAATTGGGGCGCCTGCAATATCGGCCCGGCATATTTTTTCATGACTTTTATGTGTATCGGCGGCGGCGCGATCATCAGGTGTTAATGCTGGCGGGGGACGGCATGCAGTTCCGGCCCGATGGCCAGTTCGAGGGCGCCAATCAGATCACGGCCGGCGCCGCCGGTTGGACCAGCCGGCGGATAGCCACTCCGACGGAAATCAGTGGCCATCCGATTTCTCCGGCCGGCATCGCGCAACCGCAAATCGTCACGTTGCCAATCGCCGAATGGGACGAAGTGCTGACCAGGCAAAGCCCGATAATGGAAGTCCACATTCCCGCCACCGGCCCGTTAACTCACGAAGCCTGCGTAAATTCGCTACGCCAGGCGAAGGCCTTTTTTCCCACGCATTATCCCGAAGTTCCCTTTGACGCGTTCACCTGCATCTCCTGGCTCATGGATAATCAGTTTGGCCGGTATCTTCCGGAGACGTCCAACATCCTGCAGTTCCAGCGCGACTTTTATCTTTATCCCGTTCCCGGCGCCAATGACGAGCAAACCTACGAACGGGTCTTTGGCCGATCGTATGCAAACATTGACGAGGCGCCCCAGGCCACGTCCCTGCAACGCACGTTGGTGGCGCATGTCAAAGCCGAGGGACGCTGGCATAGCGGCGGCGGGTTCATCCTGCGCGATGGCAATGGGATGAATCGCTAATTATGTCGGCAGGGCCGGCTTAAGCGTCCAACTCTGCAAGGCCGCCAGGCGCGTAATGCCGGAAACATCCAAATCCTGACGGTGGCATTCCCAGGACGTACACCCACGCGCGTTCTCCGCGATTTCGTCCCCTTCTTTGGGATAGGGAGCTATCGGCCGGGTTTCAACGGCGCGCAACAGGTTGTCCTGCGACAAGGCCTGCCCCAACGCCACGAGCGTCGAGCCCGGGCCGATTTCACCGGCTGAACCAAGCGGGCCTTCGCCGCAAGTTATGCGGGATGGCAGCATGCCGGTCACCGCGATGGCCGTGTGAATACCGCGCGCCGCTCGTTGCAAGGCTTCCGGCTGAACCTTCCGGGCCGACGGCATGCTCAAGGGCATCTGTGCAGGGCCCAACACGGGACGACGCGGCAGGGATTCCAGGGGACGCCCCTGGCTCCGCCGCAGATAGCTGCGCGCCAGAAAATCGAGAATCTCCGCCGCGCTAAAGTGATCGGTCCAGAACGGCAGTTCCGCCTCGGCGGCGCGTTCGGCCAACGCCTTGATTTCTTCCGGCGAAACGGATTCCTTTTGAGCGCCAAATTCGGACGCGAACTCAGCGATGGTTCCCAGCCGGATATCAGCGTTATCCCGCAAACGCGCGCAATGGAAAGCCCAATTGGAACGGGCTTCTTCCATCGTGAAGTTCGCGCGCAAATCAGGCGCCTGGCATGCTTCCAGCGGCGGGTTGCGCCCTGCATAATAATTTTTATCCCAAAACCATTTGGTCTTGATCATACAGGGATGGGAATTAAAAACAGCGCACCACTCATACGCCTTGTGCCGTTCCATAGAATCAAAAAATGCTTTTTCCGCCTTTAAAAAGGCCGCGCGCGATAAATAGGCCTCCTGGAACACGGAGAACGCCCCGTAAAAATTCAATGTATTGCAATACCAGGTGATATGATGCCCCGGCAACCTTGCGGGCGAATAAACAAACGGGAGTTTCCGGCGGCCTAAAACCGCCAGCAATTGCGGGCTGAACGATCCCCCGTGGCGCGCCAGGCAGGCGATCGGCTTGCCGATAATCGCGGCTATTTCCTCAATGCCCGCCAATTCGTCGGCCGCCATCCGGGCACAGCCATCCGCCCAATCGGCGCCTTCCATGCGCTCGGTCAGCGTCGGGTGAATCGAACCCATATTGACATGGCTGCCAACCGTATGCCGCGCAATGGCTTCCAGCACGTCCTTTCGGCCGCGATCGCGCAAACAACGCGCGCGCTCCCCAATGACAAAGAAATTACCCGAGACTTTTTCCTGCGTCATCACTTCCGCCAGCATCTTCAGCAGGTCATCCAGTCCGTCGCGCGCCGGCGTCACGTAATCCTCTTCATCGAATACAATGGAAACTCGCATCTTGGAAATCTCCTTTGTCCAGACGAACGTTATGGTTTGTTAACGATTTTGATCCGGGGCAATCTGCGGCACATCCTTTTCGGAGCGGCGCGTGGGACGGGAGTGTGACACGGAAACAAAGATATTTAGAAATCCGGCGGCAATGCCGATGAGCAGGAACAGGATGGTGAACCAGGGGCTTGTCTTCAGCCAGCGATCCAGATAATAGCCGGCAAAGAGTCCCAGGAAGGTGCAACCGACCAGCGTGAACCCCAGCGACCCCGCGGTTGCCAGACCTTGCCAGGCCGTTTGCCCGGCCATCGTTTTCCGCGACCCCGTGGCGGCCAAGGTTCCGTTACCAGCCGACTCAAGCGGTGGGTGCGGAGGGCGGTTTCTTTTCATCGGATGCATCGCCTTCCTCGCGGCCCTTTTTAAACTCGCGCAAGCTTTTGCCCAGCGAACGCGCCAGATCCGGCAGGCGTTTGGCGCCGAACAACAGCAGGACGACCAGCAAAATTAATAATATTTCCGGCCAGCCAATGTTCATGATGCCGCTCCTTTACGAATGCGTTCTTTTTCTTCCTCCGCGCGGGACTTGATTTTTTTAATTTCCGCGCGTTGTTCGACCTTAATCGGCTCGATTTTTTCCGGATCATCGCCCGCTTTGGCCAGATGATCGCTTCCCAGTATTTCCCGTTCCGCCAGTTTGGCCTTGGTTTTGCGATCAACCTCGGCCAACGCGGCTTTCTGCGCATTGGTAAGCTTGGCCGGCGCTCCATCGCGCTGGGCCAGGCGTTCCATGGCCAGGTCTAATGCGCTCTTCAACGATTTGCCGGTGGATTCCATATTGGCATTCATCCTGTAAAAATAAAGATTGCCTTCAACCTTGCTGCCCCCGTAAATTAAGGCCATGCCGGATTTCAGTCAAGATGAGTTTTTCATGCGGCAGGCCCTTCAGCAGGCGGCCTTGGCAGTCGAAGCCGGCGAAGTGCCGGTCGGCGCCATCGTGGTCCGCGCGCAGATCGTCATCGGCCGCGCGTATAACCAGGTGGAACTGCTGAAAGACCCGACGGCCCACGCCGAAATGATCGCCATCACCCAGGCCGCGAGCGCCATCGGCGACTGGCGCCTCACGGACACCATCCTCTACGTCACGAAAGAGCCCTGTCCCATGTGCGCGGGCGCCATTGCCCTGGCCCGGATTCCCAAGGTAGTGTTTGGGGCGAGCGATCCGCAGAGCGCAGGCACATTGAACGCCGGGGAAATCGTGCGCGGCGTGCTGGAAGAGGAATGCCGGCTGATTTTACAGGATTTTTTCAGGACGGCGCGTCGGCATGGGGAACCGACGAAGACAGAAACCGTAGACCAGAGACCGGACGCCGGACATCGGATACCGGACAAATGACAGAAACAATAGGTGCTCCACACACCGCACGATGACGCAACTCGGCAAGTATTGCCAACCCCGGTGGCCTTACTTAAGCGGTTATCGCAAAGCCTCGAACCGCCGCCACACCGAATCTCTGGTGTCTGGCGTCCGGCTTACCGCTCCACGAGCGTTTCTTCGATCTTCATGCCGAAATGGCGGCCACCGGCTTCCAGGTGGACCAGGACCTTATCGCCCGGTTTCAGACGCGCGACGGACACGGGTTTTCCTTCCGGCGTAACCAGATTAATGGTTTCGGCATTCTGCAGGTAGATGGAAAGCTCGCGGCCATTCGTTTCGGCAAAGACAAGCACCATGGGGCGCGCTTCCACCTTGCATCGCCCGATATGAGCGACACAGGTATGGCCCCGGCTATCCACGACCAGCACATCATCGCCCGTGCGTAGATCCGATAAATACGCGGTTTTGTTGCCGGGCCGCATGAGGTAGGCATGCACCGCGCTGGCGTTCACGCGAAACGGCCGGGCGGCCACATAGGGGTTTTCGAGGCTTTCCGAATGCACCAGGAAGAAGGCACTGCTCGTATTGCCGACCAGCATCCCCTGCCCGATCGTCATGGCCGAACAGGTATCGATGCAGACGCGATCGCCCATGCCGCTGGGTTCAATGCGCGTAACGGTGGCGGACACGAGCTCAATCTGTGGCGAAAGTCCGTGAACCAGTTCGACCACCTTCCGTACCTCGGTCGGATCGCGACCGGCCATCACCACGCCATCCACGCCTTTTTCCAAAATGCCCAGCATGGTGCGGGCCTGTTCGACGGTTTGCACTTCCGCCATCAATCCAGCGCGCTGGGCCAGCAGGTTTTCCAGGGGAATAATCGTCCAATCCTTGAGCCGAAGCCACAGCATGACATCGCGCGGAACAGCGGCGGCCTTCTGCTCGTCACCTTTGGAGGCGATATCCAAGCGCCGCACATCGCGGCCCAGGACCATCGCGCCATCCTCGGCCACAGTTGGCATACGGCCCAGTTCTTTGACCTTCGGCGTCACGCCGGGATCAACCACAACCGCATCCGCCCCGCTTTCGATGGCGGCAATCGCGAGGTGCTTATCCCAGGGCTGAATTTGCACCCATACCTGTTTCATTGTTTTCCCTTCAACGTGCGGACCGCCACGCGCGCAGTGACCCCGTCATTGACCACCATGGAAATCGCGGCGATCATCCGGGTGGGATCGGCGTGCTGAAAGACGTTGCGGCCGATGGACACGCCGGAGGCGCCGGCCTTAATGGCGCCTTCCACCATCTCAAGGATATCCTCGTCCGACTCCAGCTTCTCGCCCCCGGCAATCACGACGGGCACCGGGCAGCCGCTCGTGACCTGCTCGAAGGATTGCGGACTGCCGGTGTAATTGACCTTCACGATGTCGGCGCCCAGTTCCGCACCAACCCGTGCCGCGTGCTTGACGTACGTCACGTCGTACTCGCTCTTGATCTTTTCGCCGCGCGTGTACATCATGGCCACCAGGGGCATGCCCCACTGCATGCACTTGCAGCTGATCTGGCCAAAATGGTCGAGCATAACGTCATCCGTCGGCGCACCAAGGTTAACCTGGATGGAAACGCCATCGGCCCCCATTTGCAGGGCCTCTTCCACCGTGCAGACCAGCACCTTGCCGGTGGGGTCCGGTGACATCGAAGTGCTGGCCGACAAGTGGATGATCAGCCCGATATCCTTGCCCGACTGCCGGTGGCCGACCTTGACGATGCCCTTGTGCACGATAATGGCATTGGCCCCGCCGTTAACAACGTTATCCACGGCCTTTTTCATGTCGATCAACCCGCGGATGGGCCCCACGGTGACACCGTGATCCATTGGCACGATGACGGTTTTGCCCGTCTTCCGATTAATAATGCGTTCCAAACGAATGTTCTTGCCAATCATCATAGTCATACCTCCAATTAAGTTATTTGCGGCAAACCATAGCAAAGATGAGCGTACGATGCTATAAAAACATTTTGACATTTTACACGGCGGCTGTATTTTACACTCAAATTTATCGCGGAAGGAACCATTGCCATGCCGCAACGCCCGCTGACCCGACAACGTGTTATTCCCGCAGCCCAGATTTTTATGGGCTTGGATTTCAGCACCCAGGGGCTCAAAGCCACGTTTATTGACGCGGCTGGTCAGGTGCTGGCCGAGCCGGCGATATCGTTCGACACCGACTTGCCGGAGTTCAAGACCCAAGGCGGCGTCCATCGCCATGCGGATGGGCTCACCGTCACGGCGCCGCCGCTCATGTGGGTGGCAGCGCTGGATCTGCTGTTGGCGCGCATGCAAAAGGCAAACTTGCCGCTGGCCAGGGTCGCCGCCATTTCCGGCTCCGGCCAACAGCACGGCAGCGTGTATCTGCGGCGTGGCGCGCGCGCGCGGCTGGGAGCGCTCGATTCCCGGCTTACCTTGCGGGATCAGCTTCAGGACGTGTTTGCATTCGATGCCGCGCCGGTCTGGATGGATTCCAGCACCAGAGCGCAATGCCGGGAACGGGATGCCGCCCTCGGCGGCGCGCAAGCCGTGGCAAAACTGACGGGATCGCGTTCCTACGAACGCTTCACGGGCAACCAGATCGCCAAAATCTACCGGCAACACCCGGAAGCCTACGCGGCGACCGGCCATATTGCGCTGGTCAGTTCATTCACCGCTTCGCTGTTGATCGGGACTTACGCGCCGATCGAACCGGGCGACGGCGCCGGCATGAACCTGATGAATATCCGCACGCGCCGCTGGGCTCCGGCGGCGCTCCGTTGCACGGCGCCGGGCTTGGCCAAAAGGCTCGGACCGATTGCGCCCTCCCATAAAGTCATCGGCCGCCTGAGCCGTTATTTTACCGATCGCTACGGATTTGCGCCGCGGACCGCGGTCATCGCGTTTTCCGGCGACAATCCCAACAGTTTGGCCGCGCTGGGCCTGGCACGCTCCGGCGACATTGCCATCAGCCTGGGCACAAGCGACACGGTCTTCGGTGCGCTTTCGGCCCCAAAGCCATCCGCCGCGGAGGGTCACATTTTCGGGAACCCGATCAACCCGCAAGGCTATATGGCGCTCATCTGTTACAAGAACGGATCGCTAACCCGCGAAGCGGTGCGCAATGAATTTGCCCAGTGCTCCTGGAAGGCATTTGAGGCCGCCCTGGCCCGGACGCCGGAGGGCAATGGCGGCCGGATCGGGTTCTATTTCAAGGAGCCGGAAATCACGCCGACCGTGCTCAAGCCGGGAATTTACCGGTTCGGGCCGGATGCGCGCCCCGCCCGGTTTACGCCGGAACAGAACGTGCGCGCCGTGGTGGAAGGTCAGTGTCTTTCCATGCGCCTGCATGGAAACAATATTGGACTCGTGCCGCAAAAAATTCTAGCCACCGGCGGCGCTTCGGTGAACAAGAGTTTGTTGCAGGTAATGGCAAACGTGTTCGGAACGCCGGTGCATGTATCCAGCCAGCCGAACTCGGCGTCGCTGGGCGCCGCGTATCGGGCCTTGCATGGCTGGCATTGCGCACGCGTGCGGCGGTTCGTGCCGTTCGCAAAGGTCGTCCGGGCGGTGGCATCTTTTACAGTGGCAGCCGAACCCAACCGGGCCAAGCATTGTCTCTACACGGCCATGTTGACGCGGTACGCACAGTTGGAAAAACAAGTTGTTTTGTAACATTTTCATCAGAATTCCATTGCAATCATAGAAATCGGGAAAAACTAATGGTTAACCAACTGTTCGGCAAAGGAGGATTCAAGCAATGAGACGTATGCGTGATGGTGTTCTCAAACACAAATGGGCCAGGAGTTTCTTGACTCTTGGCATTTTGGGCGTGTCAGTTTCCATGGCCGCAGAGGGGGTCAATAACCCGCCGGCGACAACCAATCGGTTGATCTACGAACAGTCCTTTGACAGCGGTCCGGCCACGTGGCAGGTCGGACGTGCGAAGGCCGAGCCCCCCCACTGGCACAATAATTTCCTGGGAGAACATGGCGGAGCATATCCGCTTGGCTGGGAGAAAACCGGCGGACGCTCCGGCGGCTATGTATTCTCGCAATCACCCTGGTGGCTCGACGACAATCACCCCATGTTCATGTGGCTGCACCTGATTGCCTTTGCGTACTCGGACCAGGTGAAGATTACGGGGCGGGAACTGCGAAACGCAACTGTCCGAGTCTCGGTCCGCGGACGGAACGTCGTCTTGAATGGCACTCGCCTCTTCTTCTGGATACAAGGGCAGGGGGGAGGAAACATGCGGAATTGGGCCTTGACCTCCCGCCCCATTGCGGCGGAATTGCTCGACGGAGCATGGCATGACTTATCCTTCTCACTTTCTAACGACGAACACCGCTGGACATTTATGGGATATGGACAGTCCTTAGAAGGAGGGTCGAACACCCTGGACCAAGTCCTCGGATCAACTCACGTCGATTGGGGTTTCCTCCTGTGCGGCGTTCAGGCCACCAATCTGCCCACAGGGCGAATCGACTTGGACCAGGTCGAGATCCTCCCGAAGGATTAACATGTTCGGGATAGGCCGCCCACATGAAGCTTGGTCGGCCGCGGATGACGGGGCGACATTCTCACGTGAAAGGCAAAGCCTGAAAAACAGGATGTCGGATAGAACATCCCGCCGAACAAAGCGGTGGAACACTACGCCGCGAAGCGCGGCGAGGTTCACCGCCAACGTTCGGTCAACGCATCAAGCCCGATTTATTATTTCATCACAATCCGTTCGGGGATGAGAACCGGATATTTCTGGCGTTTGATCCAGTATTCGCGGCCGCTGATGATCAGATGCCGGTACATCAACGCCTCCAGTTGGGCCTGATTGCCTTTGACAAAACAGATCGTCACGGAATTCCTATCGCCATTTTCAAAGGTTACCAGCCGGAAATCACTGGGTGCCCGGAAAAAAAAGTCTTTCGGACGCAGGCGGCCCTCCACCTCGCACCACCGTCCCTGCCCCATGGTTGGCGCTAGATCGAGACCCGCCGGTAGAGTTACCCCGTCGGCCTGAGCCGGAGCGACCTGCTTACCGTCGCTATCCGCCGGCTGAAGGACTGCGGGGGGTTGGGATCCGGCCGGTCCGGCCGGCGTACCGGCAACGCTACGCGTAGCATTGCGGTCAGGCTTAGACGAAGGGAGCGGTGGCTTGACTTCCGGCGCCGGATTCGACGGCGGCACAATCACGACCGCCGGCAACGGAGGCGGTATGGGTTTACCCGCCTCCGGCGGCGCCATAGGCGACCAGGGTTTAACTGATGGCGCCTTGGCCTGTTCCAGTTTGGCCGGTTCGATATACGTCTGCGGAAGCTCACTTACCAGCGGCCGGGAAAT
Organism: Kiritimatiellota bacterium; assembly: GCA_026398415.1. Classification (GTDB taxonomy): domain Bacteria; phylum Verrucomicrobiota; class Kiritimatiellia; order JAAZAB01; family JAAZAB01; genus VSJD01. The sequence goes on along the minus strand of JAPLSY010000078.1, from coordinate 4,336 downwards.
CCACAGGGAACAGGCCGGCAATGGGGCGATTTTTATCCACTCGGCATGGGTCCCGCGCACCTCGACTTTTTCGCCCTGGGTCAACTGGCCCACGATATTGAAATTGATGCCGGCGCCGGCGCGCACGTTCACTTTCTGGCTGCAATTGATTGCGCCATCCTTGACGTAATCCCCCAGCACCCAGAGATCCACGTTGGCGGGCGGCACAACCTCAACCCATTCCTTATCAATCGTCTTGGCCGTCAGGATGTCGTTTTCCGACACCTGCCCGACCACCTCCGAGGTAACGAGCGCCTTGGCCCGCAGGTTGCAGTTGCTTTTCAGCACCTTAACCCGGGTTAAGGGCGCGGTCTGGGCTCCACCGCTCAGACACAAGCCTACTACGGTTATCACAATCAAAAGCCATCGTTTCATCGGATACCTCCTGGTTTATATGACCAAGCCAATATTTAACCTCATAACGGTTAAGAGTATAGCCACAGATTGACGCGGATCAATACGAATGTAGCGGTTTAAGTACACATTGTCGCAAGGCCTGAACTTCTTCATCTTTCAAATGCCGCCAGGCACCTGCCCGCAATGCTACGCACCCGCCCGCAACGCTGGCGCGTAGCGACTGCGGGCTGGGTAGCTTTGCAGGCGGGCCTGACCGCAGGTGATCGAGGGTAAGCGGGCCGATGGCTACCCGCTGGAGACGAAGGATGGCAATGCCAAGGACCTCGAACATACGGCGGATATGCCGGTTGCGTCCCGCCACCAGCCGGACCTGATACACGTTCTTTTCCGATTGAGTTTCCACCGGCCTGATATCGTTCAGGTACAGTCGCTCGCCCTGGGAGGTAACACCCGTGCGCAGGCGCCGTTCCTGTTCAGTGGTCAGGCGTGTCGCCGTCCAGACCCGGTAGATTTTTTCCACGCCATGGCGGGGATGCATCAGCGTATGGGCCAGGTCGCCATCGTTGGTCACCAGCAACAGGCCTTCGCTGTCCCGGTCGAGGCGCCCCACCGTGAATACGCGCTCTTGCAAGGGAGGCAATAAGGACAGAAATGTTCGACGCCCCTGCGGATCGCGCGCGGTGCATAAAAAACCGCGCGGCTTGTTCAGCACAAGGAATATTTTCGCCTGCGATGCCACCGGGCGCTGATCCAGGCATACGGCCTGGCGCGCCGGATCGATGCAGACGCCCTGCTCCCGAACGACCTTGCCGTCCACGGAAACGCGCCCATCGGCAATCAGCCCTTCACAGGCGCGCCGCGAGCCCAATCCGCAGGCAGCCAGGTATTTATGCAGGCGCGGATGTTTGTCAGACTTGCGGTTTTGTTTTGGGGAGTCCAAGGCCGCGGTCTCCCTCTTTCCATTTGCCGCTCGCACGGAGAAAATCTATCCGCTCAAAGCGTTTCATCACATTGCGCTTGGCCGTGATTTTGTTGGCCGATTTCAAACTGGAATGCTGTGTCATAATCCCATCTCCCCATACCTGATTCATTGCGACATAGCGGGGTTGATAGCTGTCGGCGCGGGCAAAGTCAATGACAAAATGGAGCAAAAAGGCGGAGTGAAAAACCAGATCACCGCCAGCATTGATAGCCGGGACATTCCAGGAATTGCCAGGGATAATTGGCCAGGGGGTGTTCTTTCTGCACTTGAGCGATAATCGCCAGGCAGAGCATCCGCCACCAGGTGGCAAAAGAACTGCCCTCCTGCGGGCCGGAAAACATATATTTGCTGCCGTAAAACATTTCCGCATCCTTGATAAAGACAAACCCCTTGTCGGCGACGCGGTTGCGCAAGACCCACGCAAACGCCCGGTTCAGCGCCTGGCAAATATCCTCGCGGCGGTATTTTGTTTTGAAATAATAACGGCAGAGCGGATCGATGGCGTCAATATCCTCGCACCCGCTGGTATTCGTCCGGTCGGGGAAAATGCCGAAACCGCCCAGGGCGGTTTGCATGGAAAGCATGGAGTCAATAATCCGCTCGATGTAGGCCACCGGCCGACGATCATATTCATAAAGCAGGTAAAAGTGATAGGCGCCCTGGTAGGCTTTATTCATATCTTCCGGCGTGTCGAATTTCAAGCCCCACAGGCCGGTATTTGCGTCCTGGGTTTTGTCCAGCCACTCGAAAACGATTTCCATTGCCCGGCCGGCGGGACGAATATGATGAAAATCCCGGGCATATTGCAGCAATTGCCCCAGGTTAAGGATTTCGTTCCCGACAAAATCGAATTTTTCCTGATCGCGCCGGTTCAGCCAATCGTGAAGATAAGTTTCATCGTAAAATGGCTGGATGATCTTGAATTCTTTTCCCACAACGCCTTCCAAAGCCGTCATGGCCATAATTGCATGACAGCTCAAATGCCACCAGCCGCACCATTCCATATGCGGCGGAACATACCAGGAGTCCGGGTGGGCAATAATGGCATCCTTAAAAAAGCCGTCATCGTCCTGGAACGATTGAATGTATGTTATCCATTCCTTCTTCCGGTTGACGTCAAAACTTTGCAGTTCATTGAGAAGATGGCGGGCAAGGGCACTGTAAATTGAAGCATAAAGAATCGGCCGGGTCTGGCAGGCGGCATAACGGTAGCGTCCGTACCCGCCCGCCGAATCCGCCACGCGCAGGGATTCGAAAAAGCGAAGGATTTCATTCCGGAACAGCGCCGCATCAGCGGGAATCGAATGGCTATGTTTAGTCATATTATTGGTTCTCTTTTTCAACATTTTGCCAATTTAGCCAACAGTTCCACGGGATTATCGGTATCTTGCCAATACCGGCCGGCTTGTCCCATCTGAGGCTCTTCCGCCTGCGTGCCGGCATAGTCGCGGCACTTAAGACATGCGGCTTGAAAACTGCGATATAACCCTTTCCGAAGTTCTGCGTTGGGCAAGGCATTTTCCATTTCGGAAAGCCGCAATTGTGCCAGCTTGCGCAAAAAAGCGGCCGTAAATATCCATTGCTCGAATTCATCGGCAAGGCTTTGGACATCGGATTTAGCCCTTAGCAAGGCGGTTTCAGCAGATGCACAGGCCTCAAGAACATATTGGATATCCATCTGCCGTTCTCCTAGAGTTTCCGGTTTTTCCGACAGCAATACTTTGTCGAAAAAACTCTGGGAACGTGCCGTGTGTAACCCCGCGATGCCGCCGGCGGCCGATCTTAAAGCCGGACCATCCAAGCCGAACTGCCGGGCAACGAATCCCGTAATGAAATCATCGAACGCCCCCGTATCGCCGGAAAATAATTTTCCGGCATATGCCATAATCGGATGAACGACGGCGGGCAGATGCCGGTAGGGACACCACATGGTGTTCAACATCCCAAGAATATTTTTATGATTAAGGCTCCGGCAGGTGTTGCTGAACTCAAGTAAATTAGCCAAATTTTCGCGGCGCGGAATAAACTGAGTGCCGCCCCAGCAGCCCGACGGGCAGCCGAGGACATCAAAACCGGCGTCAAGAAAATACAGCGTTGTTTTTTCATAATCCTCGCGGTGTCCCTTGCCATAGAGCCAGTTACATATGACCATGTCCCGGGGCGCCATATCTCTAAGCTCCTTATGCATAAGCAGGTGGTCTCCCCAAGCCATGGAACGCCGACCCAATTTCTGGACTATCGCGTTTATCCGGACAAGATAATCCCCGAAAATACGCCATAGAGGTTTTGACCTCAGGGCTTCCTTCAACAGGGCGCTTCCGCCAATATCCGCCTCATCCATGCCTATGTGAATATACGGAGCCGGAAAGATATCGGCAATGGCCCGGAAAATAGCTTCCATAAATTCCAGCGTCTGCGGGTGGATCGGGCAAATGCTCCAATAAAGCCCTTTCTGGCCGGGCGGCTCCCTCAAATGGGCATATTCCGGAAGACGCGTAATGTAACCGGTATGGCCGAGACACTCTATTTCCGGAATTATGCTGATTCCATGTTGAGCAGCCAACTTAACCAGCGTCCGCCACTGATGAACCGGCAGGGCTCCGGACGTTGCAAGGAGCCGTGGGGAATCAAGTTTTATGGCGCAGCCCTCATCGTCCGCAAGATGCAATATGATCGTGTTGTATCCCCATCGCGCGAGGTCGGGGATTAAACGCTCATAGTACGCATATCTTTCCGTCTGCCTTGCGGCATCAAGCATGATACCACGGAACGGCCATAAACCTTGCTTGTTGCTTTTATTCATAGCGCTATCCGAAATGGGGATGTGCCGTCAAGTGTTAAAATCTGATGGTTTCCGGTTTGCATTTCTCTGTTCTTTCTTCTCTTATCCAATCCTTTTTAATGATCCTTTTGAGGTGTCCCGTCACCCCGATTCTGATCGGGGGTGACGGTGCCAGT